>NZ_CBYL010000017.1 GCF_000577335.1 Faecalispora jeddahensis | reverse complement strand
CCCGGCTTGGCTCTCTTTGCTGCTGGAGATAATCGTATCCAGCTCCCAATCCCCGATCCGTTCCCTGCGCCAAATCTCTCGGCCACGCTGTTTCAAGGTTTGGATTCCAAGAAGCTTTCCGCGGCGTTCTCCATGCTGGCGCCCTTCATGCCGTAGGTGAATGCTGGCCGACTGAGCCAAACGCTCTTTATGAAGCCATCGGTAGATCGTCGTGTGAGAGATACGCATGAGCGGTTCAGCGGGATAATCCTGCCGAACCCGGTTTGAAACCTGCTCGGGCGACCAAGTTAACAACAGCTTTTCCTGCACATATTCGCACAATCTGACCTTCTGGTATTTTCCCTTTCGCTCCTGCCGCTTGCGACGTTGATACTTTCTGTTTGCATTAACCGGCCGATAGACCAGTCTATCTCTGTCATGAGAAATGTTCCGTTTCAATTCACGGCTGACTGTGCTGGGGCTTCGTTTTAATGCCGTGGCTATTTGCCGGATATTTTTCTTTTCCCGCCACAGGAGGGATAGCTTTTTTCGCTCGTTCAGTGTAAGATGGTGGTAGCTCATAAGGGGCGCCGCCTTTCCAGTAGTGATCTTATCAATTCCTACTGTACCACAACGGCCTCTCTTATGGGCCCTTTTTACTCTGTTGCACTTCTTATTTTAATCCGCCTCGCAAAGAAAGTAAGTGCCCGCCCCGGCACGAGGGGCAAGCTTGCGCAAGCGGAATCCCACGCGGGGACACCCGCAGGCAAACTGCGCTTTCACGCACATTATCACGCACATTATAAAGAACCCTACAGAAAAAGAAACCCAGTCTACCTACTTTACTAAAAAACAAGCAACTCCCCCGCCTCGGCATAAGGGCATTCCCTGCGCCAGCAGATAGACCGCATCTGTCCGATATTGCAAAAAATTCGCTAAGATGTCCCATTCTTTCTCAAACGAAAAACATCTGTCAGATAGAAAAAGCATCCCAATAAGAAAATCCGCCCTTGAACCGCCAACCAAATAAAAAAACGACCTGCGCTCCAAAGAACGCAGGCCATCTCTAAGTAATAAATAAAATTTATAGTTCAGCTACCGCATGCGCGAGCTGCTCCAGCGCCTGCCGAAGCACCGCGCGCGGGCAGGCGATATTGATGCGCTGGAAGCCCTTGCCCTCTTCCCCGAACATGGAGCCGGAGTCGAGCCACAAGCCTGCCTTTTCAATGACCAGGCGATTCAGGGCGTCGTCATCCAGCCCCAAGGCCGAACAGTCCAGCCAGATCAGGTATGTTCCCTGCGGTTCCACCAGACGAATCGACGGAATATGCTCGCGCAGGTATTCGCGCACAAAACCCAGATTGCCGACAAGGTACTCTTTCAGGTCGTCCAGCCACTGAGCGCCGCCTTCATACGCGGCCCGGCAGGCAATCAGGCCCATCACGTTGGCCTGGCTGTATCCGGCGCGATCCAGCTCCGCGCGGAAAGCACGGCGAAGGCTTTGATTGGGGATCAGAATATTCGAAATCTGCAAGCCCGCCAAATTAAACGTTTTGGTCGGCGCGGTGCAGGTGATCGTGATCTGCTCGAACTGCGGCCGCAGGGACGCAAACACCAGATGCCGGTGCCCGGGATACGCGAAATCCGCGTGGATTTCATCGGAAACCACGGTCACGCCGTGCTGCAGGCAAATTTCGCCCATCCGCACCAGCTCCTGCTCCGTCCATACACGTCCCACCGGGTTGTGGGGATTGCACAGCAGAAACAGCTTGATCTTCTCGCTCTCGATCTTTCTCTCAAAATCCTCAAAGTCGATAGAATAGCCGCCAGCCTGATAGACCAGCGAATTGCGAACCAGCCGCCGGTCGTTGGCGAGAATGGACTCCGTAAAAGGATAGTAAACCGGGGTCTGGATCAGCACGGCGTCGCCGGGCTGGGTCAGCGAGCGGATGGCCGCGCACAGCGCGAACACAACGCCCGGTGTTTTAATGAGCCATCCGTTTTCCACATTCCAGCCGTGACGTGTGGAAAACCAGTTTTGCAGCGCCTGAAAATAGCGCTCGTCCGGCTCCGAGTATCCGTAGATTCCGTGCCGGCAGCGCTCTTCCAGCGCCTCGTTCACGCACTCCGGCGCCGGAAAATCCATATCGGCCACCCAAAGCGGCAGCAGCCCCTCGGGCTTTCCACAGCGGGCGGCACAATCGTATTTCAGTGAATTGGTGTTTTTGCGGTCATATATGGTATCAAAAGACATAGGGTTCCTCCTGTCCGGTGAATCAGCATAACAAATCGGGCATCAGTCCTGCCCAAGGGCATAGTCCAGGTCGGCGATCAGGTCGTCGGCGTCCTCGATCCCGGCAGAAAGGCGCAGGAGCTTGTCCGTGATGCCTTTGGCCTCGCGCTCCTCTGCGGGGATTTCCGCGTGCGTTTGCAGCATCGGGTAGGTGATCAGCGTTTCCACGCCGCCAAGGCTTTCCGCAAAGTGAATCAGACTCACCCGGTTCAGGATGCGCTCGGCGGTTTCGCGGCTGTCCACCTCAAACGAGATCATCGAGCCGAAACCGCTGGCCTGCTGTTTGGACAGCGCGTAATGCGGATGATCGGTCAGACCGGTATAAAACACCTGACGCACCTTGCTCTGCTTGGTGAGCCATACGGCGATTTTTCCGGCATTCTGCTCCTGACGATCCATGCGCAGGGGCAGCGTTTTGATCCCGCGGATCAAAAGCCAGCTGTCGAACGGGGAAAGGCACGCCCCGGTATTTTTATAAACAAAGCGCAGCCGCTCGCAGATTTGCGGGTCGTTTGCGATCGCAAAGCCGGCCAGAACGTCGTTGTGCCCGCCAAGGTATTTGGTGCCGCTGTGCACCACAATATCCGCTCCCAGAGTCAGGGGGCGCTGCAGGTACGGGGTCAAAAAGGTGTTGTCCACAATGAGCCAAAGCCCATGAGCGTGCGCAAGCTCCGCCGTTTTTCTCAGGTCGGTCACCTGCATCATGGGATTGGTGGGGGTCTCTACAAAGAGGGCCTTCGTTTCCGGCCGGATGGCAGCCTCGATCTGCTCAAGATACGAGGTGTTCACCGACGTGAACGAAAGACCGTTCTTCGCATTGATATGGTGAAACAGGCGGTGCGAGCCGCCGTACAGATCATCGGAACAAATAATGTGGTCACCGGGGGAAAACAGCTCCATGACCGCGGAAATCGCCGCCATGCCGGAAGAGAACGCCAGCGCCTCTTTGCCCTGCTCGAGCCGGGCCATAGTCTCCTCCAGGTACTCTCTAGTCGGGTTCTGCACCCGTGAATAATCATACCCGGTACTCTGCCCCACGCCGGGGTGAGCAAAGGTAGCGGTTTGAAAAATCGGCACGGAAACCGAACCGGTTTTATCATAGGAATGAGAAGAACCGTGTACACAAATCGTATTGAATTCCATAAAAATGCTCCTGCTTGTAAGAACAGGCCCTGCCCTGGGGCAGAGCCGCGGTGTGTCAGCCGGGAAGCCATCCCGGCTTTTGATGACCCGGCCAAAGCGGCCGGGGGGTGATCAAACCTTAAATATAGAACATAAAGGTGTTTTCCTCACGGTGGCGCTCGGCTTCTGTGGCCAGGTCCGCCAGCGTGACAGCGGAAAGGGCGTCGGCGACGGCCTTGTCCAGCTTTTCAAACGCGCTCAGGCGCATAGCTTTTTCAATGTCCGGGGCTTTCTCCACCACGGTATCCTCCGCCGGCTCAAACAGCGAAAGCTCCACAGCGGACAGTACCTGATACACTGTGATCTGCCGCGGCATTCGCGACAGCTGGTACCCGCCCTGTGCTCCTTTGATGGAGTTGACGAGCCCGCCCCTTTTCAAAAGAGAAAAAACCTGCTCCAGATAAATTTTAGAGATTCCCAGCTTTTCCGAAATGCTGATAACGGTAATATATTCTCCGCTCGCATAGGATTCAGACATGCTGACCATTGCGGCAAGAGCATAACGGCCCTTGGCAGAAATCCTCATGAAGCAAAACCTCATTTCATACTTATACTATATGATTTAATGATATTAAAAAACAATCAAAATGTCAATACCTGCAATCAAAAGAAAAATACTTGCCGAAAAACATGCAGCCGGCGGAAAATCGTGCAAGGCAAAAAGGCAGGCGCAGCAAAGGAAGCACATCCTTTACTATCATTATGGACTGATTTTGCAAGACCAACACAGAAAGTAAAATAAACCTTCCAGCCTATTGTCCCTCGATACTATTGAAAATCATTTTGCAGCCGTACAATTCCCGACGATATCAAAAAGAAAAGTCTTTCCGCACAGAGATACTCCGGCGGAAAGACTTTGGAGGAACATTGGGGAAATTGGTCGGAAAGATACTCGGACGATCAATCCGGGGGAGCTTTCTCCATGGCGGTTAAGATTAATTGCAGATTTTTCTTCAGGCGCTCGTTGTCGGGGTTCAGCTCCACCGCACGGCGCGCATGCTCCAGGGCTTCATCCATAAGCTTCAGATTCCAGCAGGCGATCGAGCACAAATCCTCCGGAGTGTGATCCCAGGCATAGCCCATATTGGCAAAATTCTTTGATTTCTCCAGAATGGAAAGCGCCTGCCGGGTTAAACAGTACACCAGGGGCCAGTTTTTCTGCTGGTAGGCCAGCTGTGCAAATTCCACGTAAGGGTCGCGCATTTGGGGTGCTTCAGCGATCGCGCGCAGATACCATCGCGCGGCCTCCCGCGGTTTCCCCAGCATGTTCCAGGAGTAGGCGCTCCAGCGCATTGCCGCACTGCGTTCTTCTTCCCATCGGGAGAGGGCGAGATACCTCTTCATTGTGTCAATGCAGCTTTGCCACTGTTTCTTGTACAAATATTCGCGGCCAAGATAATACAGCATGCGGGTGTCCGTGGGATTTTCCTCTACGGCGGTTTCCAGCAGAGGCAGATAAGAGCCCCGGGATTTAATAGGATCGGGATAGTGATCGAGTACCATGTTTTCCACAAAAACGATGTGCTCCGGCATGGGGCCGGTATAGACCAAATACTCATGAACCGGGTAATTCCAGAAGAACTCTTGCCGGGAATGGATCTTCGTGTAATACAGCTGAAGATCCGGGGAGCCGTCTGCATGGTGGCTCCAGTTATACAGGTATTTGGCGCGGGTCGTATCCGGCCGCCAGGACTGCTCCAAAGCGGCGCGCCATCCGGGAGAAAGCACCTCATCAAGATCGGTGCAAACGCAGATATCTGCGTTTTCGGGAACGTGAAACAGCGAGAGATTGCGCGCGCGATCGAACCGCCAGGGCCGGACAACCTCCTCATACACCACGGCCCCTTTATCACGCAGACGCTGTACGGTGCCGTCGGTGGATCCGGTGTCGGTTACAATAATTTGATCCGCCTCCCGCATAGAATCCATCCACCGGTCTACAAACTGTTCCTCATTTTTACAAATGGCATATACGCAGACCAAGTAAGACGTTAGGCAACTCCCCCTTTGCTGTGGTGTTGAACGCGCGATCTGGTATCATCGTATGAGATCTCGTTTGTCCATTATTCCTGCCGGCCGCACCTTCCGGAACAAAAGAAAAAACAAGAGGCAGACCCGCTCAGGGCCTGTCTCTTGTTCACCAAATTTCTATTGTGCCTGGCAGGATTCAGGAACGAATTCGATACCAAACAAGGAAAGTGCTTGTAAGCAGTTTACAGACCTGCCACAAACGGGGCCACAATCGTGCAGAAGATCGGGTTGACAATGTCAAGCACGATCAGCGCAAAGGGGGTAAACACAACCCAGGCCACATTCGCGGGGCCGTATTCAGAAATAACGGCGCGCATGTTCGCCATGGCGTTCGGGCCGGAACCCAGGCCGATACCAACATGGGCGGCGGCCATAACGGCGGCGTTGTAGTCTCTGCCGCACACCATATAGGTGACAAGCCATACCCACAGGAACATCAGGATGATCTGGCTGGCCAGAACCACAACGAACGCACCGGCCACATCAGCGAGCTTTGTCACATCGATGGTCATCATGGTCATCGCGATAAACAGATCGAGGGTAATGGAGTTAATAACGTCTACCTCTGCCTCGTTTACCTCATAGCTGGTGTGGTCGAGAATATTGCGGATGATCACGCCGCCCAGCATGCAGCCGACGAAATAGGGAAACTCGATGGAAGGAACATTCCCCAGCGCAATTGCAATATAAGAGCCAAGGCCGGCGGAAATGACAACCAGGCAGACGCTGCCCATCAGACTCTTGGTATCCAGCGGAGTCACTTCGGTATCACTCTGCTTGCTGGCGTCCACTTCGTTCTTGTTTGCGCTGAGCTTGTAGCGCTTGATCAGGAAACGGGAAGCAGGGCCGCCAATCAGGCTGGCGAAGATCATGCCGAAGGTAGCGCCCATAACACTGATGACGGTCGCGTTGGCGGCGCCCAGCTCCTCATACAGAGGGGCGATCGCACCGGCAGTGCCTACGCCGCCCATCAGAGACAGCGAACCCAGGCCAAGGCCAAGCAGAGGGTGCAGGCCCAGCGGCTTTGTCAAAAGAACACCCAGTGCGTCCTGAGCCAGAATGGACCCAATCGTCGTAATGGTAATACCAATCAGCAGCTTACCGCCCGCGTTTTTAATCAGCTTGGCAGAAGCGGTCAGACCGACGGCGGTGAAGAAGATGTCCATAAAGAACTCTTTGAGCACCTTTACATCAAAGTTTACAGTCAAAATTCCGCCATTCTTCAGTAAGGACAACACGATGCTGACGATCAGTCCGCATACGATAACGCCCGGAATACAATAGGTCTGCAAAAACTTGACGCGCTTGACGAGTCCCCGGCCGAGCAAAACCACCAGGGCTGCAATCGCGCAGCTTTGCATTACGTCAAAAGATACTTCCACAAAATCTCTCTCCCTTATACTTATGTAATAGCTGTATTCTCTAAAAACAGAAAAGCACAAAAAGACGCCGCCGCATCTGTATTCCGCCGCAAGTGCCGGGAAAAGCCGGCCCCGCCTTTCCCGGCACTTGCACATCCGCCAACCGGCGAAAGGATAATTTGCAGTTCTGTTTATCAGAGAGAAAACAAAGAACTCAGCCGATCCTTCCAGACTGTGTTCTCTGTTTTTGAAAATGAAAGCCGCGAAAAGCGGAAGGGATTGCCCGCACTGCCAGCCAGTGCAGAAATGAAAACCAGGGAGTATCAAAAACACAAAAGTCTTATCAAGCTTGTCCAAAAGAAACCGAAATTGATTTGCTAAAATTGCTCCCGATTTTCTTCTACAAGGTTCTTTTGGATCAATTTCACGCTAATGATAACACCGGGTTATTTTTCTGTCAACCAAAGTATGTGCGTTTTTACCAATGAACTTCAAAATAATCCCTTCCATCAAGACTAAATATACAAATGATGTTCTATTCACATAATAAAGGAATCAAAACAAAATTATTGCCTTAATAAATTTTGATAACAGAAATATAGTTTATGGTATTTGCATAAAATAAATTCATTATTCTTCCGTTTGTGAAATTTCCAGCTGATCGACTCTCTAAAGAAATTTTACGGCAAAAAATAACGTAAAAAATCATTTTTAATCAGAGCTAATAAAAAGGCCTGGATGAAAAAAAGTATATTGTGGAATATACAAAACCCCAGAAGAAAGATCTGATAAAAAGCCTGATTTTTTAAGGAGGATGTACAAAACTGCTCACTAAAACTTTAAATAACAGGTTTTGCAAATTTTATAACCTGCATTTCGCGTTAAGGTGCTACCAATATAAATTGATCTGTGTAATATTTTGTAGAAACTGCTTCTCTAAATTCTTCTAAAACAAGGAATCTAAAAAATAATCAAACTGCACAGAAAAAAGACCCTGTCGCGGCGGAAGGTACCGTCCCGGCAGGGTCTTTGGCTGCTGCTGCTGAAAAAGATTGTGTGATCAGCCTGATCGGCTTCCAAATTCTCTGTTACGGAAAAGAAAATTCGTCCGGCCGCAGAGAGTCGGATTGGCGGAGGAATTCCTAAAGGAAAGGAGGCCCGGAAAAATCCGAGCCTCCAGAGAAAAGGTCTGCGTGTTATTCGATTGTAAGCCCAGCACTGGCAAAGCCTGTGATGGCCGTGGCGATGTCGATACCTGCAGTTACCGCTGCCGAGAAGACCAGCATGAGGCGGGTGCCAGCTACAACCGGTATTGCAAGACCAGTTGCTAAGCCGCTGCTGTTCGTACCGATGGCAACCACTCCAGTAAGCGGGGGAGCCAATGTGACAAGCGCACCCGCTACCGGTGCGAAGGTGTTGCTCGCGGCGGGAGCAGAGTACAACTGCGCTGTGAGCGTAACAGTGGAACCAACCAGAGTCGCCGCTACAGAAAGGCTGAATTGAGCCGCGATGGCCGTTACTGTGCCGTCACGCGGGGCGGAGAAGGCCATGTTGGTGACACCGGTGGTATCAATTGTACCGCCAACCACACTCAAGCCCGTGGCTGAGTTACCGAACCCAACGGCAGTGGTCGTACCTGCCAATCCACCCAGAACTGTAGTCAATACTGCGGGAATACCCGAAGCAAAGGGAATAACCGCACCAGCGCCTGTCGGGCCAGTGGGTCCGGTAGGTCCAGTGGGACCAGTCGGTCCGGTAGGACCGGTGGGGCCGATATCGCCTACTGCGCCCGCAGGGCCTGTGGGGCCGGTAGGACCTTCAGGTCCGATCGCGCCCGCTGCACCTGTTGCGCCGGTAGGTCCGGTGGGACCGGTAGCGCCCGTGGCTCCTGTTGCGCCCGCGGGGCCCGCAGGGCCGGTAGGACCTGTAGGTCCGGTAGCGCCTGTTGCGCCCGTGGCACCGGTGGCCGCCTGTATTTTATGACAACCCCAGGCAAATCAAAACGAGAATCCATCAAACCGTGTACTTCTCCGCTGCTGTAGTTCTTTACAACGATTTATTCTTCTCCGCGGTTTTCAATCAGCTCCGCTATGCGCTTGTATGGGTCTGCAAAATTAAATTCGATTGTGATGCCGCCGCCCTCATGAATATGAATCGCTTTGATCAGCCCGGCGACAATACCACGATCAAGGTGGCCCAGGTTGTTGTGCCTGCGGAAAGCATCAAAGCAGGGCTCGGCGGCATCCTGCGCCATACCCTGATTTTCTTTCTCCAGGCCGGCTATATCCCGCCTGAGCTGCTGTTCCTTATCCTCGAACTCTTTTTTCATGCGGCGGTATTCTTCGCGGGTAATATCGCCGTTTTTCCAATCTATATAAAGCCCTGTTCTGATGCCCGAAATCTTTTCAAGCTCCTGCTTTTGCAGCCTGAGAGAAGCAGCCAGTCGATTGGAAACGTCACGCGGAGCCGGGGCATTGTTGATGTCGTCGATCAGCTGCGCCATATCGTTGATCAGCGCGACTTGTTTTTGAATGGTTTTTAAAACGGCCCTTTCCAAGACATCGTTCCGGATGGAATGCCGGGTACACTGCCCCTGCGTGAGATTCGTTTTGCAGGCGTAGTACACCAGATGCTTCGAGGTTCTGCGCCCCATTGCTTTGCCGCAGTCGGCACAGCGCAGAAACCCGGAAAAGGTGTACAGCCGCCCGGCACCCGGGGCGGTTCTCGTGTCTTTTTGCATCAGCATCTGCGCCTGATCAAAGGTTTCCTCGTCTATGATCGGCTCATGCGTGTCCTCCACAATAAACCATTCATTTTCGGGTATGTTGATGCGTGTATGTACCTTATAGCTTTTTACCTTCTGCTTGCCCTGCACCATATGCCCCAAGTACATTTGGTTGGTAAGGATCGCGGTAATGCTGCGGGCAGACCACAACGGCTCCTTGTTTTTAATGGCAGGGTTGTGGTATTTCATCCCGTTCTGCCGCTTATAGGCAGCGGGGCAAGGGATTCCCATGCCGATCAGCTTTTTCGCAATCCCGATTTTGCTCATGCCGTCCCGCACAAACCAGTAAAAAACATCCTTGACAATATCCGCAGCCGGAGGATCCACCAGAAGCCGATGCCTGTCATCCGGGTCTTTTCTGTAGCCATATGGCGCAAAGGCCCCGATAAATTCCCCCCTGCCGCGCTTCATGTTGAAGGTTCCCCGTACTTTGATGGAGGTTTCCCGGCAGTGATTTTCGTTGTACATGCTTTGGATCGAAACACCCATTTCATAAACTTCATCCGGGTTTTCAAAGCTATCCAATTTCGGAAGCTCCAGAGAGATAAATCGCACATCTTTCACGACAAACAGATGCTGCAGGTATCTTTTGCATTCCCAATCGTTACGGCTGAGACGCGACAGGTCTTTGACGATCACGCAGTTGACGATCCCTTGATCAATCTCTTCCAGCATGCGCTGAAAGCTTTCCCGGTCACTGTCCGTGCCTGTGCAGCCATCGTCCACATAGATGCCGGCCAGGCGCATTTCTTCGCGGAGCATGCGGTTTTCCAAATACTCCATCAATCGCTGCCGCTGGTTTTTTACGCTGTAGCTTTCGTCGTTTCCATCCTCTCTGGAGAGCCGGATATACAAAGCGGCGTTCCATAAAACACGGTCTTTAGGGGCGCCGTTTTTTCTGACGCGGGCCATGATCCCTCCCTCCTCTGTCTCACATTATCAAGCCATCGTAAAAGCGAACCCTGCCATCATTTTTTCGGCTTCTGCACTCAGGTTTTTTTCAAGCTGACGAAAAAGTGCTCCAGCTTGTTCTGCAGCGTGTCGCCGTCGGGGGCAAACCGCACGCGAATGACGGTATTCCCGCACAAAAAGCAATACGGATTTTTGACCTGCTCCAGATAGCTTTCCATTCGTGCTTCCAGCGGCATCGCGGGATCGATCTCAATCCCCTGAATATCGGCCAACTGATTCCTGTCTATTTGATCCATCTCTAACCGGCTCATTTCCTCGAGCTGTTTTACCGTCAGCATTCGCGCCACTCCCTTTTGGATATTCGTTACAGCGTATGCCGGGCCGCTTGTACGATATGTTGCCGGGAACAGCAAAAAAAGAAGGAGCGCATTCGCCGGATGCAACTGAACTCCGCAAGTGCAGCTGACCCCAGAAGCAGCGCCGCGGCAGCCCGAAAAAGGCTCCCGGCCATAGGAGAAATCCTATGGCCGGGAGCCTTTTTCGCAATGTTTGTTAAATCTGGTTGTCTGCCGCAGAGCATGTTATCTGCTTAGATTATTTCGAAAATCGTTCGGGTTATAGCCGGTAAATTTTTTAAAGGTCTTATAAAAGTAGTTGGTATTGTTATAGCCTACCATTTCAGCCACCTCGTAGATTTTGAACGAACCGGTCTGGAACAGCCGCTGGGCCTCCTCCACCCGCAGGGAATTCAGGTAATGCACATAGCTGAAGCCGGTTTCTTTTTTAAAGATGCAGCTGAAATAATTCTTGCTCATATTGACGTATCTAGCGACATCCTCCAGATAAAGCTGCTTTCGGAAATTTTCCTGAATATAGACCTTTGCTTTTACAATATCGTCGCGGTTGCCGCTCTTTTTGAGCTGGCTCACCCGCTGCGCATAGCAGTCCAGAAACCGCTCGTAACCCTCGCGAAGCGCAAAGATGCTGCGATATTTCAGAATCTGCTCAAAAAAGTGCTCGTACTCTTCGGAAAGGTCCGGGAGCATCAGGTCAAATGTGCGCAGATACTTTGCGAAAAGCCCCGTGATCTCGATCATATTCCCCAGTAGAACACTGGGGTGCAGCGTCTTTTTTTCCAGGTTCTCATCGATGATCTCCAGCACCATCCTTTTTACCTCATCGAAATTCCCAAGCTCTATCTGCTGATAAATACTTTTTTCCAGCGAGCTGCTGATCAGGGAATTCATGACGTATCGAGGTTCCTTCGTAAAAAAGAAAACGCTCTGGTTCGGGGTGTAAAAGCCGTGGCGCAGAGCGGTATCCGCCTGCCGCACCGCTTCATATATTTTCGAAATTCCTGTAAAGGGCGCGCTGACGCCGATATGAAACTGGCTGCTGAGATAGGCGTGCAGCATATCAAAAATACGGTGGATCAACAATTCGATCTGGGCTTCGGGTTGCCCGGGAATGATGAACAGCACCTTGCAGGCGTCCAGTATGCAGTAATACCACGGCTGTTCCGGCCCAAGCGTCTGCAAAGCGACCTCACGCAGAATATTGGAGTAGGTCTCTGACCGTTCACATGGCCGCCGCATCTCGATCATCAAAAGATCATTTTCGTTTTGCTCCGTCTGCGCGAGGACTTCCTGCACCTCCGCAGGAAGAGGAGAGGCTTCCGGAAGATAGTTCAGGAACCGATAAAGATAATCGTTGATCACTTTTTTATCCTGGCGGAAGGTATCTGCGGAATGTTCTCCCAGATTCTCTTTGATCTGTTTTAATTGACGGGTCAGCTCGTCAACGTCCAGAGAAAGCTTGAGGATATAATCAAAAGCGCCCAGCTTCAAGGCCTGTTTGACATATTCAAACTCATTGTGGCAGCTCAGCACAAGCGTTTGAACGGCATACTTGCGCTCCTTAAGGATTTCCAGCAGGCGGATTCCATCCATGACGGGCATTCCGATGTCCAGCAGCAAAATGTCCGGCTCATAGGCTTCGATCAGCGCGAGCGCCTCTTTTCCGTTGGAGGCCTCCCCTACAAGCGCCAGATCCAGCTCCTTCCAGGGAATTGAGGAAGCCAGCCCGATCCGCACCAACGGTTCGTCATCAGCGATCAATACCTTATACATCTGAATTCGCCTCCTCTTTTTGGATATGGAATGGCAGAGTAACGGTCACAAGAGTTCCTCCGTCCGTGTTTGGGGTGATCTGGATGCCGAACTGCTCGCCGTAATACAGGCGGATGCGCTGGTTGGTGTTGTTGACGCCAAGCTTGTTCATCGGCAGCTTCCGGCTTAAAATACCGTCCAGCTCCATTTCCTGCACGCCTACCCCGTTGTCGGATACCTCAATGACAAGGTTACCGTCGCGCCGCGCCGCGGTGATGATGATTTCCCCGTTCTCCGCCTTGTTTTGGAACCCGTGTATGATGCTGTTTTCCACCAGCGGCTGCAGCAGAAGCTTTAAGATTCTGCACTCCATCACCTCCGGTGCGACGTCGAAATGCAGCTTGAATTTGCCCGGCTGGCTCAGTAGCATGATGTGCGCATAGCTCTCCAGATAAGACAGCTCTTCCCGCAGCGTGATTTCGTCTTGGGTGTTCCGAATGCTGGCCTCCAGCAAATGCCCCAGCTTCGAAATGCTGTCCGCCACGACGCGGTCGTGGTTGATCAGGGCCATCCACTTGATGTTGTTCAGGGTGTTGAACAAAAAGTGCGGGTTGATCTGGGAATACAGAACCAGATACCGCATTGCCTCTTTTTCTTTCTCCTGCTCCGCCAGACGAAGCTGCTTTTGCTGATTTTCCTCGATCAGGCGGCCGACGTTATCCAGCATGGTATTGAAGTGTTCGGTCAAAACGCCAAGCTCATCCTTCGATGTGACGGGGGCCCGCCGGGAGAGGTCTCCCTTTTGCACCCGATGGATCAATGTCATGAGCGCGGAAAGCGGACGCAGAAAGCGATAGAACAGGGCGATCACGATAACCGAGAAGGGAACCAGGAAAAGGATGTGCAGCGAAATGGTCTTGGTGCGTAGCTGATCGATTTCGGAAAACACATACCGATGCGGGGAGAACACGGCGATTCTCCAGTTGAGGGGATCGATGCTCATAAAATTCACGAGATATTGATCGGAGCTGTCGTAATAAGAGAAAGAACCGCTGCGCCTGTCCAAAATCTGCTGAAAATAAGGCGCGAAGGCTTCGGAAACGAAAAATCGCCGGGAAGAAAGCACAATGCTGCCATCCGCTTCGGTAATGATGTAGCTTTCCTGACGGTCTGAAGCGAGGTTGGAAAAGATTTCGGAAAAGACCCTCTTATCGATCGCGATGGCCAGAACGCCGCAGACTTTCCCGGAGGAATCTCTGACGGCGCGTGACATGACGATCACCTCTGCATTTTCTCCTCCCATCAGCCCCAAATCCCTGTTATGTAACTGATGCCAGTTATAAAAATAGCTGCGTTCCAGGGTCTGGCCGTACCAGACGGAGGAGAGAGCCGCGTCGGCGCGATCAGGATCCCGCAGCGCTGTGGAATAAATCTCTCCGCCGACGGACACCATCAAAATTTCGCTCTCCACCGGCAGAATGTTGCTCTGCACGCTTTGAAACAAGGTGTTGATTTCAATTTGCAGGCGGGTTCTGCCCAAAGCGTCGGCGGGGGGGCTGACTAAACCCTGTGCGACCCAGTCTGTCCGCGCGATCACATTCGAGCCTGTCACAATGGAAGAAACGACTCCCTCAATGTTCAAGCAGGTCTGCTTGAGCGCCTTGGTTGTGGAGTTGATGATTTTTTCATGGATGATCGATTCCGCCGCGGCGTAAAAGACAGCGTTCAGCGCTAAATACGGGAGCACAAGAAAGACGAACAGGCAGAAAAAAAGTTTGCTTTTCAGGCTTCTGTTTGCGAACATATGCACCAATCCTTACGGTAAATCCGGCGGTGAAGCACCCCACCCTGAGCGTTTCTGCGTTTTGTATTGATTATACCACAGGCACAGAGCGGCCGTTGTGGTATATTTTATCAATTGGCGGTACAAAGGCCGCCTGCAGCTACGGTACCATACCCTCCTTTGCAGAAGAAACGGTTGCTTTTTCTGTTCCGTTTCCAATCGCTTCGTGATTTCTTTCTACCGATCATTATATGATTTCGGTGAAAAAAAGCAAGGTGAATAGAAAAAACGGAAAATAGTCACGCAAATTCGTAAAAATGTTCCTGTTTTCCCGCCGCCGAATTTTGATTCGTGTAAATAGTTGTCAATGATGCTGTAAAATTTCATTGTGTAAGTCCGCAAAAATAGATAAAATGTGGAACAAGAGAGGAAAACACACACGGGGGAGGGAATCGGAATGCGGTATGGCGTACATCTTGGATGCTGGGGGCCGGAGTACGACGCAGAGCAGCTGGCGATGCATATGGCACAGGCGGCGGAGCTCGGCGCACAAACCTTTGAAACTCGGATCCCCGACAGCATACTGGCGAGTGACGAGCGGTTTTGCGAACAGATCCGGCAGGCGCAGAAAGAAACGGGCGTGCAGGCAATTTATACTTTCCGTTTTCCAGAGGGCTATGAAATGAGCGCGCCGGAAGAGGAACCGCGCCAGCTCGCACAGGATTATCTTCGCCTCGCCATCCGCAGGATTGCCAAAGCGGGCGGAACCATGCTGGGGGGAATCGTTTACTCCCGGTGGCCGGCCGACTACCAGAGCCTTCGCATTGATCCCACAGTAAAGCGGGAACGCCTCCTTCGCAGCATCGAGAGCATCCGAAGCGTCATGCCCGCAGCGGAAAGCGAAGGAGTGACCATCAATTTAGAGGTCGTAAACCGCTTTGAGCATTATCTCATCAACACGCTGGCGGAGGGCATGGATTTCTGCCGGTGTGTGGAAAGCCCCAACTGTAAGCTTTTGGCCGACGTGTTCCACATGAACATAGAGGAGGACGACATCCCGGCGGCGATCCGCGCCGCAAAAGGAAAGATCGGGCATTTTCATGTGAGCGAGCCAAACCGGAAAATCCCGTATCATACAGCCCGCATCTGCTGGCCCGAAATCGGGAAGGCCCTGCGGGAAACCAGCTACGACGGCTCCGTCACGATCGAAAGCTTTCTGATGTTTCTGGGCGAAGCCTCTCAGAACATGAGAATCTGGAGGAACCTGGAACAGGACGTTTCCTTTTTGGGCCGTATGCAGCTGCTTCGGCAGGGACTCCATTACATCAAGGACTGTTTCGAGAATGACCTATAAAACAGGAAGCTGTTTTTATAAATAATGATCAGGAGGTATAGAAATGAAGAGAAAATGGTTGGCATTGTCCCTTTCCGCCGTGATGGCCTTATCGGCCCTGGGCGGCTGCGCACCCAATTCCTCATCGTCCGGCACACCTGCGGCTTCAGGAACATCTGGAGAGCCGGTAAATCTCACATTCTGGTACTGGGAAGATCTGGAAGGCATGCATAAAGACATATTGGAGAGCAAGTGGAAGGAATATGCTCCGGATATCAATGTCAAATTTGAATCCATTCCGCAGAGCAGCTACCACGACAAGCTGATCACTGCGATGAGCTCCAACACGGGCCCCGATGTTTTCAAGATGTATCCTTCCTGGCTGACAGAGCTGAAGGGAATGAACGCACTCGAGGACCTCACGGACGAGGTGAGCAAATGGGAAGTGCTCCCTGAGATTCCGAAAGCGGAAATGGATACCGCCTATGCAAGACAGGATCGGCTGTACAGCCTGCCGTTCTGCAACGTGGTACTCTATCTCTACTGCCGCGCCGACCACTTCAAAGAGGTCGGGCTCAATTATCCCACCAATATGCAGGAATTCTATGAGGCCTGCGAAAAGCTGACCCGCGACACCAATGGCGATGGAAAAATCGACACCTACGGCTTCAGCATGCGGGGCGCGAAAGGCGGACAGGACATGTGGGCCTCTCTGGTGCTCAACAGCCTGAAGGGCGCCGACTATGTCGATGAAAACGACGTACCGATGCTCACGAATCCCACGTTGGTAAAGGCGAACGAAATGTACCTGAACATCTTCAAAAACGGCTGGGCTCCGCCCTCCGCTCCCACGGACGGCTTTGAGCAGACCGTTCAGAACTTCAAATCCGGCGTTGCCTCGATGCTGATCCACCACGTCGGCTCCTCCACCGGTATGCTGGAAGCAGTCGGCAAGGAAAATCTGGCGGTAGTGCCCGTGCCCACCGGCGACGGCGGAAAATATGTACCGAGCATCCCGTCCAGCATCGGCGTCTACTCGAGCTCGAAGCAGAAAGAGGCTACTCTCAAGTTCGCGAAATGGCTGACCAGCCCTGAAATCCATGACATCATCTCCGATAATGTCGACATGGTTCCGTGGATGGAATCGGTTCAGAAGCTCGACAAATATCAGAGCGATCCGTTCATGAAGATTTCGATCGACAGCCTGCCGGATTCCAAAATGCTGCCGCCCGTGCCGAACATGGGGCAGTTTACCGAAAAAATCTGGCCGCAGACCATGCAGCGTGCGCTTCTGGGCGAAATCAGCAGCGAACAGATGATGCAGATCCTCAGCGACTCACTGAAATAATCCGGGCAGCGGTTGCTTGTAAGAGATGAAACCGTGTCTTTGCCCCTCCTTTGGCGAGGCAAAGACACAAACCTTATGCTTTCCGCAGCACTTTTGTGGTTTGCCCCTTTGCAAATCTGATGTTATGTGCCATGATGCGCACGGCAAGAGTGAAAGGGAAAAAGCGGAAAGCATGCGCTTTCCGCTTTTTCAGAAAAGGTGATTCTATGACAAATAGTGTACAAAACGTTCGAAAGAAACGGGATTATACGCCGTATATCATGCTGGCGCCGGCGCTTCTGCTGATCTGCTGCATCATTATTTATCCGATTTTTTATGCGGTGTTCACCAGCTTTCAGTATTACGCGATGTTCGACCTTGCAAACCGGCGGTTTGTCGGGCTGCAAAACTATATCCAGGTCTGGCACGACGATGCGTTCCTCGCGTCCCTGTCCAATACGGCGCGCTGGGTGATCGTCACCGTATCCCTGCAGTTTTTGCTCGGCCTCATCCTCGCCTTGATCCTGAACCAAAATTTCAGATTTCGGGGCTTTCTCCGCTCCATCTCTCTGATCCCGTGGGTCACCCCGGGCGTGGTAATTGCGCTGATGTGGATGTGGATGTATAACGGCAATTTCGGGGTCCTCAACGATCTGCTGATGCGCGCGGGAATCCTTGGGGATAAGGTCGCGTGGCTTTCCAACGCGCACACGGCGCTGAACGCCCAGATTCTGACGATGGTCTGGCAAGGCACGCCCTTCTTCGCGATCATGATTTTGGCTTCCCTGCAGTCCATCCCGATCGATCTGTATGAGGCCGCCGACGTCAGCGGCGCGAATATCTGGCAAAAGTTTTACTATATCACATGGCCGCACATCTTCCCGACGATTGTGATTACCAGTCTGCTTCGCATTATCTGGGTATTCAACAACGTCGAGGTGCTTTATCTGATGACACAGGGTGGACCGGGGTACAGCTCGCTGACGCTTTCCCTGAATGCTTACATAGAAGCGCAGAAATCCCTGAATTTTGGCTATGGTTCCACCATCGCGGTGTATGGAACCCTCATTATGATCCTGTTTATGACCTTCTATTTGAAATTCACCAGAAAAAATAGGGAGAGATGAGCGATGAAAAAGAGAAAAAATTTCTTCCTGTTTTACCTGCCTTTTGCGCTGCTGCTGGTGTTCATCATCTTCCCCTATGCGTGGACCTTTCTCACCTCCCTGAAAAACACCAGCGAGCTGTATACCAAAACCGTACACTACCTTCCGGAGATGCCCACTCTCAATAATTATCGCTTTTTGTTTACCAATACGGATTTTATCCCCAGCATGCTCCGCAGCACCCTGATCGCCACCGTCACCAGCTGCATCGCGATCATCGTATCGTCTATGGCGGGGTACGCCTTCTCACGGTATCGCTTTCCGGGCCGGGATATTGCGCTCAGCGGAATCCTGCTGCTGTATATGTTCCCGCAGGTGCTGTTCCTGACTCCTCTGTTCATCACCTTCCGGAACCTGCATCTGCTGGGCAGCTGGGTCAGCCTTGTGATCGCATACTGCACCTTTACGATCCCCTTCGCGATCTGGCTGATGACCGGCTTTATGGATGAAATTCCGCAGGAGATCGAGGAAGCGGCGAAAATCGACGGAGCCTCCATGCCACAGCTGTTTCTGCGGGTCATCATCCCGCTGCTCAAGCCGGGCATGGTCGCTACCGGAAGCTATATCTTTATCAATTCCTGGAACGAATATCTTTACGCGGTGATGTTTACCTCCTCCGAAACCAGAACCCTGCCGGTTTCGCTGTTCTCCTTCATTGGCGAATACGACGTGCGGTGGGACATGATCTCCGCGGGAGGAATTACGGCGGTGATCCCGGTCGTTCTGCTGTTTATGCTGGTGCAGAAGCATCTGGTGACAGGCATGACGGCGGGCTCCGTCAAGGGTTAAAGGAAAGGGGAACACATGAAAGCTTTGATGTATACGGAACCGGGACGCGTAGAGCTGCGCGAGCTGCCGGAACCGCAGGTAAAACCGGGAACGATCAAAATCCGGGTGGATTACGTCGCATTCTGTGGGTCGGACCTGCATGTGGTCGACCACGGAATGGACAATGTGCCAACGCCGCATCTGCTGGGGCATGAGTCCTGCGGCACCATCGTCGCACTGGGCAAGGGAATGGCGGAGCTGGGCTGGAAGCTTGGCGACCGTGTCGCCTGCGCGGGGGCGTCCCCCTGCGGCGAGTGCGACGACTGCAAGCGCGGGGACGATATGTTCTGCAAACACCGGTGGCGCGTGCGTACCTTTACGGAATACGCGCTGGTACGCCCCAATATGATCTTCCGGATTCCCGACGGGGACGACATGCTGCCGTACTGCCTTGCAGAGCCATGTGCCTGCGCCCTGCGCGGGGTTGACCTGATGGAGATACCGGCGGGCGCGACCGTAGCGCTTTCCGGCGCAGGAGGGATCGGCAGCATTCTGCTGAATCTGCTTCTGCTGCATGGCGGCACGAAGGTCACGGTGTTCGAACCGGTCGCCTCCAAGCGTGAGCTGGCGCTCTCACTGGGGGCGGAGTACGTGGTTGACCCCCTTACGGAGGATACGGTTGCCAGAGGCAAGGAGATCACGCAGGGGCGGGGCTACGATATGGTTTTCGAGGCCTCCGGGTCGCCGTCCGCCGCACCCGCGATGCTGGACCTGGTCGCAAACAAGGGCAAAGTGATGTATTTCGCGGTGTACCCCATGCAGTACGAGCTGCCGGTAAACCTCTACCGGCTTTATCAGAAGGAAGCGAGCATCCATACGGCATTCACCACGACCTTCCATTATCATCGTGTCATGAACCTCATCCCCAAGCTGCAGACCGAAAAAATCATCGGCAAGGTTCTGCCGCTGTCACAGGGGGTGGAGGCGTTCGACCTGCTGCGTTCCTCGCAGTATCCCAAAATCGTGCTGGAATGCAGTAACCACAAACCCGTTTGATACAAAGGAGCGTTTCAATATGTTTTCTAATAAAACAGTATGTGTCACCGGCGGTGCGAATGGAATCGGGCTGGCATTCACCAGGCGGTTCCTCGCCGACCACGCGGCGGTCTATGTCTGCGACGTGAATCAGGCCAATCTCGACAAACTGCCGGAGCTGGTGGAGAATCCGCAGAATCTGCACTGCGTGCGCGCGGACGTGTCTGAGGTCGAGGATATGCGGCGGTTTTTCGACCGGATGGAGCAGGAAAGCGGCGGCGTGGACATCCTGATCAATAACGCCGGCATTAACCTGAACGCCCTGATCGAGGATATGGAGCCGGAGACCTTCGACAAGGTGATAAAGGTGAACGTGCGGGGCGCGTTCCTCTGCTCGAAGTATGCGATCGAGCAGATGCGCAAAAAGGGCTGGGGACGCATCATCAACCTGACCTCTCCATCGGGCAACACAGGCGGTGCTTATAGCAACGGTCAGATCGCTTATGGGGCCTCCAAGGCAGCCCTGATCTGCATGACCAAATCCCTTGCGCGTGAAACGGCTCGTCAGAGCATCACCGTAAACGGCGTGTCCCCCGGCGTGGTGCCCAGCAACATCACCAACAGCTGGGAGCCGGAGCTGCGGGAGAGCCTGCTCTCTAAAATTCCGATGCACCGCTTTGGCGACCCGACAGACATCGCCAATATGGCGGCATACCTCTGCTCCGATGAAGGGTGGTACATCACCGGCCAGGTATATCATGTGGACGGCGGTATGTGGATGCTGGAGTAAGCAAAGAAAGCGTTTTTTCACAGCCGCCAAAAGAAATCTGGTTTTTCCCGAACAGGCGGCTCGCCTGTTTCATAAAAAAAGCGCCCGCCGAATGATCGGCAGGGCGCTTTTCTGTTCCTGAAAGTTGTCATTTGATACACGGAGCGGTGGGTCCGGTGGGGCCTACGGGGCCTGTGGCACCGGTTGCACCTGTGGCTCCAGTGGGGCCTACGGGGCCGGTTGCGCCTGTGGCACCTGTAGCACCTGTGGGACCGGTCGGGCCTGTGGCGCCTGTTGCGCCTGTGGCTCCAGTAGGACCTACCGGGCCTGTGGCGCCTGTAGCACCCGTCGCGCCTGTGGGGCCGGTCGGGCCGGTTGCGCCTGTGGCACCCGTGGCACCTGTGGCACCTGTTGCGCCCGTTGCGCCCGTGGGGCCGGTCGGGCCGGCAGGACCTTGTGCACCCGTGGCGCCTGTGGCACCGGTTGCGCCTGTAGCACCTGTGGCACCCGTTGCGCCCGTGGGACCGGTGGGACCTTGTACTCCCTGAGGACCTGCGGGACCTACTGCTCCCTGAGGACCTACGGGGCCTACGGGCCCTTGTACTCCCTGCGGGCCGGCGGGGCCAGCGGGGCCGGGAGCGCCGGCAGGGCCGGCAGGACCTGTTGCACCGGTCGGGCCTGTGGGACCCGTGGGACCCGGAATCGGGAACGGAGGCGGGCACGGCGGGCACGGCGGGCAGGGCGGATACGGCGGTGGGCACGGCGATGGGCACGGCGGCGGACAAGGTGGGCAGCCACTGTTGCCGCTGCTACTGGTGTAAATCTTCATGCCGGGGGAAAACGAATCCCCGACACCAAATGAGGATCTTCTGTCTGATGACATATGCAAATCTCCTATCTATATAATAGGTCTCTCGTAAAAGGATGGCACCCTTTAGTATAGTATGAAGATTTGAGAAAGTTGTTGCAAACACAAACCGCTAATTTCGGGCGCTAAATCGCCGTTAACAGCATAAAACATTCTCTTTGCTATGCGTTTCAGCATTCTCTGCGCACACAAAAAACCAACGGGTGTTTTGCCTGTTGAAGATTCGCAGCAATTATCTGGAGAGACAGATATTATTCAGGAAGTTTGCGATGCCGTCTGTACCGAAGAGGTCTTTTTGCTGCGGGTTCTCCATTCGCCTACCAGCCAGATAATAAGAGGGACAATGACCTGGAATGGCAGGGCATACAGCGGGTAAAGGTCGAGAAAATCGAACATCTGCACCGCATCAGTGTAAGAGAGGACGCAGAGCATCAAAACGAACATGAAGATCGGCATCATGATCAGGTCGAGCTTATTGGGAGTATTCAGCAGCTTTGCCAGCCCCAAAGCCCCGGAGTACAGGCACAAGCTGGTTTTTGTCAGTCCTGCTACGATAAAGTTGACGGAAATCGTCCCCTCAATCCGCGACAGAAAGCTGCCGATCTCCATGATCCTTGCGCAGGTATAAGACGGAAAATACTCCTCTTCCATCAACTGTGGGCCAAGCGTAAGGACATTGCGGAGGATGATAACCAGAAGCACCAAAGTCGAGTAAAAAAGCCCCTTGAGAAAGATTTTATAGGGACTTCCATGCTTTACCGCATTGATCAGGGGAAGAAACACCACACATTCCGCATAAGGGAATACGAAAATTTGATAGGAGCTTCTCATTATTTCCGGCGGGGAGTGCTCCAGAACCGGCAGCAGGTTCTGTGGCCGCATGCTCGCAATCGTAGACAGAACGGTGATAATCATGATGCCGATGGTAAGATACAGGCCAACGATGGACCATTGGCTCATCACCTGAATCCTGCTTTTGCAAAGATAAGCGCCGACCAGCAAAAAGGAAATCATCATCGGAATCTGCGGGGTTTCCGGCATGGCCACGATCTCCATAAATTCAGAAAAATTTCGAGAGACGATCGCCGCCAGATACAGATAATACCACACAAGCAAGGCAATCACGATTCGGCCGGGGATTTCTCCGAACCAGTCCAGAATAGTTGTAAAAAAATCTTTTCCGTCCATCAGCCGTATGATTCTGGCGTACATCACAAAAACCGGTATGCTGATAACGGTAGCGATCAGCAAACAGATCCAGGCATCCTGCCCCGTATGGGAGTTCACACCCATTACCACACTGCTGCCAAAAGCAAATAAAATAATCATCAGAACCATTTCCCGTGAGGAAACAGGATTGTCATGAATTGTTTTCATGTTGAATTCCTTCCCTTTTCAAACGCCGCATATTTTTTGAATCATCCATGTTAAAACAGTCGCAATTCTGGGAACGGGAACGCCTATTTGATCCAGAATCAATACCACAAAGCAGAACAAACACACGCCCAGGTACCAGAAACGCAGCGGCCGGGCCATCATCTGACGCCTTGGAATATAATCTATACAGATGATACCCGTAATCAAAAAGACCAGTATGATATAGATCAAAGGAACTCCTCCTACTACTCACGCACCATGGCGGTATTTGCCAGGTAAATTTTCACCGTAACATCCACGGGAAGGGTCTGGTATATTTCGTTCCACTGACCAGAGATCTGCCTCCAAAGCGGCAGATTTGTGCGGTATATCAGGCTGCCCATCCCCAGAGCATCCGACTGATACTGTGTCTGCAGCTTTTTGATGACATTTCGAAGATTTTCCTGAACCAATTTTTCCGCTGATTTTTCTACCCGGTCAAGTACGGGATTATCGCCTTCGCTTTTATCGTGCGGAAATTCCGCAAAATAGGCATTGATTTTAATGTCCAGCTTCATAGCAATTTTTCCATTATTGTTATCATAAGACATAAAGGATTCGACTTTTTTGATTTCCAGCGAAATGTTATTCTGGGTAATCTCCGGTTCGTAAAGCGTCAGAACGCCGCCGGTGAGGGGTCCGTTGACCATCAGCATATATTTTGTCTCTTCCGAAGAAAGAATGCCTGCGAGTAAACTACTCCGAAAAACAGCGCATCCATAGGCTTCCACGTGTTTTTTTTCCGAATCCGGCTCTGACGCCAGATAAAACACCGGCAGAACCACGTTCATCCCCGGCAGCTTAAAATCATTATAAATATGATAAAACTGCGCACTGTAGAGGGAACCCGTCACTCTGGCGTCCTCCCGGATGATTCGGCTGATGTCGTAGGAAACGGCTCCGCTGATTTTTTGGTCGCTGTTCAGTATAGCCCGTGCGGTTTCCTCCCCCGAGACGACCAGTTCCATTGTTTCGCGCATTTCCGAGTCGCGCAGAGCAAAATCCAGAATGGCATCCAGGCCCTCCCTTTCGGCGATCTGTTGACTGATCACCATGATCTGCATATTGCCGAAATACAGCTTGCTGGCAAGCTGGCGTTTGGCATTGCGGATCGCTTCGAGCATAGAGCCGCCCTCCGCAAACACCAGATTTGAGTTTGGCCCCGCTGTTTTGGTGGGCTGCGTCAAATCCATCACCTCAAACGTCATCAGGTACTGCCCATCGTCAGCTTCATCGACCGCCATACCGGCCACGATCGTCATTTCATTCAGGCCCCGGTAGTTCCAGCATCCTGCCAGAGGGAGCATCAGGCAGACGGCAAGCAGGGCACACAAACACCTCTTCATTCTTTCGTCCTCGGGGATACCTTCTGACGTACCGTACCCCATGCTGTTTTTCTTGGGCGCTGAATCATCGTCCACCAGGGCGCGCGGATTACTATGTCTTTTATCTCCTGAAACTGCAGACGCCCGCTGGGGGTCAGCTGAGAAACCCCAAAGGAATCCAGATTCAGCATGTGGATAAACAGCGCGCAGAGCGTCAGCATCATCCCGAACAGCCCGAAGATCGAAGAGCCGATGAGAATGAAGATCCGCACAAAAATGATTGGTGCGTTCATTCTGGGCACCAACAGTGCGGTGATGCCGGTGATACCGACAATGATGATCATCGGGGCAGCCACCAACCGGGCCTCCACCGCCGCCTGACCGATGACCAGAGCGCCCACGATGCTCAGCGCCTGACCAATGTTGGACGGCATGCGCACGCCGGTTTCGCGGAGAATATCAAAAACGATCAGCATAATAAACGCCTCGGCGGCAGCCGGCAGGGGCACGCCCGTGCGCTCGCTGGCAATATTGATCAGCAGCGGGGTGGGCAGCATCTCATGGTGAAACGCCACAATCGCGATATAAAACCCGGGTACGGTAATGGTCATGAAAAATCCGAGAATGCGAAGCATACGCGAAAAAGAGGTGTAGAAAAAGTTCATGTAATAATCTTCACTGCTCTGAAAATTTTCGATGAACAAATAGGGCACTGTCAAAACAACTGGGGTACCGTCAAGGAAAATAGCGATCCGTCCCTCCAGAAGCTTTGCTGCCACCACGTCGGGCCGTTCGGTATAGCCGGTACTGCGAAACGGCGAAAGGGCAGAATCACGCATCAATTCGGAAAGGTAGTTCGTGTCCAGCACGCCGTCAATGTCGATATTGTTCAGCCTGTCTTCCAGCAGCTTCAATATATTCTTGTTGACGAGGCCGTCCAGATAGCAGATGCAGGCCTTTGTTTGGGTACGGCGGCCAAAGGTGCGGAACTTGAGCTTTAAATCGTGCGTGCGCAGCCGGCGCCGGATCAGGGTCAGATTATTGAGCAGACTTTCGTTAAAGCCCTCGCGCGGGCCTGAAAGAATTCTTTCGTTTTCCGGCTCATCCACTCCGCGCAGCTGAAAATTTTTGGCGGACAGAATCAGCGCCCGGGAAGAGTGCGGCAAAAACAGAACTGCGTCGCCGTAGGTAACACTGTCGCACACATCCTTCCATTTTTCGCTGATCTCAATATCGCTGGCGGTAAGAATCTGCTTCGACAGGCTTTCGGCCAGATCGCGCCCCGGCTTTTCACGCGACTCGATCAACGGGCGCAGCACGCCGTCGTGCAGAAGGGATGAGCTGACCATCCCGTCGCTGTAATACAACCGGTATTCCAGCCACGGATAAAAGGCATTTTGTATTTTACGACATATGATGGTATCGTTGTCTTTGAACAGCTCTTCAAAGCGCCGGCCGTTTTCTTCCATAGAAGAGAAGAGGACTTCCTCCTGGCTCTGGTTGGCCGCTTCAGACTGCTCGGAACTCTGGTTCAGCACCTTATCGATCCGTTTCTGCTTTTCCTCCTGTTTGGGACGGAATGGGTTCCACAAATCAAATCATCTCCGATCTTTTCCTGCGTAACACGAATTCGGTGTTTATTATGAGCAAACACCGGAAATCTATACCTCTTTTCCCAGTTTTCCGACCGTTTTTTCCCAGCCGCCAGCCGCGGCAGAACTACATTTTTCTTTCCAATCCACGGGATTTGTGGTATAATATTATATTACATCATTCCAATTTATTTGAAGATTCAGCACGCACAATTTTGAGCAGTTGGGAGAATCAGGTGACAGCATGTCGATTCCAAGAAACAGAATCAGAAATTTCAGTATTATCGCCCATATTGACCATGGAAAAAGCACATTGGCCGACCGTATTTTAGAGCAGACAAAAGCGGTTGCACTGCGGGACATGGAAAATCAGCTTCTGGATAACATGGATCTGGAGCGGGAACGCGGCATTACGATCAAGGCGCACGCGGTCACGCTGGTATACCATGCCCAGGATGAGCAGGACTATATTTTCAATCTGATCGACACCCCCGGCCACGTGGACTTCAACTATGAGGTATCGCGGTCTTTGGCGGCCTGCGAGGGCGCGCTGCTGGTGGTGGACGCCTCGCAGGGAATTGAGGCGCAGACGCTGGCCAACACGTACCTGGCGCTCGACGCCGGGCTGGAGATCGTGCCGGTGATCAACAAGATCGATCTGCCCAGTGCGGACCCGGACCGGGTGAAGGCGGAAATCGAGGATGTGATCGGCCTGCCGGCAGAGGACGCGCCCTGCGTTTCAGCCAAAGCCGGCCTGAACATCGACCAGGTGATGGAACGCGTCGTGAAGGACATCCCTCCGCCGGAGGGCGACGAAACAGCGCCGCTTCAGGCACTGATTTTCGATTCTTACTACGATTCCTATCGCGGGGTCATCGTATATGTCCGCGTAAAGCATGGTACGGTGCGTGCCGGCGACCAAATCCGCATGATGGCCTCCGGCAGTGAGTTCACCGTAGTGGAGGTGGGCTACCTGCGCGCGACAGGCATGGAGCCGACCGAAAGCCTGTACGCGGGCGAGGTGGGGTATATCTCCGCTTCGATCAAGGCGGTCAAGGAGGCGCGCGTGGGCGACACCGTCACGCTGGCCAGCCGCCCGGCCAAGGAGCCGCTCCCCGGCTACCGCGCGGCGCAGCCAATGGTGTTCTGCGGCGTATACCCGGCAGACGGCGCGCATTATTCCGACCTGCGCGAGGCGCTCGAGCGCCTGCAGCTCAATGATGCGGCGCTTTCCTTTGAGCCGGAAACCTCTATCGCACTGGGCTTCGGCTTCCGCTGCGGCTTTTTGGGTCTGCTGCATATGGAGATCATTCAGGAGCGCCTGGAGCGCGAATACGATCTTGATCTTGTCACGACCGCACCCAGCGTTGTGTACCGCATCACCAAAACGGACGGCGAGGTGGTCTATGTGGACAACCCCACCAACTACCCCGACCCGACGCTGATCTCGATGGCGGAGGAGCCGATGACGAATGCGCACATCTATTCGCCGTCGGAATATGTGGGAAACATCATGGAGCTTTGCCAGGAACGGCGCGGCGTGTTCCAGGACATGAAATATCTGGATACCGACCGCGTGGACATTCACTACACCCTGCCGCTCAATGAGATTATCTATGACTTTTTTGACGCGCTGAAAAGCCGCACCCGCGGCTATGCGTCGTTTGACTACGAGCTGATCGGCTACGAGAAATCGAACCTCGTCAAGCTCGATATTCTGCTGAACGGCGAAATGGTAGACGCGCTGTCGTTTATCATCCACGCGGATAAGGCGTACCCCCGCGCACGCAAAATGACGGAAAAGCTGGCGGAGAAAATTCCGCGCCAGCTCTTTGAGGTGCCAATTCAGGCATGCATCGGCGGACGCATTATCGCGCGCGAAACCGTACGGGCCATGCGCAAGGACGTTCTGGCCAAGTGCTATGGCGGCGACATCACACGAAAGAAAAAACTGCTGGAAAAACAGAAAGAAGGAAAAAAGCGCATGCGCCAGCTCGGCACCGTAGAGGTACCGCAGGACGCATTCATGAGCGTTTTGAAACTGGACGAATAGACGAACATTTCGAACGGAGGGATTATGAGCCGCACACCTATAGGCCTGTATCTGCATGTACCATTCTGCAAAGCGAAATGCCCCTACTGCGATTTTTACTCGATCCGGGGCAAAGAAGAAGAGAAAGACGCTTACACCGAGCAGATGAAGCGTTTGCTGTACGCCGCTGCCACACGGCTGAACCGCGAGGCGGACACCGTGTATTTCGGCGGCGGGACCCCCTCTGTGCTGGGCGCAAACCGGATTGCCGGGCTGCTTGACGCCGTGCGGCAGAACTGGGGCCTCAGCGGGGCAGAGATCACGGTGGAGGTCAATCCCGGGGAATATGAACCGGGATTTTTCGAAACCCTGCGGAAAGCCGGAGTCAACCGTCTTTCGATGGGCCTGCAGTCCGCCGATGAGGAGGAACTGCGCCTTCTGGGGCGCCGCCACTCGATCGGCCAGGTACGGCAGGCGGTTCGGGAAGCACAGCAGGCCGGGTTCGACAACATTTCTCTTGATTTGATGCTGGCGGTACAACAGCAGAACAGTGAAAGCCTTCAGCGGTCGATCGCTTTTTGCGCCGATTGCGGTGTGCAGCATGTTTCTTCCTACCTGCTCAAAATTGAGCAGGGCACGGTATATTACGACCGCCGGGACGACATGGTCCTGCCGGATGAAGATGAATCCGCGGAGCTGTATCTGCTGGCCTGCCGCGAGCTGGAGCAGGCCGGGTTCCATCAGTATGAGGTATCGAATTTCGCTGTTCCCGGCTATGAGAGCCGCCATAATCTGAAATACTGGAATGCAGAGGAATATTACGGAGCCGGGCCGTCCGCCCACTCGTTCATCGATGGCCGGCGCTATTATTACCCCGGTGATCTGGAAGCCTTTCTGCAGGAGCCACGCAACATCTGCGAGGGCGACGGCGGTTCGCCGGAGGAATACGCCATGCTGCAGCTGCGCCTGTGCGGCGGCTTGCAGCAAAAGGAATATCAGAGCCGCTTTGGCAGCCCCTTCCCGGAAGAGTATTTGAAAAGAGCTCGTCGTTATGTGGAACAAGGGCTGGTCGTGTGCGATGAGGAAAACATCCGCTTTACACCAAAGGGTTTTCTGGTTTCGAACATTTTGATTGCAGATATTCTGTTGGGATAATAGAAATCATATGGAAAGAAGGAACAGCCTCCAATGGCAATGCCATTGGAGGCTGTTCCTTCTTCTTTTATCAGGGGGAAGCGTTCTTCTCATGCTTTCTTTTGGGCGCAGGGTAAGGGGGCTTTTCATCTGTCTGCCCTAAAAGATAATCAATGCTTGTTTTATAAAATTTTGCCAAAGCAATCAGCGCCGAGCTGGGAATATCCAGCGTTCCGCTTTCATATCGGGAATAGGTCGCCTGACTGATATTCAACACCTCCGCCAGCTGCTGTTGGGTGAAGTCACAGTCTTCCCGTAAATTTTTGATTCTCGGATACAAGCTTATCACCTCATAAGCATTGTACTTTATGCGGTTTTCGCATATTGACTTTTATGCGATAATTGCATAAAATAAAACTGAGGTGAAACGTATGCCTGATTACAAAGCCATGTATTACTCTTTAGCCGCTCAGGTCGCAGACGCAATTGAACTGTTAATCCGGGCGCAGCAAAACGGGGAAGAATCGGTATTGGAAGAGGCCAGCCCTGTAGTAACACTTTATCCAGCGGAAAATTCCAAAGATACTGATCAAAAAGAAAAGACCGAGTCCTGAAACCCGGTCTTTCCCATTCTATTAAGAGGAAACTGTCTTTATGTTGGGGAGTTATGCGTTCGCGAGAGCCTTGCCCAGATCCTTGCAGTTTTCGGCTGCTTCATCGTCGGGGGCTTCGTTCGCGATCACAGTGCCGATCACCGGTACGCCAGCGCCCTGCAGGTCGCTGTCCCAGGTTCTCATCCACTCGCCGTCGCCCCAGCCGTAAGAGCCGAACAGAGCCACTTTCTTGGAAGAAAGCTTCTCTTTCACGGAATCAAGCATGGGCTCGAACTCGCTTTCTTCCAGCTGCTCCGCTCCCATAGAGGGGCACCCGAACGCGATGTGCTCAAACTCATCGGCCAGCTCGGGAGTGAATTCTGCGGAAGTATAAACCGAAACATCCGCTCCGGCTTCCCGGGCGCCATCTGCCACCAGGTTTGCCATCGCTTCTGTATTTCCTGTGCCGCTCCAATAGACTACTGCCAATTTTGCCATAATCTTTCACTGCCTTTCCAGTTTCTTCAAATTATACTGATCTTCAATCAAAAACAGTGCATCGTGATGGTTGTCTCCCCCGCCGGAAACGGGAGAGACAACCGAGCACCCTTTTTCATCTCAGATCCGTATTATCATTAAGCAGCGACGGTCAGCTGAAGCACCGACCTTCCGCCGCAAAACAGCTTGGTATAAATTGCCCTGCATTTATCAATTTTAGCAAAGAGACGTTTTGCTTCGATTTCGTTGTGGTATACTTTCCAGATGCCGCAGTATTTGCAGTTGCGGCCCTGATTTTTAATAAATTCCGCCACATCCTCAATCGGGTACCCTAAAAACAGCCCGATTTCATGGGGGAAGGATTGAGTCAGCGCAATCCGCTGCCTTAGATAATTCAGGCAGTCCGATAAGCTGCCCATGGGATAACCGTATTCGTTCAAAAAATGGATCGCCTCCGGGCGGTTCAAATCCGCCGTCAAAGCAGAGGCACGATAAACATAAATCAGTTCGCGGGCTGAATTGCTGTGCAGCAATTCCAGATAAACGCCGCGTGGGTTCAAAATTTGGTTCCAATACGAGAGATAGTCCAGTACCAACTCTTTTTCTTCGCCGGTATAACTGAAAAGGCTCGCCGTTTTCAGCCCGGCCAATGTGGATGCACAATATTCTACTAAATAACGTTCCAGCATGATCCGATCATACCCTTCGTGTACAGGATTCGGCGCTCGGGAACTTTCGGTTAGCAACAATGCTCGGCCAGAATGTTTTTCAGTGCGCAGGAACTGCTGCTGTGAGAACGCACGACCGCCGTTCCGGTATTTTTCGTCATCTGGAGCGCGCTATACACCATTTGGTGCGATACCGTGCTGGTAAAAAGGACCAGAAGATCGGGGCAGCCAATTTGTGTTTTCAAATTTGCCGGCTGCTGCGTAAATACCTTGGCTTTGCAGTTGAACTGCTTACATATGTCCTTGTAGGTACAGACCATTCGGTCATGGCCCCCAATAATGACAACACTCATACTTTTCTTACCATCCTTTCTTTTTTGAAAACTCGATGAATAGGCTTATGTATCCCTCAAGTTAGACATAACTAACTTGAGGTTCAAACAATAGAGTTAGCAAAGCTAACTCTATTGTCGAATCGAAATGTGACAGAGGAAACCTCATCTTCAGAAACACTGCGGCTCACTTGTGATGATGCGCTTGCTCCTCTTCCGGGCTGCAGCATCCGCAGTTGCCGCTGCACCCGCTGCATCCACCGGATTTGTGGGTGCGATAGGTCTGATACGCAGCAAAAGCGATTCCTCCAAAAACAATGACGGAAATAATAATTGTAGCCATAGTTTACGCAGACACCTTTCTGTTTAAACGTTTGCCCGCGGAATTTATGTCGGCCGGTTTGCGTACCAAGAGATAAATCAGTGCGGCAATCAGCACAAATGCTACCGCGGTCCAGAATCCAAAGCCGCCGCCGTTAATCAGGCTGCCGGTCTGGTAGATGATCAAAGCGATAATATAGGCGAACACAGTCTGGTAGCCAACAGAGAACCAAGTCCATTTTGCGGAACCAAGCTCGGTGCGGGCCGCACCGATTGCAGCGAAGCAAGGGGCGCAGAGCAGGTTGAATGTGAGGAAAGCATAAGCGGCCAGAGGGCTAACGGCAGCCTGCAGACTGCTCCATACTTCCGCGCCATCCTCGGCAACCTCGGCAAAGCCGAACAGGATACCGAAGGTGCCAACTACATTTTCTTTCGCGATCAAACCGGTAATGGTTGCAACAGCAAACTTCCAGTTGTCAAAACCAAGCGGGGCAAACAGCGGTGCAATGAAATTGCCGAGGGTCGCCAGCATAGAATCTTCAACGTCAACCATCTGCATATTCCAGCCGAAGGAGCTGAGGAACCAGACCAATACGGTTGCGAGCAGGATGATCGTACCGGCCTTTTTGATGAAGGCTTTTCCACGGTCCCACATGTGAATCAGAACGCCTTTGGCGCCCGGCACGTGGTAAGCGGGAAGCTCCATAACAAACGGAGCGGGATCACCGGCAAACACTCTGGTCTTTTTCAGGATGATACCCGAAACGATGATTGCGCCAATCCCCAGGAAGTAAGCGGAAGGCCCAACCCAGGTGGAATCGGGGAACATAGCGCCCGCAATCAGGGCGATAATCGGCAGCTTTGCGCTGCACGGAATAAACGTTGTGGTGATAACGGTCAGCTTGCGGTCATGGTCGTTCTCAATCGTACGAGAAGCCATGATGCCGGGAACGCCGCAGCCGGTACCGATCAGAATCGGGATAAAGGATTTACCCGACAGGCCGAAGCGGCGGAAAATACGGTCCATAATAAACGCGATACGCGCCATGTAACCACAATCCTCCAAAATGGCCAGGAACAGGAACATGGTCAACATCTGGGGCAGGAAGCCGAGAACAGCGCCCACACCGGCGATGATGCCGTCCATAATCAGAGAAATCAGCCAGTCGGCAGTACCGACGGAAACAAGGAAGCCCTCAATAGCAGGCGGAATGATTTCACCGAACAAAGCATCGTTAACCCAGTCGGTCATTGCGGTGCCAACTGTGGAAATGGAAACATAGTACACAAACCACATGATCAATGCAAAAATCGGCAAAGCCAAAATGCGGTTCGTCACAACTCGGTCAATTTTATCCGAGGTGGTAAGGCCGGCTACCTTCTTCTTGTAGCTCTTATGGATCACCTTGGAAATATATTCATACCGTTCATTGGTAATGATCGATTCGGTATCGTCGTCGAGCTCGGTCTCACACTTGGTGATGATCGCCTCAAGATTTGCGCGGTCGGCGTTGGAAAGACCGGCCTCGGCCAGCATCTTTTCATCGCGCTCAAACAGCTTGATGGACATCCAGCGCTGATGGCGGTTCTTCAGTGCGCCGGGCAGCTGCTGTGCGATCTGCCCAAGGGCTGCTTCCACCTTATCGCTGAAGGTGGCGGCGATTGCGTGGGGCTTCTGCTGCGCCGCGCTGAGAGCTGCAGAGATCAGCTCCTGAGTACCTTCGGCTTTCAGAGCGGAAATTTCCACCACCGGACAGCCAAATGCTTCACCGATCTTTTTGGAATCGATGGTATCGCCGTTCTTACGGACAATATCCATCATGTTCAAAGCCAGAACCACCGGCAAGCCCATTTCCACCAGCTGGGTGGTCAGGTACAGGTTGCGTTCCAGGTTGGAAGCGTCCACCAGGTTGACAATGACGTCCGGGTTCTCATGGATTAAGTAATTCCGGGTGACCACTTCCTCTAAAGTGTAGGGAGAAAGGGAATAAATACCCGGCAGGTCAGTGACGATAACGTCCTTATGTCCTCTGAGCTTTCCTTCCTTTTTCTCAACTGTAACTCCGGGCCAGTTACCCACATACTGTGATGATCCGGTCAACTCGTTGAACAGAGTGGTTTTACCACAGTTCGGGTTGCCCGCAAGCGCTAATTTTATAGACATGTTTCGTTCCTCCTCGTTTTCCTGCGGAAGTCTTGACTAACACCGCACTGCCTGAAAGCCCTGAATCGGGCATCCGGTCAGTCTACTTCAATCAATTCCGCGTCCGCTTTGCGCAGGCTCAGTTCGTAGTCCCGAACCTTCACTTCAATCGGATCCCCCAGCGGGGCAACTTTACGCACGAACACCTGGGCTCCTTTGGTAATGCCCATGTCCATAATCCTGCGTTTTACGGCTCCGGTTCCGTGGAGTTTTACCACGGTAACGGTATCCCCGATCTGTACCTCCTTCAACGTCTTCATCAAGCCTCAACCTCTTTCCTTATATTCATATCATGATCCGATTCGCCATGGATTTATCCAGAGCGACTCGGGTATCCTTGATATTCAGGATCATATTGCCGGCGATCTCACTGACCACCGTAACGCTTTCGCCCTCCACAAACCCTAAGGATGCAAGAAAGCGGCGAACCTCATCTTTGCCGGTAACTCTTTTAATTAAATTTCTTTCTCCGGCTTTGGCCATTGTCAGTGGCATATAGATACCTCCTAGGCAAATTGTATTTTGCCGTCTTCGGTTTTATGATGAATCGAACAAAGTTAGCGCATGCTAACCTTTTGCGTCTTTAGTTTATCATAGCTAACGAAACGTGTCAACTGCCTGCCATTGTTTTTTTAAGAAAAAAGTCAACAAATTCCGGCTTTTTGGAGCGTTGTAAAAAGTGCAGGTTTATGGTATGATATAGAATAACAATTTCGAAAGGGGGAGTTTGCGTGAAAATACAGGAATCCGCGGAAAATTACCTGGAGACGATTCTGGTTCTGAAAAACCGCAGAGGAGAAGTTCGCTCTATTGATATTGCCAACGAGATGAATTTTTCCCGGCCCAGCGTGAGCCATGCCATGAAGCAGTTTCGGGAAAACGGCCTGATCACGATGGATGATAACGGATACATTGAGCTGACAGAAAGCGGCCGGGAGATTGCGGAGCGAATCTACGAAAGGCATACCCTGTTATCGGAGTTGTTGATGAAACTCGGTGTACAGGAAACCGTGGCCAAAGAGGACGCCTGCCGCCTTGAGCATGCGATCAGTGCCGAGAGCTTTCAAAAGCTGCGCGAATATTGGAATCGCCATCAGGGTGTATGCGCCGATGCAGAGCAGTGTCCCGACGGGAAATAAATTGCTGCCCCGGTTTATAATATGAAATAAAAAGAGAAAACTCTCCGCTTTGTCCTGCGGAGAGTTTTTTGCGTCCTGAACCGTTCCGGCTCTCTGCCCTTCCCGGGGTGTGAGCGGCTGACAATTAATTAACCAAAAGTATATAATATTTATGATTATACCATTCGTTTCAGAAAAACGGCAGGCACCCAAACTCCGGTGCCTGCCGTTTTTGATTTTTTATTACTTTGCACTTTGCAGCTTCTGCATGGTCTGCCAATTTCTCAGAACCAATTCTGCGATCGCCGGATCGTACATGGTTCCGATGTTTTTCTCAATTTCATTCCGGCACGTCTGATCGGGCAGAGAATCCCGGTAAGCGCGCTTGCTCTTCATCGCGTCAAACGAATCGCACACCGCAATAATCCGCGCTTCCAGCGGAATCTGATCGCCGCAGAGCGCATTGGGGTAGCCTGTCCCATCATAGCGCTCATGGTGGCACCACACGATGTAGGCAATTTCCTCCGTAGAGGCAGACTGCATCAGCATGCCCGCGCCCAGCGCGGGATGCTGCTTCATGATAGCCCATTCCCTCGTCGTCAGGCTCCCGTTCTTTTGAAGAATCGCATCAGGAACACCGATTTTACCGATGTCGTGTGCATTGGCGGCCAAATACACGCGCCTGCACTGATCGGAGGAAAGCCCCAAATGATGCGCAACAAAATAACTGGTACGAGCCACCCGAAGAGAATGGCAGACGGTGTATAGATCGTGATCCCCAAGCAATTGTGTCTGACGTTTTACAATCTCGTAGTAATCCTGAGCAGGTGTTGAGAAATTCGCTTCCATGCTGAATACCTCATGATTTAAGAGTATTTCATAATCTGTCGGATCGTAAAAACATTCTTTATCAACGGTACAGAAAAGCCCCGGAAGGGGCGTTTTCTACTCGTAATTCCCGATTTTATTGTAAATACCCGCACACTGCGGCAACTGTATTTTAAATATAGATCACTTCGTGCGAAAAAAAGGTCTCTTTTTGGGGAAAAGAGGATTCCTAGAAACGGCCCGCCCCGCCGCCGCTGCTTCCGCCGCCACCGCCGCTGAAACCGCCGCCTCCGCCAAAGCCTCCGCCTCCTCCGAAGCCACCGAATCCGCCACCGCCGCCGAACCATCCGCCGTGGTTATCGTGATCATCATGATCATCATGGTGGTGATGGTCGCGGTTATCATCCCAGGGCGGGGGAGGGCGCCGGCTGGAACCCCACAGGTTGCCTAAAAAGAACGGCCAGAACCATGAACCGCCGCCGTAATATCCTCTTCCGCCGTATCCGCCGCCATACGGGGGATACCCGCGATACCGGCGCCTGCGGGAAAAGATGGAGCTGAAAACAACAAACAGAATGATCAGCATAATGATGGAACTGAACATCCTCGAAATGCCGCCGGAGCGCTGGCCTTCGTACTCATTGACTCCGCCGCCGCCCTGATATTCTGCTTTTGGATCCGGCAGCGCTCCAGCGGTGCTGGAGATGGAAACGCCGTAATTGCTTTCATACCAGTTTACCAGCGCGGTAAACATTTTCTGCACACCCGCGTCGTAATCCTTGGCGGCAAAATCCGGCTCCAGGTATTCGTTAAGCATCTGCTTGAGCTCACCTGCAGAGAGTTCATCCTCGATCCCATAGCCGGGGATCACGCGGTAATTGTCGTCGCCAATGGCCAGCAACAGCAAAATGCCGTTGTTTTTCTCTTTCGAGCCGATCTTCCACTGATTGAACATAGCATAGCCGTAATCGGAGATATCCGCGTTGTCCAGAAAATCCACCGTCGTCACAACAATCTGCCCACCGGTTTTTTCGTACAGATTGATATTGGCGGACATGATGCCGTTCTTGGTTTCATCGCTGAGCACACCGGCAAAATCATTGACATAAAACTGATCGGTCGGCTCCGGTATGTTCACTTCTGCCGAAGCAGGCAGAGCGAACAGAACAGACAGAAGCACGGTTAAAACCAAAAGCACACTGACGCGCTTTTTCATTTGTCTCCCCCTGTCATGGTATACAGCTCGAGAGGTTTCACCCCAACAGCGGACGCCATCGCGCCGCCGGGGGTCGACCTCAGTACCTTATCATTAAAATTCTGCGCCAGACCATTATAGCCGTTATAGCTGATGGACGCATTGCGTGATTTAAAATCCGCTAACAGGCGGGTGCGGTACTCCGTATCCTTCTGCGACAGATACTGTCCCTCCATCGCGTCATATACAGACTGGAACGCAGAATCCAGACTCAGATTGGCCTGGTATTTGGCTGACGGCGTCTGGGCTCCCGCCAACGCATCCGCTGCCTGCCGCAGCGCCGTAATCCGCACGTCATTGGCGTCCAGATACCGCCCGGCTACCGTAATCAGGTTTCCCGAAAGAGAGACTCTTGATTCCAGGTAATGTGAAATTCCCAGTCCGTCGCCGCGCGTTCCCTGCGTAAAGGTCTGCTCCGCCTGCTGACGCAGTCCCGACACCGACCTAACCGAGCCAAACAGAACCGACAGCACAACAACAGCAATCAAAACAACCCATGCGGTTCGCCGGTTTTTAAGCCACTCCATGGTTTCCTCCTGTTCAGAGTTTGTTTATCCATACCATACATGCCGGATATTTTGAAGAAAAGCAGACCGAGGCAAGGCAGATTGCAGAAATATCCAAAGAGCGCACACACTGGATGTATTCCAAGGATTTTAACGCAGCCACAGCCTGTTTTTATCAAAACAGAAAGTTGCGTTGCGTTTACAAACCGCCTATCAGTCTCTCAGTTCCAGCAGCTTCTGCTTGAGCTCTCCCTCAATGCGTCCCAGCTCGACCTCGGCAGCACGGCGCTTCTGCGCGCCCTCCGACTGAATGCGGCGCACTTCCTCCAGTGTAGAGATCAGCGCCTGGTTCGTCTGCTGCAGCGTTTCGATATCTACAATGCCGCGCTCAGATTCCTTCGCGGTCTCAATCGTGCCCATTTTCAGCATCTCGGCGTTTTTCCGGAGCATCTGGTTCGTCATGTCGGTCACACTGCGCTGTGCTTCCAGCGCCTGCTGGGAGTGCGCAAGGCCGAGCGCCAGCACCATCTGGCTCTTCCACAGCGGAATCGTGTTCACGAGCGACGACTGGATTTTTTCGGCCATCAGGCTGTCATTGTTTTGGATCAGGCGCACCTGCGGGCCCATCTGAATCGAGATCATGCGGGTCAGCTCCAGATCGTGCAGCTTCTTTTCAAAGCGGTTACACTGATTCGCCAGATCGTTCGCGGCCTGGGCGTCCTCGGGCAGCCCGGTAAGCTGTGCTTTTTCACGTGCCAGACGCAGCTCGTTCTGCTTCGCGCTTTCGAGGCGCTCCTTACCGGCCAGAATATACATCGAAACCTCTTTAAAATAATTGAGGTTCTGCTCATACATTTTATCCAGCATCGCAATATCCTTCATGAGCTGGATCTGGTGGTTTTCCAGCGTGGTAGTGATCTTATCCACGTTGACCTCCACCTTGTCGTACTTCGTTTTCAGCGCGGAAATCTGATTGTTCGTCTTTTTCAAAAAGCCAAACAGGCCCTTCTTCTCCTCGGGCTTGATTTCCAGACCCTTCAGCTCCGTGACCAGATCGGTGAGCATACCGCCAACCTCGCCCATGTCTTTGGTACGGACATTGGCAAGAGCGGAACCCGAAAAATCGGCGATTTTCTTTTGTGCGCCGGCGCCGAACTGAAGAACCTGATTGGTATCTGTCAGATCGATCTTCTGCGCGAAAGCGCTTACCAGCTTCTGCTCCTCGGGCGTCAGCTGGCTTTTATCCAGCGTTGTGGAGGCAGCCGTCTGTTCCTCCTGCTGATCCTCCTGTACGGTAACTTCGGCCGGCTCCAGTGTCAAATCGGGGACAAACTCCTGATGCTCCATGTTTCAAACACCCTTTCCTTCGATTCATTTGCTGTCCTTGTCAAATTGGTCCTTCGTCAATCCCTCACGGGCCATCATATTCTCCAAAACGGTAATATCTGTGGAAATATCGAGCGCCTCATCGGCAAACAGGTGGTCGAGCTGCTTTTCAAACGCCTCTTCGATGCTTGAGAGGATCCCTTCCACACCGCGCATGGCGGATTCAATATTTTCCCCGGAAATGTCCTGCGACGCCATCCGCTCATAGCTTTCGAGCAGCTTAACGGTGGTGGGCAGATAATAGTTGAAAAACAGGCGAAGCTTTGTCGCTTTGCTTGTATTCTTCTCCAGATACGCAAAAATCTTTCCGCAGATGCCGCAGATACGCACAATGTGCGCACTGACAGCGGGGTCGGCAATTTCTTCATCGAGCGCCCGCAGGCGTTTGAGCTGCTCGCGTCCATCGTTGATCAAAGCATCCGCGCCGGCATCGCCCGTATTTGCGGGGCGTTCTTCCTCCGGCACCAGAATCGTTTTTGCCGGAAAGACGCGGCTCATCACAACATAAGCCGCTGCGGAAATGACCGCGGCCAGCACAAAATGCCACGCCTGATAAAAAGGAAGAACCAGCGCCCCCAAAAGCCACGGCACTGCCGCCGCATATACCGGAATTGCTGATTTTCGAGTCACTTCACGCATAAATTCCTCCCTTTCTCCCAATCAGGTCAATGTGTTTTCATTGTAATGCTTTTGCATTTCCCTGTCAAGAAAATCAAAGGTTGGGGCTTGATTCACCCCTTAGGGCACCCGGCGAAGGAAACGCCTTTTTCGCCCACAGGAATCCTTCTATATCTATTATTTTGATAAAAAGTGAATTTTGCTTTGTGACTATACCGCAGAGATTCTGCTGGCGCAGGGCCCGCCCCAGCACGAGGGGCAAGCCCTGCGCCAGCAGAAATTCCATGTGAAGCAACTCACAAAAAAACTAGTTCTTTCATAACAAGATGAAGAGGGAAAAGTCTGCCGCAGCTTACGTACAGGCCCAGCCTGCAAAAAAGCCCCTTCCGGGATTTCTCTCGGAAGGGGCTTTTTTAGAAATGTAAATTAAAGAGACTTCAACACGTCGGCAAACGCCTGAATCGCAGTAGCAGCCTGACCGAAGTCGCGCATCTGCTGGTCGATGCCCAGCTTGATGTGCATCACGCCGGCCTCGTCCAGAGCCTTCTTCAGAGAGGGATACTCCATCTCCTCCGGATCACAGAACTGCTGCATGAACAGGATCAGACCCTGTGCGCCGTTCTCTTTTACCATGTTGGCAACGAACTCGCCACGGCGGTTCTCAGAGGAATGTTCATCATAGAGCAGAACGTCGTAGTCAAGGCTCGCAAACTGCAGGGCCAAAGCCATCATCGGATCTGCCTGATCCTCCGGAGCATCGGCACGGAAGGAACGGCTCTCCTGAGCAACATCATCCGCAGCGATCGCAACGTTGTTGTCCTCAAAAATCTTGAGGAGGGTCGGATTATCACAGATGATACCGCTGGTGACAACCTTCACGCCCTTCCAGTCACAGGCAGGCAGTTTCCCCAGCTCTTCGTTGAGCGCTTCGAGCTTCTCGGTGTACTCATCCTTGAGCATGAACCAGGAAGCCTTCAGCACCGCGCTGCGCTTTGTGGGGGTGATCACGTCGCAGTGCTCGCTTGCAAGCTTTACAAACTCGCGGCGGGCAGCACGGCTCTTGTTGTATACCTTAATCGCGTTCTGAATCGCTTCGTCCGTAATCGGAGCGCCGCTGATTTCTTCCAGCGCTTTTCTGATGTTGGTGTACTGATCCACACAGAATTTCAGGCCGTAAGCGGGCTTACGGTTCTGGGGATGTGCCAGGAAGATGGTGGGCATCTTCTCGTACTTGGCCATCGCCACGCGGATGTTCTGGCTCATCGGGCGCAGGGTATCGCAAATGGTGGGGGTGATCACGCCGTCAAGCTGATCGAGCGTGCCATCCAGCAGCATTTCAAGGCCCAGCTGCGCGATGGTGCAGTAGAACGTTGCGCAGTATTCCTTCGCCATGGAAATGGTCTTATCGTTGCTGCCCCAGATGCCCATGGGAACCATGCCTGCGGCATAAACGAGCTCTTCGGGCGCATAGTAGGGCAGAATGCCGATCACTTTTTTGCCCTGTGCTTTAAAATCTGCCAGCTGCTTTCCGGGATGTGCAGCAACACTGGCCAGCTCACTGATAATCGATTCGATACTCATGTTCGTTAGCCCTCCTTCGCAGCTTTGGTTGCTTCCATCGCTTCAACAAGGCCCTGTACGCGTGTTTCGTACTGAGCGGCATTGAAGTTACGGGGATCCGCCTGGTCGCCGTCGAACGCGGCGCAGGGAATGCCCAAGTCGGCGGTGAAGCGGCGCTGCATTTCGGGCATATAGCCGGACCACGGCTTGCAGCTGCGGTTGTAATGAACCAAAACACCGTCTACCTTATTATCGCGGCAGAGGCCCTCACGCCATTCAACACCCTGTTCCAGGCAAACGCTGTTCGGGGCTTTGCAGTATGCACGACACAGATCATCCAGTCCGTCGTATACGAAACCAAACGCAGGTGCGTACACAACAGCGGTTACGTTCAGACCGCTGCCCTTCAGGGGCTTAAACAGCGCCTTCAGATCAGGCCAGCAGGGAATACCCTCGAACATAATGCGGTATTTCTCTTCAAACGGCAGGGTGGAGGTACCATTCTTCACGTGCTCCTCCAGCTCGGTTGCCAGCAGCTCAAACGCTTCGGCGGTGGATTCCTTGCCGCGGGCGGTAACAACGTCCGCCATGTGGTTGAACAGATCGAAACCAGACATCGGAGAGGGCTCGTACTGGCAATAGTCACAGACCTTCAGCCATGCCTTCGCGGTGCGGTTTGCGTTTGCGCATACCTGCTCAAACTTCTTCTCATCAAACTTATTGCCGGAGATCTTTTCCAGCTGCTTGATTGCGTCCTCGAACTGGGCGCGAATGTATGCCACCTGGCTCTCGTCTACGTGAGTGGTGTTGTTGTAGGGAACGTCGATCATAATGAGCGGAATGTTGTGCATACGAGCAATGTTCTCGTACCATTTCGTCATGCAGTTGCAGATGTTGTTGCAGCACAGAACAAAGTCAGGCTGCGGCATCTGACGGGACACGTTGGTTGTTTCTACGCCGGAAGCGTAGGCCAGGCTGATACGGGCATAACCACAGATATCAGCATCGAAGCCCAGGTTCTCGGCAGCCTCACACAAACGCTCGCCGTCATGCTGCGCGGCGATACCGGCGGCCTGGTTCTCGGGATATACAACGGCCAGGTCAAGGGCTTCTGCGATTTCGCAGGGGAATTTGGAAGAAGACCAGCCCACCGGGCGGCCCGCTTTCTTTGCTTCCCAAGCGGCAGCGTAAACGTCGGAAACGACTTTACGCAGAGCAGTTACACCGGGGCTGGCGGGTTTTGCAGGTTTCTTGGCAGGCGCCGCAGCTGCGGGAGCAGTCTGCTCGGCGGGTGCTGTCTTTTCGATTTCTGCCATAGTTCACTCGCTCCTTTTAAAATAATAGTAACAAAGGGTTTCTAACGTGTGGGGAGCTCCCACACCAACGAAAAATCATTCTATTGCCTGGCGCTATTTCTTGCGGGTCGCCTTTTGGTACGCAAACAGCGCCGCGCCAAGCGCACCGGCATACTGAGCCAGGGGAGAGGTGTAGACCTTATGGCCGAGCTCCTCCTCCAGCGCTGCGACAACACCGACATTCTGCGCCACACCGCCGGTCATAACAACCTGGTCGCGCACACCGACACGGCGTGCCAGACCGCTCATACGGGCGGCGATAGAGTGGTGGATACCGTTGATGATGTCGTGCATATCGCTGCCTTGCGCCAGCTGGCTGATCACTTCGCTTTCGGCGAAAACCGTACAGGTAGAACTGATCGCTACCCGTTTGGTGGACTTTGCCCCCAAATCGCCCAGTTCGGCGACTTTCACCTCCAGCACGCGGGCCATTACATCGAGAAAGCGCCCCGTGCCGGCGGCACACTTGTCGTTCATCTGGAAATTGACCATAACGCCATTGTCAATCTGAAGCACCTTCATGTCCTGTCCGCCGATGTCAATGACCGTGTGAACCTCCGGAAACAGGTAGTATGCGCCTCTTGCATGACAGCTCAGCTCACTCATCTGGTCATCCACGATATCAAGCGAATTACGCCCGTAGCCGGTGCCAAGAATAAAGCTCATGTCTTCTTTTTTCATTCCGCAGTTATCCAGCACCTCTTTGATCGCGCGCTCGGGGCCGCTGGTACCGGCTCCCACTGAAACCAGAGATTTGCTGACGATCTCCTGCCCGTCCTTCACAATCACACATTTAGACGTGGTGGAACCAACGTCGATGCCTAACGTATACTTTGCTTCCATAGTAACCTTCCTACCAATTGGCTTTTTGAACTCGGTATCGGCATTTCAAGCCGAATCGGCCTGAAACCGCCAAACAGTCGAACCCCCTGCGCCGCCGGCGGAGCCTCAAACAAAGCTCCGCCGCGTGCAAGGAATGAATATCAACGATAATTACTCTTTGGGAACTTTGATGAAGACCTGGCCGGGATCGATCTCTTCGCGGATCGCCTTGATGACTTCCGGAGAGGGCGGAGCCAGCAGCTCTGCTCTGGAGGTGTCAATCTCAAAGCCGGTATTCTCTACGATCTCCTCAATGGAGGAGGACTCGTAGTAACCCGCCAGATACATTCTCTTGGTCTTCTCGTCAAACTTCATAACGCCCTTGTCGGTAACAACCATCAGCGGGCCGCGGTTCTGGGGCAGACCTGCCTTCTTGCGTCCGTCGGGGCCGCCGGTCATCCAGCCGGGGCTGGTAATGTAATCGATCTTCTCAGTGAAGCGGCGCTTTTCGTGCTGCATCATGAGAACGGTATTGACATACGTTGCAATACCGTTCGCTCCGCCGGAGCCGGAGAAACGGGTCTTCGGATGATGGTAATCGCCCATGGAGGTGGAGTTGACATTGCCGTAAGGGTCAATTTCAGCGCCGCCGATGAAGGCGATCATTCTGTCTCTGTTCTTGAGCCACTCGTTGGCCTGGAAGCCAATGTAGCGAACCGGAGGCCACTGCACCGCGCAGTGCGCCATAAAGCGGCAGTCACCGACAGAGGTGGGAACCTGAACGGGATCGCAGTCGATCAGGCCGCTCTCAACAATGAGTGTGCAGCCGGGGGAAAATATCTTCTTGGCAACAGTTGCGCCGATGAGAGGAAGACCTGTTCCAACAATCGCGATATGATCGTTGGTGATCGCGCGGGCAATCGTAATTGCCTGCATTTCTTTGTTGGTGTAATTCGTGTAGTTAGCCATTACTTCTTCTCCTCCTTCGCCTGTGCCGTCATATCAACATGGTAGCCGAGACCCGGAACAACCTTGAGGTTGGCCAGCCTGGCGCCGCCTACCTTGTTGAGGTAGTCCTCGTGTGTCGGGGTGGAGAATACCCACTCCTGGCAGAAAGCGTCGAACGCTTCCTGTGTTTTGGAGGCAACATCGTATTCTTTATAATATTTGGAATCGTAGTCATAGTAGTCGTAGCACTGGGACGGATGCGCACCGTGCGGGGCATGAACAACGGCATCCACGCAGAAGCCGGGGATGGTGTTCGCGTTGGGATCGCGGCGGATATACTCATCGGAAACCAGCTCTTCGCAGGTAACAATGACCTTCTTCGCAGCGCCCGCAATATCGGTATCCTGGAACTCGTCGCCCAGAATGCGGCAGGTTCCGTCGGGGGAAGCCATCTGCACATGAATGACGGCAACGTCAATCTCCGGCACAGGCAGGAGCAGCAGCTTCTCTTCGGGGTTCATGGGATTCTGCTCAATGACGAACTTTTCATCGGGCAGCTTGTCAATGGTCTTTCTGATCTCTTTGGAAATGCCCCACTTATCGGCAAGGCCGGTACCCATCATCAGGCGGCTGGGAACATAGGGGAATCCCAGAGCAGCGGCATGGAACATCAGCATAACAGCATCCTGTGAGTAGTCCTCAAAAAGAATGTCGCCGTTTTCAATCGCCGCGCGGAACCGTCTGGATACGTTGGTATAGCCGGAGTTTGCGGTGTAGCAGTTGATGTACGCCTTGACGCGTCCACAGCCGATGAGCAGATCCGCGTCACCGCCGTTGGCACCCGCATTCAAAATAAAGTCCTTTTTCCCTTGTCTGAGGATTTCATGGACGGCGGCAAAGGGTTTTCTGTTAGTGGTGAAGCCACCGATTGCGATACTGTCACCGTCGTTTACGAATTTGGCTACTGCTTCAGATAGCGTATACACTTTTCCCACGGTAAAACCTCCAATATAAGTATGATGGATGGAATCGGCTGGCAGAACCGGTCGGCTCCATCTGAAAAAAAGCAATTTTCAGCGCAGCAGCGCGCGCAGATTCGCATCGGGCCGGGGAAAGCCCGCGCGGCGGCGCGGAAGCCTCGAGATGCAAAAATCCTTGCGCGCTGCCGTACTGAGAGCCTAAAATAAATCAGGCGTTGCTTTTTTCTTCCTTAGCTTTTCTTACCTGCTCTGTGAACAGCGGCAGGATTTTCATCACGTCACCCACAACGCCGTAGTCCGCCACCTCAAAGATGGGAGCGCTGGGATCTTTGTTGATCGCGATGATCACATCGGACTCTTCCATGCCAGCCAAGTGCTGAATGGCGCCGGAAATGCCGCAGGCAATATACAGGTTCGGGCGAACCGTTTTACCGGTCTGGCCAACCTGGCGGTCTTTCTCAACCCAGCCTGCGTCAACCGCAGTACGGGAGGAGGAAACTGTGCCGCCCAGAACTTCTGCCAGATCCTCGAGGAGCTTGAAATTCTCGGGGCCGCCCATGCCGCGTCCGCCGGAAACCAAAACGTTGGCTTCCTGAATGTCCATCTTCTCGCTGACCTTCTTGATCACTTCAACCACTTCCACGTTGACATGCTCGGCCAGATCCGGAACAGAGAAAGTATCTACCACCGGGTGAGCGTTGTCTACGGGAGTCAGGCGCTGCATAACGCCGGGGCGAACGGTCGCCATCTGGGGACGGAAGTCCGCGCAGGCGATGGTCGCCATGATGTTGCCGCCGAATGCGGGGCGGGTCATCAGCAGGTTGCCGGTACCCTCTTCGATTTCCAGCGAGGTGCAGTCGGCGGTCAGGCCGGTGTGTACTCTGGCGGAAATACGGGGAGCCAGGTCACGGCCGATGGCGGTTGCGCCATACAGAACGATCTCAGGCTGATATTTTTTCACGATTTCGGTAATAACATGCGCATAAGGCTCGGTGGTATAAGTTTCCAGAATCGGATCCTCCGCGATGACAACGCGGTCCGCGCCATAACGGCCCAGCTGCTCCGGCAGATGGCCGATTTTGTTACCCAGAACAACGGCGGTAACTTCTGTGTTCAGATCTTTGGCCAAAGCTTTGCTTTTGCCGATCAGCTCCAGCGCAACGTTGGACAGTTTTCCGTCCACCTGCTGGGCAAATACGAATATTCCCTTATATGCTTCGTTACTCATAATTCCTCACCACTTTCCTACTACAGAATGAATTTTTCACGCAGACGGTCGGTCAGCCAGTTCGCTGACTCTTCGGGCTCCATCGTTACAACGGTGCCCTGTCCTTTAACAGCCTTGGTAAAGGACTTCTTCACGCGGGTGGGAGAACCCTTCAGGCCGATGTTGCTGTCGTCAACATCGAGGTCGGCTCTGTGCCACTCGGTGATTTCTTTCTGGAAGGCGTCGAAAATGCCGCCGGGAGTCATATAGCGGGGTTCATTCATTTCGGCCAAAGCGGTAATCAGGCAGGGAGTTTTGACGCGAATGATGTGATAGCGGTCTTCATACTGGCGCTTTACCTTGAGGGTATCGCCTTCCACCCACAGCTCTTCCGCATAGCTGACGTTGGGCAGGCCGAGGTGCTCGGCGATCTGCGGGCCAACCTGTGCGGTATCGCCGTCGATGGCCTGACGGCCGGTGATGATGAGATCATAATCCAGCTTTGCAATCGCAGAAGCCAGAGTGGAAGAAGTAGCCCAGGTGTCAGCGCCGCCGAATGCGCGGTCGGTCACGAGGATCGCTTCATCAGCGCCCATTGCCAGAGCCTCGCGCAGAGCGATGGCCGCCTGGGGCGGGCCCATGGTCAGAACGGTAACATGCGCGCCGACCTGGTCTTTCAAACGGAGGGCAGCCTCAAGGCCAGCCTTGTCGTCCGGATTGATAATGCTGGGAACGCCTTCACGAATCAGGGTTCCTGTCGCCTGGTCCAGCTTTACCTCATTGGTATCCGGAACCTGCTTGATGCTTACAACGATATTCACTGCGTGCCCCCCCTTATTTCAAAAGCGCGTTGGAAATAACCATGCGCTGCACTTCACTGGTGCCTTCATAAATTTCGGTGATCTTCGCGTCGCGCATCATGCGCTCCACGGGATACTCTCTGGTGTAGCCGTAGCCGCCGAACAGCTGTACGCACTCGGTGGTAACCGCCATAGCGGTTTCTGCCGCAAACAACTTCGCCATAGCAGCCTCAGTAGAGAACTTCGCGCCAGCCTGCTTGAGCATCGCCGCACGGTAAACGAGCAGCTGCGCAGCGTCAATCTTCGTCTTCATGTCTGCAATACGGAACTGAGTGTTCTGGAACGCAGCGATGGAACGGCCAAACTGCTTTCTCTCTTTGACATACTTGATCGTCTCGTCCAAAGCGCCCTCGGCGATGCCCAGTGCCTGTGCGGCGATGCCGATACGGCCGCCGTCCAGCGTAGTCATGGCAACGGAAAAGCCCTTGCCCTCCTGGCCCAGCAGGTTCTCTTTGGGAACGATGCAGTTCTCAAATACCAGCTCAGTGGTAGCGGAGCCGCGGATACCCATCTTCTTCTCCTTTTTGCCGATGGAGAAGCCCGGGAATTCCTTCTCTACGATAAACGCGGAAATGCCCTTCACGCCCTTGGACTTATCGGTCATGGCGAACACGACATAAATGTCGGCTACGCCGCCGTTGGTGATGAAAATCTTGCTGCCGTTGAGGACATAGTGGTCACCGTCCAGCACAGCCTTGGTCTGCTGGCCGGAAGCATCGGTGCCCGCGCCGGGCTCGGTCAGACCGAACGCGCCGATCTTTTTGCCGGAAGCAAGCGGTACCAGATATTTTTCCTTCTGCTCTTTGGTGCCGTACTTGTAGATCGGGTCAGCACAAAGAGAGGTGTGTGCGGAAACGATAACGCCCGTTGTGCCGCAAACCTTGGAAAGCTCTTCTACGCACATGATGTAGGTCAGAACATCGCAGCCCTGGCCGCCGAGCTCTTTCGGATACGGAATGCCGAAAAAGCCGTACTTCTTCATTTTTTCAACAGTCTCTGCCGGAAAGCGCTCTTCCTCATCAATGTCGTGAGCTAAGGGCTTTACTTCCTTTTCTGCAAAGGCCGCGAACATTTCCCGAGCCATCGACTGCTCGTTGTTCAGCTCAAAATTCATATCGATCCCCCTGATTTTTAATTGTTGAAAGATTTATTTGCCAACGAACGGCGCGGGCTTACGTTTCTCCACAAACGCGCCCATCGCTTCCCGCTGATCCTGGGTTTCAAAACAATCGCCAAAGTATTTTGCCTCCAGCTCGGCAGCCTCCCACAAACCAAGGCCAACGCTCTCGTTCATGGCGCGCTTTGCATTCTGCACAGCCACCGGAGCGTTTGCGGCGATCTTCAGCGCCAGCTCTTCCGCTTTTGCAAGCAGCTCTTCGGGCGCGTACACCGCATTGACCAGGCCGATTGCGAGAGCCTCTTCAGCCTTCACTCTGCCGGCGGTAAATACCAGTTCCTTCGCTTTGCCGGGGCCGATTGCCCTGGCAAGCTTCTGCATGCCGCCCCAACCGGGAGTGATGCCAAGGCCCACCTCGGGAAGCGCGAACACCGCTTTTTCAGACGCAAGGCGGATATCGCACGCGAGAGAAAGCTCGCAGCCGCCGCCCAGAGCAAAGCCGTTGACCGCCGCGATCACAGGGGCGGGGAACTGCTCTACCAGATGATAAATCCTGTCGCCGAGCAGGCCGAATTCTTCACCCTGCGGCTTTGTCAGATTGCGCATTTCGCCAATGTCTGCACCGGCTACGAAAGCCTTCTCACCGGCTCCGGTGATGATCAGGCAGCGGATACCGCTTTGCTTCGCCTGCTCCAGTGCTTGTTCCAGATCCTTCATAACCTCCAGGTTTACCGCGTTGAGCGCCTGGGGCCGGTTCATGGTCAGAATCCCGATGAGATTGTCATGCTTTGTTTCAAATGTAACCAGACTCATCTGTGTCCCTCCTGACTGTTCCCTGCGGCATTCGGCAGGGCCTCTTGTTTTTCTTCTTAATATTTTGTATGGAAACGCTTTTCGAATTCCTCTTTCAAGGAATCACGGAAATCCGGGTGGGCAATCTCAATCAGGCTGCGCGCTCTGTCACGCATCGTGTGTCCGCGCAGCTCCGCGATTCCGTACTCCGTCACAACATACTGAACGTCGTTGCGGGAGGTGGTTACCGCCGACCACAGATCGATAAACGGCACGATTTTGGAAACCTTGCCGCCCGCCGCCGTGGAATTCATCGCCAGAATCGAACGCCCGCCGCGGCTCATGGAAGCGCCGCGGATGAAGTCGATCTGCCCGCCCACGCCGCTGATCTGCACCGGCCCGATACTTTCGGATACCACCTGGCCCAGCAGGTCGATCTGTACGCAGGAGTTGATCGACACCAGATTGTCGTTCTTCGCGATGACAACAGGGTCATTGACATAATTGACGGGGTACATTTCCACCGCCGGATTGTTATGAACATAATCGTACAGACGCCGTGTGCCCATCAGGAAGGTTGCAACGCTCTTCCCTTTGTGCAGCGTCTTTTTGGAATTGTTGATCACGCCGGCTTCCACCAGCTCGACCACGCCGTCCGAGAACATTTCCGTATGGATACCGAGATCCTTTTTCTCTTTGAGGAACAGGAGCACTGCGTCCGGAATCGCACCGATTCCCAGCTGCAGGGTATCTCCATCCTTGATCAGCTCGGCGCAGTGGCCGCCGATCTTCTTTTCAATCTCGGTAATTTTGGGGGCGCCAAGTTCGAGAATCGGATCGTTGCACTCCACAATGCAGTCTATCTCGCTCACATGAATGAAGCAGTCGCCCAGCGTGCGGGGCATATTCTCATTCACCTGCGCGATGACCAGCTTTGCCACTTCCGCGGCATGCTTTTCGTAGTCCACCGTTACACCGTAGCTGCAATAGCCGTGCTCGTCGGGGGCGGAAACGTGGATCAAAGCCACATCCACCGGCAGAGTGGTATCGAACAGCTCAGGCACCTTGTGGAAAAAGCAGGGCGTATAGTCGCCGATGCCCGCCTCAATAGTGGCCCGGGTCGAGCCTCCTACAAAAATGGAGTTGTGGATAAAGTGCCCTTCCATCTCCGGCGCAGCGTATGGTGCTTTTGCCAAAGGTACCATGTGGGCAATTTCTACGTTCTTCAGATCGTCTTTTCGCGCAACCAGTGCATTGATCAAATGAACCGGCGCGCCCGCCGCGTTGGGTGTTACGACTCTGTCGCCGGAACGAACGCGGGCCACCGCTTCCTCTGCGGTCATTTTTCGCTGCGCGTACAGATCTTTCCAATCCATATTTTAGCTCCTCATCCAAAAGATAATGCTGTGCCCGGATAACCGGCCGCCTGATGCGGCCCGCCCCGAGCTCCCGGTGCTCCGGAAATATTCTCCGACGGCGTGAAGCGTCGCTTCCTCGCCGGGGCCCGGCCTGTTCAGCCGGGAATCAAGGAAAATCCCGGCGCACTCCCTTCATCAACTTGTAAGGGTGGATACCACACTGTTTGATTGACTGGGCGATGCGCCGGAATCCCGATTCACGATTTCCTGCCTCAGGCGGAAACCGAATTATTTTTCAACTGCCTGTGCAAATACGTTGTTGTAATCGCGGATCGCTCTGGGCAGAAGCATCTGATGGAACGCGCAGAACGAACGCGGATTCTGGTAAGCCGATTCAGCAAACGCAATCACGTACTCTCTGATCTTGGTCAGCTCGATGATCTCATCCAGGAAGCCGTGCTGAGCGCAGAACAGCGGGCCGGACTTCACGCGGTATTCCTCGATCATCTCGTTCATCTTGTCGATGGTGGGCTTCAGATCCTTGCCGGCCTTGGCATCTTTCACCAGGCGGCGGGAATACATAGCGGCAGCGGCGGTTTCGCCGTGCATAACGTTCACTTCGCTGGCAGCGGTGCCCAGAGTAAAGGCGTTGGTATCGTTGCCCTGCGGGCCGCCCATGACATAGTGGGCAGCAGCGGTGCTCTTTCTCAGAGTGATTTCAATCTGCGGCACCTTAGAAGACTGGATGGAATAAATCAGAGACTGGCCAAGGCCGAGCAACTCTGCCTTTTCCGCGTCGTTGCCGACGTCGATACCGGTGGTATCCTGGAACCAGACGATGGGCAGGCGGTCTCTGCCACACAGGGTAACGAACTCGTTCATCTTGATCAGACCCTGGCGATACAGCTTTCCGCCGACGCCGACGCTGTTCTCTTTATACTCGGGGTAGTTCATCAGGATGCCCTGATAGTTCGCGATGACACCAACCAGCAGGCCGTTTACCTTGGCGATACCGGTGATGATCTCGGGGCCGTAGCCCTTCTTGTACTCGTCGAACTGGCTGCCGTCGAAGATGCGGCCAAGAATGTTCTCTACATTGTAGGGGCGCTTGGTGTTCATCGTCAGGATGCTGTACAGCTCGCTGGGCTCAAAGTTGGGCTCCTGCGGGTAATCCACACGGAAGAACTCCGGATTGTACGCCGGGATATCATCCATATACTTCTGAATCGCTTCGAGAACGCCCATTTCCTCGGTGTAAGCCTCACGGAAGAAGCCTGTCTCACCGTAGTGAATTGCAACGTTTCCGGGCGGGTCGTTCACCTGCTTCTTGGTTGCCTCGATCAGCGCCTGAGCCGCCTCTTCATCCACATAGCCCTTCGGGTTCATGCCGCCCACGATGCCGGCGCCGCCGACTGCCATGTTGGCTTTCTCATGAGCGATCAGAATGGTGGGGCTGATGCTGTGGTATCCGCCGCCGGCCGGATTGGTGCCGTAGATGCCTACGATGACCGGAATGCCGTTCTGCTGCAGATCCGCGTTGCGGAAGAAGGGAGTGCCGCCGCCGCGGCGGTTTGCGTATACCTTCTCCTGCTCGTCGAGCTTAACGCCGGAGCAGTTCAGGATGTAGACGAGCGGGACATTCAGGCATTTCGCGGTATCGGAACCACGGAGCAGATTGTCCGCCTGGCCTGCGACCCAAGCGCCGGCCAGCTTTTTGTTATCGGAAGCGATGATCATCGCCCATTTGCCGCGGATTTTGCCCAGGCCCTTGATGATGCCGGTACTGCCGGTAGAGTTGCTCTCCGGATCATACAGGCTGTTCAGGGGCAGGAACGAACCGGGATCTACCAGAGCCTCAATACGGTCGGTAGCGGTCATCTGGCCGGACTGATGCAGGGATTCGTCGGAACGGCCGCTTTCGCGCATTTCGGCAATCTTATCTGCGATTTCCTTTTCTACTTTGCGGAATTCTTCTTCGTTTTCCGCGTTCACCTGGGGGTTTGCCGAACCAATAATCGGCATATTTTTAAAGTACGAGGGCATTGAGTAACCGTGCTCAGCCATTGACAGGTGCCTCCTTTTTCAAATAAGAATAATTTGGACTGTAAAAGGCAGAATTTATTTGCAGTTACCGAAAAAAACAGAAAAAATCGAAAAAATACAGCGAAATAGCTGATTTGTTAATTTTTGGACAAGCCACCTACGCTTACTGTATATTCTAACACAGAAACTCCGGTTTGCCAAGCTGTATTTTCAGGAAACGCACAAATCCGCCTCTGTTTGCAACCTCATAAAACCCGCTGAAAAGCCCGCACTGGATTCTTCCGTGAATCATCCACATCTTAGAATGCATTCCACGATAAGAACCTGCGAGCCGTTACTTCAGCGCAAGCCGGATCACTCCGGCAGCAAATATAAAACTGAGGGGGGAGAATCAGCCAACAATAGCCAGCTGATCGTTGGACTGTACCGCATCGCCCTTGTTGACGGAAATGCTCTTCACAGTACCGTCGCAGGGAGCAACGATCTCGTTTTCCATCTTCATCGCCTCGAGGACGAACAGGGTATCGCCAGCTTTGACTGCCTGACCTTCGGAAACCTTTACCTGCAGGATGGTTCCGGGCATGGGGCAGTTAACGGAGGTGTCCCCAGCCGCCGCTGCTGCGGGAGCCTTCTTGGGAGCGGGAGCTGCTGCAGGGGCAGGAGCTGCTGCGGGAGCGGGAGCCGGAGCCGCCGCTACGGGGGCCGGAGCTGCTACGGGAGCCGCTACCGGGGCCGGAGCCGCCTGAAGCTCACCAGTGTAGATTCCTCTGGGAATCGGTTTGTAAGCGGAGGGAGCGCGCTCCACATCCACCTCATATGCTTTGCCATTGACTCTTGCCAAGTATTTCATAATCGGTCTCTCCTATCACAACATAATTCTTTTGAAACAACGGATGCTCTCTTGTGTTAACACTCTCTGATGCTGTTAAACTGCAGCTGATCCAGCGGAATCTGCAAATCCTCGCTGATTGTGGCCATAATAACCGCATAAATCTCATCTGTTCCATCGTCCACAGGCTGCGGTGCCGGTGCCACAACAGGCCTTGCTGCCAACTCTTCCACCGCAGCCTTGATCTTGGTCAGCGTTGAAAGAATAGCAATCGTCAGTATCACGGTCAGTCCTGAGAACAACAGCGGCAATAATTGCTCAACTGGCATGCTCTAAATCCCCCCTCTTGGTTTCCCGTATTATGAAATTCATTTCATTTTTTGGAATTTTCTCAATAAATGATAGCATCAATTGAATTGTGTGTCAATAAAAAAACAAGACATTGATTTTTTATTTTAAATAAAAATGGCAGTGGATTATTGTCATTTTTGGACAAACCCTAATAAAGTAGATAACTGGGCTGCATGCTGCTTTACGAGTACTTTGAACTCCTCTTCCTGCGCTCTGGAGGTGCGGGATTGCGGGGCGATCAGACCGATGGAAGCGACCGCTTTGCCGTTCATATCGAACACCGGCGCACCGATCCCCACTGCATCTGGAATATATTCCCCACGGGAAATTGCAACCCCTTCCTCGCGTATGCGCAGCAGACTGCTCAAAAGCTTCTTTTCTTCTTCCGGAGTAAATCCCGGCTCATCGCGCAGATGCTCCTGAATATAGCCGCGAATGAAGCTATCCGACTGAAAGGCCAGCAGAGCACGCCGGCTGCCGCCGTAGTGCAGGTCCACCTCGTTGCCGAAGCGCTCGATCACCTTCAGGGGATTCGGGCCCTCTACTTTTTCGAGTACCATGCCCCTATAGCCGGATATAATAATCAGGAAAACATCTTCCTTAGTGATTTTCATCAGGTCCTTCAGCACAGGCTTCGCGGAATCACTCAGCCGCAGCCGTCTTGTCGCCGCCATTCCCAGCGGAATCAGGGCAGTACCCAGCCGATAAAGATGTGTTTTGGGGTCGCGAGACACATAGTTCGCGCTGCAAAAGGTCTGCAAAATCCGGTGGACCGTGCTAGACGGCAGGCCGGACATCTGCGACAGCTCTGCAAGCGAACAGGATTTATCTGCTTTTCGCAGGTGCTCGAGAACCTCCATTGCACGTATCAAGCTTTGTACCATTTCAATACCTCCTCTTTTATGATAATGAATCGTTTCTGGTTGGTTTTTCACGATTTCCAAATCATTTTGCTCAAAATACGGTTATCATCATACAAGATAATTTCACAATATGCAATTGTTCTTTTACCAAGCTCAAGCAAAATATTCCCCCTGCGTCTAGAAAACGACAAAAATACTAAAAAAGCAAAATTCATTTTGTTAAAAAAACCAGTCAGACGGCCCTTGTGTTTTGGTCTGGATAGTGAGATAATAGGTATGAATTGATTCCATGATTCAGAATGAATTCCTTATTGTGAAATGTTTGGCAGGTGTCTTTGATTTCAAAATCCGCAGTGCATTCTTGGTTTTGCGGCGGAGTGACCCCACCAAAAAATTTAGGAGGTTAGCACCATTATGGCAACAGAAATCGTATTGGCAGGTGCCGTTAGAACGGCAGTTGGTAAATTCGGAGGAAGCCTTGTCGGCGTACCGGCGCCTCGCCTTGGCGCATTTGTAATTGAGCAGGCTTTGAAAAGAGCCGGCATTAAAGGTTCTGACGTAGATGAAGTCCTCATGGGCTGCGTTATCCAGGCTGGCCTGGGCCAGAACGTGGTTCGCCAGGCTGCTATTTTTGCAGGTCTGCCGCAGGAGGTTCCCGCGCTGACCCTGAACCAGGTTTGCGGCTCTGGTCTGCAGAGCGTGAACGTTGCTGCTTCCCGCATCCGTGCCGGTGAAGCGGACGTCGTCATCGCCGGTGGTATGGAAAACATGTCCGCTGCTCCCTATGCGCTGCAGCAGGCTCGCTTCGGCTACCGCATGAACAACAACAAGATCGTTGATACCATGGTAAACGATGCCCTGTGGGATGCGTTCAACGACTACCACATGGGTGTAACCGCGGAAAACGTGGCAAGGAAATATGGCATTACCCGCGAAATGCAGGATGAATTTGCTGCATGGAGCCAGAATAAATGTGAAGCCGCACAGAAGGCCGGCAAGTTCGACGCCGAAATCGCTCCGCTGGAGATTCCCGGCAAAAAGGGCGCTGTAACGGTATTCTCTACCGACGAGCAGGCTCGCGCAGGTGTAACGGTTGAGGGCATCAGCGGCCTGAAGCCCGCATTCCTGAAGGACGGCACTGTTACCGCCGCGAATGCTTCCGGCATTAATGACGGCGCTGCCGCTGTGATCGTTATGAGCGCCGAAAAGGCGAAAGAACTGGGCGTAAAACCCATCGCCAGATGGGTTGGCGGCTCCTGGGCCGGTGTAGACCCGGCAATCATGGGCATTGGACCTGCCTTCTCCACCCAGAAGCTGCTCACAAAGCTCAACATGGGCATCGACGAGATGGAAGTCATCGAAGCCAACGAAGCATTTGCCGCACAGGCTCTGGCCGTAGGCATGGAGCTGAAGTGGAACAAAGAGAAGGTCAACCCGAACGGCGGCGCGATCGCGATCGGCCATCCCGTTGGCGCTTCCGGCTGCCGTATCCTCTGCACCCTGCTGTATGAGCTGCAGCGCCGCGGCGGCGGTAAGGGCCTTGCCACTCTGTGCGTAGGCGGCGGCATGGGCGTTTCCACCATCGTGGAAGCCTTATAATTTAAGAATCTGTAAGGAACCAAACATTTCATTCTCAAGCGGCAAGCATATCTCCGCTTCCAGTTTGAAGGTTCTTTCAGCCGTCGGCAGCTTGCTGCCGTTCACGGCGTGAGGTTCTTAATAAATCACTGTTCGGTCAAGCGTCCCGCGCGGAGCAATCCGCCCGGGCGCTCCCGTTTCATTTGGTTCGAATGGTTCTCCGCCGCCCGGGCGGGTTTCGCCCGGCTCCGAAGCACCTGTTATCTGCCCGAGGGAGACACGCCAGTACAACGGCTGCCCGCGGGAGGAGAAATGATAGAAACAGGAGGTCATTCACATGAAAGTTGGCGTAATCGGCGCCGGAACCATGGGCTCCGGTATTGCTCAGGCTTTCGCCGTCACAGAGGGCTACGAGGTCGTTCTGTGCGACATTCAGGAAAGCTTTGCTGAAAATGGCAAAAAGAAAATTCAGGCGAATTTGGAAAAGCTTGTTTCCAAAGGAAAGATGGAAGAAGCGAAGAAGGATGCAATCCTCTCGAAAATCACCACCGGCCTGAAAGAAAAGGTTGCAGACTGCGACCTGGTTGTGGAAGCTGCGATTGAAAATATGCAGGCCAAACGCGAGCTGTTCCTGGCCCTGCAGAGCATCTGCAAAAAGGAGACCATCTTCTCCACCAATACATCCTCTCTGTCCGTAACAGAGCTGTCCTCCAAGCTGGACCGCCCCGTGATCGGCATGCACTTCTTCAACCCGGCCCCTGTCATGAAGCTGATTGAAATCGTAGTCGGCCTGAACACTCCGCAGGATCTGGTTGACCGCATTTCTGAAATTGCCAAGGAAATTGGCAAGACCCCGGTTATCGCGAAGGATGCCGCAGGCTTTATTGTAAACCGCATCCTGGTTCCGATGATCAACGAAGCAATTGGTATTTACGCAGACGGCACCGCCTCTGCCGAAGATATTGACACCGCAATGCAGCTGGGCGCAAACCACCCCATGGGCCCGCTGGCTCTGGGCGATTTGATCGGCCTGGACATTTGCCTTGCGATCATGGAGGTTCTCCAGTCCGAGACTGGCGACACCAAATACCGCCCGCATCCCTTGCTGCGTAAAATGGTTCGCGGCGGCGTGCTGGGAAGAAAAACCGGCAAAGGTTTCTATACCTATTAATTTGATTTCACCATGCTAACTGAAGAAAACCCAGGCATTTCCATTCTCCGTTGGAAGTGCCTGGGTTTTCTAATTGTGTGGCGAACTCCCTCTGATATTCTATATTATAATGAAAAGGGAAAAGCCGGCAGGCTGAGCCCGCACACTGGTCGCGAGGCAGCGCGACAGGCTGAGCCTGCCTATAGGTCGCGAGGCAGCGCGGAGAAAAGCTTCCGCTTCGCGCTCCATTCGTCGCGTGTGCGCTGACTGTTTTCACGCGAAAACAGCCTTCTATCATAAAATCATTGTATTTGTCTTTATGGACTCTCCGTGTGACTTCCGCTGGCGCAGCCTTTCTCCTAAGGTCAAGGTGGGCCTCTTTCTTGCAAAAAGAAGCAACGATTCGTCAAGACACCGCCTTTGGTCGTTTGAAGTGGAGGCCAAGGAGGGAAAGGCCCGAAATTCCCCTTAGAGGGTCTTTGCCTGATGCCGCCTTTCCGCGAAATCAAGTGTCTGCTCTGATACGAAGGGCAAGCTAGCGCCAGCGAAAAAACACGGCGGAGCCGTACAAAAAACTGCGAGCCAACGAGAGCGCTCTGAAAATGCCCGCCGACAGACGAGACTGCTAAGCTTATTTCTTGATAGATCCTGGAGAGTGGGTATTTTCATTGGAGCGACGCCTTACGGCCAACTTTTGTTTGCACCGTCGGGAATCGTTCCCCAAGCGGATTCCAAAGGGGTCCTTTGGCGAGCCTTTGCTTAACGCCGCCTCGTAGCGAAAGGAAAGTGTCCGCCCCGGCATGAGAGCAGAACCCCTGCGGCGGAACACCCGCAGGCAAACTGCGCCGGCACGCGCGTCGCGGGAAATCCCGCAGAAAGAATCTCTTCGCGCGCGAACGAAAGGCTTCCGCTTCAATAAAAACACTTCTCACAGAAGCAAAGACAAATAATATAGCAGAAGCGCCGCCCGATCAGGACAGCGCTTTTCTTCGTTATTGATCCATAAATACCAGCAGACCGTTAATAAACTTTTTAATGTTGATCTTTCCGCCGGAGGAACGCTTGCCGCGGATAAAATCCATCTCTGTCTTGATGCCCTCAAACGAGAACAGGGTGCTGGAATACCGTGTAAAGGTATCGTTCATAAAATCCTCAATGCCCAGATTGGCCAGATTCGACATACCCTTTGCAATCGCACGGCGAATTCGCTGCTCCATGCTTTTCGGATTATCGCTCAGTATCTCGCACAGCTTGCCGATGTTCTCTTCGGCCATACTGGTTTTTTCATGATCATACAGATACTGGCAAACGGTGATGATGTCTTTAGAGCCCTTTTCACCGGACATGCCAAGCTGATTGAGAATATACTGCAGCCTGCGCACTGGGGTGTCCTTGTCATCCTTTTCTGCAGCTGGGGCGGCGCCCATATCCACCTGAAACATCTTGCGGATATTTGACAGCGTCTGTTCCATCTGAATCTGCCGGGTAATGTTCTCAATCACCCGCTTGATCTCAATCACATTGATCGGCTTGCTGATAAAAAAGTCTACCCCTGCGTTGTAGGCCTTCATGATCAATTCTTTGTTCGAAACCTGCGAGATCATGATGCACTTGGCAGTGCTGCCCATTTCGCGCAGAGCCGATACCACCTGGATCCCATCCACATTGGGCATCAGGAAATCCACCAGCACCACATCGGGATTCAGCGCCATAATCTCTGCCGGGTTGGGGGCCTTGCCCTCCGAATCGCCGCACACGCTGCCCAGATTATGGCTTTCAATAATATCTTCCAGATTATTGATCACCGACAAATCGTCTTCTACAATATAAAAATTCATACAATTTCTTCCTCCAGCATTTCCGCGGGGATCATTACACGGAATTCCGTTCCAACCCCAAGCTCTGATTTCACTTCTATGGAACCGTGGAATTTTTCCTCTACCGTCATCTGTACCCCGGACAGACCTACCCCTCGATAGATATTCCCCGTTTCTTCATCAAACTTTGTGGAAAATCCCATTTGAAAGATGCGGTCCATATCTTTCTTCGGAATTCCGGGCCCATTATCGGTTACTGTAAACCAAAACTGATCGCCCTGCTTCTCTACAGAAACAAGAATCCAGCCTTTTTGTCCTTTTTTCTCAATCGCTTCGATGCCGTTATTCACCAGGTTCATCAAGACCAGCATCAGCGCGTAGTGATCGCAGGTGACAAACTCATCCTTCACCTGAAAATCCAGCTGAATATCGAGTCTGCGGGCCTCCAGCAGGCGGTAGGTGGATTCCTTTAGTATTTGCAGCAGATCGCGAATCCCCATCTCTTCTTCGCTGTACTGCTCGTCAATCTCTTTTTGTATTCCCTGCATGATGCGGATATAATCCTTTTTGATTTCGTGGACATCGCGGGCGATCGAAAGCGCCGTTTTCTTCAGCTCCGACTGTAAATCCATTCCCGACAGCTTCTCATACAGGCGATAGGCATTGCTCATCGCCGACTCGATTTCATCGGTATTCTTCTCCATGAAGTACACTTCATTTTTCAGCCGCGTCGTCATCAGGTACAAGCGCTGATAGCGGTTTTCGTGTTCCATTTTCTTCATAAGAGCACGATAATTCTGCTCACCAAGCAGAATAGAACCCGCGATAATCGTACGAACTACCGCGATTCCAAATAGATAAAAGTACACCTGTGTATCAAGGCTGTTGTACCGCATGCTTGTACGCAGCCCGACTTCAAAAATATTGGCGCAGAAATCGCTGAGCACCATCCCAACGATCATCCGCTGAAACGGAATCGTGTGCTTGTTTTTAATGAAAACCGAAAACAGCAATCCATAGGCCACATAAAACAGACCGCCGATCAGTGCAACCGTCACATTGTCCTGCAGCTGCGCAATCCCCGAGCTGATCAGGAACAGACGCACCACAAACACCATCGCGCCGGTCACACAGCCAATCGCCGCGGAATTCTGATCCTTGGCAATCGTCATGAGTAAAACAGGAAACAAGATGACAGCCGCTGAAATACGAAAGTTATCCGTAAAGAAATTAAAATACAACTGAGAGGAAAAAGTCACGATAACCGCAATCAGCAATGCGTGCTTCCAGTGTTTTAAATCATTCATTTCCTCTCCCCTTACCGCAATAATATGTCTCCCTCTCTTTGCCTATATTCCGCCCAGCCCAGCCGGTACCGCACACCTGTGCAGATCCGTTTTGAGCACAGGGGAAAGCGTTTCTCCAAAAAAGATAATATCCCTCAAAAAGCCTTTCTCATTCTTTATTTCAATTATACCATAGCTTTTTGTAAAATCAACTATGTTGAAAGAGATGCTGAAAAAGCGTGACTTTTTATGTATTTTTCCGTATTTCATAAAGTGATTTTTAACAAAAAACGGGATTTCATTTATGATATCTTCCAAATTACCACTTGCATTTTTATGTATTTTTTTGCGGGATTTTATTCAAAAGAATATTAAAATCCCGCCCTGTTTCATCGTGGGAAAATTTCATCCGACAGACAGGCGAAATGGGCTTTCAGGATGCCTAAAAGGGTCTTGGAAAGACATCTCCCGTATTCAAAGCGAATACGGGAGGGAGTAAAGTCAGTCAATTTTGTTGCCCGGGAAAGTGATGGGTTTTCCGTTCATAACCTCCATAATGCCGCGTGCAGCGGTGGTACAGCAGCGCACAACCGCCTGACGGGTGGTTGCGGCAGTGTGCGGAGTCATGATCACGTTGTCCATCTCAAGCATCGGATTGGTGTATTCGATCGGTTCTTTATCGAACACGTCCAGACCGGCGCCTAGGATTAAGCCTTCCTGCAGAGCCTTAATCAGATCGGCTTCCACGACAACGTCGCCGCGGCTGCAGTTAATGAAGAAAGCCTTCGGCTTCATTTTCTGGAAAGCGGCATAATTGATGCTGCCACGGGTAGAGGGGAGAGAGGGCAGATTCAGGCTGATAAAGTCAGCCCTGGCCAGCACGTCGTCTCTGTTCTCCAGCAGCTTGACGGGCGCCTTCATGCTCTCCTGCCTGGCATAGGGGTCGTAGCCGATGACGTTCATGCCAAAGCCCAGAGCAGCCTTGTTGGCGATGATCTGACCAATGCGGCCGCAGCCCAGAATGCCGAGTGTCAGGCCTTCCAGCTCAAAGGTATCCTGCAGGGTATAGCGAACATCAAAGTTGCCGCTGCGGAATTCACGGTCAACGTGTTTGTAGCGGCGGGCAGCCATCAGCATCAGCATTATCACATGCTCTGCGACAGAGTTGTAATTCCCCAGAGGCGCATAAACCACCTGAATGCCCTTCTTTGTGGCATATTCCACATTAATATTGTCCAGACCCACGCCATGCTTCGCAATGACCTTTAAGTTCGGGGAAGCGTCCATCATCGCGGGGGTAACAATTTCGGTACGGCACATAATCGCATCTACCTGATGCTCCCGGATCTCTTTGATGAAAACATCCTCAGAGTGTCCGCCGGCTACGATGATCTCCGCGCCGTCATCCCACAAAATTTGCTTGCCGGAAACATCCAGTTCCTTTAGAAACAGTACCTTATACTTCATGGCCTATGCTCTCCTTGTATCCTTATCATTGCAAACAGAAGAAATAGGCGGGCGTATACAACGCCCGCCTATCTAAAAACAACTTGGAAAAACCTTGATTTTGTTTAGAAAATGCCCTGAGCCAGCATAGCGTCGGCAACCTTTTTGAAGCCAGCGATGTTCGCGCCAGCTACCAGGTTGTAGCCAAGGCCAAACTCTTCTGCAGCAGCAACAGACGCATCATGAATGTTCTTCATGATCTGATGCAGCTTCTGGTCAACCTCTTCCTCAGTCCAAGACAGTCTCTCGCTGTTCTGGGACATCTCCAGACCGGAAACCGCAACGCCGCCGGCGTTAACAGCCTTGGAAGGAGCAACGATCATGTTCTTCTGGCCCATCAGATATACCAGAGCATCGTTGGTGGTGGGCATGTTGGCAACTTCGATATAGTATTTGATGCCATTGGCAACGATCTTCTTTGCTTCGTCCATGTTGATGTCATTCTGCGTAGCGCAGGGAAGAACGATATCAACCTTACGGCCCCACGGCTTCTCGCCCGGGAAGAATTCTACGCCAAACTTGTCGGCATAATCCTGAACCTTGTCACGGCCGCTGGAACGCATATCGAGCATGAAGTTGATCTTCTCGTCGGTTACAATGCCATCGGGATCGTATACATAGCCGTCAGGACCGGAAATAGTAACAGCCTTGCCGCCCAATTCCGCAATCTTCTTCACAGCGCCCCAAGCCACGTTGCCGAAACCGGAAACTGCGAAGGTCTTGTCTTTAATGGAATCATTTTCATGCTTCAGAACTTCGTTTACATAGTAGATAGCGCCATAGCCGGTAGCCTCAGGGCGAATCAAGCTGCCGCCGAAGGAACGGCCCTTACCGGTGATAACACCGTTCTCGAAAGCGCCACGGATACGGCGATACTGGCCATACATGTAGGCAACTTCTCTTCCGCCTACGCCCAAGTCGCCGGCGGGAACGTCGATGTCGGGACCAATGTGGCGATACAGCTCAGTCATAAAGGACTGGCAGAAGCGCATGATCTCAGCGTCGCTCTTACCGCGGGGATCGAAGTCGGAACCGCCCTTAGCGCCGCCCATGGGCAGAGTGGTCAGGCTGTTCTTAAAGGTCTGCTCAAAGCCCAAGAACTTGATGACAGACAGGGTTACGGAAGGAGCAAAACGCAGGCCGCCCTTGTAGGGTCCGATTGCTCCGTTGTACTGTACACGGTAGCCGCGGTTTACGTTTACCTTACCGGCATCGTCAACCCATGCTACACGGAACTCAATGGTGCGCTCGGGCTCAACCATTCTCTCCAGCAGGCCGGCCTTCTCATACTCGGGGTGGGCATCCACCACGGGAGCCAGGGAAGAGAGAACCTCTTCAACAGTCTGAAGGAATTCAGGTTCATTGGCGTTCTTTTTCTTGGTTTCTTCCAACACTCTTTCAACATACGCGTTCATAACAAAGACCTCCATAAAAAAATTTTTCTCTAAAAATAGGGAAAATTTACGTAAATATACAAAAAGGATTCGCAAGCTCTGGGTTCAGCGCACGCACTTCTCCCGCAAAAGCTTTTTGCCAATACCTATTTTGTCCAAAAAACGTCGCTATTTTCAGAAAACGCGAAACGGCGTTCTTCCTGAAACCACACACATCATTCAGAACGGCCGATCATCGTTTTTTCCACGCTCTGCCGCCCGGCGATTTCATCCGGGCGGCAGAACCACACACACTTTTTAGAAATTCAGATTGATCAAGCCCTTAAAGTTTAAGGAATCAGATCACGGAGTCCACCAGTTGAGGAATCCGGTGATAACCGCCGCGTTGACGAAGTCGATGAACAGACCGCCAACCATGGGGATTACGAAATAAGCTTCTCTTGCGGGACCATACTGCTTGGTGATCGCCTGCATGTTCGCCATCGCGTTGGAAGTAGCGCCCATCGCGAAGCCGATGAAGCCGGCGGTCTGTACCGCAGCATTGTAGTTCTTGCCCATTACGTTGAACACTACATAGTAGGAGAACAGATACATCAGGACGATCTGAGCCAGCAGAGCAACGATCAGAGGCAGTGCCAGGTCGACCAGCTGCCACAGCTTGAGGCTCATCATAGCCATTGCGAGGAACAGGTTCAGGGAAAGTCCGCCGACCGTGTCGATCTCTTCGCCCGGGAACTTCTTGCCTCTTGCGTCGTTAATGTTGCGCATGCAAGCTGCAACCAACATCGCGCCGATATATCCGGGGAGTGTAATGCCAGTAGCCGCCTTCAAGCCGACAGAAACGAGCTGGCCGATACCGATCGCAACTGCGAGGAGCATTGCTGCATGAGTAAAGGCACCGCCGGTGGTGGTAAAGGTCTCGCCGTCTTCGCCGCCCTCAAGAGCCGCTTCAGTGGATTTCAGGTTGAACTGCTTGATTCTTCTGTAAGCAGTGGGGCCGCCCATGATGGAGCCCATTACCAGGCCGAAAACAGCCGCGGTAACGCCTACGATGGTACCTGTGCCGCCCATGTTGTAGCCGCCCTGATCAAAGGGAGCATCCATGGTTGCACCGAACGCAGCCGCCGTGCCGGGGCCGCCGATCAGCGCGGTGGAACCTGCCGCAACGCCGAGTCTGGGATCCTGACCAAACGCAGCCATCAGTCCGCCGCCCAGGAAGTTCTGCAGGAATGTCATCACGGTTGCCAGCAACAGCATGATAATGATGTTTTTACCGCCGCTCTTCAGAATCGGAATGCTGACCGTGAAACCGACGGTGCAGAAGAATACCAACATAAAGAAGGACTGCAGCGTGTCGTTAAACGAAATGGTCAACACACCGCTTGCGGTGAGAGCCGTATTCACGATGGCGAAATACAAACCGCCTACCAGAGGCGCGGGGATACATTTTTCTCTCAGGAAACGAACCTTGTCAACTGTCCAGTTACCAAGCCAAAACAAGAGTGCCGCAAGACCTGCCGCCAGGTACATGTTTAGGCCAATTGTAGTCATACCGGCATCGTTCGTGCCGATATCAATGACTCCTTTTAAAACGCCCATAAACTATCTCCTCCTACAACAATAGAAATTTGGTTGTCTGTAAGTATGACATCGCGATGTCAAAATGCTACAGAAAAATACAATAACGTCAAAAATTTAATAAAAAATATTTGGCGCCGGAGCAAATACCATCCAACATGAACAAATCACGGGCTTGTTTCCCGTTATTCTGCCAAAAAAGTCTTGTTGGAGCCACTCCATTCGTTGTCAATCCGGTGGTTTTTTACGAGCACCACCCGCTCTGTACCGACCCTATTCCCGCTGTCGCTGTAAAGATACGGCAGTGCCGTTTCAGCGATGGAATACGGAATGAAGGCCGCGCACATTCTTACCTGCCGCGAAAGCTCATCTTATGTACAAAAAGCTTTCTGATTCTGCTCTCTCTATAAAACAGAACGGAATACAAATTCTTTTTACAGAGCGATATGAGCTGTGGAAGTAGGCTCTTTCATCCCAATCCGCTTCGCAACCTGGACGTAAACCTCCGGGTCACCCGAAGTGCAAATCGTAAAGCTGCCTTCTCCCTCCTGGGCCAGGGAATCCTTTTCCGTCAAGTAGTCGCGAACGACATTGGCCTGTTCAAGGGCCGGATTAATGAAGGAAAGCTCAGGGTAGCACTCTTCGAAGTTCTTTCCTATAATAGGATAATGCGTACACCCCAAAATGACGTGCTGAATCTGAGGATCTCTGGACAGGATGTTGTCGATCTGGGTACGGATCTCGGTGTTGATGTCGTCCTGGTTGAAGTCACCTCTGTCAACCAGCCCCGCCAGCAGCGGACTGCCCTTGCCGGTCACCTGAACCTCCGGATCAAGCTGATGGATCAGCTTATCGTAGTTGCCGGTCGAAACGGTGAATTCCGTAGCGATCAGACCCACCCTTTTGATTCCTGAACGCACAACATATGCAGCAGAAGGAGCCACAATGCCAATGATCTTAAAATCAAAGTCCGGTGTAAGTATGTCGACAAGAGTTGAAATGGTGTTGCAGGCAATCGCGACGACCTTTACCCCACGGTCGCCCAAAAAACGGAGCATTTTGCGGCTCAGCTCTGCGATCTCCTGCGCCGATCTGTTCCCGTAAGGGCAATTGGCACTATCGCCAAAATACAGGATGTCCTCATGCGGCAGGATACGCTGAATTTCTTTCGCAACCGTAAGCCCGCCAATGCCGGAATCCATTACCCCAATGGAACCCTCTAAGATTGACATAACAGCCTCCTTTTTCCCGCCGGGCAGTTGCCTGTCCGGGCTGTCAAATAAATTCACGACCCTATTATAGTGCATTTGTTCTGCAAAGGCAATAGGCTGAAAACGGCGACCAGCGGTGGATTTCCGCCCTATTTGTCCTCCTGTAGAGGACATGTGTAAAGTTCTTTTTTAAAATAAAAACCTTTCTTATTTTTCACCCCTTTGAAGCTCTTTTTTCTTTCTTTCCACTATCCCTTGTACCCTTTAGGGAGGGATTATCCTTTCTGGAGCCATGCCGCCCTCCTCACGGCATGAGCCAAGCTCCCTGACGCCGATCCTTTTGTCGGTCAAACTGAGAGGAGAAAAAATGCCGAAAATGCAAGAAAACTGTCCTTATCTCTTTTTATCCGTCCCAGACGCCGCACAGATGGCCGACTTATTCTAATAAAGATTAATTCCTTCCCAAATTCTGTTCATGTGTATGTAAGCCCCTATATATTGATTCCTGTCGTTTTGTAGTATTTTGAGTTAATCTGAAGTATCGAAAAATCTTGCACGTTTCTATCTACAGTGCACTGAAAAACTTCTATACAAAGGTACCAAATTGACAGCCTTCAAATTCCTCCTTCTGTCCTTGGAATAAGTACAAATAATTCCTAAAAGAAATTAAAAAAATATGAATTTTTTTTGAACTAAAAACAAACACGGACATAAATTTCAAAAAAACAAAGTATTTTTATTAGAAAATTAGGACTCTGCTTTCCGAAAAAGAAAGGCAGAATCCCAAGGCTCAGGCAGCAGTGCTGCATATTTATCAAATGTTTATTGCAAAACGTATTGTGTGATCAGATCGTACACCTGAAACAGAAGCTCCTCCATCTGGTTCTCTTTGTCCTTGAAAAAGTTCAATTCCAGAACAATCCCGCCGGAAAGCACCAGTTTGATTTCCGCATCCAGATCTAGTGTGCCGGCCGTTTCGATCGCATATGTCACGATACTGCGGTACGGCACGGAAAAATACTCGACCTTTTTACCGGTGATTCCCTGACGGTCAACGATCAAAATCCGTTTATCGGTAAACGCCGCCACATCCCGAAAGGTTTTGACGCAGAACTGGAGCTGCTCCGACGGGTGCAGAAAGCGCAGTATCTCTGGGGTAATCGGTACCTTACCGTAAAATAGAAAGGATTTATTGACAACCGCATCTGCCATTTCGTCCCTCCTTTCCTAATGTATTGCAGGCCATTCAGGCCTTTCCGGCATCGGGGGTTTCGGCTTTCTCCAACGGGCCTTGCCGCTGATCGCCTCTACCGGAATCTTCATGATTTCCATGCGGTCCACACCGCCCTCAATCTTCTTTTCTAAAAACATTCCGCCGTCCGGCAGACCGTATTTCTCACACAGCATCCGCAGTGCTTCGATCTTTTCTTCGCGGTCGGTGACAAACTCCGCCCGGCCGGTCACGATCGCGCTTTCAAAATCAGTGCTGTACTGCTCGGGATACAGCAGAGTCTGGCCGACGCACGTCACGCACACGCGGGAATCCTTTTTCAGGTTATCCAGCTTCTGGCCTTCCTTTGCCATGTGAATATAAAGCACGCGGTTTTTCACCACGTAAGAAATCGGCACTCCGTATGGCGCTCCGTCGTCTGCATTGATGGTGCAGAGCGTCGCATATTCGGCGTTCTCCAGAATCTGATACGCCTCGTCTTCCGTAATCTGTCTCTCTTTTTTTCTCATAGGACGCATACTGTGTTCTGTCCTTTCTATCTCTAAAGTCCATTTTTCAATGATGTTCTTCTGCGTGTATGATACCTTATTTTTTGGAAAAACGCAAGCTGCACCCTGCCGGGACACGCCTTGCGGCCTAGAAAACACCCGAGCTTTTCTTTACACAAAATCCGTGATGTGGTACAATAACAGCAAATACCGACCGCACAAAGGAGAGCGCTTTCGCCATGATATTATCGGGAAAAGAGATTCTAAAGCATCTGGACAAAGAAATCGTGATCGATCCGTTCGATGAAGCGAAGATGAACCCGAACAGCTATAATCTGTCCCTGCACAACGAGCTTTTGGTTTACGACACTCCGGTGCTGGACATGAAAACCCCCAATGCCGCAACGCTGATCCAGATTCCGCCGGAGGGCCTGACGCTGGCGCCGGGCCGTTTGTATCTGGGCCGCACGAAGGAATTTACAAAGACCGAAGGATTTGTCCCCATGCTGGAGGGGCGCTCTTCCATTGGGCGGCTGGGAATGTGCATTCATGCCACGGCAGGATTCGGCGACGTGGGCTTTGCGGGCTTCTGGACGCTGGAGATTTTCGTCGTACAACCTTTGGTCATCTACCCGGACGTAGAGGTCTGCCAGATTTACTATCACACGATCACCGGGGAATACGACCCATACTGCAGCGGAAAATACCAGAACAACAAAGGGATTCAGCCCAGTCTGCTGTATAAAGATTTTGAGAAGGACCAGAAATAATCGTCCGTTTACAATTTACTTAAAAAAGAAGGCCCCGAAACGGGGCCTTCTTTTTGATTGTGCGCTTTTTCATAGAACGCTTTTTATTTTTCATTATATAATAGTGCTTTACCGTGCCTGACTTATTCTTTCAGCCTTCTCTTGATCTTCCTCTTGAGAAAAGGTCCTCTTGTTTTCCACAAGGGAGAGGGAAAATGGGGAAAACTGGTCTGCATTTGTTTTTACTATGCGATCGCTCCTCTTCATCAGCAAGAATTTGTGAGAGAAAGGGGGCTTTTCTGCAAAGGGATTCCCCGCGATGTGCGTGTGTGCGCAGCTTACCTGCTGGTGTAGGGCTTGGCTCCTCAGTCTAGGAGTTTCTTCTATT
>NZ_CBYL010000016.1 GCF_000577335.1 Faecalispora jeddahensis | reverse complement strand
ACGCAAAGCAGTATGTGGATTCTAAGGGGGAAAACGCCAAAGATTTTCCCACTTCTGAGCGGCCGTGGTTTATTCAGATGAAAGAACGGGGAAGTATGACCATGACCGACCCGTATGAGGATTTTACCACCAAGAAGCAGGTGGTATCGATCGTGACCCCTGTGTTTCAGGCGAACACCAATGAGATCATCGGTGCGGTAGGTCTCGATCTGGTGCTGGATAACCTGAACAAGAGCATGGCGGCTTACAAGCTGGGCAATACCGGCTTTTACATCCTGGTTTCTGCCGGCGGACAGGTCATTTACCATCCTGTGCAGGAGAATGTAAACAAGAGTCTTACGGATGTCGATTTGTCCGATAACTTCAAGCAAGCCACTACAGCCCACACGGAGGGCTTGATCGAATATACCTCCGGCACAACGCAGAGCCACGGGTATCTTTCCCCGGTGGGGGATACGGGCTGGATGCTCGCAACCGGCCTGCCAAACGCAGAATTCTATGCGAACTACAATCAGATCGTGTGGATCTGGGGCATTGTGATGCTGGTATCGATGGCGCTGGTTCTGCTGATGATTCTGCTCATCTCCAGCCGTCTCACAGCGCCGATCAAGCAGCTCGAGAAAGCGGCGAGCGAAGTGGCCGAGGGAAATCTGGATGTAACGGTATCTGTCAAATCACGGGACGAAACCGGTCAACTCGCGCGGGAGTTCGGGCGCATGGTGGCCCAGCTCAAAGATTACCGCGGTTATATTCAGGAGATTACCGATGCACTGGATACTATGTCTAAGGGCGATATGCGCATTCACCTGGAATATGAGTACGTCGGGGAGTTTGCTCCCGTGAAGCAGGCGCTACTGGGTATTTCGGATTCGCTGAGTAAGACACTTTCCTTGATCGATGAAATTGCGGCGCAGGTAAACTCGGGCGCAGAACAGGTCTCGAGTGCGGCGCAGGCGCTGGCGGCAGGCGCCACCCAGCAGGCTGCTTCTGTAGAGGAGCTTTCCTCCATGATTGCCCGTATTGACGAATCGTCCAGAGAGAATGCCAGAAATGCCGAAAACACAGTGGCCGTATTTGAAAAATCGAATCAGCAGTTTCAGTCCATCAGCAGCAGCGTGGAATCGCTTGAGGGCCACATGAGGGAGATCAGCAGATCGTCCGCAACGATCATGGGGATTACCCGTACGATCGAGGACATTGCATTCCAGACGAATATCCTGGCGCTGAATGCGGCGATCGAGGCGGCCCGGGCCGGTGCGGCGGGCAAAGGCTTTGCCGTGGTGGCGGACGAGGTTCGCAACCTTGCGGCAAAATCTGCCGAAGCTGTAAAGCAGACGGCGGAGCTGCTGGCAAAATCGAATCAGACGGTAGAGCTTGGGGCATCTGCGGTGGATGAGGTTTCCGGTTCTATCCAGACCGTGATCGAGCTGGGCAACCAGACGAATGAGGCGGTAATCGGAATGGGCAAGTCTGCAAAGGAGCAGGCCGAAGCAGTCAACCAGATTTCGGAGGGACTCTCTCAGATTTCGGCGGTGGTGCAGACCAACGCCGCCACAGCGGAAGAAAGCTCCGCTTCGAGCACAGAGCTTTCTCATCAGGCAGAGACCCTGCATCGCGAAATCCGCAGGTTCCAGCTCCACGATCAGGAGGAACTCCCTGCGGAGTTCGCCGGGGAGCGGGAAACCGAATTTTGATTTTGAAAGGGCTTATCAAAACGGGCGGATCGCCTGAAAATCATTCGTAACCCAAAAGGAAAAAGCCGTGCTTCTCAAAAAAGAGGCACGGCTTTTTTCTGCACTTTTTCTTTTTCGTGGAGTGAAAAACGTCACAGGAAATGGGCATGAAAGCTGGGGTTTGCAGAGAATCAAACCATTTATCGGGATTTTTAATGATAAATTTTCATGTTTTTTATTAAATTCTTACAATCAGTCAGCCGATATACAAAGCGGAGGAAGCAGATAGCTCAAAAATTTTACTGGGTTATTGGTGCTTTTTGAAACGGGTTGTCTGTGTTGCAGGCTCCCGTTTGGATAAAGAAAGGTGAAAGGGAATATCGAATGAAGAGAGAAAATCAAATTATAGCAAAAGATACAACGATCAAAGGTTTCCGGAGCTTAGGGGCCCGGATGATGGCTTTTATCGGCGTACCGGTACTTCTTTCCTATGTAATCATAGGGGGGATTCTGCTCGGTCTGGTGGGGGATTCTGTATCCCACCTGACTGAAAATGAGCTGCAGGCCAAATCCGAAGGCGCGGCTTATCAGGTGGATGAGTTTTTGATGCAGTACACTCAAATTTCAAGCCGGCTGGCTCAAAATGCGGATCTGCAGCGGATGATGACGGATTCCAATAAAAGTCATACGATGAGCGATGACGCAAGATTTGCCAACCTGTATCAGACCATGCAGAACATGCGTGGAACAGATAAAAATATTCTGTCTATTTTTATCGCGGACGTGGATGCGGAGCAGAGCATCAATACCAACGGCGGAAACAACAAGAGCTATACAACCACCGAACGCCCTTGGTTTATTGAAATGAAAAAGAAGAACGGCATCACGCTCACAGAGCCCTATGAAGACATCAATACAAAGCAGCAGGTGGTCACGATCGCCTCACCCGTGTATAAAAAGGGAACGTCAGAGATTATTGGCGCTGTGGGACTTGATCTTACCCTGACCAGCCTGAGCGAAAATGTTCGTTCTTTCAAAATCGGGCAGGAGGGATATTATATTCTGGTGTCCTCCGGCGGAAATATCGTTTCTCACCCCAAAGATGAATACCTCAATCAAAACATTTCCGATACGGATCTGACCGAGTCCATCGCGAAAAACTTTCAGGAGAAAAAGGTCGGGAGCGTTCAGTATACCTCTCACAGCATTGTCAGCTACGGGTATACCTGCGCTGTGGGCGACACCGGCTGGATGGTGGCGACCGGACTGCCGGAGAAGGAATATTTCCAGGAGTATAACAATGTACGCTTTGTACTGCTGATTTCTTTTGCGATTGCGCTTGGCGTTATCTTAGTGCTTCTGGTGCTGATTTCCGGAAGGCTGATCGCTCCCCTGAAGAAGTTGACCGTAACCGCTAATCAGATCGCGGAAGGAAATCTGGATGTGGAGATTTCGGTGCATAGTCAGGATGAAATCGGACGCCTGGGGGATGCGTTCAACCGAACGGTATTCCAGCTCTCTAATTACAGAGGCTATATTCAAGAGATTACCGATACACTGGAGACCATGGCCTCAGGCGATATGCGGATTCATCTGCAGCAGGAGTACGCCGGTGAGTTTGCCCCAGTCAAGCAGGCCTTGCTGGATATTTCCTCTTCGCTTTGCACAACGCTGTCTTCCATCGACGAAATCGCGGCACAGGTGAATTCCAGTGCGGAGCAGGTTTCGAGCGCGGCGCAGGCACTGGCAGCCGGTGCTACCCAGCAGGCAGCCTCCGTAGAGGAGCTTTCCTCCATGATTGCCCGCATTGACGAGTCGGCGAGAGAAAATGCTAAGAATGCCGAAAATACAGTGGCTGTGTATGAACAGTCCAATCAGAAGTTCAAGTCCATCAGCCGCAGTGTGGAGCTGCTTGAGGGCCATATGAAAGAGATCAGCCATTCGTCCACAACCATCATGGGGATCACCCGCACGATTGAGGATATTGCACTCCAGACGAACATTCTCGCGCTGAATGCCGCGATTGAAGCGGCCCGTGCCGGTGCGGCGGGCAAGGGCTTTGCTGTGGTGGCGGATGAGGTTCGCAACCTTGCGGCGAAATCTGCCGAAGCTGTGAAGCAGACGGCGGAGCTGCTGGCGAAATCAAATCAGGCGGTGGAGCTTGGCGCTTCTGCGGTGGATGAGGTTTCCGGTTCCATTCAGACCGTGATCGAGCTGGGCAACCAGACGAATGAAGCGGTGGTCGGAATGGGCCAGTCCGCACAGGAGCAGGCCGAAGCGGTCAACCAGATTTCGGAGGGACTCTCTCAGATTTCTGCGGTGGTACAGACCAATGCCGCCACGGCGGAAGAAAGCTCCGCTTCGAGTGCCGAGCTTTCGAGCCAGGCGGAAACCCTGCATCAGGAAATCCGCAAGTTTCAGCTGCATGATCAGGAGGAGCTCTCCGTACCCTCCGACGGGCACCCGGACATGGATTTTGATTCCTTTGAGGGCTTTTAACAATAGGCATAACACCTGAAAACAAAAAGAAAGTGCCGCGCTTCTCCGAAAGGAGAGGCGCGGCACTTTCTTGAACAATTACGGGTTCCATTTTTCTATCTCAGGATATCGGGACAGTATGGTTTCATTTGCGATTTCCAGCTGCCGGTAATACTGTGCATAAGAGCTGCTCAGTTCTTTTAAAGCGGGGAGAAATACATCGTAATACCCGCTTGTACTATTAAACGTTTTCAGCAGTGCCATCATTTTGTATGCGGGGGAGTTTTGATATTCCTCCGATTGCTTGTACGCCAGATACTGTTCCAAAAACTCTTTGTTTTCAGAAAGAAACTCATCCGGGTTTTCAATGGATTTTTGAGTGCTTTGAATCATTGTGTTGATCTGCTGGGTTCCAATCTGTCTGGTGCTTTCGGATAAATACTCCAGTAAATCCTCCGGGAGGTCGAGCGGCGGCAGATTATCCAGAAACGCCAGAATCTTTTCGTAAGCGGCTTGCTGCTTCTCTGTTTTGATCGGCTCGTTTAGAAATCGGGCAAAATGCAGGCAGATGAATCTGCCGTAATAGCCCGGGAACGCTTCCAGCAGCTTTTCGGTAATGGTCTTGCTGGTTTCAATGGTCTGTAATTCGGCGCTGATCTCAGCGTAGCTTTTGCCGCTGCTCAGCTGTTCTAATAAGGTTTTCTTTGCCTGTTCCCGTTTCAGACTCAATTCCTTTTGAACAGACAGGCGCTGCAGAGCGTCGCCGGATTCATCCGAAAGAACGGTTTTGATTTCTTCGCCAGAGATGCCGAGCTTTCTGAGAACAGAAATCTGTCCCAGTCGCTCCACCTCGTTTTGACCGAAGTCGCGGTATCCGTTTTCTAAAATCGCCGGACAAATCAATCCCTGCTCACAGTAGTATTCGATGGCTTTTTTTGTCACGCCTGTCGTCCGACTCACTTCATGAATCAGCATATCAATCACCTCCATCCAAGCATAAGCCACCCCCCAGGGGGACAGTCAAGTGTTTTTTAAAATATAAAGAAAGAGCAAGCGGTATCAAAACCTCTTGCTCTTTTTTCGCAGCTTCCCATCAAAATCGATCAGAAGCCGGATGCTATTTTGCCTGGGCGAGAACCTCCAGAAAACGGTTCGAAAGCACGTCGTATTCATGGTGCTTTAAAATATAATCCTGTCCATGCTTGCCCATGGTTTCCAGCTCCGCTTTCGGCGTGGATGCCAGAATCTGCGCCGCGCGCGCGATTTCCGCGGGGTCCTCCGGCGGAATCGAAATGCCGCATTTGGCGTCGGCCACCATGTCGTTGCCCGCTTCAATCGCGAAGATGACCGGCTTTGCCGCCATCATGTAATCCATCAGCTTGTTGGGGCTGACGCCGAAGCGGAACAACGGCTGGCGCTGCAGGCCGACATACAAAGCGTCCAGCTGTTCGAGCAGACCGGGCACCTCATCACGCTTTACGGCGGGCAGAGCCTCGACGACGTCGTTCAGCTCAAGATCGTTGATCTTCTGAATGAGCCGCTCGCGTTCCGGGCCCTGGCCCACCAGCAGCAGCTTGATCTTTTTATCCCGCAGCAGCTCTCCGGCCTCCACGTAGCTGTCCAGCGCGTTGGCAACGCCGTGCGCGCCGGTATAGCCGATCAGGAAATAGCCCTCTTCGTGGTATTGGCTGAGTTTTTCCGCGTACACCGGCGTTCCGGCTTCGGCCGTTTCCCAGTCCTCTTTCACGATGCCGTTCGGGATACATACGAATTTTTCCGGCTTCATGCCGTGCTCGATCATATGCTCCTGCGCGTTCGGCAGAATGGAAACAATGGTGTCGCAGTGCTTGTAGCAGTAGTTTTCCGCCGCCTGCATCAGCATGATATACGGGTGGTATTTGGGGATTCCGCCCAGCTCCATCGGGCTGAGCGGCCACAGGTCGTGCACCTCATAGATCAGCTTCGCGCCGTGCTTATCCGCCATTTTGCGCAGCGGATAAATCTCGAGCGGATAGGTGGAGGACGCGATCACAGCGTCGGGCCGGCCGGTTTCTGTAATGGCGCTTTCAAAGTTCGAAAGCCCCCGGATGAACGACAGCATATTTTTGATGCGTCCCATCCCGTTGCCGTGGTATTCGGGCCCGGCAATCCAGAAATAACGGATGCCGTCGATCATTTCCACCCAGTATGGGTGCCCTTTGGGGTCGGGATTATCGCCGCGCAGATGCGAAAAAGAGGACAAAACGATCGTGACCTGATGCCCCTGCCGCGCCCAGCGCTTGGCCATGAAATACGGGCGGTACTCCATGCTCTTGCCGGTGCCGGCATAGTGGTTGGACAAAATGATGTTCATGCCGCCGCCCCCTTAGTTGTTTTGTGAAAGCAGTGCCGCCGCGATTTTCTGGCTGGCAGCGCCGTCGCCGAACGGCATCAGCCCGCGTGCCGCGGGGTCCGGAATGGTATGCAGGGCCTTGTCGAGAATATCTTCTGTCTCGAGCTTCGAGAGGATGTTCCAGTTGCCTACCAGGGTTTCGACCCATTCGGTCTCCTGCCGCAGGGTCACGCAGGGAACCTCCATAAACCAGGCTTCTTTTTGCAGTCCGCCTGAATCGGTCAGCACCTGCTTTGCGCCGTTGGTTAACAGCAGCATTTCAAGGTAGCCCACCGGGTCAATCAGGCGGATATTGCGAAAGCCCTCTTTCGAAATAGCCTCTTCCGCCAGAGAGCGGGTGCGGGGGTGGATCGGCAGAACCACGGGTTCGGGCAGCTGCTCAAACGCGCGGAAGATGCGCACAACGGCAGGCAGACCGCCGTCGGTGGTCTCTGCCCGGTGGAGCGTTGCCAGCCGGTAGCCCTTCGGGGCAATGCCAAGCTGTTCATAAATTGCTGTTTTTTCCGGGTTGGCCTTGGCCAGCTTCAGAAAATGCAGCACAGAATCGAGCATCACGTCGCCGGTAATGGAAACGCCCGCCTCGATTCCCTCTTTTTTCAGGTTATCCTCCGCTGTCTGCGTGGGGCAGAACAGCCAGGTGGAAATGTGGTCGGTCAGCACGCGGTTCTGTTCCTCGGGCATGCGGCGGTTATACGAGCGCAGGCCCGCCTCCACATGCGCCACGGGGATGTGTAGCTTCGAGGCCGCGAGCGCCCCGGCCAGCGTGGAGTTTGTGTCGCCGTAGACGAGCAGGATATCCGGGCGCTCGCTGAGCAGCACTTCTTCAATGCGCATCAGCATTTCGCCGGTCTGCTTGCCGTGTGTGCCGGAGCCAACCCCCAGGTTATACTTGGGGCGGGGGATAGAAAGCTCCTCAAAAAACACGTCGGACATATTGTGGTCGTAGTGCTGCCCGGTGTGTACGATGATCTCGTCGCACGCGGGCGCCAGCGCGGCAGATACCACAGAGGCTTTGATGAACTGCGGTCTTGCGCCGACAATCGTTACGATCTTCACTGGGCGGCCTCCTCTGAATGATAGCGCACGTCGCTGTCGTTCATATCCAGGGTAGAGAATTCCAGATCGTCAAAGCGAACGGCCTGGCCGGTTTTCTGGGACTTGTACGCCGCAAGGATGATCTTGAGCGCCTTGATGCCCTCGGTTCCGCTTACGAGCGGCTGCGTGCCGGTCTGAATCGCGCGGATATAATCCGCGTACAGCGAGTTGTGGCCGTGGCCATATACGTCGGTCGGGTCAGTGCCGGCCAAAGCCGCCACGCGTTCATCCTGTTCGGCGGGCTGAGAGAAATTCCAGGTCTCTACGCGGTTGACCGCAAGGCCGCCGATGACGGCAGCACCGGTTTCGCCGAAGATGGAGAGGGTTTCTTCCAGATTCTTGGGGTATACGCACGCGGTGCCCTCTACCATGCCGATGGCGCCGTTCTTGAAGCGAATGAGAATGGCGCCGAAGTCCTCGGCCGCTATGTCGCGCAGGTAGTTGCCGGTCATCGCCATGATGGTTTCCGGCTCGCCGCCAAGGTTCCACTGCAGCAGGTCGATGTTGTGGATGCACTGGTTCATCAGTGTGCCGCCGTCCTGCTCCCAGGTTCCGCGCCAGGGAGCCTGCTCGTAGTAAGGCATGGAGCGGTTCCACAGAATGCGGGCGGTGCCGTTTACCAGCTTGCCGAAGCGGTTGTCCTCAATCGCGCGGTGCAGCTCCTGAATCGGGGCGTTAAAGCGGTTCTGGTGGCAGACGCCCAGCTTCAAACCGCGGGAATTTGCCTCCTGAATCATCAGCTGCGCGTCGTGAGTAGAAAGCGCCATGGGTTTTTCCACCAGAACGTGCTTGCCGCGGCGCAGGCAATCGAGCGCGATTTCGGCGTGGTAGCCGCTTTCGGTCGCGATGGAGCAGCAGTCGATTTCAAGCTCCTCCAGCGCTTTTTTGTAGTCGGTGTATACAGCGGGGCGCTTGCCGGTTTTTTCCTGCAGGCTGGCCGCCTTCTCTTCCGCCCGCTCTTCGATCAGGTCGCAGACGGCGACGAGTTCCATCAGTCCGGCGTTTTCCGCAGCGGCGGCAACGTGGTTTTTCGAGATTCTTCCGCAGCCGATCAGTAGGAAATTCAGTTTTTTCATTTCGTTCCCATCCTTCATCTTGCATCCATCATTTTGGTTTTTCACGCAGGAAGGAGCGCTGGCCCGGCCGGCGCTCCTGTACTTGCTTCGTCAAATCACATTACAGAAGCTCGATATTGCTTCTGTCCGCTACATCTTTCATCGCGTTTCTCGTATCGAAAATCGCCTTCGAGAGGGACTGAATTCTGTTGTAATCAAAGCACTCGTGCGCGGTGCAGATGATGACGATATCGGCATTTTTCAGCTCGTCGTCGGTCAGAGCGGTCAGGCCCTTATGCGCCTTGCCCTTGTGCTTGTATTCCGGAATATAGGGGTCAAAGAAGACGGCGTCCGCTCCCTGCTCCAGCAGGTGATCGATCACGTTCAGCGCGGGGGACTCGCGGTAGTCGTCGATGTCGTTTTTGTAGGCAACACCCAGTATCAGCACGCGCGCGCCGTTCATCGCGGTCTTGTTGCGGTTGAGCACCTTCATCGCGCGGTCTACCACGTATTCGGGCATCGCGGTGTTGATCTCACCGGAGGTTTCGATCAGCCGGGTGTGGTAATCATACTCGCGGGCCTTCCAGGTCAGGTAGAAGGGGTCGAGCGGAATGCAGTGGCCGCCGAGGCCCGGGCCGGGATAAAACGCCTGGAAGCCGTAGGGCTTCGTTTTCGCGGCGTCAATGACATCCCATACGTTGATGCCCATGCGGTTGCAGATAATCGCCATTTCGTTGGCAAGACCGATGTTGATGTTGCGATAGGTGTTCTCAAGCAGCTTTTCCATTTCCGCCACGGCGGGGGAAGCCACCTCGTATACGCCGCCCTCGAGCACGTTGCGGTATAAAGCCGCGGCGACCTCGGTGCTGTCTTTGCCTACGCCGCCCACGACCTTGGGGGTGTTCTTGGTTTTATACTGCTTGTTGCCGGGATCGACACGTTCGGGGGAGAACGCAAGGAAGAAGTCCTTGCCGCAGACAAGACCGCTTTCCTCTAAAATGGGCTTCAAAAGCTCCTCTGTGGTGCCGGGGTATGTGGTGGATTCGAGAATCACCAGCATACCGGCGTGCAGATATTTGGCAACAGACTCCGTGGAGCCCTTCACATAGCTGATGTCGGGCTGCTGGTATTTGTCCAGCGGAGTGGGCACGCAGATGGCAACGCAGTCTACGCTGCTGATAAAGGAGAAATCGCTGGTGGCGGAAAGCCTGCCGCTTTTTACCACATCCTCCAGGGCGCTGTCCACCACGTCGCCAATGTAATTGTGCGCGCGGTTGACCTGCTCCACCTTCTGCTCCTGAACGTCGAAGCCGATGGTTTTGTAGCCGGCCTTGGCGATTTCCACAGCCAGGGGCAGACCGACATAGCCCAGCCCGATAATGCCTACTGTGGCGGTTTTGCCTTCTATTTTGGAAAGAAGCTCCGTCTTGCGATTTGACATAGTTTGTTACCTACCTTTTTGTTTGCATTTCTTTCACTTTATAGTAACCAGGCGGAACACTCCGCCGAAGCGTACCAGAGTACGGCGGAATTATTCCGCCAGACCGTTCAGCGCCTCCGCCACATAGGTGACGATCTCGGGGGTGATGTAGCCGTGCATGGGCAGGCTGAACACCCGCTTGCTCAGGCTTTCGCTGACCGGGAAATCACCCTCCTTGTAGCCAAGATCCTTGTAAACCTCCTGCAGGTGCAGGGGCTTCGGATAATACACCATGGTGGGAATACCTTTTCCTTCCAGACCCTTCATCAGGCGGTCGCGCTCCTCGGGGGACTTGGCCTTAAGGGTATAGTACCCAAAACTGGACTCGAACTTTTCCGGGGTAACGGGAACGTCGAATTTGTCCTTCAGCAGGGAATTGTACAGTGCAGCCGCCTTGCCGCGGGTCTCGTTTTCCTGATCAAAAGCGTGCAGCTTCGGCAGCAGAATCGCGGCCTGAATGGTGTCGAGCCGGGCGTTGAGGCCGACGCGAACGTTATCGTATTTAAAGTCTCCCTTTCCGTGTACACGGATGGAAACGAGCAGGTCATACAGCTCTTTGTCGTCGGTGAAGATCGCGCCGCCGTCGCCGTAGCAGCCAAGGGCCTTTGCCGGGAAGAAGCTGGTGGCCGAAGCGTCGCCGAACGAGCAGGCCTTGCGGCCGTTGTTGACTCCGCCGAAGCCCTGGGCGGCGTCCTCCATCATGAGCAGCCCGAATTCGCGGCAGATGGGCAAAATCTCGTCGTAGTCGGCGGTCTGTCCGAACAGGTCGACCGGAATCACGGCCTTCGGATTCAGCTTTCCCTCCGCCTTGACGCGCTCGATCTGCTTGCGCAGGGAGGCGGGATCCAGGTTGAAGGTGTCTTCCTTCACATCGCAGAATACGGGGGTAGCACCCACAAGGCTCGCTACCTCGGCGGTTGCCATAAAGGTGAAGGCCGGTACGAACACCGCGTCGCCGGGGCCTACCCCCCAGGCCATCAGCGGCATTTGCAGCGCGTCGGTTCCGTTCGAGACGGAAACGCAGTATTTGCGGCCTACATACTTGCAGAGCTCCTGCTCCAGTTCTTCTACCTGCGGGCCGGAAATAAAGTGGCATTCCTCCAGAACCTTGGCGATTCCCGCGTCGATTTCCGGTTTGAGGTTACGGTACTGGGCCGACAAATCGTTGAATTCAATTTTCTGCATGATTTTTTTCCTCCTTCAGGCCTTCCGGCGTCTGTGTGTACTGCCTGCCGCATTTGTGGCAGTGCAGGGCTTCGTCCAGCGTTTCGCCGCATTCGCAGGCCCAGCCGCGCTGGTGCGCGGGGCTTCCCATCATAATAGCGTGCGCGGGTACGTCCTTTGTCACCACGCTGCCTGCGGCAATAAACGCATGTGCACCGATGCTGTGCCCGCACACGATCGTCGCGTTGGCGCCGATGCTGGCGCCCTCACCCACCGGAGTACGGACATAAAACTCAGAGCCCCGCTGGGGATATTTGCAGCGGGGACGCGGTACATTGGTAAACACCATGGAGGGGCCGCAGAACACGTAATCGCCGAGTTCTACGCCCTCATAAATGGAAACGTTATTTTGAATTTTGCAGTGATCGCCGATGGTTACACCCGGCGCCACAAAGACATTCTGCCCCAGAGTGCAGCCCTTGCCGATCCGGCAGCCGGAGGAGATATGGCTGAAATGCCAAACCCTGCTTCCCTCGCCGATCTGACAGCCGTCATCTGCGAAAGCGCTTTCGTGTACATAAAAATTTTTCTCGCTCACTGTGAGTAACCGCCATTCTTCGGCAGCAAAATAGGAATAGGCCGGTTTTGTTCCGCGCACCGCTGCCGAATTTGGCGCACGGTATCAGTTCCACTGATCTCCGGCATCATATTGGTTTATTCTATCATAGCTCTTGAAATCAGCCTTCTGAAACGCATTGCAGGTGTTGCAGCCATTCGGCCGATGATTCCATGTTCCCTCAGGCGGGGGAAGCTTTGCTTTTGCTTACGCCGCAAGATTTCTGATATCAGAAACCATCCGACCAGCGAACGAAAAATCCGCCCGGATAGCCAAAACTACCAGGCTGATGATCCCGTTCTCTCTCAGGCATTGAAAGCTTTACTTTTGTGAATGCCTTGATATGATATCATGAATCAAAAGCCGGTTTGCAAAGAACGCCCCTGCAATCGGAATCGTCCAGCGATGATTCAATACTGTCTCAGGCACACAATGCCTTACTCCGGTTTATTATATCGCTATTATTTACCAGAGTCAATCGTTTCAATCCGCAATCCGCCGATTCGTATTGACAAGAATTTCCGATCGTATTATCATAAACAGTACTTTCGTACATCAGTATGCCGCATACCGGATGTTTTGCGTAATTCAATCCTGCTCGGCCGATCCGGTCAGTGCCAAAAGCAGGGGAAAGGGATAGTTATGAGCAAGTTTGTTAGCCGCGACACGTTTATTCCCTATAATGTTCCCGACATTACAGAAGCCGAAATTGATGAAGTGGTTGCCACGCTGAAATCCGGCTGGCTTGCCAAAGGCCCCCGCACCATGCAGTTTGAAAAGCAGTTTGCCGAGTATCTGGGCGCAAAATATGCCGTTGCAATGAACTCCTGTACGGCCGCTTTGCATATGGCGCTGGCGGCGCAGGGCATTGGCCCGGGGGATGAGGTCATCACCACCCCGATGACCTATGTGGCCTCTGCGAATACGGTCGTTCACCTGGGTGCGACTCCTGTTCTGGCGGATATTGATTACCGCACAACCTGTATCGACCCGGACGAAATCGAAAAGAAGATCACGCCGAGAACAAAGGCGATTGTACCCGTCCATTACAGCGGCCAGGTATGCGATCTTGACCGCATCTATGAAATTGCGGACAAGCACAATCTGTTTGTTTCCGAAGATGCCGCCCACGCGCTCTGGAGCCGCTACAAGGGCAGGCTGATCGGCAATTCCCTGCAGGGAGCCGCGTCCTACAGCTTTTACGCCACGAAGAACCTGTGCACCGGCGACGGCGGCATGCTGGTTACCGACGACGAGGAAACCGCGGTCAAGGCCCGCATGCTCTCAAACAGCGGTATGAGCCAGAATGCTTGGAACCGTTATGCAAAGGGCGGCACGTGGAAATACGACATCGCTGAATTCGGTTATAAAAATAATATGTTCGACATTCAGGCCGCTTTGGGCCTGGTCCAGCTTCGCCGCCTGGAGGAAATGCAGGAGGCCCGCCTGAAGATCGCCGCCCGTTTCCAGGAGGCGTTTGGTGCGATGGATGCGATCGACGAGCCGTTTGTTCCCGAGTACACCACCCACTGCTGGCACCTGTATGTGATCCGCATTGTGCCTGAGGTGCTCACGATCGACCGCGATCAGTTTATCACGGAGCTCAACGAGCGCAATGTCGGTACCAGCGTACACTTTATCCCGGTGCACAACATGTCGGCGTATACCAAGCGCTTCGGCTACAAGCCTGAGGATTTCCCGGAGACGCAGAAGCATTTTGAGCGCTGCATTTCTCTGCCGCTGTATCCCGGCCTGACGGATGAGCAGGTGCAGTATATCATCGACGCGGTGGCGGATATCGCTGCGAAGTACCACAAATAAGCATTTTAAGGCAGGATTCTGCCGGCGAACGATACAATAGAATCAAACCCCAAAAGGGAGAGAAACCAGAAACGGCTTCTCTCCCTTTTTGTGTTGGTTTTAACACAGTTAACAGAATTCTTATGTTCTTCAAAGCAAATAAAACGCGCCAGAAAATTTGACAAGAGAGCAACTATCCGTTGTGACAAAAAATTTCCGGTATCCGGCTGGAATATTTGGTACCCTTTTTGGGATGATTTAATCCCGTTTTAACCCGCGCAGAAATGAAAGCGTTTTTCAACAAGAATGCTTCCTTTTCTTCCCTGTATTTCCTCTATTTTCCGGTTTTTGCAGAATGGGCCCAGCATCGGTTGATTCCTTTTCAGGAATCCGGTACGATGAAGCCGTAAGTTCGGTTTGGCCTTGGGGCCGGTCGGAAAAGGGAGGAAAAGATGCAGAAATTATCGCAGCTGTTTCAAAAAATCAAAGCGCTGATTTTTCAAAAAACAAACCCCAATAACCGTTTTGATGTGCGGAATCTGTTCAGGACCAAGCGGCTGGCCGTGCGTATGCCCTTACAGGCCGTGGCGCTGATTGCGCTGGTGATGGCGGCGATCATGACGGTGCTGAGCCTGAATCTTTCCGGAATCATGGTCAGCAACACCAAGAAAGACGTCAAATACCTCGCGCAGCAGAACGCGAATCTGGCGGCGGCTTACCTGGACACCATGCAGACCCGTTCCAGCGCGCTGGCGCTTGCAATGTCTGAGCTGGGGCAGCTTCACCTGACCAAGGAGCAGCTGCGTCCTTTTCTGAATGATATGCTGACCGGGATTCTGGAGGATGAACGGATTTTTTCCGTTTATGTTGCGTGGGAGCCAGACGTGTATTTTGACAAAACGCCGTACGGGCTTTCGTCCTATGCCTTCCGCAGCGGCAGCGATGTGGCGATGACGGTGAAAAACGATTATGACCAGTATCACGATAAAAGCTATTACGCAACCGTAAAGGAAACGCGCAAGCCTTTTATTACGGAGCCGTATGAGGTAGAGCTTTCCACTGGGATTTCCGCTGGAAAAAAAGCGTGGATCATCAGCATCAGCAACCCGATCCTCGATCCTTCCGGCGTGTTTGTCGGCGTGGCGAACTGCGATGTGCTGCTGGATACGCTGAACCAGATCCCGTTTGATCTGGGCGGCTACCAAACGTCGTACAGCTTTTTGCTGACACGGGAGGGCACCTATATTGCGCACTCCCAAAAAAGTGAGCTGCTCGGCACGCAGTATGGGCAGGCGGACAAGGCCGGGGAAAAAAGCGCCGGCCATGTGCGTGACCTTGCGGCGCAGGGAATGGAAGAATTTTTGTCCGGTACGGATGAATCCACGGGAAAAGATTCCTATCGAATCCAGATTCCGCTCTCCGTAGCCGGCATAGAGCAGCCTCTTTCGAGTGCGTTTGTAGTGCAGACGGGGGAAGCGCTGAGCCAGGCCCGGCAGCTGACGCTGATTATTTTGGGGATCGCATGTATCGGGGTGATCCTGCTCGGGGTTAGTATCGCGTTTCTGCTGCGGCGTGCGCTTGCGCCTCTGCAGAATGTGATGCAGCTTGCGCTGGAAATGAGGAACGGGAACCTGAACGCGGATATTCCGATCAGCGCGCAGGATGAATTCGGCGAGTTGGCGAATACCTTCCGTCAGACCTGCCTTGTGCTGAGTACCTATGTGCAGGAGATTTCCCGCGTTTTGGGGCAGATCAGCGCCGGTGACCTGCGGGTGGAGATTCAGAATGAGTACGCGGGGGATTTTGCTCCCATCCGCCGTGCCCTGCTCGAGATTTCGGAATCCCTGAACCGAACGTTTTACCGCGTGGGCCATTCTGCTGAGCAGGTGGATTCCGGTTCCGCGCAGATTTTCGAGGCCTCTCAGTCGCTCGCGCAGGGGGCGGGGGAGCAGGCCGAGGCGATCGAACGGCTTTCCGCGGCGGTCAGGCAGGTGTCGGCGCAGGCGGAAGAAAACGCGGACGGCGTGCGCAGCGCGGCACAGCACGTTGCGTCGACGGACGAACAGGCCTCCAAGGGGACGGAGCGGATGTCCGAACTGACGGCTGCCATGGGGGAGATCAGCGCTTCTTCGGCGCAAATCAAGCAGATCACCCGCATGATCGAGGAAATCGCGTTCCAGACGAATATTCTGGCGCTGAACGCTTCCATAGAAGCAGCGCACGCGGGAGCGGCCGGCCGGGGCTTTTCCGTTGTGGCGCAGGAGGTTCGCAACCTTGCGGCAAAGTCCGCTGAAGCCGCGCGGGAGGCGGAGGCGCTGATCCAAAAATCCTCCAGCCAGGTGCAAAGGGGCTCTGATATTGCGGGCCAGACGGCGGGAATCTTGAGCGTGATCGAGGAGCAGGCCCGGCAGATGAAGGGGATTATGGATCAGATCGATTCTTCCGCGGCAGAGCAGGCGATTGCCATCGCGCAGATCACCCGCGACCTGGAATCGGTGTCTGTCGGGGTGCAGAGCAGCGCGGCTTCCGCGGAAGAGGGGTCTTCGGCCAGCCAGGCTTTGTCGGGGCAGGCGGCTGCGCTGCACAGGGAGCTTGCCCGGTTCCGTTTTTCCTCTGTGGAGCAGACGCACTGGAAAACAGAAGAAACGTGCCTGCCCTTGATAGACGCGAAAATGCCCGACAATCTCCCTGTACAGGAGATGCCGGGCAAAGAGGAACCGACGGAAGAATACACAGAGGAAAGCGAGATTATTCCCCAAAGTGATGAGCCAAATCTGGAAATAACCTATTCCGATGAGGCAGAAGCCGAAACAGCGGATGCCGAACCCGTAGAAGCGGAGGCTGCATTGGATTGGCAGTCGGAGAATCTAGAAACGGCGGATGAGGAAGCTCTCCCAGAAAAACCGGAGACGGAAGAACCGGAGACAGAAGAGGCTTCTTAACCGCTTTCACAGCACCGTTAAAAACCGGCAGGCAGAAAAAGCGCCGCTTTCCGCCTGCGGATGGTTCAGGCAAGCAGGCTGCGGCGCAGAGCTCTCGTTTTGATCAAAATCTTTTGAAAACTGCCCCACCAGCATGCGGGACGGCAAAGTGTCCATATTCTGTCTGGCCTGTGCGCGCAGCTGATACGCGGCAAAAAAGCACAGCACAGAAATGACGGCCAGCACAACCGCCAGCACACCGAGCAATGTCTCTGTCCTTTTCTTTTGCGGCATGACACCATTCCCTCCGGCGGGAGAAATCCCGCAATGGATATGGATCAAGTGTTGCCGGAATCTGTAAAATCATTCAGCAGGGGCCCGGCTTTACCCGGGTCTGACAAAAAACTGGTCAAAATCTGGATGTGCCGCTGTTCATCGAGTATGATGCGGGCGAACAGACGCTGGATCTGGTCGTTTGTGATCTGGCAGATGAGAAGCTTATAATGCGAAATCGCGTCAAGCTCCCCCTCAATGTCTGATTTTAGGATGGCTTCGAGCGTACACTGGTAATCCGGGAACATGCCGCTCCAGTAGTGGTTTGTCACACACGACTGCAAAAACGGCCGGCCTCCCAGATCAAAAATCAGCTTTCCCAAAAGCTGCAGGTGAATTTGCTCCACTTGCGCTATTTTTTGGTAAGCGAGGTATATTTGCGGATATTTTTCCAAATAATAGCGATGTACCAGGTACTGGTTCACGGCAGTCATTTCAGATCCCCGCCCGGCATAGCCGTCGGAAATCAGCGTGGCATACCGGCGGTTCGGACTCTGTACTTCTACCTGCGGATACGGCAGGTTCACCTGATAAGGAAAAAGCGCCGCCTGAAGAACGTCGTCTGGCATGGTGATCCCCTTCCTGCATTTGGTGGCTTCTTGCTGTTACATGGTATGAGAAGAAGAAGGGTTTTAGAGCAGTCTGAAGAATTTTTTCGGGGCAGAATCCAACCCGAAAGCCGCGTATAAAGAAAAGCGGACGTGGAAAACTGTTTGACAAAGCAGTCACTTCATGTTATACTAATCTTGCATTCTAAATGATGTACGAAAATGAGCTCACATCTTGATGTAAGTCATTGTCCGTTAATGATTTATGCAAGATGTAGGCTTTTTCTTTTTTACAGTTTTGGATACAACATTTTTCTAAGGAGGTGCTTTTCTTATGGAGAAAGGTACAGTCAAATGGTTCAACGCAGAAAAGGGTTATGGTTTTATCGCCAACGACAATGGTGGAGATGACGTGTTCGTTCATTTTTCCGCTATCGCCGGTCAGGGATATAAATCACTGAGTGAAGGTCAGAAGGTCACTTTTGAAGTGGAAACCGACGCTCGCAATGGCAAGCTGAAGGCTGCCAATGTTGAGATCGCTCAGTAATTTTTTCTGAAACGAACGAAAAGCCGTCCCGTGTGGGGCGGCTTTTTCTCATGAACCGGGCCTTTTCTTTTCGGAGACGTCGGTTGATGAAATTTCCAAAATAAAACATTTCTCTATTTCCTCTTGATTTATGCTATAATAACCTCACGCCGCAGACAAAAGCAAAGCTTTTGGCGGCTGAGAGAGCATGGAATCATCTGCAGGGTGGTCACGAGAATGTAGAGCAGACGCTTATAAGCTGGTTTGCTGATTGATGATATCGTTATCTGAATCATTGAATGTGATCGGAAAGAAGGCTGACAATGAAGAAAATCGGATGGATTGGTGTGGGCATTATGGGCAAATCCATGGTCCGCAATTTGATGAAGGCGGGCTTTGAACTGCATATTTATGCCCGTACAAAAGCCAAAGTGGAGGATGTTATTCATGAGGGGGCCATCTTTCACGAAACCATACGGGACTGCGTCGAGGGATGCGAGGCGGTTATCACCATGGTGGGGTTTCCCAGGGATGTTGAGGAAGTCTACTTTGCGGAAAACAATATTTTAAGCAGCGCCGGCGTCGGCGCATATCTGATCGATATGACGACTACCAGCCCTGCTTTGGCAAAAAGACTGAGTGAGGCGGGTACCGCAAGGGGGTATTATATGATAGACGCTCCGGTCACCGGCGGTGACCGCGGCGCCCGCAGCGGAACCCTTTCTATTATGGTTGGCGGCGAACAGAAAGATTATGAAGCGTGCTTGCCGCTGTTTCAGGCGATGGGCGAAAACATCCGCTACCACGGGAAGGCCGGATGCGGCCAGCACGCCAAGCTGGCGAATCAAATTATCATTGCGGGTACGCTTTCTGGTATCTGCGAAGCGCTGGCCTATGCGAAGGCACAGGGGCTTGATTTGCAGACGGTGTTTGATTCTGTTTCCACCGGGTCTGCCGCAAGCAGGCAGCTTAGCTCCCTCGCCCCTAAAATGATGGACGGCGATTATGCTCCCGGGTTCTTTTTAAAGCATTTTGTCAAGGATATGAAGCTTGCTTTGGAAGAAGCTGATGCCGTGGGCCTTGACCTTGCTGTTCTGCGGCAGACTCTTTCCAATTCGAAAGAGCTGGAAGATGCCGGATACGGCGATTTGGGCACGCAGGCTTTGATCAAGCATTATGAATAATAAAAAGAGGCAGGACGGCAATCCGTCCTGCCTCTTTTTATTGACTGGAATTGTATATTGCACTGTGATTTTTAAAGCCGGATCACCCAATCTTCTCTGAAATTTCGCTGCGCACGCAGTTTCGAACCAGCTTTGCCCGGTACAGAAAGTCATCCGCCCTGGCAAGGTAGGCGTCCGTATCCACCCCGAATTCTCTGTGATACACCGCCGCCCCAAAGCTTGCGGTCAGCTCGATCCGCTGAGAGTTGTGGTAAACCTCCAGATATTCCACCTGCCGGCGAAGATGCTCCAAATGCGCCAGAGCATCCTCAAGGTCTGTATTCGGCAGGCAGATGACAAACTCATCCCCGCCGAACCGCCCCAGAAAATCGTGCGGGCGCAGATTTGATGAAAGGCACTCCGTGAACCGCTTGAGTACCACATCGCCGCCGATGTGGCCATAGGTGTCGTTGATGTTTTTAAAATAGTCGATATCCGCAATCACAAGGGTCAGCGGCAGGTTTTCCCACCGGGCCCTGTTCATTTCAGCGCTCAGCAGCTCCACAAAGCTTCTGCGGTTGAGTGCCCCGGTCAGAAAATCGTGCATCGCCAGGAACTCGTTTTCCTCCTGGCTTCTGCGCAGGTTGGCCTCAGCCTGCTTGTAGGTTGTCATGTCGCGGATGGAAAGCACGGCGAGCCGCACACCATCCTTGTCCTGAAAAAGTGCGGAGGTGTAGTCGGCAACGAATTTGCTGCCGTCGCCTTTGATAAAGGTCAGCTCCTTTCGGGTTTTTCCCAGTCTTTCGCGCTCCTGTATCGCAAGCGCCAGCTTGGGGTCGCCCAGGTCAACGATCCCGGCTCGTCCCGCGCGGCACAGCTCTTCCTCTGTTCTCAAAAACAGGCGGCAGGCCGCCGGATTGGCCCGGTAGATTTTTCCCCTTGGGCTTGTGATCAGAATCGCGTCCTGACTGTTTTCGAAAATGAGCCGATAATGATCTTCATTGATTTGAAATCCCATCTTGTTTTCCTCCTTCGAATCCTGAAGGCGTTGGCTGGATCTGCATCAGCATTTCGAAAACCGGCGGCGTTTGTTCCGCTTTGGTCCGAAATTCTGATCTGCACGCAGGGTGGGGTTTCCACGCTTTATGCGAGGTTCTGAAACTGCCATTCAGTTTCTTTTACTATGAATATATATCAATCAATTGACGATGTAAAGCGGTGAATCGCATAGAAAGCCCAAATAACAAAAATAAATTTTATTTTTCTTTTTCTGCAATTCTGGATGTTTTTTCTATCCCGGAAAACAGAGGGATCTGGTTCCCCGGTAGGTTTGCAGTAACTGAAACGTACAAGCTCGAAAAATGGGATTTTAAGCGGGATATGGTGTTTTTCGTACCGCTTTGCGCTGATTAAAGCTTCCTGTTTCTGGATATGCTAAGAAACGGGAGGGATTCGGGATGAGCAAGCGCGTTGCAGCGTTTTTTTCCATTTTTATGGTCTGCATGTTTCTGCTTCTGATGAACCTGTATCACATTGCTACGGGCAGTCAGCTTGCCGAAACCGCCGACCGCCAAAGCAGCTACCGTTTGACGGTAGCATCAGGCCGAGGCACCATTTACGATACAAAACTCAATCCGCTTACAGGAACTGAAAAGGGATATACGGCTGTGATCAACCCTACGCCGGAGTCAGCCTCCGCACTGGCGGAGGTTCTTCCCCGCACGCGGATGGAAGAAGTCTATATGCTTTTGACAAAAGGAAAGCCGTTTCTGCTGGGGCTGCCAAAAGCCGTTTCGGCGGATGGGATCGACACCTTTGAAACGAACCGCCGCTATGGCACGAGCGAACAGATCGCCGCCAATGTGATCGGCTATCTGGATGGGAGCGGCACGGGCGTAGCGGGAGTTGAAAAGGCGTATCAGGAATTTTTGTCCAGCGATCCGGGAGAAGTCGCAGTCAGCTACCGGGTGGATGCGGTCAACCGGATTCTGCCGGGAGAGAATAAAGAGGTAACCGATACCTCAAACAAAAATAAAAAGGGTGTCGTGCTGACACTGGATGCCGAAATTCAGGCGCTGGCGGAGCAGTCGGCAAAAAAATACCTGAAAAAGGGCGCTGTCGTCGTTACAGAGGTGCCGAGCGGGAAAATCCGCGCGATGGTCAGCCTGCCGGATTTTTCACCGAATGATCTGCAGTCGGCGCTGGATAATCCGGATTCCCCGCTTTTGAACCGCGCGATTTCCGCTTACAGCGTCGGCTCCGTGTTTAAAGTGGTTTCCGCGGCCACGGCGCTCGAGAGCGGCGTTTCGCCGAGCACCACCTTTACCTGTACCGGAGGAATTGAAGTGGGTGGGGGCGTGTACCACTGCTATAACGGCAAGGCGCACGGCACGCTGGATATGCAGGGCGCGATCGCGCAGTCGTGCAATACCTACTTTGTAAGGCTGATGCAGCAGGTGCCGAACGAGACCTTTCTCAGTATGGCAAAGTCGCTCGGCTTTGGCCAGAGCCTGACCTTAGCGCCGGGCTATGCCTCTGCGGCGGGGAGCCTGCCGGAGAAAGACGAGCTTCTGGTGCCGCGCGCGCTGGCGAATTTTTCGTTTGGGCAGGGCGTTCTGACCGCGACGCCGGTGCAGATTGCCGGGCTGATGAACGCGGTGGCCTCTGGCGGACTGTATACGCCGCCCAGCCTTGTGCAGGGGCTGGTGGATGAAAATCTGCAGTATGTAGAGGCGGCGAAACAGGCGGAATCCGTGCGGGTGATGTCGCAGGACACGGCGGCGCAGCTGCGGCAGTTTATGGGCGTGGCGGTAGAGGACGGCACGGCGAAAAAGGGCAAGCCGGTGCTCGGCGGGGCCGGGGTGAAAACGGGAACAGCCCAGACCGGGCAGTTTGAAGGCAGCAAAGAGATCGTGCAGGGCTGGTACACGGGATTCTTCCCGCTCGAGAGCCCGCGCTACAGCATTGTGGTGCTTTCCGAGAACGCACAGGGCGCCAGCGATGGAGCCCCGGTTTTTCAGGAAATTGCGAATGCCCTGATCTCAAAAACCAATTGACAACCGCTGGAATTCGGGAGTATAATAAAAACGATTTTGATAGAAAAAAGGCGTATATGGGAAAGAAGCTGTTTTCGTGTTTCGCAGCAGAGAGAGGGTTCCGCCGGCACAGTGCCGGTTTGGCTGAAAGACCCTTGCGAGCAGCGGGCAGCAGGCCCCTCCCGCAGCCGCCGGGTGAAGAATCCGGACGTTCCCCGCGTTAAAGGGCTTGAGTGGCGCGGTTTGCGCAATTTGGGTGGTACCACGGGCTTTCTCCGTCCCATTTCGGGCGGTGGAGGTCTGTTTTTTTGTGCTCCCATGGTTTGTCGCGCACCCATTTCAATTGCAGTCAATTCACTTGAAAGGTGACTTTCTTTATGGAAAAACAGGGGCTTCTTCCGCCGCCGTGGGCAGAGGAAAAAAGTCAATGGCTTTTTCAAGTGGAATTACGATCAGACAGGAGAGTTAAGAATCATGCAGTGGACAGGATTGAACGAGATTCGCGAAAAGTATCTGTCTTTTTTTGAATCGAAAGGACATTTGCGGCTGAAGAGCTTTTCTTTGGTGCCGAGCGGAGACAACAGCCTTTTGCTGATCAACTCCGGCATGGCGCCCATGAAAAAGTATTTTACGGGTGAGGTGACGCCCCCCAGAAAACGCGTGACCACCTGCCAGAAGTGCATCCGAACGCCCGATATCGAGCGCGTCGGCATTACCGCGCGCCACGGCACTTATTTTGAAATGCTCGGCAATTTCTCGTTCGGCGATTACTTTAAGCACGAGGCTACGGCCTGGGCGTGGGAGTTCTGTACCAAGGTGATGGCCCTGCCCGAGGACCGCGTATGGGTCACGATTTATCAGGACGACGACGAAGCGTTTGAGATCTGGACGAAAGAGGTCGGCGTTTCTCCCGACCGCATCGTGCGCCTTGGCAAAGAGGATAACTTCTGGGAGCACGGCTCCGGCCCCTGCGGCCCCTGCTCCGAGCTGCATTTTGACCGTGGCGAGCAGTACGGCTGCGGTTCGCCCACCTGCGGCCCCGGCTGCGACTGCGACCGCTATGTGGAGTTCTGGAACCTGGTGTTCACTCAGTTCGACAGCGACGGAAAGGGTACCTACACCCCTCTGGATCACCCGAATATCGATACCGGCATGGGTCTTGAGCGCCTGGCCTGCATCATGCAGGGCGTGGACAACCTGTTCCTGGTAGATACCGTGCAGAATATTATGAAACATGTCAGCCGTATCGCAGACATTCATTACGGCGATGATTCCAAGAACGATATTTCCCTGCGCGTGATCACCGATCACATCCGCAGTACCACCTTCATGATCGGCGACGGTGTGATGCCCTCCAACGAGGGCCGTGGCTATGTGCTGCGCCGCCTGCTGCGCCGTGCGGCGCGTCACGGCAAACTGATCGGCATCAACCGTCCGTTCCTGTTTGAAGTGGCGGAGACCGTGATTGCCGAAAATAAAAATGCTTACCCCGAGCTGGCGGAAAAGCGCGACATGATCGTGAAGCTGATTCACGTGGAAGAAGAGAGCTTTGCCCGTACGATTGATCAGGGCCTGCAGCTTTTGAATCACCTGATGCAGGGGATGGAAGGCAAGGTGTTTTCCGGCGAGGACGCGTTCCGCCTGAACGATACCTATGGCTTCCCGCTCGATTTGACGAAGGAAATCGTTGCGGAGCAGGGCATGACCGTCGATGAGGAAGCCTTCCGCCGCCTGATGACCGAGCAGAAGCAGCGCGCCCGCGCGGCCCGCAAGAACGCGGGTGCGGATGCCTGGGCAGGCGGTGCGAACGGCACGGAAGAGCTTCCCGCTACCGCATTTGTAGGGTACGAAACACTGCTGAGCGAGGCCAAGGTGCTGGCCGTGATCAAAGACGGCGAGCGCGTGGATTCTGCCGAGGTGGGCGACGAGGTCACTCTGGTGCTGAGTCAAAGCCCGTTCTATGCCGAAAGCGGCGGACAGGTGGGCGACACCGGCGTGATCACCGCGGAGGACACCGAATTTGCGGTGACCGACACCACAAAGAACCACAGCGGCATTTTTCTGCACCGCGGCAAAATCACCGCCGGGCGCATTTCGGAGGGCGATACCGTCACCGCGAAGGTAGATGGCGAGCGCCGTGCGGCGATCATGCGCAATCATACGGCGGCCCACCTGCTGCAGGCGGCGCTGCGCCGTGTGCTGGGCGCCCATGTGGAGCAGGCCGGTCAGCTTGTCAACGACGAGCATGTGCGCTTTGACTTTACGCATTTCTCTGCGATGACGCCGGAGGAGCTGCAGCAGACCGAAGCGCTGGTCAATCAGGCGATCCTTGAGGGAATTTCTGTGGAATGCCGCGAAATGCCGATCGAGGAAGCAAAGAAGCTCGGTGCAATGGCGCTGTTCGGCGAAAAGTACGGCGATGTTGTCCGCATGGTCAGCGCCGGGGACTTCTCCCGTGAGCTGTGCGGCGGCACGCATATCGACAATACCGCGAAGCTTGGGCTGTTCCGCATTGTTTCCGAAAGCTCCGTTGCAGCGGGCGTCCGCCGGATTGAGGGCGTTACCGGAACCGGCGTTCTGGCGCTGCTCTCCCGTCAAACCGAGCTGATGCAGGAGACTGCCGCGGCGCTCAAGGTGAACAATGTATCCGATCTGGTGCAGCGTGCAAAGCAGGTCGCGGTTGAGCTCAAGGAAAAAGACCGCGAGATCGAAAGCCTGACCGGAAAGCTCGCGTCCGTTCGCATCAGCGGCATGCTGGCAAGCGCTCAGCCGGTGGACGGCGTTCGCGTGATGACCGCGGTTCTGCCCGGCACGGGTGCGGATGCGCTTCGCGCCATGTGCGATCAGATCAAGAGCCAGCAGGCGGATGTTGTCGCGATTCTGGCAGGCGTGACCGACGGCAAGGCGACCATCGCCGCGACGGCGGGAACCGAAGCGCAGAAGCTCGGCGTACACGCAGGCAAGCTCGTTGGTCAGGTGGCAAAGCTGGCAGGTGGCAACGGCGGCGGCAAGCCCGACTTGGCGATGGCTGGCGCGAAGGACCCCTCAAAGCTTGAAGAAGCGCTCTCCGCGGCGAATGAAATCATCGCCGCGATGCTCAAATAAGTCGAACCGTTGAAAAATGGCACAGCCGCAGAATGGGTTTCCAATATTGCTTTCCACGCCGCTGTGTGCCCGCAGGGTAACAATATGCTGCAAAGTTCAGTATGATACGATAAGGATGCTCCTTCCTTTGCGGCGCCTGCTGTCTTGCAATTTTCGGGCGGCCTGCGTATTTCACTCTTTCCAAAGACGGGAAAAATCAACATCTATTTCAAAATAAGATCGCATATGTTTCAATGTTAGGAGGAATTTTCGGTGGATTGTGTATTCTGCAAAATCGCAAATGGCGAAATTCCCAGCAAAAAAGTCTATGAGGACGATAAGATCCTCGTGTTCCACGACCTGGACCCTCAGGCCCCGGTGCATGTTCTCATTATCCCCAAGCAGCATATTTCCTCCACGTGGGAAATCACGGAGGAGAACAGCGGGATCATCGCCTATGTTTTTGAAAAGGCTCCGCAGCTTGCAAAGCAGCTCGGGCTTGACGGTGGCTTCCGCCTGGTCAACAACTGCGGCAACGACGGCGGCCAGACCGTGCAGCATCTGCATTTTCATCTGCTGGGCGGCCGGTTTATGGCGTGGCCTCCGGGCTGATTCGCATCCCTTTGAATTTATCAGAAGAAAGGTCTGTATCTAGAATTATGGCAGAAACATATCAAATGACAATCGCCGGGTGCGAGAGACAGCTCCCCATTTGCCCGATCGACGAGCATCTCGACATCGCGGGTTTCGTAATGTTCGGTGATGTCGAGATCACCGAGCGTGCGGCGGAAGAGCTGCTGGCCCGCTGCCCTGAGCACGATGTGGTCATCACGGCAGAGACAAAGGGAATCCCCCTGTGCTACGAAATGGCGCGCAGAGGCTGCCGCCGCTATGTGGTGGCGCGCAAAAGCGTAAAGGCGTATATGCGCAACTGCATCCATGTCGAGGTGAAATCCATCACGACAGATCACGTACAGGACTTGTATCTTTCGGAGGACGATTATAAGGATCTTGCCGGAAGGCGCATTCTGATCGTCGACGACGTGATCAGCACCGGCGAATCCCTGGCTGCGATCGAGAAGCTGGTTCACGAATTCGGCGGCAACGTGGTAGGCCGCGCCTGTGTTCTGGCTGAGGGCGACGCCGCAAAGCGCGACGATATTATCTTCCTCGAGCCGCTTCCCCTGTTCTTGAAGTAATCCCAAAAGCGTATCGGGAGGGGTTTTTATGCGTCCCTTCGCACTCATCGGCTTTAGCTACCTGCTGGCCCAAACGGCGGCGGTGTATTTGGGTGCGGCGGGCGCCCTTCTAATGGGCTGCACGTGCGCGCTGGTCTTCTGCGTGCTGGCATGTGTGCGGAAAACCCGATCCCTTCGTACCGTTCAGATGGCGCTGCTCTCGACAGCGGCGGCGTTCGGCTTGTTTTACGCGTATGCTCAGGCAGTGGTGCTGCCCGCTCAGCAGATGAACGGGCGCGACGCTGTACTGACGGGTACGGTCTGCGAGCTGCCCGTCAGCGCCTATGGACGGTATTATTATGTCATCCGGGTGCAGAGCATTTCCGCAGACGGCGCGCCGTATGTGGAAAAAATCCGTCTTTCCACCCAGAACGCATTGAACGTGGAGCCCTACGACACCATTGAGGGCAAAGCGCACTTTTATACGCCCAGGGGCGGGGAAGGGTTCGATTCCCCATCCTACTACGCGTCAAAGGGCATCACGCTGTTTGCGTATTTGTACGAGTACGAGCCGGTCAAAATCACTGTCGCACAGCACAGGCCGCCGTACTTTGCCGCGCTTTCGCTGCGGCGCAGCATGACCGGCGCACTGTACCGCCTGCTGCCCGCGCGGCAGGCCGGGCTTTCCGCGGGGGTGCTGCTGGGCGATACCTCCGGCATCGACGAGCAGGTGAAGTCGGATTTTCAGACGACAGGCGTGACGCATATCCTCTCGGTTTCGGGTCTGCACATGACGACCATGGCGCAGTTTTTTCTGCTGCTGCTCGGGCTTCTGCGGCTCCCGCGCAGGGCCGGTGCCGCGGCCGCGATGGCCGGTGTGTTCGGCTTTATGGCGGTGACGGGCTTTGTACCCTCAGTGCTGCGCAGCGGCATTATGAGCCTGATTTACCTGTTCGGCATCGTGGCGCGCCGCCAGGCAGATTCCCTGAATTCACTGGGAATTGCCGCGCTGCTGATCTGTACGGCAAACCCATATGCCGCGGCGGATCTGGGGCTGCTCCTGTCCTTTTCCGCCACGCTCGGCATGATTCTATGTGCCGGGCCGCTCAGTACCCGCTTGCGCGCCTTGTATGAAACAGTTCCCGTCGGGCGTGCTCTGCTCGACGGCATCAATTCCGCCGTGTGCACCACCGTCACGGCCACAGTGTTCACGCTGCCCATTCTGATTTTGTCGTTCGGCACGGTGTCGCTGATTTCGCCGGTGTCGAACGTGCTTCAGATTCTGCCGTCCACACTGCTGATGGTGTGTGCGGCGCTGGGCGCAGGAATCTATGTGGCGGGCCTGCCGTTTCTGGCGATGCCCTTCGCGTTTGGCACGGGAGTGCTTTCGAATTACATGATTGGCTGCGCGCGCCTGCTGGCGCAGGTTCCCTGGGCGAGCATTTCGGCTTCCTACGGTTTTGTACATCTGTGGCTTGCGGGCTCCCTGCTGCTTGCGGCGATCCTGATCGTCCGGCCGCCGTCCGGTGCAGCAAAGCGGTCGGCGGCGCTGCTCAGCGTGATTCTGCTGCTGTGTGGCGTGTTTTCCTACCAGCTTTCCATGCGGTCGGTCACGCGGGTCGCAGTGCTTCAGGAGGGCGACGGGCTCTGCGTCGTGCTCACCCACCAGGGGCACGGCGCGGTGATCGGCTGCGGCGGATTTACATCGTCTACCGCGCGGAATTACCTGCGCGGACAGGGCGTGCGGCAGCTCGATTATCTGCAAATGGTGGGGGATTCCAAGGAAGAAGCCCTGCTTGCGTCGGAGCTGATTTCGTCTTTTCAACCGAAACAGGTGCTGTTGTGGAAAAACGGGCAGGACAACGAGTTCCTGCAGAAACAGCTGGAAAACGCGGAGCAGGTCCATTATTTTGATACCAAAGCACAGACCGAGCTGTGGGATATGGTTCAGATAGAGCAGTATGCCGATGGTCTGCAGGGTTATACGGGCATTTCGGTCAATGGCGTCACGTTTCTGCTTGCATCCGCAGAGTGCCGCGCCGATGCCTTGCCTGCGGAGTGGCGGCAGACCGATTTTGTGATTGCCGACGATCTGCCGCGCCGGATGGAAATGCTGTCGCCGTTTGTGACGGTGATGTCGATGTCGGAGGAAACCGCGCAGGCTAGTGTTATTCGGCTCGGCGACGTTGGACTTGTATCGGCGTCTACCGGGGATGCCGGCCATGTGCTGATCGATACCCGACCGGGAGGAAAGATTGTATTAAGGAGGAACGTCTGATGCCGGAACTTACGGAAGCCCAGTGGAAAAAAGCCGCCGATCGTCTGGAGCTGGACGGCCTGTACTTTCTATATGGGGAAGAAAAATATCTGATTGCAGCCTATCTGAAACGGCTGCTGAAGAAAGCTTCAGAACAGCCCTTTGCGGATTTTAACGTGCAACGCTTTTCTGGCGACGGCCTTTTGGCCGACAAGGTAGCCGACGCGGCGGAAGCTCTGCCGATGATGGCGGAAAAAAAGTACGTTGTCATTACCGATCTGGATGTGGAAAAGCTGCCCGCGCGCGAGCTAAGTAAGCTGTACGAGCTGGTGGAAAACTTGCCCGAAACCACGGTGCTGCTCGTGTTTCAGCCGACGCTTGAGATGGATATGAAAAAATCCGCTGCGTGGAAAAAATGGCTCACTGCGGTCAAAAAGCAGGGCACGGTGGTCGAGGTGCGCCCGCGCGACGGGGCCGAGCTCGAGCGCTTGCTGTGCGCCTACGCGGAAAAACGCGGCTGCGAGCTTTCGCGGCAGGACGCGGCTTTTTTGATCTCTCAGTGCGGCAAAGAGCTGCAAACGCTGTTCCACGAGCTGGACAAGCTCTGCGCCTACATAGGCAAGGGTGCGATCACCCGCGCGGCGATCGACCGCGTTGCGGTGAAAAACTTGGAGACGACAGTGTTCCTGCTCTCGAAAGCGCTGGTGTCCGCGCAGTACGATAAGGCGTATTCTCTGCTCGATCTGCTGTACCAGCAGCGGGAAGAGCCGGTGGCGGTGCTGGCGGTGCTGTCGTCTGCCTATGTGGATTTGTACCGCGTGCGCGCATGCGTGCAGGGCGGCCACAGCCCGGCGGAGCTTGCAAATTATTTTCCGTATAAGGGAAAGGAATTCCGCCTGAAAAATGCGGAGCGTGACATGAAAGGCCTTTCTTTGGAAAAACTGAGAGAGAGCCTTGAAGTACTGCTGGAAACCGACATCGGGCTGAAAAGCTCGCGCACCGGGGACCGTATTTTAATGGAAAAGCTGATTGCCCGGCTGCTGCTGATTGCCGAGAAGGAGCGAATAACTTGATCAAAATCAAAGAAGCTGTGATCGTGGAGGGAAAGTATGATAAAATCAAGCTTTCTTCGATCATCGACGGCCTGATTATCGAAACGCGCGGCTTTCGCATTTTTAAAGATGAGCGGCAGATGGCGCTGATCCGCCGCATGGCGGAAACGCGCGGCCTGTTGATTCTGACCGACAGCGATTCCGCGGGCTTTCTCATCCGCCACCACCTGATGAGCGCGATCCCCGAAAAGTACATCAAGCATGCCTATATTCCGGATGTTCTGGGCAAAGAGCGCCGCAAGGTAAAAGGCTCTAAAGAGGGCAAGCTGGGGGTGGAAGGTGTCTCGAAGCAGCAGATTTTAGAGGCGCTCGATCGCGCGGGAGTGCTTTGTGAAGAAGAATCCGTTTCGCAGTGGGAAGCTCCCGCGGCGGTGCGAAAGATCGAAAAAGCCGACCTGTTCCGCGACGGTCTGACCGGCGGGGAAAACAGCGCGCAGAACCGCAGACTGCTGCTGGAACACCTGAGTCTGCCGGAGCATCTTGCGACAAACGCACTGCTGAAAGTGCTCAACAGCATGATGACTTACGAGGAATACGGCGTTCTTGTCGAAAAACTTTTGAAATAAAGCGAATTTTAGTTGACAAGTCTTTCTCCGGAATGATATAATACTGTTCGTCGAGTCGGCTCCGCGCCTGCTCGGTACTATCATTTTGCAGAAATGCGGCTGTGCTGGAACTGGCAGACAGGCACGTTTGAGGGGCGTGTGAGTTATCTCGTATGGGTTCAAGTCCCATTAGCCGCACCAAAGAGGAAAACCCACGTAGTTACCGGATGATTCCGGTGATTGCGCGGGTTTTCTTTTTGCGGTTTTAGATCTGAATTTACGCTCACACGACACTTGTACTACACCTGTACCATTTTCCTTGTTTTATATCTCTCAACTCTAAATAGTGTGTTTTTATTACTATATCAGTTTTTTCTGCCCTATTGTACTATACTAATTTTGTAATATAATTGTATTACAGGTGTAAGAAAGTGAGGAAAAATTTATGTTGGATCTGTTGCTTACAAGAAGAAGCTGCCGAAAATTTGAAGACAAGGCTGTGGAAGCGGAGAAAAAAGAAAAGCTTCTTCAGGCAGCACAGCTGGGGCCCACCGGGAAGAATACCCGCCCATGGGAGTTTGTAGTGGTCGAAAAGAAAGAGACGCTTCAAAAGCTTGGCGACTGCCGGCAGCCTAATCAGCCGTTTTTACCGAAGACACCCCTTGCGATTGTGGTATTGGGCAATACACAGAAAACCGATACCTGGATAGAAGACGCCTCGATCGCCGCTGTCATTATGCAGCTGGAAGCAGAGAAATTAGGGCTTGGCTCCTGCTGGGTGCAGATTCGGTTAAGAGAATCCAACCAGGGAATGAGCAGTGAAGAGTATGTGCGTAAACTCCTTGGGATTCCGGAGCATATGGCAGTGCTTTCTATTATTGCGGTGGGATATCCGAGTGGGACAATGCCTGCACATCAATTAGACGAAGTGGATCAGGCAAAAATTCATACAGAAACTTATTAAGCACGTCCAAATCAGTAAAAAGTGCTATCAACAATGACGATGTGATTTCCCGCGTCCGTTTTGCGACAAATGGAAAAGAAGAAGCGAATCAATTTATCATTGATTCGCTTCTTCTTTTTGGGTTACAGCTCTAAACTGGGGATTACCATTTAATATGAATCACCGGCTTGATCAAATCACTGGGTTTCTCGGCCATCAGCTTGAATGCATCCTCAATCTTCTCAAAGCCTTCAAAGGTATGAGTGATCAATAAGGAGGTATCGACTCTGCCGTACTGAATCATCTTGAGCAGTTTTTCAATACGAAGCGCACCGCCGGGGCAGAATCCGCCGCGGATGTCTACATTCTTCATGCCAAGCCCCCACAAATAGGCCGGGAACGCCAAAACATCGGTGACATCGTAGTAATTGACATTCGATACAGTTCCGCCTGCTTTTACCATGGCGATTGCCTGGGCAAGGCTGTCTTTGTTTCCGCCGGCAATGATGACAGAGTCCACATCGCCGTTTGTCAGCGTCACAATTTGCTCCACAATGTCGCCTTTTTTGTAGCTGATGATATCGGTAGCTCCATATTTTTTTGCGATTTCAATACAATTGGGCCGCGTTCCTACCGCAAGGATTCTTCCTGCTCCGGCAAGCTTCGCCCCGGCAATTGCCATCAGCCCAACCGGGCCGATTCCAATGACGACAACGGTGTCTCCAAAGGTCACTCTTGCGTTTTCAACGCTGTGGAAGCCTGTGGACATCATATCCACTACCATAACCGCCTGGTCTTCCGTCACACCCTCCGGTAAAAATGCCATGTTGGCGTCGGCATGATTCACATGGAAAAACTCTGCAAACGAGCCATCCTTTGTCGTTGTGTATTTGAAGCTATGCAAAGGGCCTGTGTCGTGCTGATGATATCTGCCCTGTGTTCCCGGCTGCATCCAGTCCGGTGTTGTTGTCGCAACAACGACCTTGTCGCCCGGCTTGAAACGCGTTACCAGTTCGCCGACCTCGACAATTTCGCCTACTGCCTCATGGCCGAGAATCATGTTGTCCTTGCCCTCGGCTCCTGCGCCGCCATGAGAAGTGTGCACGTCTGACGTGCAGGGCGCCAGTGTTGTCGGCCGGACAATTGCGTCCAAAGGACCGCAAACCGGCCTTTCTTTTTCGATCCAGCCGACTTCGTTAATTTTTAAAACACCAAAACCCTTCATCTTATAACCTCCTTATCTGAATCAAGAAATTCTGTTGATGGCCTATTGTGTTCATTTTATCACCAGGCTGATCGGCAGGTGACGCAATGAACGCTTCGGTACGGCAGAGCCGTATCTGATGATTGTGTTGATTATATCATGAGACTTCTTTGAATACAAATACAAATAAAAATATAATTAGAATCATTATTATTTATATCTGGAAATAGGATCACATCATTTTTACCTGACTTTCTGTCGCTGCTGGAATAATGAAAAATGCCCGGGCCACTGGGTGCGGCCCGCCTTGTCATAGGACAATCAGTGGTGCAGAATAGGCGGGAAAGCGGCAGCCGGAGAGGGATAACAGAAGGGCGGTTTTGCAGGCTCTGCGAGTTGACCGAAGAGAGAAGTTCAGACTTTGGGCCGATGACAAAAAGCGGTTTGCTGTTCTCGTTTCTCGAAATCCCGATCGATCAGGAATTAGGTTAAGGCACAATCGATATTCTGGAATCCCATCCTTCGCAGGAAAGCAGAATCCTTCGGCAAAGATAAAAAAGCAGCCCCGCATCGTTACCGGAAGCATTTGGTAACGATGCGGGGCTTTTTTGATGGAAGCCTTGACATTTTCTTTTATCCGTCATACTATTCATATTAGTATGTATTATATGACGAGGTGATAGGAATGGAAATCCCAAAAGGCCACTATATTTTTGGTACTGTAAAGGTGGGGGAGCGCGGGCAGATCATTATTCCGAAGGACGCGCGCGAGGTGTTCGGGATTCAGGCGGGCGATACCCTGATCGTTCTGGGCGACGAAAAGTGGGGGATCGCTGTGACCAAAGCGGATGTCCTGCAAAAGCACGCCGGCGAAATATTTGAGAAGATAGAGGAGACCTCGAATGATGAAAGCGTTTGAGTCAACGAATCTTCCGTTTTTGCGGGAAGATTGTGAACAGGAATTCGCCGATCCCATGGGAACACGCATTTATGGCAGGGCAGAGGAGCTGTATCACGAGCTGGTGGCGCAGGCGGACGACAAAGGGAATCCCGCGATCGCGGAGCACCTGCGCGGCAAGCTGTTCCCGGCAATGGCCTACTACAAAGCGTTGCTGGCGGAGGGCATCCCCCAGAGCGACGCGCTGGCCGCCGTCCGGCGCGAAACGCAGAAAGCCGCGCTGATCAAGAAAGAGAGCAGCGCCCAGATGGCGCGCATCCCGTTTGCGTTTCTTCTGTACCGCATGGGCGTAAAATCGCATATGAGCAGGAATTTCCCGGCAGAGGGCTGGGAAACGGAATGGGTGAGCAACAGCGGAAGAGAAATCCACTTTAATCTGCACCGATGTCTGTACTGGGATTCCTGTCGGCAGCATGGCTGCCCTGAGCTCTGCACGGTTTACTGCGAGAACGATACCACGGCTTTCTCGGGGCTGCTGCCGAAAATCCGGTTTGAGCGCAGCGGAACCCTGGGGGAAGGCGCGGCGTGCTGCGACTTTCATTTCCTCAACGGAAGATACGCTGCGCGCGATTGATCGGCCGAATCCGCCGCCCCGCGCCGTGTTCCTCGTTTTTGCAGGCCGTTCTTAACTTTTTGAATCACAGCACATACCATATGGTAGAGGAGGGCGATCAAAACTAAATAAAAAGGTGATAGTGATGGCCAGTACAGTATTGCAGCTCCAAAAAAACAGTGTCACAAGCATTTTAGACAGCGGCAATTTTATCTTTGATCAAGTGATCAGCTCGGCCGGGAATCTCGGTTATGATCCGGTGACAGGCGTTGTCACGATTCCTGAAAACGGCCTGTATATCGTCGACTGGTGGGTGTCGATCCAGTCCACCTCCGGCTCGCCGGGTACTACTGTTCAGCTGATCTCGGACAAAGGCCAGGTATTTGACAGCAACTCGCCCAATAAAACAGGCAATATGGGCGGGATCGCCGTTCTGGATATCGACGACGCCCCGGTTACTTTTTCACTGGTGAACATGTCGAGTGCGACTCTCTTTTTCTCCGGTATGATTTCATCGAAAGCCAATCTGCGGATTTCTGCCGTCGACAGCGGCGGCGGCGCGGCGGACAACAGCCGCTGCTTCGCGCTGGATCAGTTCGCGCATGTTCTGGAACAGATCGTAACGCTCTACCCGGGCGCATCGGTCAGCCTATTTTCCAACAGGCTTGCGACGATCACCGGGCCGATCAATTCCCTGTATCGATCGCCTGACGCCGGGAGCATCCCCATGCTGCTGCTGGGGGATGAGCCGGTCGCTTTCAGCATCGATAAAATAACGGTTCTCTATTTTCCGGACAGCGTTTACGACAGCTCCATTACCTATTTGACTCCTCCCGATCCGTTCCCGCAGAACTGCGATACGGATCAGATCAAGAACATTCATGATTATGTTGCGGTGGGCGACAGCATATCGTTTACGACCGGCCCCACCACAAGCGCTTCCGGCGATATTACGATCAACGAGTACGGCATTCTTGTTTTTGCGGACGCGACCTCTATGATGCTTGTCGTGACCCCGCAGATTTTCTCGATCCAGAAGGTAACCGGCGCGGCGCGCGCAGATCATTCGATCTCCATTTCAGCGCAATGAGCGTCAGCAGAAAAGAACCGTATCAGGTGTTTCCATGCGTATTTGTTCAGTAAGCGAAGTCTTAGGCTTCGCTTATTTTTCTGTCTCGCACCGATTACAACAGGCGCTTTTTTTGGAGAAGAGCCTTCATTTATAATATTTTAAAAAATAAGATGACAATCATATTGACAAATAGGACTCACCTAATTATAATTTAGGTGAGTCCTATTTTCCTAAGGAGGTGCTATGCTGGAAACGGGCAAAAAGCGAGGTCCCAAAACCGAAAATCCCAAAACACACAAGATGGGTATTAAGCTTGACGAAAAATCCAAAAGGATTTTAGATGCCTATTGCGAACAGGAAAAGGTTTCAGGAGCAGAAGCAATCAGGCGTGGGATAAGCCGGTTAGAATCAGACCTCAAAAAATGAAAGGAAGCGGCGCTCACTCTCCAAAGCAAATCGCCACTTCCCCAAAACCGACAGATGCCATAAGGCAAATGCAGCGTAAATAGTATAACATGCGCCGCAGCTCCTTTCAAGCACTGTCGGGAACATCATGAAAGGAAGCGATGCAATTTTATTTGACTTTTTTGGTTGCATAACTTGTAATGGCATTGTCGCCACAAAAGGAGGTGAGACTATCAGCGAACCCAAAAAGATGGGGCGGCCAACGGACAATCCAAAAGATACGATGTTCCGGGTTCGGCTGGATGATAAGAGTGTACAAGAACTGGAGGAATCCGCCGAATCGCTGAAAATCAGCAAGTCGGATGTAGTGCGAAAAGGGATTGAACTTGTGCATAAAAGCCTCAAAAAATGAAAGGAAGCGGCATAATTTCACTTGACTTTCCGTTGCTACAGGAATATAATTGTTGTAGCTACAGGAAGGAGGTGCGTATGTCGCAAAAGAAAATCGGACGTCCGGTATCGCCCGATTCCAAGCATACAATGTTCCGTGTCCGCCTTGATGATACATCAATGGCAAAACTTGAAGAATGTGCGAAAGAGTTGAAAATAACACGGTCAGATGTTGTGCGCAAAGGAATTGAAAAGATACATGACGACCTCAAAAAATGAAGGGAAGCGGCGCCTCTCCAACTAAGAAACACGCCACTTCCCACCCAACCGACAGATGCCATAAGGCAAATGCAGTGTAAATAGTATAGCATGCGCCGCACTTCCTTTCAAGCACTGTCGGAAAACATCATAAAAAGGAGCATGTTTATGATCATTCGGCAGCTAAAAGAAAATCAATATGAAACCCTCCGCAACTCCTTACTGAAAAATGCGCAGGCCGAACCGCTCAGCGCAAGCTATGTTGTCAGCATGACGGTGGATGGTGTAGAATATGCGGTAAGACTGCAGCCGGAGCGGCATCACAAAATAGCGGTTCTGCAGGCCCTGCGGATTACCCGGCGGGAAGACGGCCCAGGCTTTGAGCTGATCACCAAAAGCAGTCTGCTTTCCTCATTGATGGAACTCCTGATTCACCAAAGAGCGGGGGAAAGCCCGCCGACTCTTGTGGAAAACATTCACCTGTCGTGAAACTCAAATTGGGAAAGGAGCACAAGCGAAATGCTGAGCATGAAAGAGCGAATGATCCGGGGAATGACGTACCGCGGCGATGAAGAGCTGTGGGAAGACATGCGCAGGGTCAGAAGATTGCTGCGGACATACAACAACACCGGGGAGGATGAATTCGAGTACCGCACGCAGCTTCTGAAAGAAATGCTTGGGTCGATTGGGGAACATATTTACATCGAGCCAAACTTTCGCTGTGATTACGGCAGTCAAATCACCATCGGGAACCACTTTTACGCCAACTTTGACTGCGTGATCTTAGACGTTTGCCCCGTGACGATCGGCAATCACGTTTTGCTTGGGCCGCAGGTCGGCATCTATACACCCTCGCACCCCATCGATGCAGAGGTGAGGGCAGACATGCTGGAATACGGCAGCCCCGTCACCATCGGGGACGATGTGTGGATCGGCGGGCACGCGGTGATCAACGGCGGCGTCGAGATCGGCAGCGGCAGTATTATCGGGTCTGGGTCTGTGGTCACAAAATCGATCCCCGCCGGTGTGATCGCCGTCGGGAATCCCTGCAGGGTGATCCGGGAAATCACGCAAGAGGACGCGGCCTATTGGCAGAAACAAAGAGCAGAACTCGAGCAGGCGGCAGGTCTGCCGCGTTAACACAATACAGGGGAGCCCCCATCTCTGCCGAAGAAATCCGGCGGCGATGGGGGCTTTTTTGATCTCCTTTTCGCTCCCAATGGAGTGCCCCGCGGCAGGGTGTTCCGCACCGCCTTGCACCCCTCATAAACGCATCAAGGTGATGTGTTTTCACCCCGTTTGCAAGGGAATTTTTTCCAAAAGGGTGGAAAGAAAAACATTTTGATAATAATGACTATTATTCTTTTATTTTACGCGTTTAAGTTTGGTCCTTTTTGCGTTCTGCTTCTGATTGACACTGGAAATGCCCTCCCTGTATAATAAAGCTGTTAATATTTGGAATGTCGATTTTTGTCGAAGAAGAAATTTCAGCTTTGCCAGAAAAGCATTTTTGAACGCTTTATTGCGCACCCGGCGGTGAAACTGTCTGCCTGTATATCTCATAAAAAACACCTTTGAAAGGGAAGATTTGTATGATCAAATCAATGAAAACGTCAAGACACATGCCGCAAAGCCCCGGTACTCCCGGTAAGCTGCCGATGATTCGCAAAATCGGGTTCCAGCTGGCTTTGTTTGCGACCTGTGCCATTCTTATCGTGGGCAGTGTGTCGGTGCTCTACATGTCGGCCAGCAATCGAAACGTCATCAATCAGATCGATACCGAAAGAAGCCAGATGGCGCTTACCACCATGAATTCCATGATAAAGGACTACGAAACACAGTCCGCCGCGGCCGCCGAACACCTTGCCGCCAATGCGGAGGTGATCCATGCGGTGCAGCTTGGCGATGCCGCCGCTGTAAAAACGGCGGTGAGTCAGTCCATGAAACAAATGGCCACAGATGTGGACTTTGTAACGGTTGTCAACGGCCAGGGGGTTGTGATCGCGCGCACCCTCGACGATAAAACGGGCGATTCGGTGACGGGCCAGGCCAACGTTGCAAAGGCGCTTAAGGGAGAAACCGCGACGGTTACCGAAACCGGCGCCGATATCAAGCTCGCCATTCGCACCGGCTCGCCCGTCAAGGATTCTTCGGGTAAGATTATCGGCGCGATCTCAACCGGGTACTCTTTGGTGAACACCGAGTTTGTAGACAAAATGAAAAGCATGACCGGCAGCGAGTTCACTATTTTTGTGGGGGACGAGCGTGTCAATACCACGATCATCAGCAACGGCCAGCGCGCCGTCGGCACAAAGCTGGATCAGAAAATCGCCAAAACCGTGCTCGACGAAAAGTCGCAGTATTTCGGCTCGGCCGATATTCTGGGCGTTCCCCACGCGACCGCCTATCAGCCGATTGTGGATTCCAACAATCAGGCGATCGGCATTTATTTCGCCGGTCTTTCTCTGGAGGAATCTAATGCGGCAATGCGCAACGCCACGGTGATTTCCGTTGTGCTGGAGCTTCTGCTGGTATTGCTGGCGATCACGCTTCTGCTGCTGTTCGTCAGGCGCACCATTTCGCGTCCGCTGGACGAAATGGCACAGGTCGCGACGCAGCTCGCGCAGGGGAACCTGAATATTGCGCTGGAATACCGCGCGAAGAATGAGCTGGGGATTCTGGCGGATGCTCTGCGGTCGACCGTTTCGTCTCTGCAAAGCTACATTCGGGATATTTCGGAAAAGCTCCATCAGATGGCGCAGCGGGATATGCGCGTGCAAATGGATTTGGAATATGTGGGTGACTTCGCGCCGATCCAGACCGCGCTGGTTCAGATTTCCAGCTCGCTGAATCAAACGCTTTCGCTCATTGATGTCGCGTCGCAGCAGGTCAATACCGGGGCCGAGCAGGTGTCTGCGGCGGCGCAGGCCCTGGCCGCGGGCGCCTCTGAGCAGGCGGCCACCGTGCAGGAGCTGACGGCCTCGATCGCGACCGTCGACCAGCAGGCGGAGGCCAACGTGCAGAATGTGCGGCAGGCCACGGAATATGTGACGCAGGCCGCCGCGGGGATCCTGCAGAGCAATGAAGAGATGCAGAAGCTGACCCGCGCAATGGATGAGATCCGCGAGTCGTCCGAGCAGATTTCAAGCATTACCAAGGTGATCGAAGATATCGCGCTCCAGACGAATATCCTCGCCCTGAACGCGGCGATCGAGGCCGCGCGGGCCGGTACGGCGGGCAAGGGCTTTGCCGTGGTGGCGGATGAGGTGCGCAACCTGGCGGCCAAATCGGCGGAGGCCGCCAAGCAGACGGCCGTTCTGCTTCAGAATGCCGGGGGCACCGTCAAAGAGGGCGGTGAGATCGCGGCGAATACCTCGCGCGTGCTTTCCCAGGCGGGCGAGCAGGCAAAAATGATCAGCGTTTCGATCGAGCAGGTCGAGCGCGGCTCTGTGGAGCAGGCCGGCGCGATCGAGCAGATCACGCTGGGGCTGTCGCAGGTATCTTCCGTGGTACAGAACAACGCGGCCACGGCGGAAGAAAGCTCCGCTTCCAGCGAAGAGCTGGCGGCGCAGGCCCAGGCCCTGCAGCAGGAGGTTTCCAAGTTCATTCTGGAAAAACCGCCGGCGGCTGATACAGACCGTTTGGATGGAATGGAAGAACGCTTTTTCTAAACAAAGCTCCCGGCCGCGGCACCGTAAGGTGGATGCGGCCGGGTTCGTTTTTACAGCAGTTTTTATCATGCTGTCAATTGCCGGGATCACTTCCAATCATTGCATATTTATCATACAATATCGCTCCCGTTTTACTCTGCGTCAGGGGTGCAGTATTTTGTGTGCCCCCTATTGACTTAGAGCGCACTATCAGTGCTATACTGTTCACAGAAGAAAGAAAGGAGCGAGAGATGATGAAAGTCATAGCGATCAACGGCAGTCCCAATCAGGACGGAAATACAGGTCACGCCCTGCAAATCATGAAAAAAGAGCTGGAGCGGCAGGGGATAGAGGTTGAAGTGATCTGGGTCGGGCGCCTGAACATTCATGGCTGTATTGCCTGCGGCTACTGTTCCACTTCCGAACAGAACCGGTGTGTTTATCAGAACGACATCGTAAATGAAACCGCCGCAAAGATGCGTGAGGCAGATGGCTTTATTCTGGCCTCTCCCACCTATTACGCCGGAATTGCGGGAACCATGAAGTCCTTTCTGGACAGGGTATTCTTCACAAGCTCGGAATATTTCAAATATAAAGTGGCGACCTCTGTCGCGGTTGTGCGGCGTGCCGGCGGGGTAGATGTGGTACACCAGCTGAATAACTATCTGAATCTGGCGGAGACGGTCACACCGCCGTCCCAGTACTGGACAGTCGGATACGGAATGAATCCGGGAGAGGTGCTCCGGGATGAAGAGGGCATCCAGACCATCCGCAAAAATGCCCGATGTATGGCATGGCTTCTTAAGGTCATTGAAGCTGGCAAAGAGCATGTACCTTTCCCGGAGGGGGAAGATCGTGCGATGACCAATTTCATCCGGTGACAGCGGCAAAAACGGAACCGTGCACCTGTGTATGAAATGATAAAAAAAGAAGAGCTCCGATCGAAATTGTTTCGATCGGAGCTCTTCTTTTTTTATCAGCAGGCGGGCTGAAATTCCGGGCTGAGCATCAGCTCGTCGATCAACAGCGAGCGAAACTCGGGAATAAATCTGCTTGCAGGGTACAGCGGCGAAGTGCAAAGGCAGAGTTCAACGACGCAGCCGGGGAGAGGGATGATAACGGTATCCTGATTTCGCTGGGATGGGGCCCGCGATATGCCCAGCGCAAATGCATCCGTGCTGAGAAGAATGCCGTCTTTTTGATCGCGGTCGGTAACCAGAATCATATTGATCGCGCTGTTTGGAAGAAATGTGCGGGTTTCCTGCATGACTGTGGTCAGAAGATTCGTGCCGTCTTGTTTTTTCACATAATCCACACAGGGATAGTTCGCCAATGCCTGAAAATCAAAGTCCTTTCCCGGATCATCCGGATCGCAATGCGCCAATAAGGGATGCCCCCTGCGCAGAAGGACATTGACGGGCAGGGCGCCTAAAACATCCAGTTGAATCTTTTTTTGGTCGCGAAGCTCGTGAAGATGATATTTGATCGAGAAGTTTGCCATCATCACCTCAAGATCGATCTGACCGGTGCGGAGCAAATCGACGGAGTGGTCAAGGTCGCAGTTCTGCATGGTCATGTGCAGGTCTTTTTGATCGTAATAGCGGCTGCAAAGCTTGGCAAAGGCATTGGTGCAAAAGGAAGAAGAGGAAATCACCCCGATATGAAAGCACTCTTTCTCCTTGGGGACGTTCAGCTGCATCAATTCATCGTAGCTGTTCAGAATGCTTCGGGCATGCACCATAAACATTTCCCCCTGATCGGTCAGCCGAATGCCATCCTGGGTTCGAAAAAACAGTTTAATCCCCAGCTCTTTTTCAAGGGAGAGGATGGTACTGCTCAGATTGGATTGGGTCAGGAACAGGAGCCGGGCCGCTTTCGAAATCGAACCGATTTTAGCCGCTTCCACCACATAACGCAACTGGTTGAACGTCATATAACCACCCCCGTAATTTGCCGAATTTGACTTTAACGCATTATATCATAAAAGCACCTATAAGTAAAATCAAATCCCCAGATATGCGTTTTCAGAGCTGCAAAGTCCGGCGTTTCTATGGTAAACCTGATACAGGAAAAGGGGATTTTCCCTTCTCTTTTTGCGCATTTTGCGTGCAAGGACAATGCAACCTGAAAAAGGAGGTCATTTTGTGGAAAAAAAGCAAGTATATGAATTCCTTGAGAAAAACCGGGCGGTGTTCAGCGATGTGAGCGACCATGTCTGGGACTACGCCGAGACCGCTTTCCAGGAATTCCAGTCGATGGACTGCATCTGCGAAGCGCTGGAACGTTTCGGTTTCCGTGTTGAAAAAGGTGTGGCGGAGGTTCCCACCGCGTTCATTGGCACTTGGGGGTCGGGTCACCCGGTGATCGGCTTCCTCGGTGAATTCGACGCTCTTTCGGGAATGAGCCAGGAGGCCGGCGCCGCCGAACAGAAGCCCGTTTGCGAAGGGGGCAACGGCCACGGCTGCGGTCACAACCTCCTCGGCGCGGGCTCTTTGGGGGCCGCCGTCGCTTTGAAGGAATATCTGGAGAAAAACGGGAAGCAGGGTACCGTCAAGTATTTCGGCTGCCCGGGGGAAGAGGGTGGCTCCGGAAAAGCCTTTATGGCTCGCGGCGGCGTCTTTGACGGCGTGGATGCCGCGCTTACCTGGCACCCTGGCAATTTCAACGGTGTTGCGGACATCAATTTTCTTGCCAATTACCAGATTCTTTACAAATTCAAGGGGCGCGCGTCCCACGCTGCGGCTGCGCCGCAGAATGGCCGCAGCGCGCTGGATGCGTTGGAGCTGATGAATGTGGGCGTGCAGTTTTTGCGGGAGCACGTTCCGCAGGAAACCCGCATCCACTACGCCATTACGAATGCCGGCGGATTCTCCCCCAATGTGGTGCAGCCCAGGGCCGAGGTGCTCTATCTGATCCGTGCGCCGAAACTGGAACAGGTGGAAGAGATTTATCAGCGCATCAATCAAATCGCCAGAGGTATGGCTATGGCCACGGAGACCGAGGTGGAAATCGAATTCATCAAGTCCTGCGCCAACCTGGTTCCCAATAAGGCCCTGAACTCGGTGCTTTACCAAAACCTTCTCTTGGCGCCGCCCATCGTTTACAGCGACGAAGATCTGGCTCTTGGCAAGGCGCTGGACGCCACACTGGCCAACATGCCCAATCTATCCAGCGTTGGTGTGACGGAAGCGGAGGCGGAGGCCTTTGAGGAAGAAATGGCCGGGCAGGCACTTTTTACACAGGTGCTTCCTTTTAATGCCCAGCGGGAAATCAAGGTGGCTCCCGGTTCCAGCGATGTGGGCGACGTCAGCTGGAATGTGCCCACGGCGCAAATCTCCGCCACGTGCTGGACTTTGAAATCGCCGGCGCACACATGGCAGACGGTAGCGATCGGTCGCAGCGAGGCTGCTCACAAGGGACTTATCTATGCCGCCCAGGTGCTGGCCGGAACCGCCATCGACCTCATTGAGGACGACAGTCTGCTCAAAGCCGCTCAGGAGGAATTTGTCCGCCGGATGAAAGGGAAGAAATATATCTCGCCCATCCCCGCCGACGTAAAACCCCGCGCCATCAGCGAGCTGTAAGCTTTTCCGCCGCCGGAGCAGCCCTGAACTAAGTTTCTTTCTGGCGGCGGGTTTTGCAGTGAGCGCGTAGCCAGGCACAATATTTTAGAGCTTGAGGTTTTTTTACAGAAAGGTTGGAAGCCACGTTCGTTTTCCAAAATAAAAGGAGGGTCAGCCATGGAAGTTATGGAAACTGTTGATCGAGGCGTTGAATTGACGTTGGATCAGCGAAAACAGCGCAATTTCAAGAACTATTATTTTTATGTTGAACTGCTTTTCTATGTTTTACAGGGTATTTATGTTGCGGGTCTTCAGGTCTATATCGTTTATTACACTACGAATGTGTTCAAGCTGGATTATGCGGCGATTGCCACCGTTACTGCGCTCTCCGGACTCCCTACCTATTTGAAGATGTTCACCGGCCTTTTGTCCGACAGAGTGCCTGTGGGGAAATTCGGCAGAAGAAAACCGTATTTAATCATGGGCGGCATCCTGTTCATCCCCGCCTTTATCGTTCTCTCTACGATCTCTACATATTCTGTAATCTGGCTTAGCGCCATCATCCTCTGCAATATCTGTTTTGTGATTGTCGACGGTACGGCGGACGCTTTGACCGTAGACATTACGCCGGATGAGCATACCAGCAAAATGCAGGGTTTTGCCAACGGCGGCAGATATGTGGGAATGGCGATAGGCGTTGCGCTTGCCAGCGCGTTGCCGGGTATCGTCGGCTGGCATGTCGTCGCTATTTTCCTGGGTGTTGCCGCGGCGGGTCAGGCGTTTGTCACCCTCCTGTTCAAAGAACTCCCCGAAGCCAAGGAGAAAGAAAAGCTGATCCCCATCAAATCCGCTATCAAAATAGGGTTTGGAAACAGGGGCGCATGGCTGGGCTTGCTGTTTGCGGTCTTTTTTATGGGCGCTATGGGAATGGCGATCATGATCGGCCCTGTGGTGATGAAGAATACCAATTCGGCGGTTTTTGGAATGGCCACGATGACGCAATACATCGCGGTTGCGGCCGGTGCTTTTGTCGTAGGGCAGCTTGTAGAGAAAATCGGCGGCCTCACCAACAGGAATCTTGCCATTCTGTTTGTTGCTATCTGGGTTTTGATGTGTCCCTGGCTGCTGGTGAATGGGAACTGGGACAACACCTTTATGGTTATTTTTGCCCAAGCTGCGATGGGATTCGCCAGAGGAGCCGTTTCTGTTATTACCTACGCTGTCCTGATGCGGCTTTGCTCCGAATCGATCGAAGGCTTTATGTTCTCGATCTTTACCAGTGTCATGAACCTCGGCCTGCATATGGTGTCGCCCAAGATCATCGCTTACTTTGGCGAAACGCTGGGGATGGGCATGGTACCCGCCATGTTTACCATGATGCCGATGATGCTGATCGGCATGCTGTTGATTCCGACCATCAACAAGAGTGTGGAGGAAAGAAGAGCCAAAGAGGCGGCAGTCTCTCAAGCGGTTTAAACCCTGCCGCGCGGGTGCCTTACCTGTTCTCCCGAGCGGGAAAGAGCACTTTTTGATAGATTTGTTTTGTGTGGTTTGATCAGCGTGGATTGATCGTGTGGGAAACCCGGCAGATGAGCCAATGGCTCGTCCGCCGGGTTTCGTCTGTATTTTTTAATGTACTTGGTCTATGTGGGTAATCGCCTTGGATTGCTCTTCTGTACAACACCGGGAATACTCCCGAAAGCAAGTTAAGAAGATGAATTTACAGCAATTTTAACAAAATTTAAATAATTACCAAATTTGTTTGATAAATATTTACCGAAAAATCATTTACACTCCCCTGAAATTATATTATAATTGTTGCAGTTTCGTATTTTCTGAATTGGGAGTGGTCAGAAACATGAGCAGACTTGAAATTATCACACCGAATAGAGCACAAACCACTGTCGAAAAGCTTTACCGTGATCTGGAACGCCGGATCATTGCCAGCCCTCCAAACCTGTGTCCCGTCGATCTGGCGGCATCCTTTCTAAAAATCTGCAGGGCGCAGACGTGCGGAAAATGCGTGCCGTGCCGCATTGGACTTGCACAGCTGGAACACCTGCTGGAGGATGTGCTGGATCAGAAGGCTACAATGGAAACCATAGATTTGATTGAGCGGACGGCCTCCATTATTGTGCAGTCGGCAGACTGTGCGATCGGCTACGAGGCGGCCGACATGGTGCTCAAAGGGGTCCGGGGCTTCCGCGAGGATTACGTGGAGCACGTTGTGACGGGCCGATGTACGTGCAGCCTGAATCAGCCGGTTCCCTGCGTTGCGCTGTGTCCTGCCGGGGTGGACATCCCGGGGTATATTGCCCTGGTGCACGCGGGCAGGTATGCCGACGCGGTTCAGCTCATCCGAAAGGACAATCCGTTCCCGACGGCCTGCGCGTTTGTCTGCGAGCACCCCTGCGAGGCGCGCTGCAGAAGGAACATGATCGACGCTTCCATCAATATCCGCGGGATCAAACGCTATGCCGTCGACCACGCGGGCAAGGTTTCCGCGCCGGTTTGCGCGCCTGCAACCGGCAAACAGGTGGCGGTCATTGGGGCTGGGCCGGGCGGACTGAGCACCGCTTATTATCTGTCCCTGATGGGTCACAGCGTCACCGTTTACGAAAAGCAGCCGCATCTGGGCGGAATGCTGCGGTATGGCATCCCGAGCTATCGCCTGCCGCGTGAGCGGCTCTGGGACGATATTGAGGCGATTCTCTCTACCGGGGTTCAGGTGAAAACCGGAGTCAACGTCGGCAAGGATATCGAAATTTCCGACCTGACGGGAACATATGATGCGGTTTACATCGCGATCGGCGCGCATTCAGACAGAAAGATCGGCATTCCGGGCGAAAACAGCCGCGGTGTCCTCTCCGCGGTGGATATGCTGCGCGCAATCGGCAACAATGTGAAATCCGGCTTTGCCGGGAAAACCGTGGTGGTGATCGGCGGAGGAAACGTTGCGATGGATGCGGCCCGCTCTGCCGTGCGTCTTGGCGCGGAGAAGGTCGCGATCGTTTATCGCCGCCGTGAGGAGGACATGACCGCTCTGCCGGAAGAGGTGCAGGGTGCCGCAAATGAGGGTTGCCGGATTTTGTGTCTGCAGGCGCCCTCCCGGATTGAAGCCACCGAAGACGGCGACGTCGCCGCGCTGTGGGTCCGCCCCCAGATCATCGGCAACATGGATTCCGCCGGGCGCCCGAAACCGGTGGACGCGGATATGGAAGAACGCCGGATTCCCTGTGATCTGATCGTATCGGCCATCGGCCAGAGCGTGGAGTATGGGCCGTTTGCGGAATATGGCGTGCCGGTCAGCAGGGGAAGCATCATCGCGCAAAGCTGCGCCCGGGTAGACAATATTCCGAATCTGTTTGCCGGCGGCGACTGCGTCAGCGGGCCCGCAACGGTGATCAAGGCCGTGGCCGCCGGTAAAGTGGCTGCCGCCAATATCGATAACTTCTTGGGATATCATCACGAGATCACGACGGATGTGGTCATTCCCCCCGCCAATATGGACGACAGAACCCCCTGCGGCAGGGTGAACCTGACCGAGCGGGAATCTGACGAGCGAAAGAACGATTTTGACCTGATGGAAAGCGGCATGACCGATCAGGAAGCCGCGCAGGAATCCTCGCGGTGTCTGCGCTGTGATCACTTCGGCTATGGCGTGTTCAAAGGGGGGAGGGCTTACAGATGGTAACGGTTACGATCAATCACAAGGCGTATGAGGTGGAGGAAGGCTCCACGATTCTGGATGCGGCGGCCTCCGTCGGTATCCATATTCCCACGCTCTGCTACCTGAAGGGCATCAACGAAATCGGGGCCTGCCGGGTGTGCGTGGTCGAGCTGGCCGGAAAGGATAAGCTTGTGGCCTCGTGCAATAACCGGGTGGAAGAGGGGATGGTGGTGTACACCAACAGCCCGCGCGTCCGTGAAGCCCGCCGGGGGATTGTCGAGCTGATTCTTTCACAGCACGACTGCTACTGTTCCACCTGCGTGCGCAGCGGCAACTGCGGCCTGCAGCGGATCGCAAACGATCTCGGCATTCTCGACCTGCCGTATCAGCGCGAGCTGCCGGTTTCAGAGTGGAACAAACGCTTCCCGCTGATCCGCGATTTTTCCAAGTGCATCAAGTGTATGCGCTGCATTCAGGTCTGTGATGAGATTCAGGGTATGCATATCTGGGATGTGGCGAATACCGGCTCCCGTACAACGGTAGACGTTACCTGGAACCGGAAAATCGAGGATTCCGACTGTGCGCTCTGCGGTCAGTGCATCACACACTGTCCGGTAGGCGCGCTGCGCGAGCGCGATGATACTGAAAAAGCGTTTGCCGCGCTGGCGGACCCGGATAAAATCACGGTGGTTCAGATTGCGCCCTCCGTGCGCGCGGCGTGGGGAGAGCCGTTCGGCCTGTCCCGTGAGCAGGCGACGGTGAAGCGCCTTGTTGCGGCGCTGCGCAAAATGGGATTCCGCTATATTTTCGATACGAATTTCGCCGCCGACCTCACCATCATGGAAGAGGGCAGCGAGCTGCTGGAAAAGCTGGGCCACCCCGAAGCCGCCCGGTTCCCGATGTTTACCTCGTGCTGTCCCGGGTGGGTGCGGTTTATCAAATCGCAGTATCCCGACATGGTCGGCAACCTTTCCAGCGCCAAATCACCCCAGCAGATGTTCGGCGCCGTGGCCAAAAGCTACTATGCGGAGCTGCTGAAGGTAGACCCGAAACAGATTTATTCCATTTCTGTGATGCCGTGCCTTGCCAAAAAGGACGAATGCGCGCAGAAGGTGCTCAATGATGCCGGAGCGGGGCAGGACGTTGATCTGGTGCTGACGACGCGCGAGATCGACCGCATGATCCGCGCGGAGCATATTCTGGTGTCTGAGCTGGAGGAAGAGGAGTTTGATATGCCGCTCGGCGTCGGTACCGGCGCGGCCGTGATTTTCGGTACCACCGGCGGCGTGATGCAGGCGGCCCTGCGCTCCGCATATTACCTGGCGACGGGAGAAAATCCCGACCCCGATGCGTTCCTTGAGGTTGGCGGTATGCAGGGCTGGAAAGAAGCAAACTTCCGCATTGCCGACCGCACTCTGCGGGTGGCCGTGGTCAACGGGCTCGGGAACGCGAGAAAGCTGATGGAGTCGATCCGCACAGGGAGAACCACGTATGATTTTGTTGAAGTGATGGCCTGTCCGGGCGGCTGCGCCGGGGGCGGCGGCCAGCCGATTACAGACGGCATGGAATTCGCGCAGATTCGCGGCGAACAGCTCTACGAGCTGGATAAAGGGAATACGCTGCGCTTCTCTCATGAAAATCCGGCGGTGCTTGGTGCTTATCGCGATTATTTTGAAAAGCCGCTGTCGGAGCGTTCCCACAAGCTGCTTCATACCAAGCATAAGAAGTGGGAGTGTCCGCTTTCCCCGTATCTTGATCAGGATCGGTCAAATGAGGTCTATTGATTTGATCGGAATACCATTTTAAAAAGTGATCAAATTCCTCCCCCGCCGCAGGCGGAGGGAGGAATTCACTGTACTTGCACAGGTTATTGAAAGTGAGTTGACGATAAAAAAGATTTCGCTTAATGCTGTCAAACGGGATCAGCCGGGAACAAAGCTCCCGGCTGATCCCGTTTGCATTTTCTCCTGTATACGGATCTCGTTTTTACTAGGCAATCTGTGTGTTTCGCCAACCGGTTTTTTAGCAATCGGCTTGACAAGAACTGCCTGCTGTGGTATATCTCTATTGTACAGAATTTCATACAACTCAATAGAAAAAGCTGTGAAAAGAACAAGTAGACTCATCTCAACCGAGCGAAGAGAGAAACGGATGATGGGAACGTTTCCCCGGCGGTGAGCTCGAAATCCTCTTGGAGCTGCAGGCTGAAAGGGGCCGGCCCCTCAGTAGGTTCTGACGGAAGCCCGCCGTAGAAATGGGAAACGGCGCAGGATGCCTGTGTTGTGATAAGGCGTGAAGGCAATTCTTTCACGTGAAATTAGGTGGTACCACGATCGATTCGTCCTAATACGGGCGGGTCCTTTTTTTATGCCCGAAAATGATTGGATGATGGGCGATTCGTTTGAAAATGACCTTGTGAAAGTACAGCGGTTTCTTCCCACGCTTGCGGCGGAGAAGAAACCTTAAAGTAATTATGATTCGAAAAGAAAAGAGGAGCAGGAAAAATGAAAAGCCAGAATATTTATTTGCCGAATTACAGTGTGGGGGAAGACTGCTATCAGGAAATTCCGTTTCTGACAAGAAACTACGGCAACAAGGCGGTTGTGATCGGCGGCAAAACTGCGATGGAAAAAGCGAAGGATGCGCTCATCAAAGGGATCGAGGGTTCCAGGGTAGAGCTTGTCGGATTTTTATGGTACGGCGGCGATTCCACCATGGAAAACGTGGAAAAGCTCCGCCGGGAGGAACTGGTTCAAAAGGCGGATATGCTGTTTGCGGTCGGCGGCGGCCGGGCCTGCGATACGGTAAAAACCCTCGGTGATCTGCTGGATAAGCCCGTGTTTACCTTCCCGACGCTGGCTTCCAACTGTGCGGCCTGCACGAACCTGAGCGTGATCTACAACACAGACGGTTCCTTCCGGCAGTATTACTACCAAAAGCAGCCCGCCTGCCATACGTTTATCAATACCAGAATCATTGCGGAATCCCCGTACGAAATGTTCTGGGCAGGTATTGGCGATGCGCTTTCTAAGGAGTACGAGGTGGTGTTTGCCTGCCGCGGCAAAAAAATGCACCATCTGCCGCTGCTGGGTCTGGGGATTTCAAAAACCTGCACCTCTCCGCTGCTTACCTTCGGCAGCCGGGCGCTGCAGGACTGCAAAAACAAACGGGTTTCGTTCGAGCTGGAGCAGGTCGCTTTGGATATTATCATTTTAACAGGGATCGTTTCAAACTGCACCGTGCACCAGAATCAGCCCGACCCCAAGGATAATTACTATTACAATAGCTCGCTGGCCCACTGCGTGTATTACGGCAGCTCTCTGATTCCCGCCTGTGAAAAGCACCTGCACGGCGAGATTGTTTCCTTCGGCGTACTCTGTCTTTTGACGTATGATAATCAGACAGAAGAGCGGGACAGGATTCTGGATTTTAACCGCAGCATTGGGCTTCCTGTTACCATGGAGCAGATCGGTCTGACCGAAGCGGATCTGCCGGTGGTCACGAAAAAGGCTTCCTCTGTGGTGGAGTGGGAATATGCCCCCGGCAACCCTACGGAAGAGAAGTTCATTCAGGCGGTTCTCGAGGCCGACAGGGCCGGGCGCAAAGCGCTTGCCCGCGGCAGTATCTGAATCTGGTCTGACAGGGCGGAATCTATAAAATTTGTTTCTACAAATAAAAATCGGCAGCGGGCGGTAGGCGATAGCCGGATGTGCCCGTGTCCGGAAGCACCGGAAAGATCAGTACGACAACAAAACAGGTGTCGGCTTTTTCTGACACCTGTTTTTCTGATGTTTCTTTCTAAAACGAAAGCGGAATTTTGCGGATAAGCGCCTGTTTTTATAAATAATATTTATTTTTAACTTTCACTCTCTTCATTCCTGGGCGATTGAACCGATTAAATAATAAAACAAGTTTCTTTATTGTTTTTATCGATGGAATGACAGACCATCCTGTTGTTGGAGGAAAAAAGGTGGAACTCTTTTTGCTGTTACCAGTGTTGCTCATGGCGAGCGGCGGAGCTTCGATTGCATGTGTGCTGTACACGGTTCAGGGCAATTACCGGCCTGTCATCAACAGAATATTTGCAGCCATGGGGGGTTCCGTTTTCCTATGGTCGCTTGGTCTGGCGATTCAGACCGTCGGTTCCTTGCCGGCCATCCGTTTTTGGGGGAGCCGCCTTGCACCCGTTGGTTATATAACGATATTTGCATTTCTGCTGCACTATATCCTGTTTCTAACCGAACCTCCCCCGTTTTTAAAAAGGCCGTGGATTCCCGTACTGATTTATCTGCCGGGCACGGTTTTCCTTTATGGTCTGGCGCTGCGGCCGCTGCTTGGGGCGAGACGGGACCATATGGTCCAAACAGCGCTTGGCTGGGCGACTATTCCCTTAAGCGGCTGGTATACCGCGTTTTGCTGTTATTATATTGTGTACTTCATTATCATTGCGCTGCTGCTGAAAAACTGGGGCTCTAAAACGGCGTCGGCGGAAGTGCGAAATCAGGCGCGTCTGCTTCTGGTTTCTCTGTGGGTCTGTATTGCGCTCGGCACGGTGACGGAAGTGATTCTGCCCCTGCTGGGGATCCATACTCCGAGCATTGCGCCGATTTTTTCCCTGCTGCCTGTTCTGGCGGTGAGCCATTGCGTCAGGCGATATGGCTTTATGCAGCCCGCTGCGGGGAACCCCAACGAAACCATTTTGGACCGCGCGAACCGCACCATGCTGTATCAGATTTTAGGCTTCTTTTTTCTCTTTGGGAGCTTGATGAATCTGCTCAGCCAGCACTTTTTTTATCGAGAGACCATGCTGTCCTCGTCCTTTTTGTTCAGTGGGCTGCTGATGCTGACCGGCGGTTTCATTTTGTTTCTCAGCAGGCTTGTGCTCAACGAGCTGTTCAAAGAGCTCCTTTTTGCGGTGCTGTTCTCTTTGCTGATTCCTTTTGTCACACTGCGATTCGCAGTTTACGGCAGTATTACGATCTGGACGTTCTTTTTTCTGCTGCTGATGGTCGGCCTGCTGTTCAATAAACGGATTCTGCTCATTACCATTCTGCTTTCCGCTGGGCAGACCCAACTGCTGGTCTACTGTGTTACACCGTTTGCGGTGGTAAGGCTCGATTCCGCGGACTATATGGTTCGGCTGGGCCTGATCGCGCTGGCCGGTATCATGAGTTTTTACATCAGCCGGGTATACCGGAACAGGCTTCGGGAAAATGCCGGCCACGCGTACCGCCAGACGCTGATCGCCGAGGTTGCGTACAGCATGATTTCGGTGGATGAGAAAAGCTTCGACGAGAAGATTGAGAGCCTGCTTTCCAAATGCGGCCCGTTCGTTCAGTGTGAATGGGCGTATCTGGCCCTTTGGAATCCCCAAAACAGGGTGATCCAGTACTGTCGTGAGTGGCGGGCGGGCACGGCCGCTTCCATTCCCACTATCTGCAAGAACGGAGCCCCGTTTTTGTGCAAGGAGCTTCTCGATCGAATTCCCGATAGCCGGGTGCTTGTGGTGTCGGACGTCGAACAGCTGCCGCTGGAGGCAGAAATGGTGAAGGTCCAGCTGCGGCGGATGGGAATCCGCGGATTTGTTCTGACCTCCATTGTCAGGAACGGGGAAGAGTTTGGCTTTATGAGCTTTGCGTCGTCTTCGGTGCATCCGGATTGGGCAAAGGAGCCGCCGCTGTTTTTGTCCCTTGTGGCCGATACGATCACCGATGCGGCCATTAAGCTCGATGATCGCAGAAGAATCGAATGGTCTGCGTTTCACGATACGCTCACAGGGCTGCCGAACCGCCTGTCCTTCAAGCATCAGCTGAATCTGGAAATGGAACGTGCTCAGAAAGAAAATATCAAAATCGCGGTGGCTTTCATCGATCTGGATGCCTTTAAATCGATCAACGACACCTTGGGGCACGATACGGGCGACCTGCTTCTTCGGGAGGTTTCAAAGGCGATTGCCGGAAGCATTGGGGCAGGCGACGTGGTGGCGCGGATCGGCGGGGATGAATTTGTACTGATGCTGAGCCGGGTGGCGGACGAGGAGGAACTGGTTCAGGCAATCCGCAGGGTTTTGGAGGCCATTCAAAGGCCGATCGTTCTGCGCGGCCAGGATTTCTATATGACAGCCAGCATCGGCGTGTCGTTGTACCCATACGATGGAACAGATGCCGAAACGCTGATGAAAAACGCCGACATTGCCATGTACGAGGCGAAAGGGCACGGCAAAAACCAATACGCCCTGTGTCTGCAGGCCTATAAGGACAAAGCGATGGAAAATGCGCGGCTGAGCAACCTGCTTTACCGCGCGATGGAGAAAAAGCAGCTCAGGGTTCACTATCAGCCGCAGATCGATCTGCAAACCGGGAAAATTGTTGGGATCGAGGCCCTTCTGCGGTGGGAACTGCCGGACCGTGGATCTGTCAGCCCAACCGTTTTTATTCCCCTGGCGGAACAGACGGGGCTGATCCAGTCCATCGGCGCGTGGGTGCTCGAAACCGCCTGCGCCAAGTGTAAGGCGTGGCAGGACATGGGCCTTCCCCCGGTACGCATAGCCGTAAATATCTCTGTACATCAGCTGGAAAACAGAGGATTTGTGCAGCAGGTAGCACAGGTGCTCGAGAAAACAGGGCTTCCCCCAAAGTATCTGGAACTGGAGGTGACCGAGAGCGGGGCCAACAGCGGCAATATCGATATGGTCGTTTTGATGAACCAGCTCAAGCGGCTGGGGGTCTGCCTTTCGATCGATGATTTTGGAACGGAATATTCCTCTCTGGAGCGATTAAAGCTGCTGCCGATCGACCGGATCAAGATGGACATGCAGTTTGTCAGGGGGATCGAGCGGAGCGACAAAGACCGGGCGATCGCGCAAGCCATCATCAGTCTTGGGAAAAGCCTTGAGATGAAGGTGATCGCTGAGGGGGTGGAAACCGAGGAACAGCTTCGTTTTTTAAGCCGCAGAATGTGCGACGAGGTGCAGGGCTTTTATTATTACAGGCCGATGCCCCCGGAGGAGCTGGAGGAGGTTTTCCGCCGCTGCCCGGATTTTGGCCGCAGAGTGATCCGGCAGGTGGATGAAAAGGAATCGTCCGTGAGGGAGCAGACCGACCGCAGCGGCAATGAGGAGTGATGATTTGATCATAGAAACGTACAGCGTATTGCTTTTAACAACCTGCGGTGCCGCGGTGGCCTGCGGGCTTTACGCCGTTCACGGCAGTGTAACGCGCCTGAACCGGTTGTTTTTGGCGATCTGCGCGACGCTTGCGGTATGGGCGTTTGGCCTTGCACTCACCGGCGCGGCCCGGACGGAAGAAATCTGTTCTGTCGGCCGCCGCATTGCGCCGCTGGGCTGGGGGATCATCGGCAGCCTGACGATGCACGCCGTTCTGCTGCTGACGGGGCGGGAGGGACTGCTGAAAAAACGGTGGTTATTTTTCCTGATTTATCTGCCTGCCGCTGTGTCGGTCTATGCCTACACCGTTCTGCCGCTTTTTGACCAGAATCCCGATACGCTGGTTCGTACGGAACACGGCTGGGTGAATATCTCAAGGACGGACGGATGGGACTGGTTTTATTATATTTATATCGTCCTTTACGCCGCTGTGGCCGTAGTTCTGCTGCTGCGGTGGGGGCGGCACTCCACTTCGAACGATGAGAAAAAGCAGGCCAAAATTATCTCTTTTTCCTTTTTCTTTGCCGCCGTGCTGGGGTACATCACAGACGTTCTGCCTGTCTTTTTTCACATCCGTTTTCCGCAGGTGGCAGCCATTTTTGCGCTGGTGATGATTTTTGCGGTTGGCTACTGCATCAACCGGTACCATTTTCTGCAGCCGGTCGCCATCAGCCAGAACGAGATGATCCTTTCCAAATCGGCCCGCACGAACGTTTACCTCTATTTGGGGCTGATGCTGTTTGTCGGTGCGTGTCTGCTGCTGACAGACCGGTCTTTTTATACCGGGCATCAGAACGCCATCCCCGTGCAGGTGGTGAGCGGGCTGCTGGTGCTTCTTGGCATCTTTCTGGCTTCGATTGAACATTTGCGGCTTGAGGACAATGCGAAGGAAATGCTGGTATCTTTGTCCTTTGCGCTGATGATTCCGTTTTACACGCTTTGGTTTGCCGATGAGGGAATCTTTATCGCCTGGTCATTTGTTTTTTTGCTTATGATCATCTGTCTGCTCTTCAACCGCCTTATTATCCTTTCAACCGTGATCGTTACTGCGTTTTTAACGCAGCTGTTTGCGTGGGGCTACACGCCGCCCGAAGTGATTGTGCTGTCCGGAAAATATTATCTGGACCGGATGGGAGTGATTGCCTTTGCCGCTATTTTTGCAATGTACGTCAATAAAATTTATACGACCAGGCTTCAGGAAAACATCAACCATGTTACCATGCAGTCCATCGCGTCAGATATTTCACACAGCTTCGTATCCTCCGGCGAAATGAATATCGATCAAAAGCTGTATGCGGCGTTGGAGGAGTGCGGGCGCTTTATCGAATGTGACCGGGCCTGCCTGGTGCTGATGGACATGCAGACAAATACCGTGCGCTATGCGGTGGAGTGGATGTCGGAAGCGGCAGACCTGCCCCGCGGCACATTAAGCGACGCCATACAAAATATTCGCTCAGAGATGTTCCGTCGGTTCCAAGGCGATGAGGCTCTTGTGCTGAAAGATACTCTCTTCCTGCCTACGGAGGCCGCGGAGGTGCGAGCCCAATTGCTTGCACAGGGCATCCGCGCCCTTGTTGCCGTGCCGATCCGGAACAAGGGTGAGCTCATGGGATTCGTCGGGTTTCATGCGGGCCGTCCGTTTTCCATGTGGAATCTGGATTCCATCGCGTTTGTCGAGGTTGTCGGGCTCATCCTTTCCGATGCTGTCATTAAGGCGGATGATGAAAAAGAGCTGGATTACTTGGCGTTTCACGATCAGCTGACCGGTTTGCCGAACCGCACCCTGTTTAAGGAAAGGCTCAGCGAATGGATCCCCCGTGCGAAAAGAGCCCACAAAATGATCGGCGTCGTGTTCCTGGATCTGGATGCGTTCAAATCGGTGAACGATACGTTAGGGCACGGCCAGGGGGATCGGCTTTTGATTGAGGTCGCCAAGGCACTGAGCAGCTCGATTCGGGATGGGGATACGGTAGCCCGCTTTGGCGGGGATGAGTTCATTTTGATGCTCAGCCAGATTGCCTCACAGGAGGAGCTGACCGCGATCATGGATCGGTTGATGAAGGTAGTGCAGAAGCCTATCCTATTGGCGGAGCAGGAGTTCTTTATTTCGGTGAGTGCCGGTGTGGCTGTTTACCCGCAGGACGGGGATGACCCGGAGGTGCTCCTCAAAAATGCGGACACAGCTATGTACCGCGCCAAAAGCGAGGGGAAGGGCCGTTATGTGTTTTGCTCTCAGGAAATCAAGGATGAAATACAGGCCAAAACGCAGCTTGTGAACCAGCTTTACCATGCGCTGGAAAAAAATCAGCTTCTGCTGCATTATCAGCCGCAGATCGACGTGGCCACGCGCCGGATTGTGGGGATGGAGGCTTTGGCCCGTTGGAATCTGCCGGGTCGGGGGATCGTCAGCCCGACGGAATTTATTCCGCTGGCAGAGCAGACCGGACTGATTTATGCGATCGGCGAATGGGTGATGCGCGAGGCCTGCCGGCAGAATCAGCTCTGGCTGGGGATGGGCTGCACGAATCTGCGCATGGCGGTCAACGTTTCGGTGCAGCAGCTCAGGAACCCGAAGTTTATTCCGCTGGTCAAGGAAATCTTGCAGACGATGGAGCTTCCGCCGAACTGCCTGGAGCTGGAGGTTACCGAGAGCGTGGCAAACGGCAATACAGATCACCACATCATTACGGTGCTCCACCGGTTAAAGGCACTGGGCGTGTCGCTCTCCATCGATGATTTCGGCACGGAGTATTCCTCTCTCAGCCGGTTAAAGCTTCTGCCGGTTGACCGGATCAAAATGGATATGCAGTTTGTTCACGGCATTGAAAAAAACAATAAGGACCGGGCAATCTCAAAGGTGATTATCAATCTTGCCAAGAACCTGAAAATGAAGGTGACTGCCGAGGGAGTGGAAACGGAGCCGCAGCTAGATTTTCTCAGCCAGCGGATGTGCGACGAGGTGCAGGGCTTCTATTGTTACCGCCCAATGCCCGCAGACGAGGCAGAGGCTCTGCTGCGGGAGACTCTATGCACACAGAAAGAGAATACATACAGCACGGGACTATGAAAGCAATCCCCGGAAGAGCCTGCCGTAACGGTGGATTCTTCCGGGGATTGGTTTTTTGGCTTTCACGAAAAAGTTTCATCGGTTATGCCGTGCAGATAAAAATTCAGAGCAGTTTGATGACTTTCAACAAACACGCCAATTTTAAGTGAGGGATGATAGCCGGTATCTTTGACGCCGTCAATTATGATGTAAACACGGCGGGCGCAATCAAAAAGCGATGGAAGAGTGTATCAAACATAAAGCCGCTGGAAGAGATTGCGAAGGGAATTTTCTCCATCATTCGGTATTTTTTTAATTATATATCAGGAAAAGCCCTCAGGGCAAATTCCTTATTCTGGCAAAACGAATCGACGCCGCGTCATGGATGAAATTTGCAGGTGACATAATTTTAAGGGGACAACCCCTGAAAATCCGCGCGGAATGGGGGCTTTTGTTGATTTTGGAAAATTATTCCTGTTATTTTCTACAAATCGCTCTCCAAAAAAAATCAAAATAATAGAATTTTAACTTGAAATCTTCCAAGGATTATGTTAAACTGTAACCAATTTGTTACAGTTGTAATATTTTGTAATGCGGGATGTCTTTCCCGGATGATTTGAAAACAGGGAGGATTTCAGGAATGCAGAAATTATTGGCGGCAGCCGCTGCGTTTGCTTTTTGTCTGTTAACCGTTACCGGTCTGTGCGCACCCGCACAGGCGGCAGAAGTCAAAACCGGCGTCGGCTTGTCCGAGCATGTTCTGAAAGCCTATACCGAAAAGTGGAAATATAATTACGGCTCCTACGGCCAGCTGAGAAACGGAGCACGTTATACGGATTGCTCCGGCCTGATCAAGTCCTATTTGTGGTGGACGGGCGATAAGACAAATCCGAATCCCAGCCTGCTGTCTGTTTCCGGCACCGGCAGCGGAATGCTGAAGGATGCCAAGTCAAAGGGAGCCATCAATTACAGCGACTGGTCCTCTTTGCCCAGAACCCACGGTCTGATTCTGTACCAGCCGGGCCATGTCGGCGTGTATGTGGGCAACAATGTCGGCGTCGATAATCGCGATGTTGGTTATGACATGAAAAAGGAACCCGTTTTCGGGCGTGCCAGAAACAAATGGACAACATGGTTCAAGCTGACTCAGCTGAGCTACCCCACAACGGGCTTTGTTACATATGACGGAAACGAATATTACTACGAGAACGGCGAGTACGCCATCAAAACGACCCGCACCATCGGGGATAAGATCTACACCATCGGCGCCGACGGAATTATTGCGGCAAGCGCTTTGACGCCTGAGGCTCAGGCACGGCAGGCCGCGGCGTTGGCCGAGGCGGCCGCAAAGACGGCGGCCGAAAGCGCGCAGCAGGCAGCCGTGAGTGAGCCGGTGCCTGTCGATGTGATGCAGGCTGCTCAAACACTTCTGACTCCGGTTTCCTGATTTTTGTCAGATCTTTTTGAAAAGCTACGATCGATTTGACCCGGCGATCTATCGGTGCTATACTGGTGACAGTAAACGCCGATCAAATCTTTTGCAACCATACTGGACATCGTTATTTATTCCGGCAGGGCGGGCTTTCCCCCTGCCGCTTTTTTTATATAGATTGATGGAAAACAAAAAGCGTGAAAATCAAAGGATATGGAAGAAAAATCAATCAAAACCCGTATGATCTGTATGATATATTCATAAAATATCAAAATTCGGTAAAAAATCAAATCATATCTTGACAAATCGCGTTTTTCACTCTATTATTTTACATGTTGCGTTTGCATCTAAGAAATATCGGCTTCACTCTGTTGCCGCAGTCAGCAGTGATTGTGAAAAATCCTTTGCGGGGGGCAACGAATACGGCGAGGCTGGGCTTGCGTTAGAGCCGGAATTTTGGTTTAGCGCAACTTTGACTATTACCGCAAAGGGGATGCACAAATGGAGAATAACACCATTATTTCATTACAGAACATTGATGTGTCGTTTGGCAAAGAGAATGTGCTGAAAAGCTTCAATCTCAACATCCGCGACGGTGAGTTCGTTACGCTGCTGGGGCCTTCGGGCTGCGGCAAAACGACGACTCTGCGTATTATCGGCGGATTTGTAACGCCAGACACAGGCGATGTTTTTTTTAATGGCAAAAAAATCAACGACCTGCCGCCGCATAAACGGGAGGTTAACACTATTTTTCAAAAATACGCCCTGTTCCCGCACCTGAACGTGTTTGAAAATGTTGCGTTCGGCATGCGCGTGCACAGAAAGCCGGAAGCGCAGATTCGCGAAACGGTTGGCCGCATGCTCGAGATGGTGAACCTCGGCGGCTTTGCCCGCCGCAGTGTCAATTCGCTTTCGGGCGGGCAGCAGCAGCGCGTGGCCATCGCGCGGGCGCTGGCCAACGAACCCAAGGTGCTTTTGCTGGACGAGCCGCTCGGCGCGCTCGACTTGAAGCTGCGCAAAGACATGCAGACAGAGCTCAAGAAAATCCAGCAGCAGCTGGGCATCACGTTCGTGTTTGTCACACATGATCAGGAGGAGGCCCTCTCCATGTCCGACACCGTTGTCGTCATGGACAAAGGCCGCATCCAGCAGATCGGCACGCCGCAGGACATTTACAACGAACCCCAGAACGCCTTTATCGCAGACTTTATCGGCGAGAGCAATATCATCGACGGTGTGATGCACCGCGACTTCCTCGTGGAGTTTGCCGGCCGCAGGTTCGACTGCCTTGATAAGGGCTTCCGCCCCATGGAGCCGGTGGACGTCGTCATCCGCCCCGAGGATATTGAGGTCGTTTCTCCCGTGGCGGGCCATATCTCCGGCGTGGTAACGTCCGTTAACTTTAAGGGCGTCCATTACGAGATTATTGTGGATGTGCAGGATTTTAAATGGATGATCCAGTCCACGGAGTTTCAGGAGGTCGGCAACGAGATCGGCCTGATTCTGCAGCCCGACGACATCCATATCATGAAAAAATCAGAATATTCCGGCATGTTTGGCGATTACAGTACCTTCAGCGACGAGATGGAGGAGGATTCTCAGCCCCCGGAAGAGGGAGAGGAGGCTGAGAGCTGAATGATCAAATCGAAAACGGCGTCCGCGCCTTACCTTGTCTGGATGGGAATTTTCATTATCGTTCCGATGATCCTCGTGGGTTATTTTGCGTTTACCGACCCGCACGGCGCTTTCACCCTGAAAAACCTGACCGAGGTGGGGCAGTATTCCAATGTGTTTCTGCGTTCCATCTGGCTCGGTCTAATCGCTACGGTGATCTCGCTTTTGATGGGCTACCCTTTGGCGTACCTGATTTCGCGTACTGGCCCGCATCGGCAGGCCATTCTGATCATGCTGATTATGCTTCCCATGTGGATGAACTTTCTGCTGCGCACCTATGCGTGGATGACCCTGCTCGAAGACAGCGGAATCATCAATACCTTCCTTGTCGGTATCGGGCTCGGCCGGCTGCACCTGATCAACACGGCGGGCGCGGTGGTGCTCGGCATGGTATACAACTATATTCCGTATATGATTCTGCCGATTTACTCGGTGCTGACCAAAATTGACCAAAGCGTGATCGAAGCGGCGCAGGATCTTGGCGCCGGGCGGCGCAAGGTGTTCCTCAAGGTGACGCTGCCCATGAGCATGCCGGGGGTCATTTCCGGCGTGACGATGGTGTTCGTACCGTCGGTCAGTACGTTTATTATCTCTAAGATGTTGGGCGGCGGCGGGAACCTTTTGATCGGTGACCTGATCGACATGCAGTTCCTCGGCAGTGCCTATAATCCCAACCTCGGCTCTGCGATTTCTCTGGTACTGATGGTGCTGATCCTGATCTGCATGGGCATCATGAACCAGTTTGACGAGGGCGGCAGTGAAGACGGGGAGGGGATGCTGATATGACAAAAACCGTATCCCGCCTGTATATGGCGCTCGTGTACCTGTTTCTGTACGCCCCGATTTTTATTCTGATCATCTTTTCGTTTAACGATTCCTCCACCATGAGCCGTTCGGTATGGTCGGGCTTTTCGCTGCGCTGGTACCGACAGCTCTTTCAGGATCGCCTGATTATGGAGGCTCTGCAGAACACGCTGATCATCGCGCTGATTTCCTCACTGGGGGCGACGGCGATCGGCACGGCGGCGGCCATTGGCATCAACGGCATGAAGCGCTTTACGCGCAAGGCCGTGATGAACATCACGAATTTCCCGATGGTAAACCCTGAAATCGTCACAGGCGTATCGCTGATGCTGCTGTTTGTGTTCTTTGCCCGCGCGATGGGCGGGGTTTCGCTCGGCATGGTATCGCTGATTCTGGCGCACGTCACGTTCTCTCTGCCGTATGTGATTTTGTCTGTGCTGCCGAAGCTTCGGCAGATGGACCCCCATTTGTACGAAGCGGCGCAGGATTTGGGCTGCCCGCCGGTCAAATCCTTTTTGAAGGTGGTTCTGCCCGAAATCATCCCCGGCGTTGTCACCGGCATGATCATGGCGTTTACGCTGTCGATCGATGATTTTGTCATCAGCTACTTTACCAGCGGAACAACTCAAACGCTGCCGATTTATATTTATTCCATGACCAGAAAACGGATCAGCCCCGAAATCAACGCGCTGAGTACGCTGCTGTTCGGTACGATTCTGGTGCTGCTGCTGATTGTCAATGTCCGCCGTTCGAAGGACAAACAGCAGGAGGCGGAGAGGGAGGAGGCATAGGCTCTTGAAAAAAAGATTGGCGGCTTTCGCGCTTTCCCTTTTCTTTTTATGGCCCGCAGCGCTCCCTGTTTCGGCTCAGGCCAGCGGGGAAGCGGCGCCCAAAACGGGCGTGACCATCAATGTGTATAACTGGGGAGAGTATATCTCCAACGGCGTCGACGACAGTATCGACGTCAACAAGGAATTTACCCGCAGAACGGGGATTCAGGTGAACTACACCACTTTTGAGAGCAACGAGAATCTGTATGCAAAGCTGGTCAGCGGCGGCGCAAATTACGATGTGATTATTCCGTCAGATTACATGATCTCGAAGCTGATCAAGGAAAATCTGGTGCAGAAGCTGGACTATCAAAATATTCCGAATAGCAAGTATATCGATCAGGACTTTTTAAAGCCTGTTTACGACCCGACCAACGAATATTCCGTGCCCTATACCTGGGGCGTCGTCGGCATCTTTTATAACAAAAAGTATGTAAAAGAAACGGTGGACAGCTGGGATATTCTGTGGGACGAGAAATATGCGGGGAAAATCCTGATGTTCGATAACCCGCGCGACGCGTTCGGCATTGCCCAAAAGCGTCTGGACTTTTCCTTTAACAGCACCGATCCGAATGAGTGGGAGGAAGCGGCCATGCTGCTGAAAAAGCAGAAGCCGCTGGTACAGGCCTACGTGATGGATCAGATTTTCGATAAGATGGCCAGCGGCGAGGCGTGGCTCGCGCCCTATTACGCCGGCGACGCGGCCACTCTGGTGGATTCGAACCCAGACATCGGCTTTGCGATTCCGACTAAGCAGGGAACGAACTTCTTTGTCGATGCCATGTGCATTCCCACCAGCGCACAGAATAAAGCGGCGGCGGAAGCGTACATCAACTTTTTGTGCGATCCTGAAATTGCCGCGGCCAACGTAGACTATATCGGCTATTCCACACCGGAAAGCGCCGCCAAGGCCCTGTTGCCGGAAGAGATTCAGGATAACCCGATTTATTACCCGCCCAAAGAGATTCTGGAGAAGGCCGAAACCTTTGCCACGCTGCCGGATGATACCAACCTGCTGCTCGATACCCTGTGGGCAGAGGTGAAGATGGGCGGCCCGGGGCAGACGGCAACACTGATTGCCATTCTCGCCGGATTTTTGCTGCTGTACATCGCGGTGGTGCTGTATAAGCGCCATAAGCGAAGATGGGATTTCAAGTAAAGCGCAGAGCTGCTCGGATTTGCTTTTCTGACTAACTAAGCTGAATGCGCCTCAAAGACCTGTGAAGGTTTTTTTGAGGCGCATTTTTACATGATTTCTGACTTTTCAGCATATCGCCTGATCTCTTAAAAGGAGGAAGCTGTGATTTCTCTGGCTCTGAAACATGTGATTTCTTTGAGCGCCTCCAGTTCAGGTGTTCAGCAAAATATGACCCGAAAATCGAATCCTCTTCCCATTGTGTGACAAGCTGCATATGATAGGAAAAAAAGGAGGAGTTCGAAATGTCGATGCCTTTCTGGTGGCTTTTTCCGCCCTGCGGGCAGTGCTCCAGACCACCATGGGGGCCCCCGCCGCCGCGGCGACCCAGACCCCCGTATCCGCCCGGACCGCCCAGACCTCCGTATCAACCCGGACCTCCGCGTCCGCCAAGATAATCTGTCCAAAAGCGAGGCTTACCGCCTCGCTTTTCTGTGTTATCACGCATAACATAATTTCTAAAGACACTTGCGGAAACCAGTCCGGTAAATGGTGGGTATTTTCTAACGTCCTGCATATGCCGCTTTGGTTTAAAAGGTTACGTCTCAAGGCCCACTGGTGGGAATCACATCATTTTGCCTAATAATAAATAAATTTTATGAAAAAATTTTTTCATAACAGCTGTTCCATTTTATGCTACAATTAAATTATCAACTAAGTGGAACGGGGAGCAACTATGATACATAACAATAATCGGGCGCGGACGCTGCTGCTGAAATCGGCGATGATCATCCTGGGCGCAGCCCTTTCTTCCGTCGGACTCGAGATTTTTTTGATCCCGAATAATATCATCGACGGCGGTATCGTGGGCATTTCCATCATGAGCAGTTATATTACGCATTTTCCGTTGGGAATTTTTACTTTTGGCTTGAATCTTCCGTTCTTGATCATGGGGTATCGGCAGATCGGAAAAACCTTTGTCCTCTCCACTTTGTTTGCGATTATCTGTCTTTCCGTCGGGGTTTCGCTGCTTCACCCGATTTCTGGGCTGACACACGATGTTTTTCTTGCGGCGATTTTCGGTGGCATCATCAACGGTGCCGGTGTTGGCCTGATTATCCGGGCCGGTGGTTCGCTGGATGGAACGGAAATGATCGCGATCATCTTCGATAAGAAGATCAGCTTTTCCATCGGCGAAATCGTCATGTTTTTCAATGTATTCATTCTTGGCTCCGCGGGCTTTTTATATGGATGGGATCGCGCAATGTATTCTCTTGTCACCTATTTCATTGCGTTCAAGGTGATCGATATTGTGGTGGAAGGCTTCGACAGCTCCAAAGGAGTCATGATCGTTTCGGACTGCTACTCAGACATTGCCACCGCGCTGACCGACCGGCTGGGACGAGGCGTCACGCTGCTGGAGGGACAAGGCGGCTATTCCAAGCTCGAAACAACGGTGATTTACGTTGTGGTATCGCGCCTGGAGATAACGAAGCTGAAATCCATTGTTCTCGGATTTGACAGCGACGCACTGATTACCATCGGCAATGTTGAGGTAGCGGGGAAAAAGTACCGCAAGAAAGCAATCCACTAAACCTGATGTTTCAAACAAAAAGCTCCATGACCCGGATTTTTCTTCCGGGTCATGGAGCTTTTCGTTTTTCAGCAGTTTTTGAAATAGAAAAGGACGTACAATGGCACTACTCTTATGGAATCCGGTGTGCCCGTTCTGTGGTTTCCATTGGTATGTTCAAATTTTCTTCATCTCAAATTTAAGATATTCTAACTAAATTGCAATAGTCTGGACACATCGATAGGGTATATTAGTACCAATGAAACAAAACACTGCATCACAGCCCGGCGGAGTGGACGGAATACCGTGCCGCCGGGCAGCAGACGAACAACAAGAGCCTGTGAAACAGGATTCATCATCATAGATCCTTTTTCGTTTTCCTTCCTTGCAAGCCGCCCGTCTATCGGGCGGTTTTCTTTTTTCTGCATATGATATTTCGAGGTGATGAGAATGTGCAACCCAGGGGATGATCTCGTGCTGGCCGCGGCGGCCATCGCCATTTCCATTTCGCAGGGAAAAAGCGCCACCGAGGTAAACATTCTGGGGGAGCTTTTCAGCGCGATCGGCGATAATCTGGCAATTATCGCGGCAAAAAAAGAAGCCTGCGAAAAAGGCTGATCTTTTATAATTGAAAAGTTCGGATTCTGTAAAGGAGGATCTGAACGGATCACTATGGATTCTGAATAGAACGGAGTATTTTCAGCAGGCGAATAAGCAAAAAAATTCCGCTACCGAAAACAACCGGAAGCGGAAGGGGGGAAATATCGATCAAAGATTTGAAATGGATTATGAAACTTTGTGGCGGGGATTTTGGGTGACAACCTGCGCCGCCTGATACAGTTCATTTAACAGGTCCGTTTCATACTGAAGAGAAAGTGTGTCGAGCTTTGAGTACACTTCACCTTCATAGGTGGCCACGTATTTGGGCGGAAGGCGGTTTAAGGCATAAGAAGCAATGTCCATTCTGCATTTGTCACATTTGCAGCAGCCCAGCTTGTCAATGGTTTCATCCAGTTTTTGAAGAACCATCTGTTCCATCACATTTTTTAAAATGACTTCCATCACAGAATCACCTGCCTTTTTCCAGAATACATGAAAATGCATGTCCGATAAATTTATTGTAGCATAATCAATTTTTGAAGTAAATTAGATTTTGTGCACAAATTACATAGAGGACCTTTGGAGCCTGATGGCTAGGGATTTGCCTTTACCGCAGATCCCTTGCATTTGATCGCCTTTTCGTATATCTTTGAAGCAGGAGGTGATTTTGTGAGCAGAAAGCGCCCCAATGCGTTCGTTCTTTTTTTGATGTCACTTGGGTTAAGTCTGATAGCAACCGTTTTAGCCAATGTAATTTCCATGCGGTTCAAAAAGGATTAGGAATGCTGATACTGAAATACACTTACAATAGAATACCTGTCTTTAGATAAATAGATATTCATCTAAAATAAAGAAAGCCGTACAGATGCTGAATTTTCAGCATCTGTACGGCTGAAAAGCTGGTGCGAGTGTTCATAAGGATAAACTCGGGAACCCGCATAAAATAAAGGTTTTCGGCATCAAGCAAACGAATATTACAAATATGAAAATGCTGAATCATATCAAAACCATTTCTTGTCTATAAGAAGATACTCACGTATTTCCTTACGAATATCTTTGATTGTTGGAACATGAGATTTGCTTTCATAAATAAAACTATTATAGATTGCCTGATAAGAAATATGTAAAGGATTTTCTTCATTTGAATCAAAAGATTTGGCTTGCAAAATAAATTTTTTTAATTCAGGTATCATGTAGTCCTTCAAGTTGGAATTAATATCTGCAAGTAATGTTTCTAACAAGTTAATGATTTTTGTTGGCATAAAAGGGTTAGCAGTAAATTTATTGATTTTTTGTATTGTTTTTTGATATTTTTTAGTAAGATATAGTTTTTCCATTCTTACTATCCCTTTTTCTATCTGATCGTTTAATCCTTTTTTGTAATTTTCAAACTCTTTTTCATCATCAAACAATTGCTCATGAAAAGGTGAACGATGGACTTTAAAAGTTTTAGTAGGTCCACTATCTTCAAGTAACATAAAACCACCAATATTTTCTTGAACCGTTTTGCCAATTTTATCATCAGTTAATTTAAAATTGTAAGTGGTTAACAAATCAAAAGCATTGCAAGCGGCTATCCCCATATAATCAAGATCAAAATAGAATTCACCTTTTTCAACAGAAACAAAATCTAATAGCTCAACAAGAACCTCTGTCTGTCTTTTTACAACTTCAGATCGTAAGGGTTGTAATAGTGTATACCTTGCACGTCTATATGTTAAGATAGCAATTAATGTTGCTATCAAAGTAAACAGAACCCACAAGACATCTTTAAACCAACTGATATTGTTTATAACCCAATTCATTATTTATCTCCTTGAACGCCAAATCTCAATGTTTGATAAACCTATTATATCACATAAAAAAACGTTTCTAAAGAATGATTGCTCAATTCCTTTAGAAACGATTTTGGTCTGAGCGGCAAGACTTGAACTCAAATAAAAAGCATTCAAATTGCGAAGGTATGGATATCCGCCACAATTACGCTACGCTGCCCTTATTCTTGGCTGGGGGTGACAGCGGTGTGATCAAATCCTCCAGCCGTTCCAGCTTTCCGTAGATCAGCACTTGGTTTTTGATGACCGTGTTCAAGTTCTGGTTGATCTGCTCAAGCAGCATTTTTAAATCTTCCATGATCATTGCCCCTTTTCTTTTATTCTATCATAAAAAGGCACAATTGGAAGAAAATGGTGAAGTAATTTTACAAGTAAAATCAGCAAAAAATCCCCTCAGCTGGATTGATTCAGCTGAGGGGATTTTGATGTCTAAAACATTTACAGCAAGCATATTCTTTGCAGTAACATTTAGTAGGTGATAGCATGTTGAAAAAAGTGATCCTCGGTATTCTCGTTTTAACAACTTTGTTTTTAGCGGTGTTTATTTCTTACAGTAAGAATGGCATTCAACAAACATTTGTATCCACCGCAGATCAATCTGAGCTTTGCAATGATGTTCTGATCATGTTGCTGCGCCCGACGATTCAGCAAGGCGTGGATGACTATTATAAAAGATATTTTACGGAGACGCCTGGGGTCGGGAGTGGTTCCGTTGAAATCTCAGATATCCGTAAAGATTCTAATGGAGGTTATGATATTACAGTAACTGTGTTACCGTACTACGGCCCTCATAATTCTGTCGGGAAAGATCAAATGCTTTTATATGTAACCGAAAACAGGATTGAAATAAAAAGCTTTCAGCATTTAGAGAGTTATGAGATGTATGGAAGTTATCAAGATTATATCATTCAATGGCCTCCTTCGTAAAATAAGCTTCTAAACAAACAAATATTGAGGGTAATAGACTGATTCACGGGACTTCTCCTCTTTCCGTTGGATATTCCAATAACATAAAAATAAAAGCGGTATTCTGGAAGATCATTCCGGAATGCCGCTTCGTTGCTTCTATTCTGTTTTTCCGCGTTGCTGTTTAACAGCAGTAAAAGCAATGCGCATATTTTTTGTCCATATCATCAGAAAAGGCGAGAAAATCCATAGCTTGTTCGCTTTGCGGCAGCGTTTCAAATGCAGCACCGCAGCTGTTACCTCTAAAATATGTCAAAATCCAATATTGACAAGCCCTTAAAAGAATTCATATTATGTCATATCTCCTTATAGAAAGGAGTGATTAGATCGTGTGCTGGAATCGTTGGTGTCGGCGAGGATGGTGCGGCTGTCGTTGTCGGCGTTGTTGCCGTCGGTGGTGGTTCTAATCCATTAGAGTGAGGGTGTTTTTATAAAAGAGTGCTCTCACTCTTTTTCTTTCTGTTTTAGTCTGTCGGATCAGCACATTCCAAGGGGTGAAAAGTATTTGGCGCTCAGCTCAACGCTTTTGCGAAATTTCTCAAGCGCATCATCCATACTTTCTTGGTTGTAATAAAGCCGCAGTATCCGTACACACTAATCTTGAGGTGACATACATGGATTATCCACAAGATTTACCGATGGGTTTCGGTATCGCTTTACTTCAAAACCGGGATGCTGAGATATACTTCGATTCGCTTTCCGAATCGGAACGCCGCCGTTTGATAGAGAAAACCCACAGTATAGATTCTAAAAAAGAGATGCAGGCTTTTGTAGATTCTCTTAAAACCCAATAGTCTCAATTATTCGGCGCGTGTAAAACGCGCCTTTCATTCATTTTCAGTAAAAACAATACATAAAATTTTCCTCTGAGGATGGTATTATAAAAATCCCCCGCAGCCGGATTTGCTCCAGCTACGGGGATCGTCATTTCAGGACATAAAAAAGCGGGGAAGGAATGATGTAAATCATTCCTTCCCCCTGCCTATGGAGTTGCCGTCTCCATAAACAACAGCTAAACCGCACAATGCAATTACATTATAATCCATTTTACGATTTTGTCAACGCTTTGGTTGACAAAAGTTGGCAACACCATTTACAAACTACCAAAATTAATTGAAAACTCTCTTAGAACACGTAGCAACCCTGTAATAACAGCCAGGGTTTGCGGTCGATTTCAGTCAATTTTGAAGGAAAGGAAAAACCGCACCAAACGGTTCAAAAATAATGTCTGACGCGTTCTCTCGCTCTTAGCTCTGGTCCGAGTGGCGAAAAATAAACTCATAGAGCCTCTTGATCTCCAGTCAAAGTAAAATCCGGACAGAATGCGGGTTTGGTAGCTGTTGTGTAGCAACGATATAGTGACTGTATGAACTTCGTGTATTCATACGTACTCATTGCTCTTGTTGGACTATAACTGTCTTCATTATTGCAATCATCAGAGCTACACAAATGGTTATATGCGTGCCCAAAAGCAGTCGATAGAAACGGCAAACACCGATTATTCCCTTTATGTACTTATTAGCAGTAAGATCATTACTTTCTATCACTTTGATCATAATCTTCATGTTCATACCTGGGACACACTTTTCTGATATTATGTTAACAAATATATTGATGGAGGTCTGCACATGAGCCAGAATGAAAAAGCGGTCATACAAAGCAAGTTAGCAGTGTATTCGGTCTGCTACCAGGAGGCCAAGAAAGCGAAAGACCTTAAGCGTATGGTGCGTTTAGGAACGATCATGAATGATTTAAAAAACGAATTATCCATACTGGTAGATTAGGTAGCAGCTCTTGCATGATAGCAGGAGCTGTTTTTGTTTCTGTGCTTGTTGGATGTAATATCGCATAAGGCGTTCAAGCTGTCACTGATCGGTACTGTGGGTTTCAATCGATAACTTCAGCGCCTTTCCCAACGTAAAATTTTCAGATTCCAGCTTGACGGTTTTACCAACCAGCCATAGTAAGGGCCGAAATTTACAGCCGGATTTTACAGTCAATTTTAAAGGAAAGGAAAAACCGCATCAAACAGCTCAAAAATAAGCTGCCTGATGCGGTTTTTCTCGTTCTTTCTTC
>NZ_CBYL010000015.1 GCF_000577335.1 Faecalispora jeddahensis | reverse complement strand
GGCGGAGGTTCTTGCGGGCAGATCAGCGGCCAAATTTGCCCGCGTCGGTATCCAGGATAAATTCGGTCAGTCCGGCAAGCCTGCCGATTTGTTCAAAGCTTACGGGTTGACCGCAGAAAATATAGCCGAAACCTGCAGAATGATTCTGAAATAGAATACAGGCGAAGACAGGGGAATGGGCCGATTGTTCCTACCATTCGTCCGGTGGTGATCCAACCGTCCGCGTGGTGGAGACTGATGAGGACATACCGGGAACTCCGGATAGCTCGGTTGTTTTTTCTCCACATATTCGGGGTGCCCTAAAACCCGCGTTTTTTGTATCTGTATTACATTTGCAAAGCGAAGCCTCTCTGAAATCGGAGTGATTTCAGAGAGGCTTCGCTTTGCCGCTGGACAGGTGATTCAACTTTGCAAATCAGAATGAAAGCTGACTGGCAGGCCGAAATAATGGGGATATGGAAAAAGCCCAAAGTTGGAGGCATTCCGGTGAATCAGGAAAGGAAATGCAGGGCAAGCCGAGAAATCATCGAACCGGATTCATTCGATCCGAATCACTTCTTTTTCGGCTCCCAGATTTCAGTGCCTGGCTCCTTAATGTATGCATGCTCGGGCAGAAAATAAGGTGCGATATAGGGATTACCATCCAAATGGCGGATACACCACATATACCACAGGGCATATCCCGGCCCTGCAACCTGGGGATGTGTGTAGTTGGCTTCGAGGAAAACTGTATCGTTATTATGGACTTTAATGACGTCATCGCCCACTTCGCTGAAGCCATAACCGTTGGCCGGATTAAACTTATAATAATAGATTTCCGGCTGCGGATGAATATGGGGAGGATAGCTGGACCACTTGCCCGGAATATTAATGACTTCGCCCAGAATCATATTGGACCAGGGAGCATTGCTTTTATCAAATACAGTGCGTACGATACGGGTGCAGGTTTCTTTCATGGTACCGGCACCGCGAAATTCATCCGCCGTATCTTCAGGAGCGTAAAGATTGGCGTCAAAAGCGGTATCGTTGTTGGTACGATGTACGGTAACCTCGCTGTCTTCGGCCTCGCCGGTGATGGAAACCTTTGTTCCGGCAGGCACATGCAGTACCCAGGGGGATTCATCAAAACAGTTTTTCCTGCGGATGGTTTTCTGCTTGCCTTCCCATTGAATGGTGACTTCGCCATAAATAAGCATATAAGCGCATTCCAAGGGCTGTTCTTCTTCAAAGTTTTGATTCTTCTTTAACCTTAGAACGCCAAAGTCCATGAGCATGCTGGCATGCGGTCCATTCATTTCGGCAATGCGCGTGTACCCATATGCCATTTCTTTTTCCCCTTTTCTAATACAATCGTACATTGCAAATCCTCCTTACAAAATAAGGGCCCTGTTTTATATTGAGTATTTTATGGTTATCTTTTGGATAACTTATTTTTATAATAGTCCGATACAATGTCTTTGTCAACCCGATTCGGGTGAAATTATTCATAAAATAATCTATTTTTTTAAAAATATGTAACTGTGTTGGTCTGGTGTTGCTAATGTTGTTCAAATTTGATCGTTTTATGCGGGCCTCAACTATAAACTCCTTGTCAAAGGACTTCCATGGATTTCGATGGGACAGGGGATGGAGGTACTGCTTTTGTGACGCAAAGCTGCGCGCGAACCGCGATTACCGCAATGCGGAGCAGTTCTCGCGCAAGTGCCTGACCAATACCGCGCACGCCGGGCAGTTCTCCAGCGACCGCACGGTGCGCGAGTACGCGCGGGAGATTTGGGGCATTCCGGTTTCCAAATAATTCAGAAATGAAACAAAGAGGGCGTGCCGGTTAGCTGACACCCAATCAAGAAGTTTCGGGGAACATTCCGATTGGGCAGTCGTCAAACAGAATGTGACAATAAAAGACGGAGAATCGAAGTAAAGCCGATTCTCCGTCTTTTATTGTGAAAGGCAGGGCAAAACCTTGACATGCTCAACGGAGTTTCCAAATCAGACATTAGGATTCTGTGCGTATTCAAATACGTCAGCCACATTATCAGTTGATGATGATCTAAATTAGCAGCCGCTATTTTCTGATTGCACAGGCTTGGTTCTTTTACATTTGGATTTGTCAATGTTTTCATAAAAGCATAAATATCTTGCAAGTCTTTAGCGGTATTGATAAAATATACGTAAATCGATTTACATAATCAGCGCCGTCTTGGGTCGTCTTTGGTCAGTTTTGCATCACCGCAAAGACTCCGGCCCCACGGTTAATTGATGATAATAAGGAGTTTTATTCATGAAGGGGAATGTCAGTATAAGAGCAGGTCTATCTTTCGGGGGGATCATGGGCTTGTTCTTTGCTTTACTATTCGGAATAACGGCAGGTCAGAAAGACGGATTACACGGGCTTTTGTTAGGGATTCTATTGGGTTTGGCCGCAGGACTTCTTTCAGGTGTTCTATTCGGCCTGTTCATGGACTTTTTTTCTATGGTACAAACAAAGAAATTTGAATCTTTACGCAGCCAAATGGCAATGAAATATAGAATTGTTTTTGAGAGCGGAGCAAACCATTTTATGAACAAAGAGAGCGTTGGCGGCTGGCTTTTTTTAACGTCTGATGTTTTACTTTTCAAATCGCATCAATTCAACATTCAAAATCATGAACTGTCGATTCCAATGAACATAATAAAGTCTGTTACCCCCTGCAAGGTACTTAACTTCGCAACCGGTCTGAAAATAGAAAAGACAGATGGCGAATGGGAAAAATTCGTAGTAAATAATAATAACGAATGGGCAGCAAAGATAAACGAATTGATTGTGAAGTGTGAGCAAAAAGAGAATTCCATGTGCATGTAGCAGCAGCGGTTACATCCACTCCCCTGAGGGATATGACGCACTAGGTATCCCATTTAGCGTCGAAAAACAGTATTGTTCCATTAGATTTTTCTATGAAAGAAGGCCCGCACCTGCTGTCAGGTACGGGCCTTTTTGTATCAATCCTGCTTTTACAAAAACATATCGAACGTGTTCCAGATGTTGTCGTATTCCTGAAGCCGCTTTTCCAGATCGGTGTTTTTGGCGCGGCCGATATAGGTGATCAGCATGTTGATAATGCTCAGCGGCGCTACAAAGGAATCGAGGAAGGTCGGCATTTTGGTGCAGCTCAGCAGATAATCGTCCGACCAGGGAATCAAAGGGGAGAGAAGTGTATCTGTAATCGAGATCGTTTTGCAGCCCTTCTCTTTTGCGAATTTCATCATCTGGTACGTCGCTTTCGAATACCGCTCAAAGCTCAGCCCGATAAACAAATCCTCCGACGTGACGGATTCCAGCCGTTCAATGTCGTCCGACAAAGAGGTGATCAGCGTAACGTTGTCGAGGATCATATTCAGGTAATACCAGAAAAAAGTGCCCAGTGAAGCGGCGCTGCGGCAGCTGATGATAAAAATGTGCTTTGCAGAAATGATTTCTGCGCAGATTTTTTTCACCTTTTCAATGTCCGTGTTTTCAAGCGTTTGAAGAATATTGTTCACGTCGTCCTTCATCACATCCAGAATCTCGTTGTCCTGGTAAGCGTGGTACGACATGATCAGGCGGTCTTTGACGGAAAGATGCTGCTGCGTTGCCTCCTGCAAAGCTTCGCGCAGCTCCGGGTAACCCTTAAATCCAAGAAACACAGAAAAACGAATCACAGAAGCTTCGCTTACTCCGGCCAGCTGCGCCAGCTTGCGCACATTGTAAAAAGAGACGGAATTTCTGTTGTTCAGAATATAGTCCGCAATTTTGGTTTGCGTTTTACTCATTTGAGGCAGTTCGGCAGCCAGCTTTTGATAAATATCCATTTGATGACTCCTCTGCAAAACATATTGTACTGGAAATCATATCTTAAATAAGCAAACTGGGTTACAAAAACTCTATTATGACTTTCGTAATCGCCAAGCTGATGATTCAATGTTCTCTCAGCCGCCAAAAGCTTTGCTTTTGCTTGCGGCGTGAGGTTATTATATCATCCACATCATACAAGCACGCAAAAACTTTCTTTCAGCATTCGTAATCACCAAGCTGATGATTCGATGCTCTCTCAGCCGCCAAAAGCTCTGCTTTTGCTTGCGGCGTGAGGTTATTATAACATGTTTGCCAAAAAAAACAATGGACAAGCTTTGAAATATAAATTTCATAATTATTTAATTATGAAATTTATATTGACAAAACGAAATTTCAGTAGTATATTCAACCTATACAAATCGAAAAGCGCTTTCAAATTTGTACGGTTTACCATGGTTCCCTTTCAAATGAGTGTGCACATTCCTGAGTAAGTTGAATTCGCAGGTGTCTATTGAGAGGAGGTAAAACATGGTTGTATCCCTGAATTTAATTCAAAGCGTATTTCTGGGGGTATTGGTATTCCTGATGGGAAACGCGATCGTCAAAAGGGTTCCCTTTCTGGAAAAATACTGTATTCCCGCCCCTGTGGTAGGAGGTTTGATCTTTTCCATTTTTCATCTGATCGGCGTTCAGTCAGGAGCCTATTCTTTCACCTTTGATATGGCGTTAAAAGATTTCTTTATGATTGCGTTCTTCTGTACGATCGGCTTCAGCGCCAGTCTGCGCATCATTAAAGCGGGCGGTATCGCGATTGCGATTTTGTTCGTGATTTCTTCCGTTATGCTGGTGATCCAGAATTTGTGGGGGATTACCATCGCACGCGCCTTTGGGCTGAATCCGCTTTTGGGCATGTGCGCGGGTTCCATCTCGCTGATGGGCGGCGTCGGCTCGTCCGCCGCGTTTGCCCCGATCATGGAGCAGAACGGGGCAGCGGGGGGACTGACAGTCGCCATCACCTCCGCAACCTTCGGTTTGGTCATGGGCGGCTTGGTCAGCGGGCCGATCGCGAAGCGGCTGATCGAAAAGCACCGCCTGATGACCCGGCAGGAAAGCGATTCCTCGAAGCCCCAGGTAGATTATTCGGCGCTTGCTGTGGAAGAAGAAGTGAAATCCGTTCCGACAGAGCATCTACATATGGGATTTTTCCAGATCGTAATCGCCATGGGCTTTGGAACGCTGATTTCAAAGGCAATCGAAATGACCGGCATGGTGTTCCCGGCATATGTCGGCGCGATTTTTGCCGCGGCGATCATCCTCAACAGCAGCGAAAAGCTCGGCATCCGCATTTATACCAAAGAAATCGAGGTATTCGGCAGTCTGTTCCTGAATGTGTTCCTTGCGATGACGATCATGTCCCTGGAAATCTGGAAGCTTGTCGAAGTCGCAATACCGCTGATTATCATATTGATCGGCCAGGTGATTCTGCTCGCGCTGTACGCCTATTTCATCGTTTACCGCGCGGTCGGGCGCGATTACGATGCAGCCGTGATGAGCGCCGGATTTTACGGGTACGCCATGGGGGCGACGCCGAACGCGATGGCCAGTATGAGCGCGGTGGTTTCCCACTTTGACAGACCTTCGCCAAAGGCCTTTTTCACCGTGCCGATTGTCGGCGGCTTCCTGATGGATTTTGCCATGGCGGTTTTGATCATGACGCATATGAATCTGATCCTGCAGGGAGTCTTATAGCAAAATGCCACGCTTGCGGCTTCTATAAGCCATAAGCTTTCTATCAAAATCATTGAAAGAGAGGTTTTTTAGGATGGACAACAGAATCATTGAGTGTGTAGAGCGCGCGGACTATTTACTGTCGAATCTGATGGCGGTCAAACCGGGGGAAGAGGTGCTGATCGCCATAGACCCGCAGACGGATATGCGCATGGCAAACGCGATCGCGGCGGCGGCTCTGAAATGCGGCGCGGAATACAACATCAGCATGATGCCGATCCGCGGAAAAGATAAGGCGACGATTTTCCCCAAAACGCTGGAGAAAGCGATGGAGGCCTGCGATGTGTTTGTCGGCATGACAACGGCGTCGGGTGCGGCGATTTACAACAACCGCCTGAAAGAGCTGATCAACGAAAAGCGTTTGAGAGAGGTTTCCATCTGCCTGCGGAATATCGATAACTTTACCCGCGGCGGCGCGCTCGCGGACTATGAGAAGGTTTATGCCGACGGGCTTCGGCTCCAGGAAATTTGGAGAGGACATAAGTTCGCACGGGTGACGACTCCCGCCGGCACGAACATCACGATGGAAATGAACCAGATGGAACCGATCATTGAGTGCGGCATCGCCAGAAACCCCGGCGACGCCATGGCATGGTCGGACGGAGAGGTCTCCCTCGGCCCGGTCATCGGCACGACGGAGGGCACCATTGTGGTAGACGGGCCGATCTGCTATTACGGCTGCCCCACCATTCCCGTAGAGCTGCGCGTGGAAAAGGGACGGATCGTTGAGGTAGTCGGCGGCGATCCCAAGATCTGCAAAGAAATCCGCCGCCAGATCAAAGAGATCAAAGACAGCGACAATATCGCTGAAATTGGTCTCGGTCTGAATCCGGCCTGCATGTTCAACGGCGATTTTGAGGAAGAGAAAAAGGCCAGGGGAACCCTGCATTTTGCCATGGGCAACGGCTTCTATTACGGCCAGCCGCCGCGTTCTACGGTTCACATCGACATGGTGCTGTATAACCCCACTGTGTATTTTGATGATGTCCTGATCGAAAAAGACGGCAGGCTGATTTGCCTGGGCGAAGAGTAAAACATGAATAAATCATAAGAAGAGCGGCCGTGAATGAAGTTCACGGCCGCTCTTCTTTATGTCCCATATTGAGCATAACACTATCTGCCCATGATGCGGTATAATGGAGGGAATGAAGAGAGTGAGGGAAGAATCATTTCTAAATACTCTTAAAAAGCAGGGAATCAATCATGGAAAGGAATGAGAAAAATGATTGTTCGCAGTGTTCATCAAGAGCAGTATGAGCAGGTATGCAGTTACTTAAATCGGAAGGGGAAATCAGGTGCGTTTGACGCAAGCTATGAGGTGACGATACCGGTGGATGACTGCGAGTACCTGCTTCGGCTTCAGCCCTGCAGGAAACGGAAGCTTGCCGCCTTGCAGGCCATACAGGTTTGCCGGGATGGAAAAGAGCGGCGCTTCAAACTGATTACGGATAACCTGCCGCTGTCTGCTCTGCTGGAATTATTTCTGTTTCAGCAAAGGAAAAAGATTGCTGAATCAAACCTCAATGAGTGATGAAGAAAGGGAGTGGTGACTTCGCCAATGTCATTTCCTTAAAACAAAATCCACGATGAAAAGCACCCGTTACTTTCCAAAGAAAAGAATTGTTCCGCGTGAAGCGATCCTTTAAACGCTGCAATTAGCCCGCTCATAACACAATCAAAGGTGTTGTTGAAAATAAAATACAGATCAAAAAGAAAGCAGGTGATTGCAAAACGAATCATACTCGTTTTGCAATCACCTGCTTTTGATTTTAAGGATCAATTCACTATAACGCTAATTTATTGGCAATTTTTTGAATGGTAGGAGGAACAATAAAAGACAAAGGTAACGAGACACAAAAACCGACGCTCCATCCCTTTAACCATGCCTGAAAAAAGTGTGGAACCCATCCTATATTTACCGACACCATCACAAAAGACATACATATCGACATACATAATGCCATACTTACCGCGGTGAAAATTCTTCTTTTCTTACTCATAAATACAAACCTCCATTCGAATTTGTAAAGAATGGAGATGCAAAAGGTTCATTGTAAGGGAAACGCAATGAACTGCTCGGAATACCAACCGAAACGAATTTTTTTTCTTTACTGTATCAAGTATATCAATGCACGGCGAAAAAAGTCAAGAAAAATATGATATGTTTGCACTGCCTTAACTGAATGACAATGTTGACGTCATTTTTGCTGGAGGAATAGCGTCCGGCGATAGAAATCTGCCGCAATGCGTGTTATGATAGGACAAAAGTAAAATGAAAACGCAGGATTCTGAAAGCCATTGCTTTGGAACCCCGCGAAAGAAAAGGGGGCCTTTCCGTGACGGTACTGGTCAGCGCGTGCCTGCTCGGCGAGAACTGTAAATACAACGGCGGCAATAATAATAACCCACACGTCGCCGCGTTTTTAGCGGATAAAGAGATTATCCCTGTCTGTCCCGAAATACTGGCCGGTTTGGGCGCTCCGCGCAATCCCGCGGAAATCCAAAACGGAAGAGTCGTGGATTGCCTGGGAAATGATGTGGATCAAAAGTTTCGGGAGGGGGTTCGTCTGGCGCTTGAAAAAATCATGGATGTGCCGGTCGATCTGGCTATTTTGCAGCCAAGAAGCCCCACCTGCGGCGTTCGGCAGATTTATGACGGCAGCTTTTCCGGTAAATTGATTCCCGGTCAGGGCCTGTTTGCCAAGGCCCTGCTCGATATGGGCATAAAAGTAATGGACGCCGACGAATTTTCAGAATAAAAACACCTCCTGCCGCAGTTCTTCTGCGACAGGAGGTGTTTTATCATTGTCCGTTTTTCGCGGTATGGTTCCTTACGCAGGGGCTTTTACGGCTTACGACAGCCGCCCTTTAAAATCCTCATACCCAAAGGTTTTCTGCACCCGCAGCTTGCCGCTTTGGTCAAGAATCGCGATCGACGGCAGAGCCATCCCGTTGAACGTGTTGGTTTTCACCATCGAATAATGGGCCATGTCGCCGAAAATCAGCCGGTCGCCGGGGGCAAGCGGATGGTCAAAGGAGTAATCCCCGATGATGTCGCCCGCAAGGCAGGTCGGCCCGCCCAGACGGTAGCAGTACGGCTTTTCCTCCGGAAGTCCCGCGCCCAGCAGGGGCGGGCGGTAGGGCATTTCGAGCACATCCGGCATGTGGCACGCGGCAGAGGTATCGAGGATCGCGTTGGCAATGCCGTTTTCCACGATCTCCAGCACGGTGCACACGAGAAAGCCCGCGTTCAGCGCGACGGCCTCGCCCGGCTCCAGATACACCTGCACGCCGTAGCGCTGCTGCGTGCGGTCGATGAGGGAAACCAGCTTCTCCACATCGTAGCCCGGGCGGGTAATGTGGTGCCCGCCGCCGAAATTCAGCCATTTCATCCGGGGCAGATAGGCCCCGAATTTTTCTTCCACGGCATCCAGTGTCCGCTCCAGCGCGTCGGCGTCCTGCTCGCACAGCGTGTGAAAATGCAGGCCCGAAATGCCGTCCAGCAGCTCCGGGTGAAAATTCGCGGCCGTTACCCCCAGACGAGAGCCGGGGGAGCAAGGGTCGTAGATCGCGTGATCCTGCGTGGAGCATTCCGGGTTGATGCGGATGCCGCATTCACACCCGGCGGCCAGCGCGCGGCCCCCAAACTTCTGCCACTGAGAAAACGAGTTGAATACAATGTGGCCGCAGATGCGGGTGATCTCGTCAAATTCTTCGTCGCGGTACGCGGGGGAGAACACGTGGTTTTCCTTGCCCATTTCCTCATAGCCGAGCCGCGCTTCATACAATCCGCTGGCCGTCGCGCCGCTCAGATATTTCCCGATCAGCGGGTACAGCGAAAACATGGAAAAGGCCTTCTGCGCCAGCAGAATCCTGCAGCCGGTGCGCTCCTGCACCATTGCCAGCAGTTCCAGATTTTGAATCAGCAGGGCTTCATCCACCACAAAACAGGGGGAAGGGGCCTGTAAATAAAGCGCCGTTCGTTCCATCATCAGTCAACCAGCTCGGGGGCAAAGCTCTCCTGCCACGGCAGGCCCCATTTGTTCAGCGCGTCCATGAAGGGATCGGGATCGAACTCTTCAATGTTGTGTACGCCGGGCTTGTTCCACACGCCGGTCATCAGCAGAGCCGCGCCGATCATGGCGGGAACGCCCGTGGTGTACGAAATGGCCTGCGAGCCTACCTCGCGGTAGCATTCCTGATGGTCGCATACATTATAAAGGTAATAGGTCTTCTCCTTGCCGTCCTTCTTGCCCTGGAAAATGCAGCCGATGTTCGTCTTGCCCTTGGTGCGCGGGCCAAGAGAGGCCGGGTCTGGCAGAACGGCTTTTAAAAACTGCAGCGGCACGATCTGCTTGCCCTCGAATTCGATCGGTACAATCGAGGTCATGCCCACATTCTCAAGGCATTTCAGGTGGGTCAGGTAGCTCTGGCCGAACGTCATGAAGAAGCGGATGCGGCGGATGCCCTTGATGTTGAGCGCAAGGGATTCCAGCTCCTCGTGGTGCAGCAGGTACATATCCTTCTCGCCGATTTCGGGGAAGTTGTATACGCGCTTGATCTCCATCGGCTCGGTCTCGACCCATTCGCCGTTTTCCCAGTAGCTGCCCTTGGCGCTCACTTCGCGGATGTTGATTTCGGGGTTGAAGTTGGTGGCAAAGGGGTAGCCGTGGTCGCCTGCGTTCGCGTCGAGAATATCGATGTAGTTGATCTCGTCGAACTGGTGCTTCTGCGCGTAGGCAGAGAATACACCGGTCACGCCGGGGTCAAAGCCGCTGCCGAGCAGCGCGGTAATGCCCGCCTTCTCGAAGCGCTCCTTGTAATCCCACTGCCATTTGTATTCAAATTTCGCGGTGTCGATCGGCTCGTAGTTTGCGGTATCCACATAATTGGTTTTGGTCGCAAGGCACGCGTCCATGATGGTCAGATCCTGATACGGCAGGGCCAGATTCAGTACCACATCGGGCTTGAATTGTTCGATCAGCGCAATCAGCTCGTCCACGTTGTCGGCGTTGACCTGCGCGGTGTGAATGATGGTTTTCCCGCCGGAGAGTTTTTCCTTGAGCGCGTCGCATTTGCTTTTGGTACGGCTCGCGATGCAGATTTCCTCAAAAACGTCGCTGTTTTGGCAGCATTTGTGAATGGCAACGCTCGCAACGCCGCCGCAGCCGATGATCAGTGCTTTTCCCATAATATGATACCTCCTGTATTGTTCCCTTACGGGGATTTGCCGCCCGATTCAGTTCCCGGCGGCCTGTATCGTTTCTCAAATAGACTCAGACGAATCGTTACGAACGATTTATTTGATCTCTTTTTTTTCATCAGAAGCGGGGACAAGCGTTAAAAGCAGCTCCCGCAGGATTTTGCAGGCGACCGCGGTAGAAACGCCGCTCTGGTCGTAAACGGGGGAAAGCTCGTTTACGTCGCAGCCCACGACATGCAGCCCTTTCAGCGCCAGCACCGCGTGCAGCAGCTGCAAAAAGCTGACGCCGCCCGGCTCCGGCGTCCCCGTGCCGGGAAACACCGACGGGTCGAGAACGTCCAGATCGATCGTGACGTAGACCGGTTTGCCCTCAAGGGATGTAATGGTTTTTTCCAGCCCCTCAAAGTTGAATTTGTGGGTGGATACATGCTGCCGTCCCCACAAAAACTCGCTCCGGTCGCCGGAACGGATGCCGAACTGAAAGATTTTGCCGTCGCCCACCAAATCCCAGCAGCGGTGCAGCACCGTCGCGTGGGAGAGGGCCGCGCCCAAATATTCCTCTCGCAGGTCGGCGTGCGCGTCAAAATGCAGAATGTGCAGATCGGGATGCTTCTTCACCGCGGCCCGAACCGCGCCCAGCGTCACCAGATGCTCGCCGCCGATCATCACGGGAAGCTTGCCGTCCTCCAATATGCCCGCGGCGAATTCTTCGATCTGCGCAAGGGCTTTTTGGGTGTCGCCGAAGCAAAGCTCCAGATCGCCGCCGTCAAATACGGAAATATCCGTTAAATCCTTGTCCTGATAGGGGCTGTACGTTTCCAGTCCGAACGAGTCGCCCCGCATGGCGCGGCTTGCAAAGCGTGTGCCGGGGCGGAACGACGTGGTGGAATCAAACGGCGCGCCGAACAGCACGGCCCTTGCGGATTCGTATTCGCTGTCGCAGCCCAGAAAGGTTTCAATGTTTTTAGTCAATGTGTTCGACATTTTTCAGGAGCTCCTCCACATAGTTTGGCAGGGCGAACGCGCCCCTGTGCAGCTTGGTGTTATAATAGCGGGTCGGAATGCCGCGTTCCTTCCAGCGCTTGGTGTCCATATCTTTCAGCGGGTGATATTCCTTCGACGCAAACCCGAACAGCCAGTGGCCGGAGGGGTACGTGGGAATATGCGCCTGATACACGCGGCTGATGGGGAAGGATTTCACGATTCGCTTGTGTGCCCGCTGCATGGCCAGCGCGTCCACCGCGTAGAACGGGCTTTCGTGCTGGTTGACCATGATGCCGTCCTCTTTGAGCGCCTTGTAGCAGTTGCCGTAAAATTCCCGGGTAAACAGGCCCTCGCCGGGGCCGAACGGGTCGGTGGAATCGACCAGAATCAGGTCGTATTCCTCGCTCTGACGGCGCACAAATTTCAGCCCGTCCTGAAAATAGAGCTTCACTCTCGGGTCGTCAAAGCCGCAGGCCGTAAACGGCAGGTGCTCACGGCAGACCGTGACTACCTGTTCGTCGATCTCAACTAAGTCGATCCGCTCGATCTCGGGGTAGCGGATCAGCTCGCGCACCGCGCCGCCGTCGCCGCCGCCGATCACCAGCACGCGCCGCACCTTGGGGTGCACCGCCATGGGGACATGGACGATCATTTCATGATAAATAAACTCATCGTGCTCTGTCAGCATCATGTAGCCGTCGAGCGTTAAAAAGCGGCCGAATTCTTCAGATTCAAACACATCGATGCGCTGAAACTCGCTCTGTCCGCTGTACAGCTGCCGGTCCACCCGGATGGAAAGCTTAACGCCGGGCGCGTGTTTTTCAGTAAACCATAAATCCACCGCTTATTCCTCCTTGATTACGTTGAGCCGTTCCAGATTCAAATCCTCCGGGCCGGTCAAAAAGCAGCCCTTTTCCTTGGCGTACTCAATATATTCCAGTATTTCGCCGGTAATCAGCTCGCCCGGGGCAAGGATCGGGATTCCCGGCGGATAGCACATGACAAATTCACTGCAGATGCGCCCGGGGCTCTGCGCAAGGGGCAAAGCCTCCTTTTCGGCGTAAAAAGCCTTTTGCGGCGCAACCGCAACGATGGGGGAGATGTACTCCATGCGCAGCATGCCCGTTTTGTCGCGCTTGTAGTTGCGGCGGATCTCCGCGAGCGCGCCGACAAGCCGCTCCAGATCGCGGTGGCGGTCGCCGACGGACAGATACGCCAATATATTGCCAAGGTCACCGAATTCTACCTGAATATCGTATTCATCGCGCAGAATGTCGTAGACCTCGATTCCGGCCAGACCCAGCTCCAGCGTGTTGACGGAAAGCTTTGTGGTGTCGAAGTCGTACACGGTGTCGCCGTTGATCAGCTCGCGGGAATAGGCATAGTAATCGCCGATCTGGTTGATCTCGCCGCGCGCGTACTCGGCCATTTCCACCACCCGGCGAAAAATCTCTTTGCCCTCAGTGGCAAGCTTTTTCCGGGAAATATCGAGACTCGACAGCAGCAGATAAGAGCCGCTGGTCGTCTGGGTCAGGTTGATGATCTGCCGCACATACCCCGCGCTGATGCCGCCGTTTACCAGCAGAAACGAGCTTTGGGTCAGCGAGCCGCCGGATTTGTGCATGCTTACCGAAGCCATGTCCGCCCCGGCCTTCATGGCGCACAGGGGCAGGTCTTCGCCAAAATACAGGTGTGTGCCGTGCGCCTCGTCCGCCAGCACCAGCATGCCGTGCTGGTGCGCCAGTTCGGTGATGGCTTTCAGGTTCGAGCAGATGCCGTAATAGGTGGGGTTGTTCACGAGAACCGCCCGCGCCTTCGGGTGCTCGCGGATCGCCTGCTCCACCGCGGAAAGGCGCATCCCAAGCGAAATACCGAGCCGGTGGTCGGTTTCGGGATTGACATAGACGGGCGTCGCACCGCACAGGATCAGCGCGTTGATCACGCTGCGGTGCACGTTGCGCGGCAGGATGATTTCATCCCCGTGCTTGCAGGCAGAAAGCACCATCGCCTGCACGGCAGAGGTGGTGCCGTTCACCATAAAAAAAGCGTGCGCCGCTCCGAATGCGTCCGCGGCCAGCTCCTCCGCCTCGCGAATGACGGAAACCGGATGGCACAGATTGTCCAGCGGCTTCATGGAGTTGACGTCAAGCTGCATGCAGCGCTCGCCCAAAAACTGGGTCAGTTCGGGGTTTCCGCGCCCGTGCTTATGCCCGGGCACATCAAAAGGAACCACCCGTTCCGCCTCAAAATCCAGCAGCGCCTGCCGGATGGGCATACGGGTTTGGTCTAGTTTGCTCAACAAAGGGCCTCCTTTCCGTTCAGTACACGTTGCTGCCGGTGAAAATTTCAATCATCTCGCGCCGCAGGCTGTCTGTGATCTTCAGCCGTGCCTGGGGCGGCAGCTCATAAACGTCGGTATTGAACAGATAGTTCTGCAGATTGATGTCTTTGATCAGCATCTTGGTATGGAACAGGTTCGATTGGTATACGTTCAGGTCGATCGCGTCGTATTTGCGCAGGGTCTTGTCGTCGATAAAATCCTGAATCGATGTCATCTTATGATCCATGAACAGCTTTTTGCCGGTCACGTCGCGGGTAAAGCCGCGCACGCGGTAATCCATGGTGATGATGTCGGAGTCAAAACTGCCGATCAGGTAGTCTAGTGTGCTCAAAGGCGTGATCTCGCCGCAGGTGGCAACGTCAATATCGACCCGGAACGTTGCGAGGAAGGTGTCCGGGTGGTATTCGGGGTAGGTGTGCACCGTCACGTGGCTTTTGTCGAGATGTGCCACCATCGTTTCGCCGGAAAGCTCCGCGCGCGTGCCGGCCCTGCGTCCCGCCAGCATCGATTCCTCCGCGATCAGGAAGGTGACGCTCGCGCCCTGCGGGTCGTAATCCTGTGTTGAGATGTTCAGTACATGCGCGCCGATCATTTCAGTCACGCGTTCCAGAATCCCGGTCAGCCGTTCGGAATTATATTGTTCGTCAATATAAGCGATGTAATCCCGCTGTTCCCGTTCGCTTTTGGCGTAGCAGACGTCATAGATGTTAAAGCTGAGGGATTTGGTCAGATTGTTAAAGCCATATAATTTCAGTTTGTTTTCCATACCGTCACCTGATTTCCGGCGTATTTTTTGTGGGGAGAAAATAAAAAAAGACCCAAAGTGAGCGCGGCGGGTGTCGCACTTTATCACTTGAGTCACAATTCTGTCGATTTTGTTTTATTTCGAGCGGGCCATGCGCAAAGGCGCGTCAGTCCGCTGTTATTTATTCAAAAGTACAGAGAATCAGAGTCTATATAGCAATAACTTACTTTTACTACTCTTATTGATTGTTTCACAAGCGTAATGTGCGAAAAGCACACGGTTTTAAGTAACCAACTTATAAAATTTGAGCAACGGCTCAATCAATAAGGCAACGAAAGTTGCCAACCGGCATTTTGACCCAGCTGTCCGTATGGCGTTTGATTTCTCCCGCAAGGTGCGAAAGAAATGGTCAAAAAAAGTTGTTGCCGCGAGGGTAAAGGCTCACCTTCGCTCAAAATAGGCTTTGATCCTACTTTTCTTTCGAGATGCATTGTACTATAAACAATCGCAAAATGCAAGAAAAATTTTATTTTATTTTTTTAAACTTTGCGTTATATGAAGAATAATTCATCGAAAAATCAGGAACTTTTTCCCATGGCCTCTTTTGCATTTTAGCAAGTTCAGCAAATTCGCCGGAGCAGGGACTACTGTCCTCTGTTGGAGTACATATGTATTACGCAAGCGGTCTGGTGAAAATTGATATTTATGAATTATTTTGAATAAAAATGTATGAAAATTGAAAGAAAGGCTACCCGGTATTTCAGAAAACCCACATGGAATCACAGAAAAAACCAAAGAATCCTGTGCGGTTCACAGGATATATCATTTCGGTTTTTTTTCTGTTTTTTTGCAGATCATTTTTATTTCTCTCTTGTTATTATACAGTTGAAATGTTATAATAATCACAAAGATAACATGAAACTGTTTCCGCAACCCTTTGTGAAAGCTGCGGAACGTTTCTTATGCTTTTAATTGTACGCAATAAAAATACAATGATAAAAGTAGGGTGGATTTTAGCATGAAGTATGACAATGACGCAAAGCAGCTCAAGTATAGAGTGCTGTCTTCGGTGGCACGCCTGAGTTATGACAATCAGTTGTCAGAGCATCTGGGGGATATTCCCTATGAAATCATCCCCGGCCCGCAGCCCGCATTTCGCTGCTGCATTTACCGTGAGCGCGAAATCATCCGTGAACGCGTTTCGGCGGCCTGCGGCGAAGATCTCCCCCGCCAGGAGGACAAGGCCGTAATGGGTGTGCTTCCGGCCGCGTGCGAGGGGTGTCCGATCAACCGCTTTAATGTAACGGATAACTGTCAGAAATGTCTGGCGAAGAAATGCGTGGCGGCCTGTCCCTTTGGGGCGGTCAGCGTTACCGGACGCGGCGCGTATATCGACCCGGCAAAATGTAAGGAGTGCGGCCGCTGTGCCGCTGCCTGCCCGTACAACGCAATTTCAGACACCATGCGCCCCTGTCTGCGGTCCTGCCCGGTCAACGCCATCACCATGGACGAATACCGTCTGGCAGCGATCGATTACAGCCGCTGCATCAGCTGCGGCGCGTGCATGGCGGGTTGCCCGTTCGGCGCGATTACGGATCGTTCCAGTCTGGTCAGCGTGATTCAGGAGATTCAGTCCGGCAAAAAGGTATACGCCGTGTTTGCCCCCGCCATTGAGGGCCATTTCGGAACCGCGAATGTCGGTCAGCTCAAAGAGGGCCTGCGCCGGCTTGGCTTTGCCGATGCGGTAGAGGTTTCTCTGGGTGCGGACGCCACCGCCTACCACGAAGCGCAGGAGCTCAAGGAAGTGGTTGCGGAGGGCAAGAAGATGACCACCTCCTGCTGCCCGGCGTTTGTGGATATGATCGAAAAGCATTTCCCAAAGCTCGAGCCCAACATTTCTCATACGGCGTCTCCCATGACGCTGACCGTGCGGTACTTAAAGGAAAATGAGCCGGACATAAAGGTTGTCTTTTTTGGCCCCTGTGTTGCGAAGAAGCTCGAAATTCAGAAGGCGGAGAATACCGCTGATTATGTGATGACCTTTGAAGAGCTGGCCGCCATGTTCAGTGCCAAAGAGATCGAGGTAGAAACTCTTGAGGTGGAGAACGTGCAGGACGGCAGCATCAAGGGCAAGAACTTTGCCGTCAGCGGCGGTGTTACCGCGGCGGTAGAGGCTGCTCTGGCCGAGGACGGCTTTGACCAGCCGGTTTCCTGCGTAAAATGCAGCGGCGCCAAGGAATGCAAAAAGCAGCTGATGGTGATGAACGCCGGCCGCATGCAGGAGGATCTGATCGAAGGCATGGCCTGCGAGGGCGGCTGTGTTGCCGGGCCCGGCGGCGTAGAGCCGGTGCAGAAGCTGATGAAGAACCGTCAGAAGCTGCTGGCCGCTGCCGACAAACGCGGCATTAAAGAAAATTTGGAGCAAATTCACGATCTGACGCACATTCACATGGAGCAGAGAGCATAATAGATTCATGTACTTTCAAACAGTCTGATACCAATATAGCGGTTTCTTCCCCCGCCGCAGGCGGGGGAAGAAACCGGCAGCTTTATCATGCGGCATTACTGATCGTATCGAAAAGGAGGCGGATGACCCAATGAACGCCATAGCTGCGCAGGGCCTGGGAAAATCGTATGACGGGAAGACCGCCGCACTCTCGGAGCTGACTCTTCGGGTGCCGCAGGGGGGCGTGTGCGGTTTTCTGGGCCCAAACGGCGCGGGCAAAACGACGACCGTCAAGCTTTTGACCGGGCTTCTGCGTCCCACAGCCGGCGAATGCTCCGTGATGGGTCTTTCTCCGCAGAACGAGCCGGAGCGGGTTCACGCCCTGTGCGGGGTCATGACGGAAACCGCCCATCTATACGGCAATATGACCGGTCAGCAGAATCTGGAGTTTTTCGGCCAGACGGCCGGGCTCGTCCGGGCCCAGGCCAAAGAGAGAGCCGAGCTGCTGCTGCGCGAGCTGGAGCTTTGGGAGGCCCGGGATCAGAAGGCGGGCCAGTATTCCACCGGAATGATGCAGCGCCTGTCTTTGGCCCGCGCGCTGATGCATGAGCCGCAGGTTCTGTTTCTGGACGAGCCCACCAGCGGCCTTGACCCCGAATCGGCCCAGGCGGTGAATGAAATGATCTCCACCCTGGCGAAAAAGAGCGGCGTTACCGTCTTTTTGTGTACGCATCAGCTGCGCTATGCGCAGGATCTGTGCACCACCTACGGGATTCTGTACCGCGGCCAGATGATTCTGCAGGGGGATTTTGCCGCCCTGTGCGAAGGCGCCGGGTGCCATATCAAAGCGGGCATCCGCACAGAGCCGGAGCAGACCCTGCACGGCTTTGTCAAAAACGGGGAGTACTGGGAAACGGAAATCGCGTCCGAGGCCGAAATGCCCGCGATTCTGCGTGATCTGGTCGCGCAGGACATTCCCGTATATGAGGCGCGGCTGATCCGCCCCACACTCGAAGACGTCTATTTTTCCTGCCTGCAGGGTCAGGAGGTGGCAAAATGAAGCTGCTGTCTGAGCCGGAGCTCGCTGTCTTTAAGAAGGATTTTAACGAGGTCTGGCATATTCGCAGTGTGCGCGGCACGCTGATTGGCGTGCCGATCTGCATGGTGGTGCTTCTGCCGGCGCTGTACCTGTTTCTGGTGCTGTATGCTCCGTCCGATCAGCTCAACGGGGTGGACAACATGATGAAGCTGATGCCGCCGGAGCTTTTGGACGATTTTGATCTGAAGCAGTCCATGTTCTATTTGATGGTGAACTTGGTTTGTCCCATGTTCTTCCTGATGATCCCGCTGATGTCCTCCACCACGTCGGCTGCGGCCAGCTTTGTGGGGGAGAAGGAACGGGGAACGATGGAGACGCTGCTGCTGACTCCGCTTTCGGCCCGCAGCCTGTTCAAGGCAAAGGTGGCGGGGTGCGCGGCGCTGTCCTTTCTGATTTCGACCATTTCCTTTGTCACGTTTTCCATTGTGGTCGGGGCTGGCAACTTGATTCTGAACATGCCGTTCTTCCTCAACTGGAACTGGCTGGCGCTTGTGTTTGTGCTCTCGCCCGCCGCAACGGTGTTCGGCGTCATTTTCATGGTGCTGCTTTCCGGCCGGTCGAAAAGCTATCTGGAATCCATGCAGCTTTCGGGTTATATCGTGCTGCCGCTGGTGCTGGTGCTGATCGGCCAGTTTACGGGGCTGATTTACCTCGATGCGTTCTGGACTCTGCTGGCCGGCCTTGTGCTGATTCTGGCAGATGTGCTTCTGCTGTTTTTGTCCGCGAGAAAATTCAATTCAGAGTTGCTTCTGAAAAAATAGAGCTCTGTCTGCATAGCCAATTTATTTAAAAATAATTTTCTGTGAAAATAGTAATTTTCCCTTGCCAAAGGCGAGGGAGCATCCAATGGCTTTTTTGAAAGTAAAATTACTGTATGATTGCGCAGGGACAAGCCGGGCTTGTAAAAGCTTTGGCTTGTTCCCTTTTTCCTGTGTCCTCATCTGATGATAACGGATTAGAAACAATGTAACTTTAAAATGACTGCGGTTTCTTCCCCGCTCTCGGCAGGGAAGAAACCGCCATTTTCAGGGAAGCCCGCTTCGATCCGTTGATGATACACGAAGAAATAGCTTACATTTTATTTTTCGATTTGATATACTAAATATGAAGGATTGATGGGGGGATTATGATATGGCAGCGGATTTGCATTGTCATACAAGAATGTCGGACGGCGCGGTTTCTATTGATGAATTGGTGATGCTGGCGAAAATAAAAGGGATCGGTACGATTGCGGTAACCGATCACGATACCTTCGCGGGCGCGACCCGCGCGAAGATTTTTGGGGATCGCCAGGGGGTAGAGGTCATTCCCGGAATCGAAATCTCTGCTTACGATAACGCACGGGGCAGGAAAGTACATATTCTGGGGTATGACTGTGAAAGCCCCGACCGGCTGGAGGGTCTGTGCAAGCGCATCGGTGAATCGCGCAAACGGGCCGCCAATATTATGATGCAGAAGGTCATGCGGCTGTATCCGATTCCGGCAGAAATGATCCTGCGCCGTGCGCAGGGCTGTACGAATATTTACAAGCAGCATATCATGCACGCGCTGATCGATGCGGGCTATACCACCGAAATGTTCGGTTCGGTGTTTCATAAGCTGTTCAGCCCGCGCGGCGGCCTTGCTTACTGCGCGATCGAATATCCCGATGTGCACGATGTCATCCGGCAGATTCACGAGGCAGGCGGCGTTGCGGTGATGGCGCATCCCGGCCAGTATGACGGCCACGATCTGATGCTGGAGCTGGCCGATCGGGGAGAGATCGATGGGATTGAGGTATGGCACCCTCTTCACAAGGAAGAGGATGTCCCCCAGTACATCGCGCTGGCGCGCCTGCGGGGCCTGCTCATGACCGGCGGCTCCGACTTTCACGGAATGTACACCTCACATTCCTGCGCGCTGGGGGCTTTTACCGCTCCCGACGAGCAGCTCGAGGCGCTCAAAAAGAAAAGCCGCAAGATCAAATCCGGCGGCTGATTGGCAGCTGACCTAAAAAATGATGATTTCTTCCCTGCCGAAAGCAGAGGGAAGAAATCACCGGTTTGAGCATTCTGAAAAACAGAAAAGGGGGCAAAGCAATGCAGTATGAATTTCGTCCCAGCGGTGTATGTTCTTCAAAAATCGTTCTCGATGTGGACGGAGATACCGTCCAGCAGGTGCAGTTTGTCGGCGGCTGCAGCGGCAACAGCCAGGGAATCGGCGTTCTGGTGCAGGGGATGAAGATCGACGATGTGATCGGGCGGCTGCGGGGAATCCGCTGCGGGCGCAGAAATACGTCGTGTCCCGATCAGCTCGCGCAGGCGCTGCTGTTATACCAATCCAAAAACGAAACAAAAAACTAGGCCTTGTTTATCAAAGAAGAATCGGCGGATTTTCGGGATGAAATGATGCCCGGCAGAGAAGCAGCACAGGAATACTTGCCGTATTCCTGGCATGGTTGACGCTGCCGGACGCAATTTTAGCCGAAACAGACGAGACTCTTGATTTGATAAACAAAGCCAAAAGCTTGCTTGCGAAAAGGGAGCTGTGGGGTTTCCACAGCTCCCTTTTCGTGTGCGGGTTAGACGGTAGTTTGCTGATTGTAGAATTAGCAGCCGCAGCCGCCGCAATTATTGTTGCAGCCACAATCGCCGCATCCGCCGCATCCGCTATTGCCCCAGCCACCGCAGCAAAACAGAATGAGGATTAAAATGATGATCCACCAGCAGCCACCAAAGCCATTATTATTGTTACACATTATTGTATTCCTCCTTTCGGTTTACACTATAGTATATTGCATGCGGAGAAATGGTGTTACAATAATTTTGCTGCGTCATTTCCAGCGGGAATTTCTCCGCAAATGTTTTTTTCGGCGCTTGAAATCCGCCCAAATGAATACAATAGAAGAGGGCGGGGCAGCAAAAACGCAAGAAACAATTTATAATCGTTAGAAAATAATATGCTGAGCGAGTTAAATTGCTACTGTTTGGCAAAATAAGTGGAAATTGACTTTAACTGACTTTGACTATCGAGCGGCCGCTCTTTATAATAAGATTTATAAAGTCAAAGAAAGTCAAAATCAAACTTCGACTGGAAGGGTGATTATGAAAATCAGTGATCATGTTGCCAATTATATATTGGCACTATTGGAAGAAGAAAACGGAAGAGCAGAAATTCAAAGAAACGAGCTGGCCGAATCACTGGGGTGCGTTCCCAGTCAGATCAGCTATGTGATTACCTCTCGCTTTACGCCCGAACAGGGTTACCTGGTAGAAAGCCGGCGCGGCGGCGGCGGGTATATCCGCATCACACAGATTCAGATGGACGCAAGCAGCGCGATCATGCACACGGTCAACTGCGTCGGGGATTCGCTCGACAGCGCGACGGCGCGCATTATGCTCTCAAATTTGCTTCAGCGCGATATTATTTCGGAAAAAGCGGCAAACATTATGGCAGCGGCCCTGAACGACCGATGTTATCAGAATGTACCGAAAGAAAACCGGGATGTGCTTCGCGCCGCGATTTTTAAGCATATGCTGATGACACAGATTTGAGCTTTTAGGAGGGATTGTCATGAAATGTCAGATGTGCGGGAAAAACCCGGCGACTACGTATGTAAAAATCATTGTGAACGGCGAATTGACCGAATACGCTCTGTGCGGCGAATGCGCGCAGAAAGCGGGGTACGGCAATTTTTTGTACCCCTTTGCGCTGGATTTTAACAGCCTGCTTGGCAGTTTTTTCGGGAACCCTGTTCCCGAAATGACAGATACCGTCCGGTGCCCGGGGTGCGGCTCTTCTTTTGGGGAGATCGCCCAGAGCGGCAAGGTTGGGTGTGCCGAATGCTACAATACCTTCCGCGACCGCATGATGCCGTCGATCCAGAGGATACACGGCAACACCAAGCACTTTGGCAAGCGCCCGAGCAGCCGGGCCCTGCGGGTAAAGCCCGAGGCAAAGCTGAGCGTGGCCCCGCAGGAGGATACGGAGCTCAGCCGCAAAAGGAAAGAGCTGCGCGAGGCGGTCGAAAGCCAGGATTTTGAGCGTGCGGCGGTGCTGCGCGACGAGATCAAAGCGCTGGAGGGGGGCGGCAAAGCATGAAGAAATGGTATGAAAAAAGCGGGCAGGAGGCCGACGTGGTCATCAGTACCCGCGTGCGGCTGGCCCGCAACCTGAGCGATTATCCGTTCCCGGTGAAGATGACCGCCGAGCAGCGGGAAAAGGTGGAGCAGGCGGTGCGCGATGCCGTGATGCGCGGCAACAGCTCCATTTCCAATCAATTTCGGTTTATCAGTCTCGATGACATCAGCCAGAACGAGGCGGTCTCCCTGGTGGAACGCCATCTGGTCAGCCCGGAGTTTATCTCGGCGCCGAACGGCCGCGGTCTTCTGCTGACGCAGGATGAAACCGTCTCGGTCATGATCAACGAAGAGGATCACCTGCGGATTCAGGTGATGTGTGAGGGCCTTGATCTGGAGGGCGCCTACGAAATGGTGGACCGTGTGGACGCTCTGCTGAACGAAAGCCTGCATTTCGCGTTCGACGAGGATTTGGGTTACCTGACCCAGTGCCCCACCAATCTGGGCACCGGCATGCGGGCGTCTTTGATGCTGCATCTGCCCGCGCTTCAGGAAAGCGGCGCGATGCGCCGGGTAGCGTCCAGCCTGTCAAAGCTGGGGCTTGTGATCCGCGGCATTTACGGCGAGGGCAGCGAGCCGGTGGGGGCGATCTATCAGCTCTCCAATCAGGTGACGCTGGGCCTGAGCGAGCAGTCCGCGATCGCGAACCTGAAAAGCATTGCGGGCCAGCTGATCGCGCAGGAGCGCGCAGCCCGGGCCGAGCTGGTGAAAACGGTGGAAACGCAGGACCAGATCTTCCGTTCCATCGGGATCCTGAAAAGCGCCCGTGTTCTCAGCAGCGACGAATTCATGCGGCTGATCTCTTACGTGAGAATGGGAGTCGCCACGGAGCTTCTCACCGGAATTTCGTACGACACCATCAACAGTTTGATCGTGCAGGTACAGCCTGCTACCATGATGCTGACAAAGAAAATGACCACAGCCGAGCGGGATGCGCTTCGCGCAAGCACTGTATCTCAGCGGCTGAATGTAACATAAAAAAGGGGGGACGATCTATGTATCGTTTTAACGGATTTACAGAAAAAGCAAACACTGCGCTGAACCTTGCCATTGAATCGGCGGAAAATCTGGGGCATACCTATATCGGCAGCGAGCATATTGTGCTGGGCCTGCTGAAAGAGGGTACGGGCGTGGCCGCCACAGTGCTGAATAAGCTGCAGGTGACAGCCGCACAGCTGGAACAGCTGATGTCCGAAAAGATCGGAACCGGCACAAAAACCAGCCTTTCCGCGGATGACTTTACGCCCCGCAGCAAGCGGATTCTTCAGATCGCCGTCATGGAGGCCGCACGGCTTGGCCATAACTACGTGGGAACCGAGCATCTGCTCATCGCGATTTTGTCGGAGGGCGACAGCTACGGCGTGCGTTTCCTCCAGTCGCTTGGCGCGAAGTCCGGCGACATTCTGAATGAAATCAGCTCCGCTCTGAGCAGCGGGGAGGATTCCGCTCCCGCTCCCGGTATGCCATCGACTTCGTCCGGCAAGGGCGGTAAAAGCGCTACCAAAACGCTCGATCAGTTCGGGCGTGACCTCACCGCGCTGGCTGCAAAGGGCGGCATCGATCCGGTGATCGGCCGCCAGACGGAAATTGAGCGCGTGATTCAGATTCTGTCCCGCCGCACCAAGAACAATCCCTGCCTGATCGGCGAGCCCGGCGTCGGCAAAACAGCCGTCGCGGAAGGTCTTGCCCTGAAGATTGCGGAAGGCCAGGTGCCGGAGCTTCTGAAAAACAAGCGCGTGATTACATTGGACCTCACCGGTATGGTTGCCGGTACCAAGTACCGCGGCGATTTCGAAGAGAGAATCAAGGCCGCAATGGACGAGGTGCGCAGCGCGGGGAACATTATTCTGTTCATCGATGAACTGCATACCATCATCGGTGCCGGCTCCGCGGAGGGCTCCACAGACGCCGCGAACATTTTAAAGCCTGCGCTGGCCCGCGGTGATTTTCAGGTGATCGGTGCGACCACCATCAACGAATACCGCAAATATATCGAAAAGGACGCTGCTCTCGAGCGCCGGTTCCAGCCCGTCATGGTCGGCGAGCCGAGCGAAGAGGAAGCGATCGAGATTCTGAAGGGTCTGCGCGACCGGTACGAGGCGCATCATAAGGTCAAGATTACCGATGAGGCGATCGACGCTGCCGTGAAGCTTTCTTCCCGCTATATCGCGGATCGCTTCCTGCCGGATAAGGCCATTGACCTGATGGATGAAGCATCCTCTCGTGTGCGTCTGCGTGCCTTTACCGCTCCTACCGATTTGCAGGAGCTGGAAAAGAGCATCAAGGAGCTGGAGCAGGAGAAAGCCGCCGCCATCAACGCGCAGGAATTCGAGCGGGCCGCCAAGGTGCGCGACGAAGAGAAAAAGGCCAAAGAAGAGCTGGAAAGGCAGAAGAACCTGTGGACCGAGAAGCGCTCGCATGAGGGCGGAGAGGTCACTCCCGAGGATATCGCAAACGTGGTGTCTGTGTGGACAGGAATCCCCGTGGTTCAGCTGACCGAAGAGGAAAGCGAGCGCCTGCTGCATCTGGAAGAAACCCTGCATCAGCGTCTGGTCGGGCAGGAAGAGGCCGTCAGCGCTGTGTCTAGAGCCATTCGCCGCGGCCGCGTCGGACTGAAAGACCCGAAACGCCCCGTAGGCTCGTTCATCTTTCTCGGGCCGACCGGCGTTGGTAAAACCGAGCTGACCAAGGCCTTGGCCGAAGCGATGTTCGGCGACGAAAACGCGATGATCCGTCTGGATATGTCCGAATATATGGAGAAGCACACCGTGTCCCGTCTGGTTGGCTCGCCTCCCGGATATGTGGGCTACGATGAGGGCGGTCAGCTGACTGAGGCCGTGCGCCGCAAGCCGTATTCGGTGGTGTTGTTCGACGAAATCGAAAAGGCGCATCCGGATGTGTTTAACATCCTGCTGCAGATTCTGGAGGATGGCCGTCTGACCGACGCGCAGGGACGGAAGGTCGATTTCAAGAATACCGTGATCATCATGACCTCGAACGTCGGCGCGCGCCTGATCACCGAGAAAAAGGGCAGCCTTGGCTTTGCGTCGGAGGAGAACCAGAAGCTGGACAGCGAAAAGGTCAAGGAACTGGTGCTCGGCGAGCTGAAAAGCACGTTCCGCCCCGAATTTCTGAACCGTGTGGACGACATTATTGTGTTCCATAAGCTTACCGATGAGAATATCCGCGAAATCGCAGGGCGTATGCTCAAGACCTTGCAGAAGCGCCTGAGTGAAATCGGTATCTCCGCAGAGTTTGCCGAGGCCGCCGTGGCGGAAATCGCCAAAGAGGGCTTTGACCCGATCTACGGGGCTCGTCCGCTGCGCCGCGCGATTCAGACAAAGCTTGAGGATCGTCTCTCGGAGCTGATGCTGGAAGGAAAAGTGCACGCAGGGAACCGGGTTGTATGCGATTTCGAAAACGGTGAATTTATTTTTGTAGAATCCCCTCTTGAGAAATAACTGGACTGCGGATATAATAGAGGCATTCATAGAAGTGAAAGTGGGTGTTGTCAATGGAATCCGCAGCCAATAGCCGCCCGGATTTAGCGGCAGCTTTATTCCGATTAATCGGGGCCTCAATCCCTGTCAATTATACAGAAGAGGAAGAGGCGCAGCGTTTGTATGCAAAGCTTCAAAATGATCATGAACGTCTGAGCAAGGTGATTTCTCTTTGTGGCACTCCAAAAACGCCGCAGCAGCTTTATATTGCCGCCACCGCGTGCAGCTGGCTGGGCGGAAATGACGAGCTGACGGCCAAATATGCCCAGCAGTATCTGGAAACCTCGGGATGGGACCGCCTTTCTTACGGGACGATGATCCAGGACGGCGTCACCATCAGTCGATGGGCCAAAAGCCGCGCGGAGATGTATGTGATTCTGGCGCAGGCACAGGAAAATCTGGGGAAGCACGAGGCCGCTCTCACCAATTTTGCCGAAGCCTATCGTCTGGAGCCGTATGACGCGATGTACGCCGTAAAAATGGCGGGTGTGATTGAACACGCGCGCAGCCGCAAGGAAGCCCTGCAGTTTTTAAAGCAGCAGACGCTGACCCCTCATTACCGCCCGCTGCATTACAAAGATGAGCATGGCAATCGCGGCAGCAACCAGACCTTCCGCCAGATCATCGATTCTCATATTCTGAAGCTCGAGTCAAAAGAAGATTAAATAAAAGCTCCCTCCGAACGGCAAAACGCTGGTCGGAGGGAGCTTTTCGTATCTGGCGGAATAGGCAGACCGCATGTTTTTGGGCGATTTCTTATTTGAAGGATTTACGGCTGAAAGCATAAGCCGTCCAGCGCTATGGTACCGAACTCAGTCAGCGCACCGCTGCCGCCATCTGCGCGGCTGGTGCCGCCGGGGAAGAAAGTATCGTCCTTTCTCAGAATTCCGTTGGGCAGTACCAGCAGATTGCCAAAGCTGGTGGTTTCCAGAATGCGGTGTCCCTTTTTTTCCAGCAAGCGAATGGTATCGGGAGAAAAGCCGTTTTCCAATTCCAGCCCCTGTTCTTTTGTCAGGCAGCACATGTGGGGTGTCCGGATCGCCGGGTCCATCATCATCCCGTAATCGATCACGTTCAAAATCAACTGCAGAGTGCTTGTAATGATTCTTGGCCCGCCTGCCGCACCCACGGCGAGAAAGGGAACTCCATCCTTCAGAACGATGGTCGGAGACATGCTGGAAAGAGGCGTTTTTCCGGGGCGGATCGCATTTGCCATGCCATAGGCCAGCCCCTGCGAGGTGCGCACCCCGACCTTGGGGCTGAAATCGGCCATTGTGTTGTTCATGACAAAGCCGCGCCCGGGAATCACGATTCCGCATCCCCACCAGTTACGGATGGTCTGCGTCTGCACCAAAACGTTGCCAAAGCGGTCCATGACGGAAAAATGAGAGGTGCAGCCGGCATACTCCCGGGCTTCAATTCCCTCTACCGGTGCAAACTCCTGAGCCCGGTCCGGGTCGATCTTTGCAGATAGCTTATGAGCATACTCTTTGGACAGAAGCTTTTCCTGCTGAATTTCCACAAAGTCGGGGTCACCCATGGCCACAGAGCGGTCTGCAAACATCAGTTTCATTGCTTCTGCGATGATATGGATGCTTTCTGCCGAATGAAAGCCCATGCTCCCCAAGTCAAAATTCTCTAAGATGTTGAGCATCTGAATCAGATGTGTGCCGCCTGAAGATGGGGGCGGCATAGAGACCACCTCATAGCCCCGGTAGCTGCTGCGAACTGGTGTGCGGGGCTTGGGCCGGCATCCGGTAAGGTCTTCTTTTACCAAAAGACCCTGATCACGGTTTACCTGCTGCACAATCTCATCTGCAACCGGCCCGTTATAAAACCAGTCTGCGCCGTTTTTCGCCACGCTCTCCATGGTTTCTGCCAGATCAGGATTGTAAATCAACTCTCCAAAGGTTCTGGGCTTACCGTCGTGCAGGTACAGTTCCCGAAAGCCTTCGTACGAATCGCGGTTATGCTCCGCCTCCGCTGTATTGCTGATTCTTGCATACTGAAATCCACATTTAAATCCCTGTCTGCAAAGACGGATGGCCGGGGCGGAAACTTGCTGCCAGCTCATGGTGCCGAATTTTTTCAGTAGATTGTCCATAGCACGGTAAAGCGCGGGTACTGCAACCGAACGTCCTGAAAATTCCGTCAGCCCTGCGTCCACATCGCCGTTTTCATCGAGGAACATATCCTGATAAGCGTTGATTGGCGCAACGCCGCGGGCATCCACAGCATAAAACGCATCGCTTTCTTTGTGGTAAAAGAGGTGAAAGCACCCGCCCCCAATACCGCTGTGATAGGGTTCCACGACGCCGAGAACGAGAGAAACAGCAACAGCGGCATCTACAGCGTTGCCGCCCTGACTCAGAATCTCCAGCCCGGCGCTGCTTGCGTAAGGACTGTTTGAACTGACCGCGCCGTCTTTACCGGAAACATAGGGCGTGTACATTGCGATCTCGGGGATTTCACACCCCATGTAAGGCCTATTTGGCATAAAAAGGCTCCTCCTTGTTTGCTGGTATTCCTGCGATCGCTAGATTCGCGATATAAAATTGATAGTGGTTTAATTGCCCGCCGCCTCTAGCTGTGAGTTTTTATCCTGTTTTCCCAAGAGTGTAATTATAATGCCAACGGCGTAGCTGACTAAGGTAACGGGATAGATAGCTTCCAGTTGGCTTGTCAGACCCAAAACAACCCACGCAATGCCGGTGGCGGTGCCTAAAATCATGCTCCAGAACGAAGCGGCGGCATTGGCGCGCTTCCAGAGCAGCCCCGCGAAAATGGAGAAACTGACCGGGCCCGTGGCCACATACAGCAGAGTTAAGAACATGCTGGTGAGCGATGTGCTGGGGAGCAGGAACGACGGAATTAGGGTAAGAGCAGCAAAAATGATAGTGCTGTAACGTGTTATATTCAAAAGCTTCTTTTCATTCGCATTGGGATTCACCTGCGTTTTGTAAATATTGGTGATGACTGTGCCGCAGCCAAGCATCATGTTGGCCATAGTATCAATAACGATCATTGCACAGATAGCAAAGATCAGGCCGGTTAAAATGGGCGGAGAAAACTCTCTGACGGTCCAGGCAAAGGCATTGGCACCGTTCCCAAGCGAGTCAGTTGAGGCCCGGCCCATCATGCCAATGATAGCGGTGATAATGCAGATGGGAGTAGCTACAACGTAACCAATGAGCGCGCCGCGACGAGCGGATTTGGCATCCTTGGCGGCCATAATCGGCTGTAGTACAGACTGCATAACGGCACTGGTAAGCAGGCCGCCGATCATCCAGCCAATGATCTTCTGGGTGGGCATAGCTCCCATAGAGCCAAAGCCCTCTGGCAGCTTTTCCAGAAGGCCGGAATACCCGCCCATGGAAGGGAGTTTATAGATGACAAAGCCTGCCAGCAGCACATAAGTACCGATATTTACCACCTTGCCGCTCAGGGCAGAGCCTTGCATTCCGGCAAACCCGGTAAACACCGCGGCAACGACAAGACCGATGATAATTGCCGCAGAGCTGTTAATGCCCGGAATTGCAGACTGAATCACAGTTGAGACTGTTTTAAGCTGAACTGGCATGTAAAGAAACGACATTGCCAACCATATGTAAGAGTACATACGACCGGATTTGGTAGAAAAACGGTTGGATAGAAAATCTGAAACGGTATCACTGGGCATTTTTTCCCGGATCTTTCCGGCCAGCAGTGCGACGATCAGAAAATACACGGGAGTAGCCAGCGAGTACCATGCGCCGGCGATGCCGATGTTGTAGCCGTCCTGCGCCGCGCCGACAATGCTTATACCGCCGATCTGAAAAGCACCCAGCATGGCACCTATGCTGCCGGCAGACATACTCTTGTCTGCGCCCGTCCACTGGTCAGCATTTTTAACGTTGCGTCCGGCGATGATGCCAATGAGTACGACGCCGATAAAAGCAATGATCCAAGATGCTGTTAACATGAAAAAACCTCCTCTTTTTGTTTTGCTGTAAAGATTATGATAAAGCTCCGAAGCCTGCAGTCTGCGGAGGCTCTATGCTATCCTCAATCCGATTCGACAAAATTCGCGCAATCATGAAATTTAAGGACCTATGGGAAAAGACAAAGTGTTTTTATTTGGTGCTTTCGATATGATAGCGTTTCTGCCTAGTGAAATACTAGGAGAAAACGGAAATGAAATTGGATAATTCGGAAAGAGAGTTATTAAAAGGAAGAAGGGGTTGTACAACAGGGGAAATCTGATTAGAATGATCCTTAATGGGCTCAGAAAATAGAAAGATAGGCATCCTAAGGCAGCTGTTCCGATTTTTCCTAATGCGATTCTGTCAGAAATAGATTATAATTAAGAAAAATCAGAAAAGATTTCAGTAATGCTCTCTATTTAGGATTAAACGAGGGAAGGCTTAACAGTAAGAGGAGGTATTGCTCATGTTGGAACCCCATATGATTTCTCTTCAGCCGTTCTGGGAAGGCGGGGTCAAAAATATAGGTCTGCTGACTGACGCCGATGCCAAGATTGTTGCTCATAGTATGCATCTGGTGGCAAAATCCTCTCTGCAGAAATGCGTTCCCGGAACCGGGATGGTGGGGATTGCGTTCTCCTGCGACCCGAACTTGCCCGGATCCTATTGCTACGGTGTGCTGGAGGGCCGCGGAACAACAGATTATAATGGGATTCTGGATTGTTTTCTGGTACGTTTTTTACCTGGGGAATTTTCCCGTCTGTTTGGCGTGTCGAGCTTACTGCCCTCCCAAAAAGGAGTCCCTTTGAAAGAATTGTTTTCTGTTGGAACTTTGGAAGAGGAAATGGCTGCGGCCAAAAGCGATGAAGAACGCCAAAGGCTGGTTGAACGTCTGATTCGATCCGCCTCTTCTTCTGTTTCTTTTCGGAAGCCCAGGGAACAGGAAAAGCAGATTGCTGCAAACGCAGTGCGTACGATTTTAGAGCATCACGGGGATATCCGCATGAAGGAGCTTTCTCAGGAGACTTTATATAGCGCCCGATATCTGCAAACCCTGATTCAGGAGCATGTGGGTCTTCCGCCCAAGCAGCTGTGCAGTCAGATCCGGTTTCAAAATATCCTGCGTCTGCTGCAAAATACCCACGAGCCGTCCCTCACGTTATTGGCGCAGCAGGCTGGTTTTTACGATCAGTCTCATTTTACGCGCGTGTTTAAGGAATATACCGGTATGTGTCCCTCTGCCTTTTTGCAGTCTCGCCCGTAGTAAAATCGGCTGAAACAGGCAACAGGTTATTTTGCGGCAGTTGCCATGTGTTGTTGATTGGATACATAACGACTGGCTTTTTTAAAGTTGTCCAATGATTATAGAAAGACCTGCGTTCATTCATAAAGGAAGGGCCTTGGGGTCGGCAAACGCCGTCCTCAAGGCCCTGTTTTGAATCGTAAAATCTTGTTCAGGTAAACTCCGTTATGATTTGCTTATCGCTGCATTCCGGCGAATAGACAAAGCGATCCATGTGATCTCCCTTAAAAAAGTATTTTGGCGGAATCGGGCGGTAAGAATAATCAAAGGTATCGATAATGACAAGCTTGATTTTCATGCGCGAGGGCAAAATGCTTTTAATGTAAACGCTGGCCTGCTGCCCCGGCAGTACGCCCTCTTTGATTTCGGCCAGCCCGGCCAGATTCGGCGCCAGCTCGACGAAGATTCCATAGGGTTCGGTGGAGCGGATGATCCCCGCCACGGTTTCGCCCGTGTGGAACAAGGCGACGTTTTCCTCCCAGGTGCCGAGCAGCTCCTTTTGGGTAAGGGTAATGCGATCCCCCTCAATCGATTTGATGATGGTGCGAACATCCATCCCCACGGTAAACCGCTCTCTGGGGTGGTCGATGCGTGAAACAGAAATCGCGTCGATCGGCAGCAGCGAGATGATCCCGCAGCCGATGTCTGCAAAAGCGCCGAACGTTTCCAGATGTGTCACCCGGGCGTCCGTTACGTCGCCGGGGCGCAGCTTCTCTATGTACTCTCTCCGGCATTTTTCCTGCGCCGCCCTGCGCGAGAGCACAGCAATCGGATTGCCCGCATCATCCTTCTGAAATCCGGTTATGATAAAGCAGACAGGCCGGTTCACGCGGGAAATGATGGCAATATCCCGGGTGGTGCCCTCCCGAATGCCCAGAGCGCCCTCTTCCCGGGGAATCAATCCTTTCATGCAGCCCAAATCCACCAGCAAATTGTGGAAGCTGTCACAAACTAGCGCCCGGCCCTCCAGTATTTTTTCATCCCGGCATGCGTCCATCAGGGCGGTCATGCTTGCCATGGCAGCCCGGTTCTCCGGCGTATCAATCTTCCAGCCCTCGGGCTTATAAGTATTCAGGCCCATTCTTTTACCTCCTTTTTCCGGTCAGAACATCTATATGCAAAAAACCGCGCGCCTAATACAGAAATCAAAATGTTCCGCCGATTCAGGCCCCCGGCGTGCATCATATGGCATCGATTTCTGCTGGGAAAGCTTGCATATTTTCATGAAATAGACTAAAATATTACCAAATTGATCGAAAAAAGGATGGTGGTTTGATGCGCAAAAGAATCCGCGCGGCGCTGGTTGGTTTTTCCCTGCTGCTGCTTTTAACGGCCTGTGGCGGCCAGCAAAAGAAAGAGCTCGGTTATCAGCTGGACAAGCCCGCGGCCGGCGAGGAAATCGCTGTGATGGAAACCAGCATGGGTGAGATGAAGCTTCGTTTCTTCCCGGAGGCTGCACCAAAGGCAGTAGACAACTTTAAGCAGCTGGCGCAGAAAGGGTATTATAACGGAATTACCTTTCACCGGGTGATGAATAATTTTATGATTCAGGGCGGCGATCCCACCGCGACGGGCACCGGCGGTGCAAGCGCATCCGGCGCGCCGTTTGAGGATGAATTCAGCGAATCGCTGATCAATCTCCGCGGTGCGGTATCAATGGCGAACTCCGGCCCCAATACCAACGGCAGCCAGTTCTTTATCAATCAGGCCCCGGCCTCTTCGTTTTCGGGCTGGGAGTATTATCAGCAGGGCTACGACGTGTACAAACAGAGCCCCGACGCGTTTACCACGCAATACGGCAGCTGGGTAGACATGAGCAAGATTTCGGATACCTACAAAAAGCTGTATACGGAAAACGGCGGCAATCCCACGCTCGACGGCGCTTACAGCACCACAAAGAAGGGCCACACCGTGTTCGCTCAGGTATTTGAGGGTATGGATGTGGTAGACAAGATCGCAGCGGTAGAGGTCGACGGCAGCAACAAGCCCACTGCCGACGTGACAATTACAAAGATCACTCTGGAAAAATACCAGGGCTAATTTCTGAAGCGTGTGTGCAGATCGAGAATAAACCGTTCCGGAGTTTGCCGACACGCTCTTAGGATCACAGAAAAGGAGATCATAACAATGGAACTGATTCATGCAACCGAAGAAAATTTTGATCAGCTGATCACTGAAAATCCGCTGGTGCTCGTCGACTTTTGGGCCAGCTGGTGCGGCCCCTGCCGTATGGTAGCCCCGATTGTGGAAGAGCTCGCGAAAACCTTTGAAGACAGCCTGACCGTTCTCAAGGTAGACGTTGACGATAACCAGGAGCTGGCCCGCCGCTATGGCATCATGAGCATTCCCACCATCATTCTGTTCAAGGACGGCCAGAAGCAGTGGACAGAGGTGGGAGTAAAGCCCCAGAAGCATTTTGAAGAGCAGATCCGGCAGTCACTTGAATCATAATATCCCTGCTGATTGAGGTAAGTTCCCTTTTGGAAAATTAAAATCATTCGCGGCTTAGCGTCTTCTTGTGATTTTGAAAAAGATTTTTCGTACGCCGTTCCATCTGTTTTTGCAAATTGTGATGTGAAAAATCCATTTTGCAGGTGCAATGGATTGATTGTTCCGGGAAAAAAGTGTTGTTTTTTCTCTTATCTTTGGAACTCCTTACGAATCCGACAAAATATCGCCTATCCCGATTGACACCCGCTGGGATAGGCGATATAATAAAATGCGGTAATTTGTGTTCCCCAGCAGTTTGGTGGGGAATTTATTTTTTAAAAGGGCAATTGCTGGTAGGAGGAAATTATGGCAGCGAAATTTGTATTTGTGACCGGCGGTGTAGTGTCTGGCCTGGGAAAAGGAATTACTGCAGCATCTTTGGGGCGTTTGCTGAAGTCGCGCGGACTGCGTGTGACCATGCAGAAGTTTGACCCGTATTTGAATGTTGACCCAGGTACGATGAACCCGTTTCAGCACGGCGAGGTATTTGTAACCGATGACGGTGCAGAGACCGATTTGGATCTGGGACATTACGAGCGTTTTATCGATGAAAACCTGACGCAGAACAGCAACGTGACCTCGGGCCGTGTGTACTGGAATGTTCTTCAGAAAGAGCGCAACGGCGATTACGGCGGAGCAACCGTACAGGTGATCCCGCATATTACAAATGAAATCAAGAGCCGCATCACGGCCGGCAAAGAGAATGTGGATGTAGCGATCATTGAGGTCGGCGGCACGGTGGGCGACATTGAGAGCCAGCCGTTTTTAGAGGCGATCCGTCAGTTTGCGACAGAGATCGGCCGCAATAACTGCCTGTTTATCCACGTGACGCTGGTGCCGTATCTGGCCGCGTCTCACGAGCAGAAAACAAAGCCTACTCAGCACAGCGTAAAAGAGCTGCTTTCCATCGGAATTCAGCCCGATATTATTGTTCTCCGTTCCGAACTGCCGGTCGGTGAGGATCAGAAGAAGAAGATTGCCCTGTTCTGTAATGTGAAAGAAAACTGCGTGATCCAGAATCTGGATCTTCCGCTGTTGTATTCCGTGCCGCTGGCTTTGAAAGAAGAGCGGCTGGATGATATTGTCTGCAAGCACTTTGGTCTGGATACCCACGGCGCGGATTTGACGGAATGGATCAAAATGGTCAACACCGCCATGGCGCTGACGGAAACCGTCACGATTGCCATGGTTGGCAAATATGTGGATCTGCACGACGCCTACCTGAGCGTAGCCGAAGCGCTGACCCACGGCGGCATCGGCAATCACGTCAAGGTGGATATCCGCTGGGTCGATTCCGAGCTGATCACGTCCGAAAATGTGGCAGAGGTTCTCGAGGGAGTGCAGGGCATTCTGGTACCCGGCGGCTTTGGCCAGCGCGGGATCGAGGGCAAGATCACCGCGATTCGGTATGCGCGTGAGCGCAAGGTACCGTTTTTGGGCATTTGTCTTGGCATGCAGATGGCGATTGTGGAATACAGCCGCCATGTCCTTGGCCTGGAGGACGCGAATTCCGCTGAATTCGATCCCCAGACCAGCAACCCGGTCATCGATCTGATGCCCGAGCAGAAGGATGTGGTTCAGTTGGGCGGAACCATGCGCCTTGGCAAATATCCCTGCAAGCTGCTGGCTGGCAGCAAGGCATCTGAACTGTACGATGAGCAGCCGCTGATTTCGGAGCGCCACCGCCATCGTTACGAGGTGAACAACGATTACCGCGATCGCCTGGAGGCGGCCGGAGTCGTATTCTGCGGCAGATCCCCTGACAACCGGATTGTTGAAATGATGGAGCTTCCGAATCACCCGTGGTTTATGGGCGCACAGTTCCATCCAGAGTTTAAGTCCCGTCCGAACCGCCCGCATCCGTTGTTCCGCGGTTTTGTCGGCGCTGCCAAGGAATATAAAAGAGAAACTTCGGTTGAATAGTATCACTTGAGACAATGAACGACTTCTTCCCCCGCCGCAGGCGGGGGAAGAAGTCGTTGAACTCACATGAGGTCATATTGTAAAGTAAATTGATGATAATACGAAAGGGTTAGAATTTCATGGAGCATAAAATCAAGGTATCTGCTCCCGTATATCAACAGATTGCGGCGGATATTGCCGCAAAGATCGTTGAGCGCAGGTACCAGGTGGGCGACAGGCTGTATGCCCGGTCTGCACTGGCCAGCCAGTACAGTGTTTCGCCCGAAACGGCTCGCCGTGCAATTGCCGTTTTGTCTGATCTCGAGATCGTTTCGGTGGTAAAAGGGAGCGGAGTCGTGATTCTCTCTTACGATAACGCGGTCCGTTTCGTTCAGCAGTTTATGGATATTAAGTCCATGTACGACCTGAAAAAGAATATTATGGACAGTCTCGATCGGCAGCGCAAAGAGGCCGAGCACATGGCGGAGTCCATTTCTGAAATATTGGACAGAACAGAACGCTTTCAGGCATTCAACCCCTTTATCCCGTTTGAAATTGAAATCACATCCAAAACACCGTATTTGAATCTTTCGATTTCCGATATTAATTTCTGGCATTATACGACCGCAACGATTCTGGGAATCCGCAGGGGAGAGATGATGATGGTTTCTCCCGGGCCCTACGCGGTTCTCTGCGAGGGCGACGTCCTTTATTATTGCGGCGATACGGACTGCCAGCAGCGCGTCCGCAACTTCCTGTACCCGGAGCATCCGCCGGAAAAGGCGATTCTTGATAAATTACGTGCTTCCCACCGAGATGGGAAGGAATAAAAACAGCATCCTTTCTTTGGCCTTTACCGGGCAAAGAAAGGATGCTGTTTTTTTATGTGGAATTTATCCGTGTATATCGATTTTACAAAATCCAGTGATTCCGTCTGATTACAGAGAGTTTCCCTGCCTGTCATAGAAAATCAGCATCTGCTTTACGACCAGTGGTTTGCTGTGGTAAAATGTCTACAGCAAATATCGCAGCATTGATAAAAATGAGTATACAAATCGTGCTTCTTGCGAGGATACAAAATGAATCTATGTGATGTGTATCAAAACTATTATCAGTATATTTTCAACTATGCTCTTAAATTGACCTGTCATCCTGAGGATGCACTCGATGTAACGCAGGACACTTTTTTAAAAGCAATGCAAAAGCTGGATACCCTGGAAAATGAACAGGCATTGGCAAGCTGGTTAAGGACAATCTGTTTCCATGAATTCGTTAACAGGGCCAAAAAGGACCCGAAAAAATATTTAGCGGAGCCAGTCGAATGGGAAAAGCTGGAGAGGGAAGGCGTTCTGCTGGCCAATGCAACACCGCAGCCAGAGGATGAAGTGATCGTTGAGGAAGAAATCAGGAGCTTGCAAAACGGGTGTTTTTTGGCGATGGTAAGAAAGCTGACGCTACATCAGCGTATCGTATTTTCTCTAGTGGATATGTACGGGCTTCCGATCGAGCATGTCGCCGGAATACTGGACATCTCCAAGGGTGCGGCAAAAGGACTGTTATACCGGGCCAGAATGAATATCGATTCTTTTTTCGCCGATCACTGCAGTATCATTTATGAAAAGAACCCTTGTTCCTGTAAAGCATGGATCGCATTTTCTCTGAACCGTTCCAACCTGCAGAGCAAGGCCAAAAAACTGATTGACAGATTAGATTTTGAACAGAAAAACTATACTTATGATGAAAGTGTCAGAAAAAGAGTCATGTACTTGTATCGTCATATGCCGGAACAAAAGCCGCCTGATGAATGGTATCAAAGTGTTTTGACCATGCTGATGTGAAGTAATCCTAATAATTTATTATTTTTTATTCAAACCGTATCTTTTGCATTTTGATTTTGTCCTTATAGGTAGTTGTTTTAAAACACTGCACAAAAGAAAGGATGAAATTATCATGGAAAAAGTAACAAACGGTTTTGAATTGTTTATGACAGAAACAAACGGTGTGGGTCAGGCTTTTATGGATGCTATCTTTCAAATGTCGGAGAAAAGCGCTCTTGACAAAAAGACGCATGAATTAGCATATATTGCTGTTCTGGTGTCGACAAAGATGTATGGAGGACTGCCATTTCATATTCACCGCGCAACAGAACTCGGCGCAAGTAAAGATGAGATCAAAAGTGCCATGCTGGTATCTATGCCAATTGTCGGCATACAGGTTGCAGATGCTTTGCCCTATTTGACTGAGATGATGGAAAAATAGATATCACGTAAAATTCAGCGAAACGGGTCATCCGGAAAATCCACCCATTGTCAAAAAACGATATAGAAAAACAGCATCCTTTCTTCGACCATTATCAGGCAAAGAAAGGATGCTGTTTTTATATAAAAAATTATCTGCGTTTCGATTTGCTCTGCAAAAAGAGAAACGCCGTGTCAGGAGCAGGTTTCAAAAGGAAATTGCAGCAAGAGCGACGAAGCGATCTGTATCCCATTATTCTTTGTTCGTATTCATCTCATAACCGCGCAAAATATCATTATGATTGATCGTCTGAAAGAATGCGCCATAAAATATGCGCGTTCATAACAAAACCATACTTTTCATATAATCTCTGCGCCACGGCATTCCCATCAATTATTTTTACTTCCACATGCTTTGCGCCGCATTCACGAAAGGTTTTCATTGCCCAATCCATCAGCAGCGCCCCATAGCCCCTGCCGCGGTATTCCTCTTTGACAATCAGGTAATCAAGCTTTCCTTTTTCTCCGTGTATATCGATCTTACAAAATCCAACGATTCTGCCTGATTCTTCTATCGCAGAGATCATCGACGTTTTGCTGTTCAGAGCTTCCCGAAACAGCTCCAGCGTATCCTCGATAGGGCGCCCCGGGTAGAATCCCGAATGATGGGCGGAAACCCGATTGTGGTATTCTGCAAGAGCTTCTAAACATTCCGCTAACCGATATACTTCGCCGGGCAGTATGTTTTTTGTTATCATAACGGCCATCTCTCTTTCAACAATATCGATATGTATCAATATTTTAATACGGCGGGACGTCCTCGTAAAGCAGATGCTGATTTCTTTGGCCGGTTGCCATGTGATTTGCATGAAAATATGGGGGCGGGGGATACGCCCTTAAGTTCCAAGCTAAAAAAGAAAGGTGAACGGCCGAAGCTGTTCACCCTGATTTCTTTATTCCGCCTTATTCTTAAACAGCAGTATCATCCGAAGCGTCTTTTTCTTCCTGATGGTCGGAAATGCGGTAGCACAGCGTCATCAGGCTGTCGTTCAAATGGACGTTTTCCACTACGGCGTCCGGGTACTTCATCGAAATATCAAAATGACTGAAGTTCCAGAAGCTGCGGATGCCGAGGCTGTACAGCTGCTCGGAGAGCTTTTCGGCGCTTTCCCGCGGGATGCAGAGGATCGCCATGGCCGGCTGCTCCGCCTCGCAGAATTCTTTCAGGCGCTGTGTGTCGGTTACCGTAATGCCGTTGATCTCGGTGCCGATTTTTGATGGCGAGTTGTCGAAGATTCCCACCAGCTGGAATCCCTGCGTGGTAAAGGCCATATGTAGCGCCAGAGCCTGTCCCAGGTTGCCGGCACCGATCAAAATGGCCTTGTAAGAGTTCGAAAGCCCGAGAATTCCCCCGATTTCCCGCTGCAGCTGATCGACAATGTAGCCGTAGCCCTGCTGTCCGAATCCGCCGAAGCAGTTCAAATCCTGGCGGATTTGAGAAGCGGTCAGACCCATTTTCTCAGACAGCTCTTTGGAAGAGATACGGGTCATCCCCATTTTTTTCAGATGCGTTAGAAAGCGGTAATAACGCGGGAGCCGCCGGATCACGGACATGGAAACGTTTTCCCGTTTAGACATTCAGTCCACCTCCAATAATTTTAAGTATTCCTTTGATACAAATTGCCCACAAAACAGTAGAAAGAAACTTTCAGTTTCTCCCCCGCCAACGGCGGGGGAGAAAGCTCTTTTTTCGCCCGTTTTATGAAAGATTAGTACACTTAGATAACAAATTGATGAATCACTGTCAAAACAATCAGGTGCAAGGGGTAAAACACGTAGAAAAACCATTTGCCCGCAGGGGAAGTGCCGCGCTGCCCATTGTAGCAGAGCAGCAGGGGAACAGCCAGAAGAAGCCCGAACTGGAAGAATCCGCCCCACGGCGGCGCGTCGCTGAGCAGGGAATTGCTCCAGGCCAAAAAACCGGCCGTGGCCGCGGCAGCTCCCGTGAACAGAAGCATCTGACGCTTTGGATCAAGCCGGTTTGCTGCGAAGATCATCGTAAAGATCACCGCAAAGACCGACCAGTCGCCAAAGGAAGCCAGCAGCATCAGAAGCATCAAGCCCAGCCACCAGAAAGGCTGATACCGCATCCTGTCCAGAATCGAAAGAGAGAGAAGAGCGAACAGGAGTGTGAACAGCACGTTCAGGCGAACAGGGGCAGACAGGACATTCAGGTTTCCCGTCATAAAATAGTGATAGGGTATCTGAGAAATCACCGCGAAGACAGCCAGCCTCGCCGCATATCTGGTACGGCTGCGGGTCTGGTAATATCCCTGCGCGATGAAAAAGCACATGATTGGAATTGTGGTTCGCCCGATCACGTGGAGAAGCTGGCCGGGCGCACTATAGGTTCCCAGAAACAGCCATGCAAAATGGTCCGCCAGCATGGCGGCGGCTGCAATCAGCTTCAGGGAATGCGCGGTAAAACCACGATAAGCGTTCTTTTTCAATCGGCTTGTCTTTCCCTTCTGTTGGGATGAGGGTCTCTGTTCGTGCAGAGAAACTAAAAACAAGTGAAACTTATTATGAAGTAAAACGAAAAGCTTGTCAATGCCTTTCAAAGAATCAAACGCGAGATCGATAAATTTTTATCGTTCAATTAGACGATATTTATACGTCTGCGCCCAAAATTGGAAAAAACTGAGAATATTACATCACTCCAAGCTGCTTGAGACCAAAAATCAAAAGAAACATGGTCACAATGGAACAGATCGAGGTGTAAACCACCAGCTGACCCGCGAGCTTGCCGTCAGAGCCCATCTGCTGCGCCATCGTGTAAGAGGATACCGCCGCGGGAGCACCCAGCATACCCGTCAGTGCCGCCAGCTCTTCATTGCGGAAGCCCAACGCAACGGCGACGGAAAGAAAAAGCAGGGGGGCGAGAATCAGTCTGTTGAATACACCGATTATCAGCGGCTTGCGGTAAACCCGAGTGTCGGCGAATGAGAAGGAAGCGCCCAGACCGATCAAAGCCAGAGGAGTAGCCGAACCGGCAATATCGCCGACGATTTCCTCTGCCACGCCCGGCAGGCAGATACCGAAAAACAGGCAGCTCAGACCCAATACCGCGCCGATGATGAGCGGATTTGTAACGATCTTTTTTGCGATCGAACCAATCTGGATTTTCTGGCCGCGGAACACTTCCAGCAGAATCACAGAGAGAAAATTGTACATCGGCACGATCAAAGAGATCAAAAGAGCCGTGATTCCGGCTTTCTCCGGGCCGAACAGCGAAGCGGTGACCGGCAGGCCGAAAATAACGAAGTTGCTGCGGAACGAAGCCTGCGCCACAGCGCCCCGCTGGCGGTTATCCTTCAGCGTCAGCAGAACGATCAGGATCGATAAAAAATACATGCACAACATCGCGATAAAGCCGTAAAGCATCAGACGCGGACGCACCATACCGTTCAGGTGTGTTTGATAGATATTGTAAAACAGCATGGTCGGCAGAAAAATACGGAAAACCAGATTATTCAGCTGGTCTACCGTTTGGTCGCCGATCATTTTTTTCATTTTTACAAAGTAGCCAAGAGCCATTAAAGTGCAAAGAGGAGCGATTACCTCTGCAGATAAGATTAAATTATCCATTCAGGTCGTTGTATCCTTTCCAGAACAAGGGCGCGGGGAAAACAAATACTTTCTTCAGTGGTTTTTACCGGAACTGTCATCAGCGCGGCGATTTGCCCTCTGTATTCGGCGGAAGTAATCAATGCAATTTTTTCAATTATAGTATATTTTATAACAAATGGCTATACCTAACGGGGCCTATGGCAAAAAAATATCATGCAATATCTGCCGTGGAAACTTCTGCGTTCGGACAAATCCATAAAAACCATCTGATTTTCCCAAAGGGAGAGCGAACGAAGAATTCTGCAATCAAAATATAAATAAGTGGGGGATTGCTTGCATAAACAAGAGCAAGTTTCCCCTTTTTTGCATCTTATGGTAGGGAAAGGAGCGTTATCATGTCTACCAGAAAAGGAATCGATGTCTACAATGGGACAGGTAAGGTTGACTGGCTGCTTGTAAAAGAAGCCGGGTACGACTTTGCCATGATAAAATCCAGCGAAGGACACACACTGGCAGATCAAAGCATGAGTGAAAACCTGACAAAGGCCGCGGTGGCCGGGCTGCATACCGGCGTCTATCACTGGCTGCATGCCGTTACAACAGAAGAAGCGGCAAAAGAAGCCGTGTTTTTTCTCAACGTGGTCCGGGGCTGCAAAATGGAATACCCTGTGGCTTTGGATGTGGAACAGGATACTATTCTGAGACTTCCGCGAGATCAACTGACGGATATTGTAATGGCCTGGTGTAATCAAGTGCAGCAGGCCGGGTATTACGTGGCAGTCTACGCAAATCTGAACGTTTTGCGAAATCATCTGGACTGGAGCCGAATCAAACAGTTTGATCTGTGGCTGGCTCAATATCATACGCAAATGTCAAATGAATTCCCCGCATCTATTTGGCAGCACAGCAATACGGGGCGTGTACCCGGTGTAAAAAATGGAACGGGAGATGTTGATTTAAACCTTTCCTTTAAGGATTATCCCGAAATCATACGCAGGGGAGGCTTTAATAATTTTCCGGCGACCGCACCTCCGGTACAGACAGATTCCCCTCTTTCTCTTGATACCAGAAGCAAGGATATGTCCCCGGGTGAAATTTACACTGTTCTGGCCAGATGCAAAGAAAAACCGGAAGTAACTGTAACGGGCCGGGATGTCATCCAGGCTTCGGAGCCGCGTCTGGATGCAAAAGGGCGCGGGTGGCTGATCGATGTTACGGCACTGAAGCCGCCGGTGCGCCACGCGCACATTCAGGTACGATCAAAGGAAGAAACCGCCAACTGCAATTTCAATGTTTTGTAAGCGGTGTCTGGGGGCGAAAATATGGACAAAATCAAAGCCGGTCTGGCTGCCATGTTTGCGGTGCTTTCCGCCCGGCTTGGAATCCTCGCGGTTCCCGTTTATCTTTTGGTCCTTTCCAGTCTGGCCGACTATATTACAGGGATTATGGCTTCTATTTACCGAAAAGAAGCGGTCAGCTCCTACCGAAGCATCCGGGGGATCATTAAAAAGATCCTCATGTGGGCTCTGGTGGGCGTAGGGGTCGCAATTGATTACCTGCTGATGTATGCGGGCAGTCAGACCGGATTGGAACCTGTTCCGGTCCGCTTTGCGGTGGCCTCTCTGGTCGCTGTCTGGCTGACGGTAAACGAGCTGCTGAGTATCCTGGAAAATATTCAGGCGGCCGGCGTTGCGCTTCCACCCTTTTTAACACGGATTCTGCAGGGAATCCAGAAATACGTTGAAGAGCAGCAGGACGATACGCAGCCAAAAGAATAAAGGAACAACAGAAAGCGCCTTCCTCCCATCTACTGCGGAGAAAGGCGCTTTCATTTACAATGTAAAATCATCCATATCGTATTCCCGCAAGGGGGGCAGCGCGCGCGGGGTGCGCATCAGCGGATCATAAGCAAAGCGGCGGCAGGAGCCGTCCTCCTTGATCGTCAGGCCTTTGGAACACTTGGGCTCCTCTTCGGTTCCCGTATTGTGGCTGCAATAATCGCAGTTGATTTCAATTTGACTTCCGAACAATTTTTTCTTCAGACCGAACAAAACAAATTCCTCCATTGATTGGCAGGCCAATGCTGGTGCCTGTGACATTTTAACAAGTATTCTTTTGAAGCTTTGTTCTTCACAATAAGCGAAAAGAACAATTTTTCGCGGGATTTCCCACGAAGATTTTTGCTGGCGCAGGGTTTGACCTTATGCCAAGGTGAAATTTTTCTTTTTTTGTATTGATTGGGAAAAAGTGATTTTTAGCGAGTGCCCCCGCGTGTGGATTCCGCTTGCGCGGGCTTGCCCCTCGTGCCGGGGCGAGCACTTCCTTTCTTTGCGAAAAGAAAGGAAGCAAAGATTCGCCAAAGGGGAGAGTTTCGATTCTCTCCCCCTTGGAACTCCCTCAGGGCGACCAAAGGCGCCGCCTTTGGAATCCGAGAGAGGCTCCCGCTCTGGTCGAGTTTCACGCACAGGCACGGCTTGCGCGTGAAGCGAGTACATAAGGGAAGCTTTAATATCCGCAAAAAGTAAGAGAAAGAGTACTCTGAGGGCAAACTCTCACCTACAAAGAATGCAGCAGAGCCGCACTAAGAAAACACCAAGCTGACGAGAGCGCTCTGAAAATGCCCGCCGACAGACGGGATTGCTAAGCTTGTTTTTAGATAAAACTCGGAGAGTGGGCATTTTCATTGGAGCGCCTTTCCGATGGCTTTCGGTGTCACAGTTAAGAACCATTCCCCAAAACGGATTCCAAAGGTGCCCTTTGGCGGGCCTTTGCTTACTTTCGCCTCGTAGCGAAAGTAAGTGCCCGCCCCGGCACGAGGGGCAAGCCTGCGCTAGCAGAATCTTCAAGTAAAGGAACTCGCAAAAAAACTGCTCTTTCTACCAAGATAAAAAAGGAAAAGTTTATCCGGTATAAGGGGGCAAGCCTTGTGACAGCAGAATTCCCCTGTAAGGCAACCCACAAAAAATTACTCTTTCATACCTAAATGATGAAAAAAGGCATCTTTGACACGGAAGCAAAGCTAAGCTTTTAAATTATTATAGCATGATTTCTTCCGGAATTCCAGCCTTTCCGCCCCAACGGAGCAAAGCAGAACGATGCACAGTACCACCAGCGCGGCCGCAGCAGCGGGGGTGCCGGAGAGCTCCCCGTTCAGGGCACGGGAGGTGTTTTCGAAAGCAGGAGCGGCCTGAGGGAAAATCTGGAATAAAACAACGGCAAAAATAGCCGAGAAAATTCCTTTGATCAGTTGGTGGGCAAAAAACATCGAGCGCGAAAACGGAATTTTCGTCAGGGAAGACAACACCTGAAAATGAACGCACAGTCCGCCCCAGCCCATGGCGAAGGCAAATAACATCGCACTGCCGCCCAGAGCGGCAATGTCGAAGCAGCCGCCGGTTACCTCCATAATCACCGAGAGAGCGGCGCCGCACACAGCGGAGGGCATCCCAAGGCGAAGCAGAAATTGTGCCAGAAAGGCCGCAGCACCAATCTCGCGCAGCAGCGCGATCAGTACAGAGAACAAAATCACAAAGGCGCACAGATTCATGGTTCCTCTCGCGGCGTCCACTGTGGAATCAATCAGCGGCGAAGAGCTGTACTTGGCTTTCTGTGCGGGCGCTGTGGAAAGCGATTCCTTTGGCTCTGAAAACTTTAACAGAAATCCCAGCAAAATGGAGGCTCCCAGCTGGGCGCAGAGCAGAAGGGCCCCGGCGGTGGGATTGCCCAGCAGGCCGACCCCTACCACACTGATGACAAACGCCGGCCCCGCATTGACGCAGAACGAAGCCATGCGAGCCGCCTGGCGATCGGTAATGCTGCCCTGTTGGTGCAGAGCGGCGATTCCCCGCGCTCCGACCGGGAATCCGCCTACCATGCTCATCAGGATGGTGGCGGCGGTGCAGCCGGGCAGGCGGAACAAAACCCTTGTTACAGGGCCAAGAAACTTACCCATAGCGTCAGAAATCCCCGATTTTACCAGGTAGGTGGAAAGCGCCATAAACGGGAACAGAGAGGGCACCAGAATAATCAGGCAGTACTCCAGCCCCCGTATGGCGCCCGACGCAGCCGCGGCAGGCAAAAACAAAAGCCCCGCTCCAAAGGCGGCGGCGAACAGCGCGGAAAATATTTTACCGGAATACATATACTTCACCTCAGATCATGTATATGAATCCGGGTGATTTTTATATCACGAATCGCATAAGTTTATAGTAATCTCCCATAAAAATATGGAATTGGGGCAGGTGTTTCTCCCGGCCGTCGGCAGGAAAGAAACGCCTGAGCTTCCATTTTGATTCGCGGAGTTTTGGTATGATACAGAAAGAAAATCATGGGATGAGGTGTCGCGGTGAAGAAAAAGCAAGTGAACGTGCCAAGCCTTCCTCCGCCGTCGCTGCTCAGCGGATTCCGCATGGAAATCAGCGGGAACCGCGAGGCGGTTCTAGAAGGCTGCGGCGGCGTTTTGGAATACAGCGAAGAAGCGATACGGGTGCGCGCGGGGAAAATGAGCGTCCGGTTTACGGGGCGGAACCTGAAGATCAAATGCCTGACGGCGGACTCCCTTGTGGTGGAGGGATACCTGACTGGCCTGGAATTTATAACGTGAGGTGTAACAATGGGGTCGATTGCTTTTGTGCGCTGGATTCTGGGATGGGTGGATTTTCAAATCCGCCCGCGCAGAAAGGGTGCTTGTGAGCGCTTTCTGAATCTATGCGCCCGGCAGGGCGTGGCCCTTTGGCGCATTGGGCGCTCGGAGGAGTTTTTCACCGCGGCCATCGCGGTCGGGCGGTACGAAGAGCTGCGCCCGATTGCGCGCAAGGCCGGGGTACGTCTGAAATCGGGCAAGCGTCATGGACTGCCCTTCCTGTGGAAAAGAATTTCTTCCAGAAAAGGGATTCTGGCGGGGATGGTCGTATTTGCCGTGACGCTGCACATATTCTCGATGTATGTGTGGAGCGTTCAGGTGACGGGGAATACCAGCATTCCGAGCGATCAAATCCTCACGGAGGCGAAAAATCTGGGGCTTTCTCCCGGTGCGCTGAAAAGCCGGCTGGAATACCAGGAGCTGCAGCGCCGGCTGATGATCGCTTTCCCCGATGTTTCGTGGCTTTCGGTCAATACGCAGGGCTGCATGATCGAAATCGCGCTGGAAGAGCGGATCAAGCATCCCGAAGCGGAGAATCAGGAGAAGATCAGCAACCTCAAAGCGTCCGCTTCCGGGCAGATCATCAAGCTGGAGGTAACCGGCGGCGCTTTGCAGGTGAAGGTGGGGGACGCGGTCGTCAAGGGTCAGCTGCTCGTCAGCGGCATTGCGGAGGATGCCACCGGAGGAACGCGGATGATGCGCTCTTCCGGAAAAGTCATTGCAGAAACCGAGAAAAGCCTTGTGGCCGAAATTCCCATGAAGCAGACCGTTCAGCGCCCGACCGGCAAACAGATCGTTCGCCGCAGCGTGCGGATTTTCGGTCTGGAGCTGCCGCTGTCCCTCACGGGCCGCCCGCAGGGGGAATACCAAAAGGAATCGCAGCGCGTGACGCTCAAAGGCAAAACAGGCGACCTGCCGATTTCTCTTTATACCGAAACCTGGTCGGAGCAGACGAACGAGGAAATTACCCTGACCGAGGCACAGGCCGAGGAGCAGGCCAGAGCAAAGATAGAGGAATTAAAACAGCAGGAATGGAAGGATGTAAAGATCCTTTCCTCCAACCTTTCCGGGAAAATGGAAGGGGATGTTTACCGCATGACATTGTACTGCCAATGCGAGGAAAATATTGCGCTTGAATCAGAAATTCTGTTTAAACCATAAAAATTTTGTGAATAATTTTATTGAATTTTTATTGTATTTCTGATGACGGATGGTGCGAATCATGTTATAATATACAAGAAATGCAGAGATGGCGAAAGGTGAAAGAATGTTTGAACAACGCATCAATATAGATCGCATGGAGCAGGCCGTCGCACTTTTCGGCAGCTTCGATGAAAATATTAAGCTGGTGGAAAAGGAATATCAGGTCAGCGTCATCGGGCGCGGGGCGGAAATTAAGGTTTCCGGCGAACCTGAAAATGTAGGAAAGGCGGTTCGCGTCATCGAAAGCCTTCTTTCACTGATCAACAGAGGGGAAGCGCTCAGCGAACAGAATGTGCGCTACTGCATCTCGCTGATCAACGACGGCAGCGAAGAAAAAATCGAAACTCTGGCGGGCGACTGCATCTGCATTACGTCGAAAGGCAAGCCCGTAAAACCCAAAACCCTTGGGCAGAAGAATTACTGCAATCAGATCCGGCAAAACACCATCACCATTGGGGTGGGGCCTGCCGGTACTGGCAAAACATACCTCGCTGTGGCCATGGCGGTCACGGCGTTCCGCGCTCAGGAGGTCAACCGGATTATCCTGACCCGGCCCGCAGTGGAGGCCGGTGAAAAGCTGGGATTTCTGCCCGGCGATCTGCAGCAGAAGGTAGACCCTTATCTGCGCCCTTTGTACGACGCGCTGTTCGATATGCTGGGAGCGGAAACGTACCAGAAATATCTTGAGCGCGGCAATATTGAAGTGGCGCCGCTGGCGTATATGCGCGGCAGAACGCTCGACGACAGCTTCATCATTCTGGATGAGGCGCAGAACACCTCCCCCGAACAGATGAAAATGTTTCTGACCCGACTGGGCTTTAACTCAAAAATGGTCATCACCGGCGATGTGACCCAGATCGACCTGCCGGACGGAAAGCGTTCCGGTCTGAAGGACGTGATGCGTATTTTGAGGAACATTGACGACATTGCGCAGGTCAGATTCAGCGACAAGGATGTTGTGCGCCACCGTCTGGTGCAGGACATCATCAAGGCTTATGAAAAGAATGAAGAGAGCAGGAGATAGAGATGGAAAAGATCAGAGTCATCATTGATAATAAACAAAAGGAAGTGAAAATCCCTACCGGGCTTCGGATGCTGATCCGCCGCTGCTGCAACGCGGTTCTGCGGCTGGAAAAATTCCCCTACCCGGCAGAGATCAGCGTGACCTTTGTCAATAACGAGCAGATCCGCGAGCTGAATCATCAGTACCGCGAAAAGGATGTTCCCACGGATGTGCTGAGCTTCCCAATGGGCGAAAACGGGCAGTACGATGAAAATCATGATACCGGGGCAAAAATTCTGGGCGACATCGTTCTTTCGATGGAAAAGGCGGTGGAGCAGGCCGACCGTTACGGCCACAGCCTCGAGCGCGAGGTGGGGTATCTCTGCGCTCATTCCATGCTGCATCTGCTGGGGTACGACCACGAGCAGGGCGGAATGGACCGCGTACGCATGCGCGAAAAAGAGGAGCAGGTAATGACGCAGCTGGGACTGCCAAGTACCAGCAGCTACGTTCTGGATGAGGATGAAGAGTAAACGAAAAAAGCGCTTTCTGAAAAGCCTGAAATATGCTTTTCGGGGCGTGATATACTGTATCAATAACGAACGGAACATGCGGATCCATACAGTGGCGGCGTTGTATGTGTTCGCTTTTTCGTTCTTTTTTGAATTGACCCGCACGCAGTATGCGCTGCTGTTTATTACCTTTGCCATGGTGATGGGCGCGGAGCTGTTCAACACCGTTGCGGAAGAAATTTCAGACATGCTGGCTTCCAGCTTTCACCCGGTCGTGCGGATCATCAAAGACCTAGCGGCGGGCGCGGTGCTGGTGTTTGCCGGTTTTGCAGTGGGGGTCGGCCTGTGTCTGTTCTGGCGGCCGGTCGTACTGCTTTCGATTGTGCGGCTGTTTTTATACAATCCGCTGTATCTGTGCGCGCTGGTACTCGTTACGGCAGCCGGTATGGTGTATATTCTGCTGGGGCCGGTCGGCATTCGCGATACCCTGCACCGCAATAAAAATAAAAAATCAAATCAGAAATAATAGGATCATAGTCGATGCGCTTTGAAAGCTGGATGTTTCCACCCTATCAAAAGGTAGGGAACAAAACGGCTGCTTTCTGAAAGCGGCATGGCTATAGAAAAAGGAGCATTCGTTTGTCGGAATTGAATCAAATGCAGGAAACTGCCGGAAAAACCGCGTTTATCGCAATCGTAGGGCGCCCCAATGTGGGAAAATCCTCCATCCTGAACCGCCTGCTCGGCCAGAAGGTCGCGATCGTCAGCAGCAAGCCTCAGACGACCCGCACCCGCATTATGGGGGTGCTGACTGAGGGCGACACCCAGCTGGTGTTTTTGGACACGCCCGGCCTGCACAAGCCGCGCACGCGTCTGGGGGACTATATGGTCAAATCCGTTACGGAATCCGTTGCGGGTGTGGACGCCTGCCTGCTCGTTGCGGAAGCGGGTACCCGCATCAGCCCCGCCGATCACGAGCTGATGGAAAAATTCAGTTCGATGGGTCTGCCTGCGATTCTCGCGATCAATAAAATCGATATGCTGGGGGATAAATCCCCGCTGATGGCGCAGATCGGCGCTTTCGCGCAGAAGTTTGGCTTCGAGGCGGTGGTTCCGGTGTCGGCGAAAGACGGCAACGGCATGACACTGCTCAAGCAGGAGCTGATGAAGCTGGCGCAGCCCGGCGGGCATTTCTTTGCGGACGACACCCTCACCGATCAGCCGGAGCGCGTACTGGCGGCCGAGATGGTGCGCGAGAAAATCCTGCGCCTGACGGACAAAGAGATCCCTCACGGCATCGCCGTGGCGGTAGAGAGCATGAAGGAGCGCGAGGATGGCAGCGGAATCACCGATATTCAGGCGATCATCTTCTGCGAGCGCGATACGCACAAGGGAATCCTGATCGGCAAGAACGGTTCCATGCTCAAAAAGATCGGCATGTATGCCAGAGAAGACATGGAACGCTTCTTCGACTGCAAGATCAACCTTCAGCTTTGGGTGAAGGTGAAAGAGGATTGGCGCAACCGCGAAAACCTGCTGCGCTCGCTGGGGTACGATTCAAACTCGTTCCAGTAACACAAAAAACGCGAAAAATTTGTCAAAAGCTGGCGAACGTTCTTTTATTTTCCTTTCATACTGTTCTCCGAACTGCAAATACTCTTCTTGGGATTCTTTTTTGGGAGGCGTTTTTTGTGGACAGAGAACAGGCTTGGAATGTTTTTCAGCAGACCGGCAGCGTAGAGGCCTATTTGCATTACGCAAGGCTGACGCAGGCCATGAACCAGCAGACTACCGGTCGGCAGCCCGAGGAGGAAGAGTATGCAAATCAATACCGAGGGCTTAGTCCTTATGGAGAAGAGCGTGGGTGAAAGCGACCGGCTCGTTACGGTTTTGACCCGCGACGAGGGAGTCATCCGCGCGTTTGCACAGCAGGCGAAACGCCTGCAGAACCGAAAATTGTCCTCCACACAATTGCTTAGCTATTCCCGCCTTTCTGTTTACAAGGGGCGGGATAAGTACATAATTAACGACGCCTGGCCGATCGAATCCTTTTTTGATCTGCGCTTGGATATGGAAAGGCTGTCCCTTGCCCAATATTTTTGCGAGCTGGCCGTCGTACTGGCTCCCGAAGAAGCGGAGGCGGGGGATTTTTTGCGTCTGATGCTCAATTCGCTGCATTTTCTGGCAAAGGGGCTGCGGCCAGGCCTGCAGCTGAAGGCTGTGGTGGAAATGCGCATGCTGGCGTTGGCCGGGTACATGCCGGATCTTGTCTGCTGCCGTGACTGCGGCTGCTATGAGGCGGATACCATGTTTTTTCTGCCCCGCAGCGGGGGGATCGTGTGCGGAGACTGCTTTTCTCCCGTGCCCCAGCAGGAGGAACCGGCCATTCCGCTGCCGCGCGGCGTGATGACTGCGCTTCGCCACACGATTTACGCGGATTTCGACAAGCTGTTTTCGTTCCGATTGTCGGACGACGGTCTTCGCCTGCTGGCGGATGCCTCGGAGCAGTATCTGCTTTCCACGGTGCAGCGGCGTTTTGCCACACTTGATTTTTATCATCAGATGACCCGGCCTTAGCCGGGCGGGAGGAACACTATGGATCACAAGCTGATTTTTCGCAGGGCAGAGCCGGAAGATTTGCCCCGCCTTCTGGATTTGTATCTCGGTTCCATTGAGCTGATGCGCTTTCAGGGGATTGACCAGTGGGATGATGTTTACCCGAGTGAGGATGTTTTAATGCAGGATATCGCGAATCGGGAATTATATGTACTGGAGGATGACGATGGGCTCGCGGCCTCCATCGTTCTGAATGAAGACCAGGAGCCGCAGTACCGCTATGTGGACTGGCAATATCACACCGGCCCTGTCGGAGTCATTCACCGCCTTTGTGTCGATGCCGGGCATCAGGGCAAGGGCTGCGGGAAAAAGATTGCCCGGATGGCGGAGGAGTATTTTCGCGAAAGGGATTACGCGGCCATCCGGCTGGACGCGTTCCCCAAAAATGAGCCTGCGATCCGGCTGTACCGGTCGCTGGGCTATGAGTTTTGCGGCAGAATCCTGCTCCGTAAGGGGGTGTTTCACTGCTTTGAGAAGTCTTTGGCGGTGGAGCTGCAGGAAGAACAGCTGCTTTGAACAACAGTAAGAAAGGAACTTCCATGCAAAAATATAACGTTCAGCGGCACAGCGCCGCTGTGGAACTGGATAAAATTTTAAAGCTTCTGGCGGAACAGACCGCCAGCGAGGATGCCTCGGAGCAGGCGCTGGCGCTCGAGCCTGCCGTTTCTACCGACGAGGTGCGCCGCCGACTGCAGGAGACGGACGACGCGTTCGTCTTAATGGCGAAATTCGGTTCGCCCTCGTTCAGCGGACTGAAAAACGTCGCGAATCCCCTGCGCCGCGCGCAGGCGGGCGGCGTGCTGAACCTGGTGGATTTCCTGCGGATCGCGGGAGTGCTGCGCACCATGCGCGCGATTTCGGACTGGCGCCGCAAGAGCGAGGGCATGAAAACGACGCTCGATTGGCGGTTTGAATCCGTCGTCCCCAACAAGTATCTCGAAGAAAAGATCAACGCGGTCGTGATTTCGGAGGAAGAGGTGGCCGACAACGCTTCGCCGGAGCTTGCCTCCATTCGCCGCCGCATCCGCGCGGCGTCCTCCCGCGTGCGCGAACAGCTCGATAAAATGATCCGCTCTACCGCGTACCAGAAATACCTGCAGGACCCGATCGTGACGATGCGCGGCGGGCGCTACGTTGTGCCCGTCAAGGCGGAATGCCGCGGCGAGATCCCCGGCTTGGTGCACGACACCTCCTCCAGCGGCGCGACCGTGTTTGTAGAGCCGATGGGTGTGGTGGAGGCCAACAACGAAATCCGTGTGCTTCAGTCGCGCGAAAGCGCCGAGATCGAGCGGATTTTGGCGGAGCTATCCGCAGAAGCGGGCGGCTTTGCCGATCTGATCATCGAAAGCTACCACGCGGCCGTGGGGCTTGACCTGATATTCGCCAAGGGGCAGCTTGCCTACAAAATGAAGGCCAGCATGCCGAAGGTGAACGATACGGGCAGAATTCTGCTCAATCAGGCGCGGCACCCGCTGATCGACTCCAAGCAGGTCGTGCCGATGAACATAGAGCTGGGCACCACGTTCGACACGCTGGTGATCACCGGCCCGAACACCGGCGGCAAGACGGTCACTCTGAAAACGCTGGGCCTTTTAACGCTGATGGCCATGTGCGGCCTGATGCTGCCTGTGGGCGACAACAGCGAAATATCGGTGTTCCATCAGGTATTGGCCGACATCGGCGACGAGCAGAGCATCGAGCAGTCGCTCAGTACATTTTCCGCGCACATGACGAATATCATACAGATCATTGAGCAGGCGGACGAGCGCAGCCTCATCCTGCTTGACGAGCTCGGCGCCGGCACCGACCCCGTTGAGGGCGCGGCGCTGGCTATGGCGATTCTGGAGGCGCTGCGCGAACGGCACGCGCGGGTCGCCGCCACCACCCACTATGCGGAGCTCAAGGCCTATGCCCTGCAAACGGCAGGCGTGGAAAACGGCAGCTGTGAGTTCGATGTTGCCACCCTGCGTCCCACGTATCGTCTTTTGATCGGCGTGCCGGGGCGCTCGAACGCGTTCGCCATTTCGAGTCGGCTCGGTCTGAATCAGGAGATTGTCGACCGCGCCCGCGAGCTGGTTTCGGGTGAGGACCGCCGCTTTGAGGATGTGGTTCAGAATCTGGAGCAAAGCCGCCAGAAATTGGAGGCGGAGCGCCGGCAGGCACAGGAGCAGAACGCCGAAGCGCGCAGAATCAGCGAAGAGGCGAGAGAATACCGCGAGCGGCTGGAACGCGAGGCCGCGAAAGAGATCGAGCAGGCCCGCGAGCGCGCGGCGCAGCTGGTGGCGCGCACCCGCGCGCAGGCTGACGCGCTTCTAGAAGAGCTGGAAGAAATGAAGCGCCAGGGCGCAAAGAGCATGACAGCTGAGCAGCGGGCCAAAATGAAGGCCGGCATGCGAGACATGGAGAGCGCTTCCGACCCAGTGAGCAGAAAAGAGCCGGAGACCTATGTGCTGCCCCGCCCGCTGAAAGCGGGCGACGATGTGCTGATTTTCGACATCGACAAAGAAGGCACAGTTGTTGAAACTCCGGCACCAGACGACAAAAAAGTACTCGTGCAGGCTGGTATCATTAAGACAAGGGTTCCCGTTGAGAATCTTCGCCTGCTCGAGCAGAAAACCCAGAATCGCAAAGCGCGCCGCAGCGGCACGAGAAATGTGCCAAAACGCTCCGACGCGCCGGTGATGACTGAGGTGGATGTGCGGGGCGAGGATTCGATCGAGGCCGTTATGAGTGTAGACCGCGCGATCGATTCGGCCCTGCTGTCCGGTATTCACCAGCTCACCATTATTCACGGTAAGGGTACCGGTGTGCTGCGCACCGCCGTACAGCAGCATCTGCGCCGCCATCCCTCCGTAAGAACGTACCGTTTGGGCGTTTTCGGGGAAGGGGAATCCGGCGTAACGATTGTAGAACTGAAATAGGCCGCCCTAAGGCGGCTTTGGGCCAACGGATCATTGCGCGATAGGCTTGGGTCATACCGGCAAATCAGGCTCCGTATCAAAACGGTAGGGAGCCTGGTCTGCGGGCCGGCTTGTCCGCGGCAGGATTCGGTTGGCCTGTTTTTATGAAACCACCGTCTGGAAAGGAGCTGTCTGATTTGCGTACACCAATTCCCCGCTGGGGGCTGATCACCATAGGGGCTGTCGTCATTCTCGGGATTGCCGCCTTCATCCCTTACCGATTGATGATGACGGACGATCTTGCCGGAAAATACAATCCCGCACCGTCGCAGGAGCTGCTGCGCTCCGCCACAGCGTCGATACTTACCGGGGAGCCGGTGGTTTTCACCGAGGAGGAGATCAACGCCTATACCGCGTATCATCTGGAGGATATCCAGAATTATCTGAGCAAGACCGAATTTCAGCCGAACCAGATTTATCTCACCTTCCCGGAGGAGGACACAGTGACCGCCTATACGCCCGTCACCTGGAAAGGGAAGAATCTTGGGGTCACCTCGCAGTCCAAGGTAGTGTACGACGCCGTGAACGAACAGCTGAACATTGAGGTGCGTCAGGTGCGGCTGGGCAAGCTGAGCGTTTCGCCAAAGTTTGCGCTGAACCATCTGTTTACAAAAGAGCTGCCGAGCGGCATCACCAGAGAAGACAACAGGATTACGGTGGACTTAAAACCATACCTGGAATCTGAAAAAGCGGTGCAGTCCGGCTTTTCGCTGGGGCAGTTCAAGGTGCAGAAAAACGGCGTTTTGTTCCAGGCGAGCAGTACTTTGTCCGATGCGGGAAGCAAATTAAAGGAGCAGCTGAAAGAATGGCTGGGCGAAACCTTTACAGGCGATCTGGACGATTTGGCGGGTCAGCTGCAGGATTATTTGAAAAAGAGCGGATTCGGCGGAAAAACGCTTGACTTTTCCGCCCGATTCCTGTATAATTCAGTTCTGTAAAGTGATTGGCTTTACAGAAAGGGACCAACTTTACAGCGAATGAGGGTGCGATATGGCAAAAAATCTGGAAATATCTCTTCTGCTGGATTTTTACGGCGATATGCTCACCGATAAGCAGCGCTGTGTAATCGAGTATTACTATAACGACGATTTGTCCCTTGCGGAAATTGCCGATAACGAGGGCATCACCCGGCAGGGTGTGCGCGACTCCATCAAGCGTGCGGAATCCCAGCTGCTGGAGATGGAGGAACGTCTCGGCCTTGCGCGGCGCTTCCGTGAAATGCGCGAGGGGCTCGAGCAAATCCGCGGCGCGGCCGAGCGAATCCGCATTTACAATTCGCAATCCATCTTTTCACAGGATGTGCAGCAGGATGTGGCTTTGATTGAAGACACCGCCCGGCGGCTGTGTGAAGAGTAGACGAAAGGATTTGAAAAGCAGTGGCGTTTGAAGGATTGGCGGAAAAGCTCAGCACCGCCTTTAAAAATTTGAAATCCAAGGGCAAGCTGACCGAAGCCGACGTCAAATCCGCCATGCGCGAGGTTCGCCTCGCATTGCTGGAAGCCGACGTTAACTATAAGGTTGCAAAGGATTTTACCAACAAGGTGACCGAACGGGCCATCGGCACGCAGGTGATGGAAAGCCTGACCCCGGCGCAGATGGTCATTAAGATTGTAGACGAAGAGCTCACCGAGCTGATGGGCGGGCAGCAGGCCCGTCTGAACGAAGCCTCAAAGCCGCCCACAATCGTGATGCTGTGCGGCCTGCAGGGCGCCGGTAAAACGACCCACGCGGGCAAGCTGGCCGCTATGCTGAAAAAGCAGGGGCGCCGCCCCATGCTGGTGGCGTGCGATATTTACCGCCCCGCCGCGATCAAGCAGCTGCAGGTGGTTGGTTCTCAGGCCGGGGTTCCCGTGTTCGAGCAGGGCAGCACAAAGCCGGTGGATATTTGCCGCGCCGCGGTGCGCCATGCCAGAGACTACGGCAACGACATTCTGATTCTCGATACCGCCGGTCGTTTGCAGATCGACGAGGCGCTCATGAACGAGCTCAAAGAGCTCAAAGGCGCGCTCGAGCCGCAGGAAATTCTTCTGGTGGTCGACTCCATGACCGGTCAGGAAGCGGTGAACGTCGCTAAAACATTCGACGATCTTCTCAATATTTCAGGTGTTATCCTCACAAAGCTCGACGGCGATACCCGCGGCGGCGCGGCGCTTTCTGTTCGCGCGGTCACCGGCAAGCCCATCAAATACGCGGGCATCGGCGAAAAGCTGACGGATCTGGAAGTATTCCACCCCGACCGCATGGCCTCTCGAATTCTGGGGATGGGCGACGTTTTGACACTGATCGAGGACGTTCAGCAGAGCATCGATAAAAAAACGGCGGAGCAAACCGCCCGCAAGATGATGCAGAACAAGATGGACCTGAACGATCTGCTCGACCAGTTCAATCAGATGAAGAAGATGGGCCCGCTCAAATCCGTGCTGTCGAAGCTTCCGGGCATCGACAAGCAGATCAAGGATGTGGACATCGACGAGCGCATCATGGACCGTTCCGCCGCGATCATCCTTTCGATGACGTCGGAGGAGCGCGAGAACCCCTCTGTGATCAACCCCTCCCGCAAGCGGCGCATCGCCGCCGGCTGCGGCATGAAGGTGGAGGACGTCAACCGTCTGCTCAAGCAGTTTGAGCAGATGCAGAAGATGATGAAGCAGGTCAAGGGTCTCAAGAAAAAGAAAAGGTTCCCGGGGATGCCGGGAATGCCCGGGCCGGGCGGCATGCCGTTCTAAGCCCCGCAAAATCAGGGATTTCATTCAAAAAGGACAAAATCCTTTCAAGTGAATCACATATATTCAATTTAGAATCATATTTTGGAGGTTGTTTCGTATGGCAGTAAAGATCAGATTGCGCAGAATGGGCGCTAAGAAAGCTCCCTTTTATCGTATTGTGGTAGCGGATTCCCGCTTCCCCCGCGACGGCCGCTTCATTGAAGAGATCGGCTACTACAATCCCATGGAGGAGCCCTCTGTTGTGAAGGTAGACGCGGAAAAGGCGAAGAAGTGGATTTCTAACGGCGCTCAGCCCACCGATACCGTGAAAGACCTGTTCAAGAAGCACGGAGTGATTTAAAAGATCGGAGGAGATCTACCGATGGAGAAATTACTGGTTACGATCGCTCAGGGGCTCGTCGAGCATCCCGAAGCCGTTACCGTGCAGGTGGACGAGCCGTCTGAGGACGGCAACGTCGTATATCATCTGCATGTGGCAGAGGATGACATGGGCCGGGTGATCGGCAAGCAGGGGCGTATTGCCAAAGCGATCCGCGTGGTAATGCGTGCCGCAGCGACCCGCACCAATGACAAGGTTTCTGTCGAGATCGACTGATGAACCAAGACTGTAACATGCCCTGTCCCGAATGGGAGGCCGGCTTTGTTGCAGTCTTGTTTTAGGCATGGAGCAAATTCAGGCGGATTGGTTGCAAATTCCGCCGTGCAAAAACAGACTATGCAGCCTCTTCCTCCGCCTTCGGTGAGGGAAGAAGCGGTATGGTCTGGAATCAATTGGCTATGAGGAGGAAGGCAATGCTGCAGCAATATTTGGAGGCGGGAAGAATCGTGGGGACACATGGGGTGAAGGGTGAGCTTCGCATCGAGCCCTGGTGTGATTCCGCGGAGTTTTTGTCTCAGTTCCGCACGCTGTACTGGGACCCGAACGGAACATCTGCTGTGAAGGTGCTTTCCGGCCGGGTGCATAAGCGCCTGCTTCTTGCAACTCTGGAGGGGGTCACCTCTGCCACGCAGGGCGATACGCTGCGCGGGCGGGTATTGTACCTGAGCCGTGCGGATGTGCGCCTGCCGAAGGGCACCTGGTTTGTACAGGACCTGCTTGGCCTGACCGTTCTGGATGTCGACACCGGCAAGGAATACGGCAAGCTGACGGATATTCTGAAAACCGGTGCGAACGACGTGTACCAGGTCACCTCCCCGGAAGGAAAAACGTATCTCGTTCCCTCCATCCCGCAGGTGGTTCTGGAGCGTGATCCGGAGGGCGGGGTTGTGAAAATCAGACCGATCAAGGGGATTTTTGACGATGAGGATTGATCTGTTGACCTTGTTTCCCGACATGTGCGAAACGGTGATGGCGGAAAGTATCGTGGGCCGGGCCCGCAAAAAAGGCGCGCTGCAGGTGTGCTGTCATCAGATTCGCAATTACGCCTACGACAAGCACTCCCGCGTCGACGACTGTCCGTTCGGCGGCGGAATGGGGATGCTGCTCATGGCGGAGCCGATCGCGGAGTGCATCGACGATCTGGTGCGCCACCTCGGCAAAAAGCCGCATCTCGTCTACATGTCACCGCAGGGTACCGTTTTGACGCAGGAAAAGATGAAGAAGCTGGCCGAACACGAGAATCTCGCGATTCTGTGCGGCCATTATGAAGGGATCGACGAGCGGATCATCGACCGCTATGTGGATGAGCAGATTTCCGCGGGGGATTATGTTCTCACCGGCGGCGAGCTGCCGGCCCTGATTCTAGCAGACGGCGTCAGCCGACTGATTCCCGGCGTGCTTTCCGATGATTCCTGCTTTGAGGAAGAAAGCCATTTCAGCGGCCTGCTGGAGTATCCGCAGTATACGCGCCCGGCGAATTGGCGCGGCCTGCAGGCGCCCGAGGTGCTGCTTTCGGGGCATCATGCCAACATTGACAAATGGCGCAGAGAGCAGTCTTTGCTGCGAACCTGGAAGAATCGTCCGGATCTGCTCGAAACGGCCGATTTAGACGAAAAGGACAAAAGATACCTCGCCGCACTTTGTGAAAAAGAGCGGGATTCTTCCGCGAACGAATCAAAATAGAACGCATAGTATAGAATATTCGCAGCGAAGATGTTAGAGGGTACAAAAGTTTTCAACAATCGGGGCAAACTATACAAAGGGATTGCCTGTCCTAAACAGCGTATAGGGCATCAATCCAAAATTAGCCTTCCTTCCTTGACGGCGTTTTCTATTGTGATATAATGACTATGACTTAAAAAATAATGTCAGTTTGTATATTATTATGATGTGAGATGTTTTTCGGGTTAGAAGCTACATTTTGATGCTAGGAGTGAATTTTGAATGTGCGTGAAAGAAGTATTGGTTCAGAATCAGGTAGGGCTGCATGCTCGTCCGGCAACCTTTTTTATTCAGAAAGCCAACGAATTTAAATCCTCGATTTGGGTGGAAAAAGAAGAGCGCCGTGTGAATGCGAAAAGCCTTTTGGGCGTACTGTCTCTGGGGATTGTCGGCGGTACCGATATTCGCATTATTGCTGACGGTTCCGATGAGCAGGATGCTGTCGACAGCCTGGTTGCACTGGTGAAATCCGGCTTTGCGGAGTAAGAACCTGTTTTTTGGTATGAACTGCTAAGCGCCGGCGGGAATCCGGGTTTTCATTGGAAAAGGCTGAGGCCGGCGATTTTTGGGCAATTCAAGGCACCGCTTTGGCGGTGCTTTTTTGTTATGCCGGGTCTTGATCCCGGTTCTGAATGATTTGGAAACAGAATGGTGACGCCATTTGAAAGAATATGAGTTTCTCCTCTGTACAGGAGAAGAAAATCGCCGCTATTAAATCAGTTTGCTTTGAGGGCGGCCGGGTGCCAAAGCGGCATTCCGAAAAAACACAAGGAAAGGGGGAGAACACTTGGAGGATCATAAAAAAGAGCTGCGCCAAAAGGCGATGCGCCTGCCGCTGACGCCGGGCGTCTACCTGATGCGCGACAAGAGTGGCACGATCATCTATGTCGGCAAGGCCAAAGCGCTGAAAAACCGGGTCAGCCAGTATTTCGGCTCGGAAAAGAATCACGACGACAAGGTGCGCCGCATGGTGTCCAACGTACAGGATTTTGAATATATCCTCACCGACAGCGAGTTTGAGGCGCTGGTGCTCGAATGCAGCCTGATCAAGCAGTATACGCCCAAATACAATATTCTGCTCAAGGACGACAAGGGCTACCATTATATCCGCATCAGCGGGGGAGAGTGGCCCAGAATCTCCGAGGCAAAGCAGCTTGTTGACGACGGCGCGGAATATATTGGCCCTTATGTCAGCTCGTGGTCGGTCAAGCAGGCGGTGGATGAGGCGCTCAAGATTTTCCGCCTGCCCTCCTGCAGCCGCCGTTTTCCGCAGGACATCGGCAAAGGGCGGCCCTGTCTGAATTATTATATCAAGCAGTGCTGTGCTCCCTGCCGCGGCCGCATGAAGCCGGAGGAATACCGCGAGGCTGTTTCGGAAGCCGTGGATTTCCTGCGCGGCGGCAGCGCCGAATCCATGAAGCGCCTGACGGAAAAAATGGAGCAGGCGGCGGAGAATCTCGAGTTTGAATACGCCGCCAGAATCCGCGACCGCATCGCCGCGATCCAGAAGATGCGCGAGCGGCAGAAGGTGGTTTCCATCCGTGTGCCGGAGCAGGACGTGATCGCCCTTGCGCAGGGCCCAGGCAGCGCTTGTGTGGAGGTCTTTCGTTTTCGCGGCGGCAGTCTGGTGGATCGCGAAACCTTCCTTTTGGGAGAGGTCGGCAATTCCAAGCAGGCTCGCAGCGAGTTTCTGGAGCGGTACTATTCCATGCGCGATCAGATTCCCCCGCGCCTGACGCTGGACGGGCCGGTGGAAAATGCCGCTCTGCTCGAAGAGTGGCTGACGCAGAAGGCCGGGCGAAAGGTGAATATCACCGTGCCGCAAAAGGGGGAACAGGCGCAGCTGGTCGAAATGTGCCGCAGCAACGCGGCGGAGCAGCTTGCACAGCAGACGGGCCGAACCGGGCGCGAAGCCTCCGCTCTGGATGAGCTGGCTCGCCTTCTGGGACTGGAAAATCCCCCGCAGTATATCGAGTCCTACGATATTTCAAACCTTGCAGGCGGCGATAACGTGGCCGGTATGGTCGTGTTTGAAAACGGGCGCCCGCTCAAATCCGCATACCGCCGTTTTCAGATCAAAAGTTTTGAAGGGCAGGACGATTATGGTGCTATGCGGGAAGTAATCGGCCGCCGTTTGGGGGAATACTACCAGCATAAGGACAGCGGAGAAGGCTTTGGCCGCCTGCCGGATCTGATTCTGCTCGACGGCGGCAAGGGGCACGTTTCCGCGGTTCGCCCGATTCTGCAGCAGTATGAGCTGGAAATTCCCCTGTTCGGCATGGTAAAGGACGACAAGCACCGCACCCGTGCCATTGCAAAGGACGGCGGAGAGATTTCGATTCACTCCAACCGCAGCGCCTTTACGCTGGTGTCCACCATTCAGGATGAGGTTCACCGTTTCGCGATCGGCTACCATCGCCAAATGCGAAAGAAGAACACCATCTCCAGCACCCTGACGGGTATACCCGGTGTCGGCAACGCCCGGGCAAGGGCGCTGCTGCGGCATTTCCGCACCATTACCGCGATTCGCGAAGCGGATTTGGAGCAGCTGTGCGGGGTAAAGGGAATGACCCGCCCCGCGGCCCAGACGATTTACGAGTATTTTCACCCGGATTCGGGAGAAAAAGATAGCGGTTGACAGTATGCACAAATAATGGGATAATGAATTTAACAAGACTCTGGGAAAGGTCCGGTTTTGCATATGCGAATTATCACAGGCGCAGCGCGCGGCAAAAAGCTGCAATCCCTGGAAGGGGAGCGCGTTCGTCCTACGCCCGACCGGGTGAAGGAAGCCCTTTTTAATATTATTCAGTTTGATTTGGAGGGCCGCCGGGTGCTCGATCTGTTCGCCGGTTCCGGCCAGCTCGGGCTGGAGGCGCTCAGCCGCGGTGCACAGGAGGCGGTGTTTGTAGACAGCTCGCGCGATTCCGCCGGCGTGGTGGAGCGCAACATTGCCGCCACCGGGTTCGGGGAGCGGGCCAAAGTGGTGAATGCCGACTTTGCTTCGTTTCTGTCCCGCAATCCGCAGCCGTTCGACATTGCTTTTTTAGACCCGCCTTACCGCACGGGGCTGCTGCAGCAGGCTCTGCCGCAGACAGCCGCGGTGATGAACCAAGGTGGTACCATCATCTGTGAACATCCGAGTGACGAAGAACTCCCTCTTTCTGCCGGTGATTTTGTGAAGGTACGTTCTTACCGTTACGGAAAAATTCTGCTGACCGTGTATCGGCATAAGGACGTGACATCATTATGAAAATTGCAATTTGTCCGGGCAGCTTTGATCCGGTTACCTTCGGGCATCTGGACATTATCAATCGTGCCCGCAAAATTTTTGATCACCTGATCGTTGCTGTTTTGGTAAACCCCAATAAGCACACCAGCTTTACCGTTGAGGAGCGCATCAACATGCTCAAGCGCGCCACGGCGGATATGCCCAACATAGAGATTGTCGGTTTTGAGGGCCTTCTTGCGGATTACGCCAAAATCCGCAACGCCACTGCGATTGTAAAGGGACTGCGGGCCCTGTCGGACTTTGAATACGAATTTCAGATGGCTCTGACCAATAAGAAGCTGAACCCGAATCTGGAAACTCTGTTTTTAACCACTCGGGCGGAAAATATGTATCTCAGCTCTAGTATCGTGAAGCAGGTAGCCAGTTTTGACGGTGATATTTCGAATTTTGTGCCGGAGTGTATTTTGGATGACATCACGCAACGTCTTTATACAGGAGGCAAAAAACGATGAATGTAGAGAATTTGTTGGACGAGCTCTACGAAATGGTAGATAAGGCGTGGAATTTTCCGCTGACCGGCGGCAAGGCTGTGCTCGACGGCGAAGCGGTAAAGGGAATCCTCGATGAAATCCGCGATAATCTGCCGCAGGAGCTTCGTCAGGCCAAGGCCATTGTGGCCGACCGAAACCAGATCATCAGCGACGCAAAGCGCGAGGCGGAAAGCATTGTCCGCATTGCGGAGGAACGCGCCAAAACTCTTGTGAATCAGGATGAGATTGTGCGCCAGGCACAGCAGAAGGCCAACGAGCTGGTCAGCCAGAGTCAGGCGAAATTCCGCGAGATGCGCCGCGCCTCGAACGATTACATCGACGACTTGATGAAGCGCACGGATGACGCTTTGGCCGCGAATCTGGCCGAGCTGCGCAAAACCCGCAACAACATCAAGGCGTCTCAAAGAAACAATCAGCAGTAACACAAAGAAATCATTCCAGCAGTAAGCTTTCTACGAAAAATGCGCTCTGACCGGGTATTCACTGCCGGTCAAAGCGCATTTTTCAACCAAATTTCTATTGTGTAAAAGGGTCTTGTAAGCAAATTATTGTGTAAGAATTACACTTTCAAACAGATGACTGCGAAAGCTCGCGCTGTTTTATGGCCTTTTCCTCTGCGGCGATTGCCGCTTTGGCCTTGCGAATTTCAGTTGTTTGTATGTTCCGAATCATTCTGCAATCGGGTTTGTTGAACTCATATCTTCTATATTGACAATACCAGAAAGAGAGCATATAATCAAATACATATAACATGATAGAAAGTATATAGTTTTATTTATAATATAGGGAGAATGCCATGTTCCAGACTTTAAAGTACGTTTATGAAATTTATAAAGAAGGCAGTTTTTCCCGGGCGGCGAAAAATCTGTATATTTCTCAGCCGTCTTTGAGCGCGACCATCAAAAAACTGGAACAGGATATTGGTGTAACCATTTTCGACCGCAGCACCACACCGGTTCAGCTGACGGATGCGGGGAAGGTATACATAGAAACAACGCGGCAGATTTTAGAGCTGCAAAGCAATTTGGAATTGTATTTACAGGACTATACAGAGCTGAAAACCGGCACTCTGAAGATTGCCGCGGCTCAGTTTTTTTCCTCGTATTTGCTCGCGCCGCTCATTTCCAACTTCAATCAGCTTTACCCGGGGATTCAAATTCAGGTCAATGAATCCAGCACGCCCGATCTGCTGCAAAAGCTGGTGAATTCCGAAATCGACTTGGTGATCGACAGCAGCGAGTTTGACGATAAGCTCTTTACCAGCTACCCGCTGATGGAAGAACATATTCTGCTTGCGGTGCCCTCTGGGTACGAGGTCAACGAGCAGCTCTCAGAGTACCGTATGACCGCCCGGGATGTGCGCGAGGGAAAACACAGAAAGCCGGGCTGTCGGCCGGTGGACCCCAGAATCTTTCAGGATTTTACCTTTCTGCTGCTGAACAGGGGACACAACATGAACACGTTTGCGACGGGCTTGTTTGATCGGTACCGCTTTACCCCTCGGCGCATCATGTATTTAGACCAGCTGATTACCTCGTACCATATGGTGCAGCAGCAAATCGGTATGGCGTTTGTCTCGGATACAGTCATCAAGCGCACGAGCCTGGAGCCCGGGGTATATCTATATTTAGTAGATGCACCGAATGCCAGCCGGTATGTGAGCCTTGCCCATAAAAAGAATCGCTATGTCAGCAAGGGGATGCGCGAATTTATCGCGCTCTCACAAAAGCAGTTTCCCCTGCAAAAAGAAAGCGATACAGAGTTTTACTATGACGAAATTCCGGCAAGAGTGGAAGGCTGCGAATGATTTAAAAATTGCAAAAAGGGCTCAAAACAGCGCTGTCGGTGCTGCTTTGAGCCCTTTTTGATGGAGAATCGTCTGAATCAAATAAAAGAGAAAGGGCTTTATTCCACGACGACCGCTGTTCCCGATGCAGTCACCATCAGCATATTGTTGCCGGTGCCAAGAACTTCATAATCGATATCCACGCCGATGACGGCATTTGCTCCCAGGGCCGCCGCTCGGCCTTGCAGCTCCTGAATTACCTTTTCGCGTGCATCCATCAGCTCGCCTTCATACGAGTTCGATCTGCCGCCGAAAAAGTTAGTGAGACCAGCCGCAAAATCTTTAATAAAATCCACGCCGGAAACGACTTCTCCGAATACAATCTGCTTATACTCCACAATTCGCTTCCCCTCGATCGTGTTGGTTGTGGTAAGAATCATCTGCTTGCGCCTCCCTTTGACTGGTTAAGAATGCTTTCAGAATACCATAGAACTGTTGTAATTTCCATGTTCTTTTTGTAAATCTTTTCAAATGATTTTTTTAATATGGTAAAAAATCAGAGGCTATTGACATCGTGGATGCAGCGATATAGAATAAATAAAAAGCGACTATAAAGTCGCAAAACAGGGAGGGCACAATGGGACAAAAAGGGGAAAAAACGAAACAACAAATCCGTGCTGCGGCGTTTGCTTTATTTTCCGAATTGGGATATACAAGGGTTTCGATGCAGGATATTTGCATGAAAAGCGGACTGAGCAAGGGCGGATTATATCGGCACTATGAGGATAAATCACAGCTTTTTATGGATTTATTGCAATCATTGCAGCACAGCGAAGAAAAAGCAACAGAACGTTTCATATCTGAGCACGCTTCGGCAATAACGATTTTAAATCGCTATTTTGACCATGTGAAATCTGAAATAAATCGTGAAATTCCTAATATTGATTTTGCGGTATATGAATTTTGCATGGAAAAGAAAAGTGATTTCGGAGCGCAATTTTTTTCAGCGCAATATAAAAGAGGGCAGCAAATCCTGCGCTCACAAATTGAATATGGACTCAGCACAAAAGAGTTTGATGTCAGCGATGTGCAAGCTGCCACAGACACGATCCTGATTCTGATCGAAGGATTAAAAATGACGAAAGAGGTTTTACCTGTTACGGATCAAATGTGCGACGGGATTTTTGACCAAATCAAAATGATGCTGGGCGTTACAAAAGATCGGGGAGATTACAGATGAAAATTATGGTGATAGGTCTTGGCGTGATCGGTACAACATATGCATACTGTTTTCAGAAGGCGGGGCATACTGTGGAGCATTTCATTCGGGACAATAAACAGGCTGCCTGCCCCCAAAAGATAGAGATCGATCTATTGGATGGAAGGCACAGTAAAAAAGGAATCGCGAAAAAAGATTTCTATTCGGTTGAGATTTCCCCTTCGGACAGCTCTTATGATTTTATCTTTGTCAGTGTGTCCTCCGGGAAGCTGGGGAGTGTAATAAGTGCTCTTCAGGAAAAGGGGATCACCGGTACTTTGGTTTTGTTTTGCGGGATATGGCAGGATCGCAATGAGTTGGAAAAAATTTTGAACGACTGGGATTTTATTTTAGCCTACCCGGTAGCAGGCGGAACCCTGAACCAAAATCGGTTGGAATGTGTGATTTTCGACCATATCATGCTGGAACGCCAGGAAAAGGCGCATATTTCAAACTATGATTCCTTGTTGGCGCTCCTGAAAAGCTCAGAGATAGAAGTGGAATGTCCCTATGATATGCTCGAATGGATTTGGCTTCATATGGCGATCAATGCTGCCGTTATAACGACAATCGCAAAATATGGGAAGATGGATGAAATCTCCCATTCAGCAGAAACGGCAATGAATTCACCCCGCATCTTGTCAGAAGTGGTGCGTGCTGTTCGCGAGACTGCAAACATCATTTCGTCGAAAGGGGTACAGTTGGAACATTATAAAAACGAATTGCTGCCATATAAAATCCCCGCTTTTGTCGCCGGAAGAGTCATGTGTCACATGTTCCGGGCAAATGAGCTGACGCGCAAAATTATGCTTCTTCACAGCAATATAGACGATCTTCTCTATGTGTGCAAAAATGTTTACGACTGTGGAATGCAAAATCATATCGATGCTCCGATTTTTTATAAAAATGATGAAACGATGTATAAAAAAATATCCTGCATGTAGAACGTATCTGAGTAAAACAGACTGCCTGAATCCGTTCGGCTTCACCTGTGATACGAAGCCTTTTGACACAAGGAAGGGGAAGAACCCAATGGTTCTTCCCCCCGTTTACCCATTTGAATGGAGATTGTTTTACGTCCTATTTTTAAGGCGGACTACAAGAGGTGCCAAGCGGATCAAATTCAATCCATTTCAGAAAAGAATCTCGAACCAATTGTATCGCTTCCGCCGGCACCAAAAAAACGGAGTGTTTTTATGGCAAGGCTTCAGCAAAGTTGGTTCTTCGCTTGAACTTCCTCGACAATAGCATGTGCAGGATACGCCTATTTATTTCTGGAAATTTCTGAATCCAAAAGATCTGAGAACTCCGGATTTTTCTGGAACCAGCCCACCGCATAAGGGCAGGTGGCGATCGCTTTTTTGCTCTGCGCGCGAATCGCATCGACGGCCGCCAGCATCAGCTGCCCGGCTACGCCCTGGCCGCGCAGGGAATCGTCCACAAACGTGTGATCAATATCGACCGTGGTGGCGGAACGATCGGGGAACGTGACTTCGGCAATCAGTTTTCCGTCCGCATCCTTTGCAAAAATGCGATTGGCCTCTTTTGTAAATTCCATAAAACATCCTCCTTTTTTATGAATTCCCACTCATCAGCAGAAATAAAATTTTGGTTTCTCCCTCGCCGTAAGCGGGGAAGAAACCTGTTTTTCACCTGTTTCAATGGAAGAGCAGTGTGAATCAATCAATTACGAAATCAGCCTTTCGAAATCAGCTCGATCAGAATGCGTTCCGCTTCCAGCGCGTCCGCACGCCCGCGGCTGGCCTTCATCACAGAGCCGAGCAGGGCCTTGAGCGCCTTTTCCTTGCCAGCACGGTAATCCGACACCGCATTGGGATTCGCGGCCACAGCGTCCTCACAGAACTTTTTCAGGTCGCCGGTGTCCACACCGCTCAAATCGCTTTCACTTAGGAACTCCGTGGCGGGCTTGCCGCTGTCGAGCATCTTATCCAGCGTGGATTTGAGCAGGTTCATGCGGATTTTGCCGCTGTCGAGCAGAAGAACCAGATCTTTCAGGTAAGAAGCGGGGATCGAAACCTCAAACTTCTCTTTGGCGTCGTCGTTTTCCATCCGGCGGAAAATCTGGCCGATGATGCAGTTCGCAACCGTTTTAGGATTGGCTACACCGTCGCTGGCCGCTTCAAAAAATTCCGCAATCGCACGGGATTTGGTCAGCTGCAGCGCGTCGGCCTCCGGCAGTCCGAACTGGCTGATATAGCGCTCGCGCTTGACCTCCGGCAGCTCCGGCAGAGCGCGGCGGATTGCGTCCACCTCTTCGTCCGTCACGTGAATGTTTACGAGATCGGGATCGCGGAAGTAGCGGTAGTCGTCGGCGTCCTCCTTGTTTCTCATGCTGGAGGTTGTGCCGTCCGATTCGTTGTAGCGCAGGGTTTCCTGCGTGATTTTCCCGCCGTTTTCCAGTACATCGATCTGGCGGGTGTATTCGTAGTCGATCGCCTTGGTCATAAAGGTGATCGAGTTCATGTTTTTGATTTCGGTGCGGGTGCCGTATTCTTCGCTGCCAGCCGGGCGGACGGAAATGTTGACGTCACACCGCATGGAGCCCTCCTGCATTTTGCAGTCGGAAACGCCGATGAATTTCATCGCGAGCTGTAGTTTTTCCACATACTCGCGTACCTCGTCGCTGCTGCGGAAATCCGGCTCGGTCACGATCTCGATCAGCGGAACGCCGCCGCGGTTGTAGTCCACATAGGTGTTGCCGCCCTGATGAACCAGCTTGCCCGCGTCCTCTTCAATATGGATCCGGTTGATGCGGATTCTGCGCCCGTTCGAAAGATCGATATGTCCGTTTTTGCAAAGCGGCATATCGAACTGCGAAATCTGATAGGCTTTGGGCAGATCGGGATAGCAGTAGTTTTTGCGGTCCATTTTCGAAATATTCGAAATTTCGCAGTTGGTGGCAAGGCCCGCCATAATGGCGTATTCCACCACTTTTTGATTCAGCTTCGGCAGTGTTCCGGGGAACCCAACGCATACCGGGCAGCAGTGGGTGTTCGGTTCGCCGCCGAATTCCGTGGAGCAGCTGCAGAAAATTTTTGTTTTTGTGGAGAGCTCCACGTGGGTTTCAAGACCCGATACCAATTCGTATTTCATTATCGCACCCCCATTTTCGCCGCACGGAACACCGTTTCTCTGGTCGCCTGCTCAAACTGATAAGCGGCGTTGAGAAGCGTGGCCTCGCAGAAGGAATTCCCGATCAGCTGCAGGCCGATGGGCAGACCCTTCTGGTCAAATCCGCAGGGGAGAGAGAGGGCCGGAATGCCCGCAATATTAATCGGCACGGTGCAGATATCTGTCAGGTACGTTTCCACCGTGTTCTGGGCCGCCTTGCCGCGCTCAAAAGAGGTCATCGGCACGGTGGGGGCCGCGATCACATCGCAGCGTTCAAACGCGGACTGGAACGCCTGTACCAGCATCCCGCGCAGGCTCTGCGCCTTTTTATAATAGGCGTCGTAGTAACCTGCGCTGAGCACGTATGTGCCAAGCAGAATGCGACGCTTGACTTCTTTGCCGAAGCCCTCGCTGCGCGTTTTGGCGATCATTTCGTTGACGTCGCTGTAGTTTTTCGCTTTGTAGCCGTAGCGGATGCCGTCAAAACGGCCAAGGTTCGAGGAAGCCTCCGCGCAGCTCAGAATGTAATACACCGGCAGGGCGTAAGAGAGCTGGGGCAGGTCAACCTCCACCAGTTCTGCGCCAAGCTCGCGGTAAACCTGCATGGAGCGCTCCACGGCCTCGCGCACTTCGTCGCGAACACCGTCAAAATACTGCTTGGCAAAGCCGATCCGCATGCCCTTGATATCCTTTTTCAGGGTGTCGCAGGCCAATTCGCGCGCGCCGCGCGAGGTGGAGTCCCTCGGGTCCTGTTTTGCCAGAGCGTCGTAAACCAGAGCGGTATCTTCCACGTTGGTAGCGATGGGGCCGACCTGATCAAAGCTCGAGGCATAGGCCACCACGCCGTAACGCGAAACCGCGCCGTAGGTGGGTTTTAAACCGACGATGCCGCAGAAGCTGGCCGGCTGGCGGATCGATCCGCCGGTGTCGGTGCCAAGGCCGTATACTGCCAGATTCCCGGCAACGGCGCTGGCCACGCCGCCGGAGCTGCCGCCCGCTACGTGAGCGGTGTTGTGGGGGTTCCACGCACCGCCGTAAATCGAGGTTTCGTTCGAGGAGCCCATGGCGAATTCATCCATGTTGGTTTTGCCGAGAAGAACGGCGCCCCTGCTGCGAAGCAGCTCCCATACGGTGGCGTCGAATACCGGGCGGTAGCCCTCCAGAATCTTGGAGCCGCAGGTGGTTTCGATTCCCGTGGTGGAGATGTTGTCCTTCAGGGTCATCGGGATTCCTTCGAGGATATCCAGCGTTTCGCCGCGGGCGATTTTTGCGTCAACCTCCTGCGCGGCCGCAAGCGCGGTCTCCGGCGTAAAGTGAACATAGGCGTTGAGGGCGGGATTGTCCGCTTCAATTGCCCCGATATAGGTTTTGGTCAGCTCCTCGCAGGAGAATTCCTTCTTCTGCAGGGAGTCATGCAGCTTTTTGATTTTTCCGTAATCTTCCATTCAGTACACCCGCCTTATCCTCTTTTTTTCACCAGGAAGTAACCGTCCTCCTGGCTTTCCGCGTTGCGCAGAATTTCCTCAGAGGGAAGAGACGGCTCAACGACATCCTCACGGAAAACATTTTCCAGATGATTGATATGATCAAAGTCGGAGGATTCCACCGTGGCCTGATTGATCGTATTGGCGAAATTGATGATTTCGTCCATATCTTTCGTAAAGGCCTCCAGCTCATCCTCGCGGATTTGGAGCTTGGAAAGCCGCGCAATTTTTAATACATCCTCATGTGTGACCATGCGGAAACGCCTCCTTGTCACTTTCTGTCTTTCTCTTCTGCATACAGTGGAAAGAAAGAGAATTCCTATACAAAATATAAAAAAGCAGTTAGTTTCTTTCCCC
>NZ_CBYL010000014.1 GCF_000577335.1 Faecalispora jeddahensis | reverse complement strand
GTTTCGGCTTTTTTCGACCATTTTCGCCAGCCGCGTCTGGGTAAAAATTGAAACTGTAGATTGCTGCAAAGCTTCTATTCTATCTGCTGCGGTTGCTTTTTTAAAGCAACCGCAGCAGATATTCCGGATAATTCATCCATAATATACCATATCATAGTGTTCTCAGAATGTTGCTGTAAAGGCTCTAAAAAAAGCGTTCCGATTGTTAATATCGGAACGCTTTTTTGTTTCTTTGTGCATAGAAAAAATCTAAAGGGATTCGGGCCGGGGTTCAATATATCGGAATCCCCGGTAATTGGTGCGCATGGCTGACATTTGTGCGGGGGATTCCTCCGCACAAAGCGGGATCTGCTCTGCCGCGAAAGGCGGCTGCTCTGCCCGGCAGCACTCACACTGTCCCAGACCCTGCGGAAAGGTGAAGATATCACAAGGATCATATTTTTGCTTGATCGCCTTCAGCTCGGCCAAATGATATCCGTAATACTCGCTCTGATACCAGTAAAGCTGCGAATAGGGGAAATTCACATAAGACCCGGTCGTAAGCGGTATCAGACTCTGAAGCTGACGGTTGATCCACTCGGAATTCTCTGCGGCAAAGCGGTCGTCCTTCCAGATGGTTTCGAGCCATAGAATATAGTGTGCGTTGCGATGGAAAAAGGCCGTATCGTCTACACCGACTGCCGCCACCTGCCCACCCAGCGCATACATGGACAGCCCGGCATAGACCGAGCCCGGGGCACGCTGCTGAATCAGCCCTACGATGTTTTGAACCTCTTCCGGAATGAAATACCGGTAAACAAACCGGCTGACAGACTGAAAGCGTTCAAATTCCGGGTACGCAGCTCCGAGGATCGTTACCGCCTCCAGAAAGGTCATATACCGAATATCGGAAACCGCTCCCGGTATCGCCAGAAAAGCCTGGACGAGCTGCGCCGCTTCCGCGGCCTCTCCATAGAAAATGCCCCGAACCAGCATGGACAGGCCATCCGCCTCGGAATGATAGATTCTGGCCAGAAGCGTCAGCCGCGGATCCGCGCTGCCGATCCAGTCCTGCCAGGTCTGCAGAAATTGCGCCTGTGTTCCGACATTCGCACCGTAATAATCGATTTCGATCAGTGTCACATACTCGATGCGCGGGGGCAGCTGTAACGTCATGGAAACGACGACTCCGAAATTGCCGCCGCCTGCGCCGCGCAGGGCCCAAAGCAGATTGGGATTGTACAGACGGTTCGCTCGGATCAGCTGCCCTTCATCGCCGATCAGCTCTACCTCTTCTATACTGTCGCAGCCCAGCCCGAAATAGCGGCACGAAAGCCCCCAGCCGCCGCCCAGCGCATAGCCGCAGACGCCGACCGTCGGGCAGGTGCCCCCTGGAAAGGGATACCCTCTTGAAGACACATAGTCATACAGCTGCCGGTTCGTCACGCCGCCCTGTATGCGTACGGTCTGCCGCTGCTCATCGAGTTCTATTCCGTTCATCTCGCTGACATCGATCACGAGAACGCAATTGCCATTCGAATACCCCTCGTAATTATGGCCGCCGTTGCGAACGCGCAAAGGTACGCCGTTTCGCCTGGCCCACAGCACCGCATGAGAGACATCCTGCGCGGTACGGCAATAATTGATGATAAGCGGAAACTGCTGCACCGCACGATTCCAGTCTTGTCGGTCACTATGATAGGAAGCGTCGCATGGCGTTACAATGCGTCCGCTCAACCTTTGGTAACACTCATTATACACATACGCCCTCCTTTTTCTCTTTTCAAAAATAAACAAAAAGAGGTGTTCTATTATATGAATCGCTGCGTTTACCGTTTAATTGCGCGTTGTGGGAAGCCATTTCACATCGCTTCCTGAAAGTGGTTACAGCAACTGCTTAAAGCCCCAAAGGAGCAGCACAACCTACTGTGCCGCTCCTTTGGGGCTTCCTTTTTAGAATCCGTTTTACTTTTCAATTCCACAGATTTGTTTTTTATAAACGCTGCGGAACAGGGTTCACGTGAACTTTGAATCCTGGCCTTTCAAATCATAGGTGGTTGCGAATCTGATTCGCATATCCGTCCAGCAGTTTTGCATATTCCACAATTTGCTGCTCATTGAAGCGCAGAGAAGGGCCGGAAAGGCTGATTCCGCCAATCACCTGATTGCGTCCGTTGCAAATCGGGACCCCCACACATTTGATTCCGTATTCATGCTCCATATTATCTACCGAATATCCCACCGCACGAATGTGGTCGATCTCTTCGCGGAAACGCTGTGCGTCCGTTATGGTATATGGTGTAAATGCCTCCAGACCCGCCGCGATTACCTGCTCGATCATAAATGGCTCCATGCGGGAAAGAATCGCTTTTCCAAGACTGGTGCAGTACATTGGCGCCACAACGCCCTTGATCGATCGCACCGACATCGCGCCCTTTGGAAAAGCCGCCTCCAGATAAATGATGTTTGTCCCGTAAGGGGTTGCCAAAAAAACCGTCTCACCGGTTCGGTCTGTCAACTCTTCCAAAAACGGGCGGATCACACGCCCAAAAACATCGTTCTGACTCAGCGCATTGCTCCATTCCAAAATTTTCAAGCCCAGGCGATACTGGCTGGTTTTGGGATTCTTTTCCACCACTCCGCAGGATTCAAATGTACTCATTATATTATAAACACTGCTCTTTAACATTCCGCTCAGCTCAGCCAGTTCACTGATTCCCCGTTCCGGATGGGCGGAATTAAAATAATCCAACAGCTTTACCGCTTTATAAAGCGAACGAACTTTTACTCCCTCGGGATAATTTTCTTCGTTAGACATTTTGTAATTCCTCCAAAATCAGTCGTGATCTAAGATGCAGAGAGCCTTGTTCCACATAATAGAACTATATTCATCTATTATAAATTAACTTTTGAAAAAGTCAATTCTCTCTTATAGAATTAAATTCGGTTTTATCTGCAGAGAAAGAAATTTATCATTTTATTGGATGTTTTATATATTTTTATAAATAATTTTAAAAACAACTTGACATATATGTAAAACTAAAGTAAAATCAAAATAGAAGAACACCGTTCATTAATAATGAACACGCAGCTGTTTAGCATTTTAAAAAGCGGAATTTAACCTAACATTTCAGCTTGGAGGGACTACCGTCTATGAGTACAAACTTTGCGCACGGGGCGTGGCCAACAATGATTACCCCGTTTAACTGTGATAATGAAATTGATTATAACGCACTTGGTGCGCTGATCGAATGGTATATTGAAAACGGAGCAGACGGATTATTCGCAACCTGCCAGTCCAGCGAAATCTTTTATTTGTCTTTGGAAGAGCGGGTGAAGCTCACCAAATTTGTGAGGGAAAAAGCCGCCGGACGAATCCCGGTGATCGCCTCGGGTCATGTTTCCTACGATTTGAAGGATCAGGCCGAAGAACTCAATCGCATTGCCGAAACAAATGTGGATGCTGTCATCCTCATCAGCAACCGGCTTGCGGCAGAAAATGAAAGTGACGACATCTTTATCGAACGCTTGGAACGCCTGCTTGAACAATTGCCGAAAGACGTTAAACTGGGCTTTTATGAATGCCCGGTTCCTTATAAGAGAGTGTTGACGCCTACCATTTTGAAATACTGCATCTCCACCGGTCGTTTCGCATTTTTAAAAGATACCTGCTGCGATATGGAACGGATTCGGGAAAAACTCGAAATTTTAAAGGGCAGCGGAATACACCTGTTCAACGCAAATACGGCCACTTTGGTAGAAAGCATGAAACACGGCGGTTCAGGCTACAGCGGCGTAATGGCAAATTTTCAAATGAAGCTGTATTCCTGGCTGGTAAAGCACTGGCAGGATGACCCTGAAACAACTGATTTCTTACAGAATATTTTAACGGCGTGTTCTTACATAGAACTGAAAAATTACCCCGCAAATGCAAAGTGCTATCTGAATATGGTCGGCGTACCGATGAAAGAAAGCGCACGAAAAGGCAGGCAGAGCATACAAACCTCAACAGAACTGCTTGAGCTTTCTCAACTGGCCCAGCTTACGAAAAGGCTGGAGGCAACACTCGGAATTTCGTAAATTTGCAGTTGCCGTACCGAACAGGGAGGTCCAGGAACAGTAACTGTAAAAAATATTTGGGAGGAAAAAGAAATGAAAAAAATTATTGCCGTTTTGGCAAGCGTTGCAATGCTTTCTTCTGTGTTTTCCGGATGCTCAGGAGGCAATCAACAGACCAGCACCTCTTCCGGAGCCGCTTCAGGCGGCACATCCGCCCCGGTAAGCATCAATTACTACGGCGGCTGGACCGGTGGAGACCTGGACAAAATGAGCGCTTTGGTCAAGAAGTTTAACGAGGGCCAGAGCGAGGTACAGGTTACCTTCACCTCTTTGCAGTGGTCGCAGATGTTTACGAAATTCCTTGCGGACTATCAGGCCGGCTCCACTCCGGATGTCGTTGCCATGCACTCGTTTGAGCTCGGGCAGTTTGTCGACATGGGCGTTCTGAGTTCCGACGCCATCAAGAGCCTGAACCTGAGCTCCAGCGATTACATCAAAACCGCCTGGGACGGCACCATTCTGAATGATGTGCAGTACGGCGTACCGCTGGATGTGAACATGCACGCTTTGTATTACAATAAGGATCTGTTCAAAGCGGCGGGCATTGCCAGCGCCCCCACCAATAAGGAAGAGCTGATTGCGGCTGCGCAGAAGCTCACCATCGATGCCAACGGAAAAAATGCTACGGAAAGTGGCTTTGATGCTGCGAACATCAAGCAGTACGGTTTTGGCTTTCTGCAGAACCATCATGCGTTCTATCAGGCTTTTGCACTGATGAACCAGCAGGGCTATAATCCCTTCACAGACGACATGACCACCCTTTCTCTCGACAGCGAGAAAACTTCCGCCGCCTTCCAGTTCCTGGAGGATCTTGTCTACAAATACAAGGTAACACCCGCCGGCGAAAAATCCCCCATCGATGACTTCAAGGCCGGCTCCGTTGCGATGGTAATCGACGGCAACTGGCAGCTCTCCGGCGTAGACAGCGCCGCTAAATTCGATTGGGACACCGCCGCTTACCCGCAGATTTTCAGCGAAAAGGCAGTATGGGGCGCATCTGAACTGCTGGCAATCCCGAACAACAAGGATGCCGACAAAGTCAAAGCCGCCCAAACCTTCATCAAATGGCTCTCCGACAACTCTGCCGAATGGGCACTTTCCGGTCAGATTCCCGCCAACGTAAAGGCACAGCAGGCCGCAACGAAGATCAAGGGCATTGAGGCCTATAACAGCGAGCTGGATTATGTCAAGTTCCTGCCTGCACACAAGAAATCCGTCAAGGTATTCTCCAGCGCGGCTCCGAGCCCGATTCTCACCGCCGCTCAGAATGCGATGCTGAACGACAAGGACCCGGCTGAAATTACAAAGCAGCTTGAGAGCGATATCAATAAAGTTCTGGCAGGCTAACCTGGTTTCTTTCGGCGGGCATCCTCCAACAAGGCTGCCCGCCCTTTTATTAGAATGTTGTTCCTCATCTAAGGAGTGATAAGCGTATGTCCAACAGACAAACGAGCTCGGGCGAAGCCGCCCAGAATCTGAACCGCACCAAAGGAACAAAACCGCTGAGAGCCTCACAGGGGAAAATCGCAGCGCTGTTTTTGCTGCCGTATCTGGCGGTGTTCTTCGTATTCCGCCTTGGGCCAAGCATTGCGGGGATTGCCATCAGCTTCTGTAAATGGGATCTTGCCGGGTCGCTGTCCTTTATTGGAATTGATAACTTCAAACGCATGCTGACCGACAGCAATTTCCACACCTCCATCATCAATACGCTCATCTTTTTTGTTCTGACATTACCTCCCCTGATTATCCTCAGCCTTCTGCTCGCTAATTTTTTCAATAAAAAAATGCGCGGAAGAAACGTCGGCAGAGTTGTCGCCATCATCCCATATGTCCTGATTCCGGCAGTCGTCGGCATTATCTGGAACTGGATGTATGATAACAATTTCGGTATTTTGAACTTTTACATAAAGAAAATGGGAGGATCTGCAATACACTGGCTGACAGATGAGCATGTGGCCCTTATTTCTGTTGCCATTGTCATCATTTGGTCCTTTTTAGGATATAACACCATTCTGTTTCTTGCAGGTCTTCAGGGAATCCCGAAGGAGCTGTACGAGGCGTCTTTAATTGACGGGGCCACGCGTTTTCAAACCTTTATGAAAATTACCCTGCCGCTCTTAAAACCGACAACCTCTATGGTAGTCACTCTGACGATGGTGAACACTGTACAGCTGTTTGACCAGATTTATGTCATGACAAACGGCGGGCCAGGCACCTCTACCCTGACGATGGTGCAGTACCTGTATACCTCTGCGTTTCAAAACTACGAGATGGGCTATGGTTCAGCGATTGAAGTTGCCGTACTCATCATCCTTGTCATCATGATCTTCATTCAGAACAAATTGCTAAAAGTGGACGAAGGGGTGTAAAAAATGGAAAAGGGAATGAGACAAAGCTTAAAATACATTCTTCTCATCGTGATCTGTGTTGTGTTCCTGTTTCCCCTCGTCTGGGCGCTGGCCTGCTCTATCAAGCCTGAGAGTGAAATTCTCAGTTACCCTCCCAAATGGATTCCGGACACCTTCACTGTTTCCAACTATACCACCGTGCTGGAAAAATATCCCTACCTTTCCTGGGGGGCGAACAGCCTGATTACAGCCGTTTGCGGTACGCTGATGATTCTTTTTCTGTCGTCTCTTGCGGCTTATGCGCTCGGGCGCTTTGAATTCCGCGGGCGCAAACTGATTTACGGCACGATCGTTACGATGCTGCTGATCCCCATTCAGGCATACATGATCCCGTTGTATTTGATGTGCGCCAAGATCGGCCTGCTCAACACCTATGCCTCCATCATCTTCCCTTCGGCGGCAAACGTCACCAGTATTTTTATACTGACGAGCTTTTTCAAAGGTCTGCCGCGTGAGCTGGAGGAAGCCGCCCGGATCGACGGCTGCGGTGAGTTTACGATTTTCCTGAAGATTATGCTGCCGCTGTCCAAACCGGCACTTTCTACCGTTACCATTTTGACCTTTATCGCAAACTGGAACAGCTTCTTGTGGCCGATGATCGCCATCCGCTCCGACAAGATGCTGACCCTCCCTGTCGGGATCGCTCAGTTCATGGGTTCGGTAAACTCCAATGCGCAGTTCCAATACGGCACCGCACTGGCGGCCTGCTGTATGGCCATTATTCCAACCATGATTGTCTTCCTGCTGCTGCAGCGGTATTTCGTGGAGGGAATTGCAACGTCGGGGATTAAGGGGTGACACAAAATGAAAACAGACACTGCCAGACTGTTCCGGCAGATCGAAAAAGAAAGTATTCTGGGGGAACAGCCTCCGTTTGAATCCTGCCACGCTTCTTCTCTGGCCATTCTTCCAAACGGCGACTTCTTCTGTGTTTGGTTCGCCGGCAGCCGCGAGGGGGCGGATGACGTCGCTATTTGGGGCGCAAGGCGCAGCGGCGGTAGCTGGCAAAAACCGCAGATTCTTCAGCAGAACGGCCTGCCTCACTGGAACCCGGTCCTCTTTGTGCAAAAGGACGGTTCCGTCTGGTTATTCTTTAAAATCGGAAGAGAAATTTCCTCCTGGCAAACCTGGGTTTCCATATCCCAGGACGGCTGCCGCACATGGTCGCCCGCGCGCGAGCTTGTCCTCGGTGACGTCGGCGGCCGCGGCCCCGTGCGCAATAAGCTGATTCTACTTTCGAGCGGACGCTGGCTGGCTCCGGCATCGCTGGAAAACGGGCAATGGCGCAGCTTTGCCGACCGCTCGGATGACGAGGGAAAAACCTGGAGCAAAAGCAGCGAGGTTTTCATCCCCCTTGCCGGAACAGGAACAAAAAGCAAAACCTATCAGGAGATTCCGGTTTCAGAACAATCCTTCACCGGCCGGGGCGCCATTCAGCCCACCTTGTGGGAATCCGCGCCCGGAAAGGTACATATGCTCATGCGCACGTCGGAGGGCTTTATCGCCCGCAGCGATTCACAGGACGGCGGCGAAACCTGGTGTGAGGGCTATGCCACAAGCCTGCCGAACAACAACAGCGGAATCGACCTTGCCCGAACGGCGGACGGACGTCTTTTCCTGGTTTACAATCCGGTAGGCGAAAGCTGGGGCCCGCGCTTTCCCCTGCGCCTGGCTCTTTCAGAGGACAACGGACAGACTTGGGAGGATGTTTACACGCTGGAGGAAGCAGAGGGAGAATATTCGTATCCTTCGGTCAATTGCAGCGGAAATTCCCTGTTTGTCACCTACACCAACTGCCGAAAGGACGTTTCTTTCTGGCGTTTTGAGCTGGAGGAACGAGGAAAGGAAGCGAGGTTATGATCTACGACCATCGCAGCAACCTGCTTTCTTATCGCGGGCTGTCTCCGTTGTTTGATCTTGCGCTGCGATACCTGGAAAAAACAGACCTGACTGCTCTGGAACCGGGGAGATACCCGATTGACAGTGATTCGGTTTTTGTGCTGATTCAATCGCCCTGCACCCGCAGCCGAACAGAAAGCCGTTGGGAGTCGCACAGGCGTTACATCGATATTCAATATTTAATCTCCGGCAGAGAGCAAATCGGGTTTCAAAACACCGGCCTGCTTGCTGTGGAGGAACCGTATAATACAGACCGGGATATTGCGTTTTACCGGGATAACGGACAGGGGTTCTTTGTGCCGATGGCACCGGAAAGCTTTGTTGTCTGCTTTCCGCAGGACGCCCACATGCCCCTTGTGTGCGCAGATGCCCCGGAGCCAATCAAAAAAGCGGTCATAAAGATAAAAATACCCCAATGAAATTCCTGAGAAAGAAGAGATCAATATGTCACGAAAACCGAAAATACTTGTCGTTGGCAGTTTTGTGATGGACCTGATCGTAAAGACGGGACACTTCCCCAATGCGGGGGAAACGGTACTGGGGCTGGACTATCAGACGGCGCCTGGCGGAAAGGGAGCAAATCAGGCGGTTCAGGCGGCCCGCCTTGGCGCGCAGGTAACGATGGCCGGAAGAGTCGGGGACGATGATTTTGGACGCCGGTTGATCGCCTCCTGCCGGGAAACGGGCGTTAACACTGAGTTCGTTTCTGTGGACAGCACAACATATTCCGCCATTGGCAACGTGCAGCTTGAGGTTCAGAACGGAACCACACGCAACCGCATCATTGTGGTTTCCGGCGCCAATATGGCGACCCGCCCGGAGGACGTCGCGTTCCTGAAAGATTCTATCGCCGAATACGATATGGTGATGCTCCAACTGGAAATCCCCATGCAGATCAACGAGCTGGTCGCCGCGTATGCTTATGAAAAGAATGTTCCGGTCATGCTGAATTCCGCGCCCTCCGCCCCGCTTTCCGATGAACTGCTCTCGCATTTGACCTATATTTCGCCCAACGAGCATGAGGCGGCCGACCTGACCGGTGTCCCTATTCGAAAAGACGGGAAGCAGGTGAATATGGACGATGTTCATAAGGCCGCGGATACTTTGCTGGCAAAGGGCGTCAAGAACGTTGTGATTACACTTGGGAATGCCGGCGCCGTTGTGGCAAATAAAGAAGCGTTCCTTTATGAACCGTGCATCGATGTGGTGGAGGTAAAAGACCCGACCGCGGCTGGAGATTCCTTTGTGGGTGCGTTTACCGCCTCGGTTTGTGCGGGGCTCAGCCATAAGGATGCGCTCCATTTTGCCAACTACACCGCAACGCTCACGGTTTCGCGTATGGGCGCACAGCCGTCCCTGCCAAAGCTGGAAGAAATCATTGCGCTCATGCAGCAGGAAAACGATCTGACCTTCAGCCTTTCGGCTCTGGATGGTCTGAAATAGAAGGGAGACATATATACTATGATACCAGAAGGAACTCGCCAGGCCCTGCGTCAATTTCAGCAAACATCTGCCGAAGAGATCGGTCACTTTATCCCATCCATCACGCCGGAAAGCCTGGAACCGGCTGCCGAACTGATTATTCAGGCGCAAGAAAACGGAGGCCGTGTTCATATTACAGGCATCGGAAAGCCCTCTCATGTAGCCGCTTACATGGCCTCTCTGCTCTCTTCTACCGGCACCCCGACCTATTTTCTGCATGGGACTGAGGCTGTGCACGGCTCCTGCGGTCAGCTTGTCGCCGGGGATGTGGTCATCTGCATCTCCAACAGCGGAGAAACCGCGGAACTGAAAGCTACCGTAACCGCCATCAAAAACAACGACTGCCATGTCATTGCCGTTACAGGCAACCCTGAATCCTGGCTGGCAAAGAACGCCGAGGCGACATTGCTGGCCAATGTCACACAGGAGAGCGGCCCGCTGAACCGCGCGCCCCGTGCTTCGATCCTTGCGGAAATGTATGTATTGCAGGCGCTGAGCGTCTATTTACAGGCCGTACGCGGCTTAACTCCGCAGGAATATGTTCGGTGGCACCCCGGCGGAACCCTGGGGCAGCTTCGGGACAACGAAAGATAAAAGGAGGGACTGAGCATGCTGAAATCCGGATGTATTCATCCCGGGATCATGAGCGCACTTTCCCTATGCGGGCATGGGGATAAAATTTTGATCGCCGACGGAAATTATCCCCTGAACGCAAAGAGCGGAGACGCTGCCAAAGTATATTTGGGGCTGACGGAAGGAATCCCGACCGTCACAGATGTTTTAAAAACACTTTTGGATTGCATCAATGTTGAAAAAGCCGAGGTCATGCTTTCCGATGGCGAAGAACCTAAAATTTTCGGTGAATTCCGCACTCTTCTCAACGGCCTGGAGCTGGACGGTATCGACCGCTTTGGTTTTTATGACGCATGTGAGCAGCCCTGTGTCTGCCTTGCAATCTCTACCGGCGAAAAGCGTACCTTTGCCAATATCTTGATTACGGTCGGTGTTGCCTGAACCCTCTTTTCTCCGCGATCGACAAGTCTGAGGAGAAGCAAAAAGGCCGATACTTTAATTGAAAAACAGCAGTGATCCCCCGCCTATGGCGGGGGATCACTGCTGTTTGCTATAAGACCATCTGAAAGGAAATGGCCTCTAACAGAATCGTTCTAAAGGGAATTGATACGAAAAAGGTACAATTGTGAATCGGATTCTTCTGGCGGCGAGCACCATGCAGACCAAGTGCTACCCGGTAGCCTGCTGCATGTATTTATATTCTCGTGCAGGATTCGTTTAAAACAGTTCGGATTCCATCCGGACTCAGGTTCAAAATCAACTCCTGCGGAAAACCGACTTCTTCTAGTAAGGCATACGCTTCCTCAAAGCGGCCCACATCGTACCAGATATGCGCGTCGCTCCCTAAAATCACAGGCGCCCCGAAGCGTTTGCAGGTGTTCAAAAGCACTTTGGCGTTTTCCCTGCCATTGAGCCGCGTGGAATCGGGGATCAGGGAAGAATTGTTGAGCTCCAATGCTGCTCCAAGCTCTTTGGCCGCCTGTACCAGCGCTTCGTAATCCAGGGGATACCGGCTGTCGTCGGGGTGTGCAATGATTTTCACATAAGGGTTCTTCATCGCGCCGATCAGCGCCGCCGTGTTCTGTTCGGCAGTCCCGCTTTGAATGCATGGGGTGTGCAGGCTTGCCATAACGTAATCCATTTTTTGAAGCAGGGATTCCTCTACATCGATCGTCCCGTCAAAATCACAGATATTCGCTTCTATGCCGCAGAAAACCCGGATCCCCTCCACGGATTTCTGTACGACTTTATAATTAATAAAGACATTCGGATTCGCCCCGGGCATTTTTTCCGCGTGATCGCTGGTACCGATTGCCCAAAGGCCTTTCCGCCCTGCCTCTTCTATATTCTCTTTCAGGGTGCTGAACGCGTGGCCGCTAGCCAGCGTATGCGTATGAAGATCAAACAATGCCTTCAATCTATCTCCTCCTTTTTGGTGAGAACCACCGTTTCATTTAAGTCATAGCTGGCCTGGATGGGTGCATACACCGTAATCAGGCTTCCGGCGCTTTCAACGGAATAATGAACCTCTCGCCCGCAATACTGCCGGTTCCTGATTTTTCCGAGGATTCCGTTCCCCTGCTTTTCAATTTGGAGCTGGTCTGGCCGCACGGGATACAGCCCCAGCTTCTTGAGCTCCGGCCCGACGGTTCGGCCGCGGAAACAGACACGCGAGCTTTCCTCGTAAAAGCGGTCGCTGTCCCAGGTACCCCGAAACAAATTGTATTTGCCAACGAAAGTCGCGGCGAACGGCGTACGGGGGTGCAGATAAATTTCTTTGGGCGTGCCGACCTGCTCCACTTCGCCGTCTTTCAGGATCATGATGCGGTCCGCCATGGCAAGCGCCTCGCTTTGGTCGTGTGTGACATACAGAATCGTCGCCCCGGTCATGCGGTGAATATCCTGAATTTCTTTTCGCATGCTGATTTTCAGCTCCGCGTCCAACGCGCTGAGGGGCTCATCCATCAGCAGGATTTTCGGCTTTGTGATAATGGCCCTCGCCAACGCAACACGCTGTTTCTGCCCGCCGGACAGTTCATCAGGGTAGCGGCCGGACAGCGCCGCAAGGCCGACGCTCTCCAGCGTACGGTCAATCAGCTTCTGCTTTTCCGCCGCATCCATCCGCGCGTATTTCTTTTGCCGCAGGGGGAATTCCGCGTGCTGGCGCACCGTCATATTGGGCCACAGCGCAAACGACTGAAACACCATTCCCAGATCCCGACGCTCCACCGGAACGCATTCCTTTGAAGAAGAGTATAACACATCTCCAGCACAAATAGAACCTTCGGTGGGCTGCTCAAAGCCGCCCACCAGCCGCAGCAGGGTGGTTTTGCCGCAGCCGGAGGGGCCAAGGATACAGACAAACTCGCCGTCCTCGATTTCAACAGACACCTTTGACAAGGCCGGATGATCGCCGTATTTTTTCGATAAACCGCTGATTTTCAGGCTCATAAAGCAGACTCCTCCATCTTGTGGGATACTTTGAAAGGATACTGGCGGAACAGCCCCGCATTCTGCCTTTTTTCGTGCTTCCCCTTTTTCACCGGCTCCCGGCACACATACTGAACCAGTGCATATCCGCAAACGATCAGAAGAACGATCAGAACGGAAAACGCGTATGCAAGGTTATAATCGCCGGATTGCTGCAGGTTAAACACGCTGAGTCCAATCGTTTTGGTTCCGGCGGACGCCAGGATGGAAGACAGCGTCATTTCGGTCAGGGCAGAAACAAAAATCAGAAGAGAGCTGGATATGGTCTGCCGGAACAGCAGCGGGATCAGAATTCTTTTCCACATCCGCGCGTTCCCGCTACCCGATACATGCGCCGCTTCCTCCAGCGACGGATGGATGGACAGCATTGCCGCCGAGCTTCCTTTCACCTGAAGAATTAAATACCTTGTCACATAAGAAACCATCAGGATTTGGATGCTGCCATAGACGCCCGGAATCGCAGACCAGTGAAAGATCATGGCCAGCGCCAGCACGATGCCCGGAATCGCGTAGGTCAGGGATGCGCAGGCTTCCAGCAGTCGAACCGCCGGGCCGCTCCCGTGCAGCTTGTGATACGCTGCCGCCGTGCCGACTAGAATACAGACCGCGCAGGTGATCAATGAAAGCATCAGGCTGTTGCCGATGGCGCTGGATATGCCGCTGTTCATAAACAGGAACTGGTAATTTTGCAGCGAGAAATTCTTGACAGAAAAGCTTTGACCGTAAAGATCCTGAAAGGAAGCGGCAGTCATCGTGAGCAGGGGGACCAGATCGATGATTGCAAAAATCCCTATGCCGATCCATTCCACCCATCTTCTTGTCTGATCCTTCAAAATAATGCGCTCCGAAAAATCCGCGCGGATACTGTCGGCCTGCTTTTCTTTTTGAGAAAAGGCGGAGATTCCCAGCGACCCGGCGATCGCCACAACGGACAGCATGACAGACAAGGCGGAGGCCATCGAAAAGGACTGTGACCCAAAGCTGATCGCCTTTTCATAAATATAGGTACTGAGCACCGGAATAGAGGCCGGAATCCCGAGAAAAGCCAGAACGGAAAAATTATCGATACACGAAAGAAAGGCCAGCACACTGCCGCCGATGATCGCCGGGGCCGCCTGCCGAAGATTGATCCGAAACAGCGTTTCCCACTGGCCGCAGCCCGAAGCACGGGCGGCCCACTCCAAATCCCGGGGGATTTTCCGCAGCATGTTGACGGTAGTGAGGTACACCAGCGGAATATTGCAGATCCCGAGGATGAAGATGATCCCACCCAGTGAATACAGGTTCACAGGGCCAAGGTGCAGCAGCCGCAGGAGCTGGTTCATTCCGCTGTTCCCGGCCAGCGCGCTGGTCCACGAGATCGTGATCACATAGGATGGAATGATAAAGGGAGCCAGCACGAGCAGCTCCAGCAGCTTTTTGCGCCTGACATTCAAATAAGCGACGATAAAGGCAAACAGAACGCCCAGAACGGTGGAAAGCGCGGTGGCCGCCAGGGAGATGATCACCGTGTTCCCAATGGCCCGAAGCGTGCGCGGCTCCTGGAGCAACGCGGTGTAATTGCCGAAGCTGAAACTGCCGTCGTCCTGTGTAAAGCTCATCAGCACCAGCCGACACAGCGGAACCAAAAACAGAAAGGCAACTGCAATGCAGCCAACTGTTTGAAGCATCAGATTCCTTTTCTTCATTTCTCTAAACCTCCAAAAAGGCTGCGGAAAACCGCAGCCTTACATGCATTCACCCGGTTTTTAACCAAACAGTTTGCTGAACTCTTCTTTGTCGCCGTCCCGTGTTTTGACCAGCTCAGAAATATCGTAAGTAAGATTCTTGATTTCATCGACGGATTTAAATCCCTCCGGCGCCTTGATTCCGGACTTGATCGGCGTGTACCCAATGACAGAGGTTGTCGTCTGGCCGTCGTCGGACAAAATAAAGTCCACAAACGCTTTGGCCTGTGCTTCATTGGGGGTTCCGTTCACAATTCCGATCGGTTCGGTCACGCTCAAAGAACCTTCGCTGGGGTAAATAAACTCGACCGGCGAGCCTTTTGCCTTATCGCGCAGCGGCAGATAGTCCACAACAATTCCGCAGGATTTCTGACCGGCCAGCACCGCTTTTTCCACAGCGCCGTTGCCCTGCTGTACAGAAACTCCGTTTGCTTTCAGGGATTTGTAGAAATCCCAGCCGACACCGTCTGTTCTGACCAGAACACCAAGGTTATAAGCGGCGGCGCCAGAGTACAGCGGGCTCGGCATGATCAGGTTGTCCTTGTAGGAAGCGTCCGTCAGGTCTTTGTAGCCGGCCGGCGCTTTTTTGACCATGTCGGTATTGATGACGATCCCCGTGGAAATGATTTTGGTGCCGGTATACGTATGTTCCGCATCGTAATAATCGCTGCTGATCCCCTTGAGCTCGGGGGACTCATAGCTCATCAGCAGATTTTCGGACTTGAGGGCTTCAAAGGTGGCTGCATCGGCAACCAGAAGCAGGTCTGCCTTGACCGCGCCGGCCTTTTTCTCCGCAAGGATTTTGCTGACGACCTCTTCGGTACCGCTGCGGAACACATTCACCTTTACGTCGGGCTGCTTTTGGTTGAACGCTTCGATCAGGGCCTGTACATCCTGTTCCGGCTGAGAGGTGTAAAGCGTTACCTCTCCCTTCAGGTTCTCCGGCTGCTGTGGCGCAGAGGAATTCTGAGCGGACGGCGCCGCGCCGCCCTGCGAGGAAGTGGTGCCGGTCCCGGAACACCCTGCAAAGCCCGCCAGCATACACAAAGCAAGGATTCCCGCCACAATTTTTTTGTTTGATTTCATTTCAGACTCTCCTTTTGATTGTTTGGATATATTTCATGTTTTCGTACAGCATGGTATATTCCTTTGATCGATCGAGACCTTCTACCACCATAGGAAGATGGCTGTCCTCTAAAATCGGCCACAGCTCCGGGAACGAAAAATCCCCATCCGAAAGTAGTGTGTGGTACTTGCTGCCGCGGCGGTTGCTGATATGCAGCTTTGATATTCGGGGAAGCTTCCAGAGAAAATCCTGTACCTCTGCTGCATCGTCACAGTGGGCCACATCTACCGTATAAGAAAATTCCGGGTACAGGTCGCGCGTCAGCTCCTGAATCTGCCGGCGTGAGGTCATCAATTCCTTCGGGATTTTCTCCATCACCTCCAGCGATACGTCCACATTCTTGCCGCGCGCATACGAAAGAAGCTCCGTCAGGCCCTGATATGTAAGCTCCCGGTAAAAGGGAAGCTCCCCGCAAAGCGATTCGCGCGGCGGATGCACGGTGATTTCCGGGGCGTGCAGCTTGCCGGCCAGATCGATGGAAGCCTTGATTTCACGGATCGAAGCCTCCCGAATGCACCGGTTCATCGAAGCGAAATTCAAATCCCATGTTTTACTGTGGACAAAAGCCTCGATTTGGCATTCATCCATCAATCGATGGCATTCCTTCTCACAATAGTCCCGGCTTTCAAACTGCTGCGCCCAAAATTCGATTCCCTGTGCGCCAAGCGTGCAGGCAGCCTGAAACAGTTCGGGCAGGGCCGCATTCCACATCAGCGTGGAAGAAAAATAAATTGGATTCACAGCTGTCCCCCCTCTCAATGCTGAATTCATCATATTCCCTCAACATTAAAATCACATTATCAAACCGTTATGCTATGATTAATAATTTTCATAAATTTTTTATTGGAAAATTACTTTCATTTTTGAGGGAAACCCTTATAATAAAAAAAAGAAGGGGGAATCCGTATGATCCATTTATCCGATATCAATCAAGAAGGCTTTACCAAAGCAGACCATCTGATCCTGAATTATCTGATGAGCAACGAAACTGCGCTTTACTGCGAAACGGCAAGCGATATTTCTAAAAAAGTGGGGGTAAGCCTCGCGACTGTCGGCAGGTTCTGGCCGAAAATCGGGTTTGACAATTTCAAGGAGTTTAAAAGGGCACAGCTCTCCCAAAGCAGCACCACCCCGGCCTCAAAGGTAAAAAACACCCTTTCTTCTCTGACCGGCTCAGACCGGGCGCCCTCTGACTGGATGGTAAAAAACATCGACATGCTGGTGAACACACTGGAAAAAACGATGAAGCTGATATCGCCCGAGGCGATTGAAACGGCGGCGGACCTGATTGCACAAAAGCAGAAAATCTATGTTTTCGCACCGGACGCTTCCTTTGGGATCGCCCATGTGATGAAATACCGCCTGCGCCGATTCGGAATCGAGCTGATCTTGATGGAGGGTGGGTCAGCCCTATATGAATCCCTGAATAATATCCGAAAGGAAGATCTGGTTCTCATCTTCTGTTTTGGCCGCGTTTTGGCAGAAACGACGGTACTGCTTACTCAAAAGAGCTATGTGGGATTTTCCTGCGTGATTTTCAGCGATCTTCTGGCGAACGGGCTCCAGAATTCGGAAGCCTTTCTCTACTGCTACCGGGGGGAGCCAACGGAATATCATTCCATGGTCTCTTTGATGGCCGTTGTTGACAGCCTGATCATTAAAATTGCCATGGAATCCTTTGATTCCATGGCAAGGATCAATCAATTGAATGATTTGAGAAATAAATATCAGAAATATATTCGCCGGTAATTAAAAAGCGCTTGTTGAAACGGACGGCAAAACGCTTTCGTGATTTCCATTTAAAATCAAAGTGACTATGTCTTTCAAGGTAAATCATTTTGATTGGATTTTAACCAGATGATAAGGTCAAAAGGGATAAAAGAATCCGCCACGAAAAATCCGAATTCAGAAAATCGTCTGAGAAACAGAAAGGACCGCCGGAACAGTACCGGCAGTCCTTTCTTTATGTTTTCTCTTCTCGTTTTTTTCACGGCATGGCGAAAGCCGCATGATCTTAATACCCATAATACTCTCTCAAAAAAGCGTCTCCTGTTTTTCAAAAACAGGAGACGCTTTTTCATATTAAAAATTATTTTGCATCCTCATCCTGATATTGACAGCGGGACGGAAGGTGGTACTCCCGAATCTTGTACTGCAGCTTTCGGCGGGAGATTCCCAGATACTGCGCTGCTTTTTCCCTATGGTTGCCGCAGGTGGCCAAGGCGGCCAGCACCTCATCCCGGCTCGGACCATCGGAACGCTGCCTTGGTTGGCTCTGCGCGACGGAGAACACGGCAGATTGGGGGGATACTGTCGGGCGGGTATCCGTCTGGTTGGACAGCATGCCGGAGGGGATGCTGTTGATCTCGCGGGTGGCGTGCGGGGTCATGACGACCATCCGCTCCACAAAATTGCGGATTTCCCGGACGTTCCCGGGCCAGCTGTAGTTTCGAACCTCCTCCAGCACCTCGTCGGAGAAGCTTTTCTGCAGATTATACTTCTGACAGAAATGGTGCAGAAAATACAGACAGAGGGGAACGATGTCCTCCCTGCGCTCCCGCACCGGCGGGATGGTCAGGGGAATAACGTTGATGCGGTAGTACAGATCCTCACGGAAGGTGCCTTTGCTCACCATTTCCCCAAGATTCTGATTGGTGGCGGCGATCAGGCGAAAATCCACCTTCTTGGCCCGGGTGGCGCCGATCCGCTGAACGCTCTTTTCCTCCAGACATCGCAACAGCTTACCCTGCACGTTCATGGGGAGAGAGTTGAGTTCGTCCAGAAACAGGGTGCCGCCGTCGGCAGATTCCACGAGGCCTGTCTTGCCCTCCCGATTGGCGCCGGTAAAGCTTCCCTTTTCATAGCCGAACAGCTCCGCCTCAATCAGATTTTCCGGAAAAGCGGCGCAGTTGACGGTGATCAAAGGTTTGATTTTCCGGTCGCTGTGTTCGTGGATATAATGGGCGATGACCTCTTTACCACAGCCGGATTCCCCATAAATCAGCACTGTAGAGTCCAGCGGCGCAATGCTTTCGGCTACCGAAAGCAGCTGCCGGAATTTCTGACTCTTGGCGACGATGCTGATCTTTTCCGCCTGGCCTATTTCTCTGGATGCAAGGATTTTGTGATCGTTGAGCAGAGTGTGATACAGGTCCTCAAAGGCCTGAACATCCTGCAGTGTGGTGACGACATACTTCACGTTGCCCTGACCGTCAAAGATCGGCGTGCCGATGACGATGCGCATCCGCGTGGGGCCGTCCACCTGCTGAAAATCTTTGTAGTACTGCAGGCGGCTCACCCGGCGCTTTTCCTGGCAAACCAGGTCAAACACGGACACATCCAGAACATGGCTGAAGTCATGGACGTTCATTTTCAGGTATTCCTTTCGGGGAATATTCCGCCAGTTGACCATGACGGTATTCATAAAAAGGAAATTCCCCTGCGCGTCGTAGAGGGCGATTCCGGTGTCGATATTGTCCAGAATTTCTGTAAAAGGCAATTCCTGGCACAACTCCTGAAAGGACGAAAAATCCTGCATCTGACCATGCCTCCCATCGGATCAAAAGTCATGCATATCATATCATAAATCATGCAAAAAGGCCAAGAAAATGGAATGTATTTACAATAAATTATTTGGGAATCGGCTGTCGCTACATCATATCCCGGAAGGTCTGCAAACGGGTACGCAATTGCTCGAAGCTGCCGTTCTGCTGGTCCACCTCGATAGACAGGCTCGGGATGCCCGCCTGCCGCAGATCCGCCTCAAGATAGGGCTCGTCGTACTCCTCCGGATCGCAGAACTTCATCATGCACAGAATGACTCCCTCTGCCCCGGTCTCTCTGCACAGATCGACCATCATGCCGCCCCGGGGCTTGCCCAGCGTGTGGATCAGGCTGCAGCTGCATCGGTTGCCCCACTGCAGGGCCAGCCGCTTCAGGCCGCCGCCCCCTTTGAGCGGAATGTCGGTGCGGTACTGGCGCATCTCCTGAGCCAGGTCATCCTCCACTACGGCAAACTGGTTTTCGGCCAGAATGTCCAGCAGCTCATCCGGTTCGCAGGCTATACCGCTGAGAATGATCTTTTTGCCGGGGTAGGAATAGACCGGACGCTGCTTGAGCGCATCCACAATCTCGCGGACAATCGCGGTATGCTCCTGTTTCTCATAGAAAGAAGCGCTTTTCATCACCGCGTGGCGAACCTTGGGAGTGATCACATCCAGGTGCTCCGCGGCCACAGCGGAAAACTCCCGCATGACGGCGTTGTGCTCATTGTAAATCTGGATGGTACGGCCGAGGGCGGCTTCGTTCATCATCCTGCCAGTGATGGTGTACAGCATGGCCAGCACAGTCTCAAACTCGCTGATCAGGTAATCCACGCTGGCGGGAGAAGTGCGGTTCTGGGGCTGGACAATGGGGATCATGGGAATGGAGGGCACGCCGAAGCGCCAGTTCTGGGTCATGCAGCGCAGCGTGTCGCAGATGGCGGGGATAATGACGGCGGACATGCCCTCATATGTACCCCTCAGGCCAAATTCCATATTGGACTGCATGATGGGACAAGCGAAGGCAGGCAGATACCTTTTGGCAAGCTTCCATTCCGTCTGGCCGCCCCACATCCCCATGGGGATCATTCCGCAGGCGTGAACCAATTCTTCCGGGGCGTAATAAGGAAAGCATCCGACGACCTTTTTGCCCTGCTCCAGATAGTGCTCCAGTCGGCCGCGAGGATTGGCGCAGGCCTGCTGCAGTATAGAAAGGTTTTGATTCAGATCAGTCATTGCGCTTCGCCTCCTTATTTTGCTCCATGACTTCTACCAGCCCCTGGATGCGGGTTTCAAACTGGGCTTCACTGTAGTTGCGGTAGTCCGCCTGGTCGCCGTCGAACGAGGTAAAGGGCACTCCCGCCAGCTGAGAGAGCTGGCGCTGTACCTCCATCATCTGACAGTCCATCACCTTGCAGCTGCGGTTGACGTGGTAAATGGTACCCTCGCAGCCAAACTTCTGCAGGGCCTCCAGCCGCCGTGAGATCATGGTGGTGGCATTGTCGCCGTTGGTAGAGGCGAAGCAGTAGGCCCGGGCCATGCCGTCCAGGTCCTCATATTCGATCGCCCATGCCTTTCCATAGCTGGAGGCAACCATGTTGATGCCGTACTTTTTGAGCGTGCGCAGATTGTGGCTGAGATAGGGCCAGCAGGCAATACCGTCCCATGAGACCCGGAACTGTTCCTCCACCGGGAAGGTGGAGGTTCCCTCGGCAATATGCTGCTCGATCTCGGCGTTGAGTTGCTCCAGAACGGCGGTAGAGGATTCCTTGCCCCGGTTGCACACCATTGCGGACATATAGTTGAACAGCTCGAATCCGCTCAGGGGGGAGGGCTTGCGGTCGAGCAGGTCATTGGCCCGCTCCCACAGATAGCTGTTGCGCTGGGAAATCTGCATCACCCTCTGGAACCGCTCCTCATCCCAGGACTTTCCGGTAAAGGCGCACAGGTCCTGAATCAGCTGATCGATCTGCGCGCGGACATAACGTACCCGGCTCTCCGTCACATAATCGTAGGGGTTGTAACAGGTGTCGATGAAGAAGATGGGAATGTCCATTTGTCTGGCCAGATTCTCGTACCACTTGGTCAGCTGATTGCAGATGTTGTTGGTCAGCAGCAGGAAGTCGGGTTTGACCATTTTGCCCCCGTCGGGCAGCTCCACTACGCTTTCGCCGTTCAGGACGGCAGCATACGCCAGGTTCAGCTTGGCGTATGCGCACAGGTCGTTGGAGTAGCCCAAAGGCCCTTCACACTCCTGCAGGAAAGGGTCCGCCTGATGACGGGCCGCGATGCCGGCGGCGTGGTTTTCCGGATAAAGTACGTTCAGGCCCAGTGTCTCCGCGATCTCCTGGGGGAAGATCGAGGCGGACCACCCCACTTTTTCGCCTCGCTCTTTAGCAAGCTGGGCATTGTCAAACAATGTTTGGGTCTGCTCGCCCAGCAGAATCATTGACTTGGGTTTTGGGCGCTTGGGCTTGGGCGCCGGTGCTGCAGCGGCGGTTTCCGCCGCGGTTGTCTGTTCACTCATGATCATCAACTTCTCCTTTTCTTCGCTTTTCCCATGCCAGAACTGCAGCGCCAATGGCGCCTGCCGACTGGCACAGCGGATCGACCAGGATATGGCATCCCATCTCCTGCTCCATGGCATGAACCACGCCAATGTTCAGGGCGACCCCTCCGCTCATGGCTACATCGGGAGTCCGATCCAGGCGCAGCGACATGCCGGCTACGCGCTTGGCCACCGAGCTGTGAATCCCCGCCGCAATATCTTCGATGGGGACATTGGAAGACAACTGCGAGATCACCTCCGATTCAGCGAAAACCGTACAGGTATTGCTGATGCCGACCGGATGGCTGGATTTTTGGGACAGAGGCCCCAGTTCGCTGATCTCTACGTTCAAAACCCGAGCCATTACGTCAAGGAAACGCCCCGTGCCCGCCGCACACTTGTCGTTCATCTGAAATGCAGTGAGCTGGCCCTTATCCGTGATGCTCAGCGCCTTGGCGTCCTGACCGCCAATGTCGATGACGGTATGTACAGTGGGCAGCAGAAAGTGAATTCCTTTTGCGTGGCAGCTCAACTCGCTGATCTGCTCGTCGGCATAGTCGCAGTTCATCCGGCCGTAACCTGTCACTACCGTATAGTTGATGTCCTGCTGCGAAAGGCCGCACAGCTCAAACACCTTTTTCAGAGCGCGCTCAGGGCCTACCGTACCGGTGCCCAGCGGCTCTACCACGTGAGCGGCAAGCACAGCACCATCCTGCAGAATGACCGCCTTACTGGAGGTAGAACCGATATCGATTCCCAGTGTATACATAGGCGCCGAACCTCCTTTCTGGCAGTTATTTGATTTCTTCGGACTGGTGCATAGCATGGATTTGCTCATCCGTATAGCCGATCTCTCTCAGAACCTCGTCCGTATCCCGTCCGATGGAGCCGGAGATGCGGCAGGGGATCGCGGACGGATCGATCGACCCGAAGTGGACCGGGCCATTGGAGAACACGGTCTTGGTTCCATCCGAGTATTCGTGGAAATAGGTGTAATGGTTCGCCTGCACCTGCGGATCATAGGGAACGTCCTTAAAGTGATGCAAAACCTCATGGGGGAGATCGTGGGCGTCGAGCAGCTCATGCCAGTAAGAAACTGGCTGTTCCGCAAATTTTTTGTCCAAAATTTTGGTCAGCTCGCCTCTGTTCTCGTAATACACATCTGAGGTGGAGAATCTGGGGTCTGCGGCAATCTCGGGCATGCCGATCACCTGGCAGAATTCCGGGAAGCGCCGGTAATCGATGATGGCAAGGTAAAACCATTCCCCGTCGGAGCCCTGGTAGGTATTGCTGCCGGCGTGTCCGCAGTCATAACGGTCCCGGGGCAGTTTGCGCCCGTTAAAGCCGTTTAAAATGCCCGTGCAGTTGATAAAGGTGCCGGCCTGCAGCAGGGAGACATCCACCTTATCCCCCTCCCCCGTAACAGATCGCTTATAAAGCGCGGCGGCGATGCCCCCAGACAAGGCGACGGCCACGCTGTGGTCGCCAATTCCCCCCACAGGGATCAGGGGCGGGCCGCCGGCCGGGGCAAGGTCGGCCATTAGGCCGGTTCTGGCAAAGAACACGGTGTAATCGTACCCGGGGCGTGAACTCTCCGGGCCTTCGCTGCCGTAGCCCAAAACGGAAGCATGGATCAGGCGGGGAAATGTCTCCTTGAGCTGCTCGTAAGTAAGTCCCATGGGTTCCAGTGCCTGAACGCGGTAGTTGGTGATAAAGATGTCCGCCCCGGACAAGAGCTTCATCATGGCGTCGCGTCCTGCCTCTGTCCTCAGGTTCAGGCAGACGAAGCGCTTGTTCATGTTCTGCACATCAAAGTTGGGGTTTGCATCTTTCGTGCAGGGGGAGAGCGTAGTGCCCGCCTGCTTGCGCCACGCGTCGCCGTTGACCGATTCCACCTTGACGACATCGGCGCCCCATTCGGCCAGAATCCGGGCGGTCATCGGGCCGGCCAGCATGGTGGACAGCTCTACCACACGAATGTTTTCCATTGGTTTCATATGAAAATTCCTCCCTAAATTTTTGCTGCTTGATTCTGGCACCGGCGCAACCAGCGTACCGGTGCCTTTGATATTCCGGCGGTTCAGCGCCCTTTGAACTGGGCGGGACGCTTCTCCAGAAAAGCGGCGGTCCCTTCTTTTCTGTCCTCGGTGCTGAACGCGATGGTCTGAGCAAGGCGCTCAATCATCAGGCCGGTGTTGATGTCGGTCTCATAGCCCAGATTGATGGCCATTTTCGCCATCGTGATCGCCACCGGCCCTTTGGCCATGATCTGGCGTGCCATTTCCTCCGCCGCGGTTATCAGGGCATCCCGGTCGTCCTCGGTCACCTGGTTGACCAGGCCGATGGCCTCGGCCTCCTCCGCGGTGATGATTTTTCCGGTATAGATCAGCTCCCTGGCCTTGCCTAACCCCACCAGCCGGCTCAGCCTCTGGGTTCCGCCCGCGCCGGGGATGATGCTCAGGCCAACCTCTGGCTGCCCCAGTCTGGAGCGCCTGGTCGCGATCCGGATGTCGCAGGCCATGGCCAGTTCGCAGCCGCCCCCCAGAGCGTAGCCGTTAATGGCGCAGATGACAGGCTTATACAGATCCTCCAGGTTTTTCAGAGCCGCCGGCGCCGTGCCCAGCAGCATTTTCAAATAATCCCGGTCATGGATTTCGCGGATATCCGCGCCGCTGGCCAAAGCCTTCTCTCCTGCTCCGGTGACAATCACCACTCTGATCTGGTCATCCTCCCGGGCGCATTGAACAGCAGCGCTGATATCCCCCCACATTTCTGGGGTAAGGGCATTGCGAACCTCCGGGCGATTCAGCGTCAGATATAAGATGCCGTCCCGGATTTCGTAGAGAATATTTTCAAATTTCATCCCCACTGTCTTCCAATCTCCTTTCCATTGATTCAGCAGAGGCAGACCCTCTATGTGCTTCTACCCAGGGTAAATCAGCAATAAGCGTGCCAAGTGATTCATCCTGTTTTAAAATTTTCTGCATAAAAAGGCCGGGGGCCACCGGAAAAGTTCCGGCAGGCCGACCCGGCTTGGGAGGCACATATTTTATTCGATTTTAAAAATCTGGACGGAAATGGCTATGCCCACAAACTCTTTCGGATTTTAACTCGCAGGTGAATGCCTTCCTAATATAAAGATAAATAAAAAATTGTGCAATAAAATTGCACAATAAGTGCAAATGCACAATGATATGTGCATTTCACAAAGGAATTACCCTATAGATCGATGCGGTGATCGGTTTCAGCACAACAGCGAAAAACTTTTTGATGGATGGAATTCGGTGCGAAAAAGTTGGCCCGCGTCCAGAAAACATCGGAATTCCAAACAAAAAGCACGGAGGTTCCCGGATTCCTTTTATTTATTTTCCTTGGTGCAAAAATGAATTGGCACAGAGATTGCTTTATCACGTTGATAGAAACTGTGTATCAATGAATCCCGCCGTACTGCGGCAGGACTTTGTGAAAGGGGAATCTCTTGATGGAAATGGAAAACGTTTATATCATGGGCGCCGTCCGTACCGCCGTGGGAAAATACGGCGGTACGCTGAAAAGCGTACCGGCCCATACCATGGGCGCACTGGTCATTCAGGAAGCGGTACGGCGCGCCGGTGTAAACAAGGAATGGATAGATGAGGTCATTTTAGGTGAAGTGCGGCAGAGCACCGAGGCCTCCAACATCGCCCGGTGCGCCGCACTGGAGGCTGGTCTGCCCGAGAACGTGCCCGGCTTTACCGTGAATCGCCTGTGCGCCTCTGCCATGCAGGCCCTGTTCAGCGGCTGTCAGGAAATCTGGTGCGGCGAGGCCGACGTCATCGTGGCCGGCGGCACCGAAAATATGAGCCGTGCGCCCCACTACCTGCGCCACGAGCGCTGGGGAGACGGCCCCCTGACGCTGGTGGATTCCAATATAGAGGCGGGTACCACAGCCCAGCCCGCATCCATTTACGGTACCGCTCTGAGCATGCCCAGAACAGCGGAAAATGTGGCCGAGCGCTTCCACATCACCCGGGAAGAGCAGGACAGATTTGCCGCCGAGAGCCAGCGCCGGGCGGCGGCCGCCATTGCCGCGGGCTATTTCAAAGAGGAAATTCTTCCTGTGGAGGTGAAAGAAAAAAAGAAAAACTTTGTGTTTGACACCGACGAGTTCCCCCGCCCCAGCACCACCATGGAGGTTCTGGCCGCCCTCAGGCCCATCGTCAAGCCGGACGGAACCGTAACCGCGGGCAACTCCTGCGGCCTGAATGACGGCGCCTCCGCCCTGGTTCTGATGTCCGAGCGCAAAATGAAAGAGTCGGGACTCAGGCCCCTGGCTCGAATCGTGGGTATTACCAGAGCCGCCCTGGACCCGGCCATTATGGGCTATGGCCCGGTGTACGCTACCCGCAAAATCATGGAGCGCACCGGGATGACCGTGGAGCAAATGGACCTGGTAGAGCTGAACGAAGCCTTTGCTTCCCAGGCGGTGGCCTGTATGCGGGACCTGGGTCTGGATCCGGAAAAGGTCAACATCAATGGCGGAGCCATCGCCCTGGGCCATCCCCTGGGCAGCACCGGCACCCGCCTGATCGTCACCCTGCTACATAATCTTATGCGTACCGGCGGCCGGTACGGATTGGCCACCCTATGCATCGGCGGCGGTCAGTCCATGGCCACGATGATTGAAAAGCTGTGATTCCAATCTCGCAATTTCTATATTAAAATGAGGTGTGTCAAATGAATATTGAGCAGGTCAAAACCATCGTGGTGATCGGCGCCGGAGCCATGGGTCAGCAGATCGCCATGAACACCGCTCTCAATGGCCGTGCCAGCGGCTATCAGGTCATCCTGTGCGACTCGTTCCCCAACGCGGTGGAAAAGGCACAGAAATGGGCCGCCGACTATCTGTCGGGCCGCGTGGCCAAGGGCCGCATTACGCAGTCTGAGGCCGACCAGATTTCGGCCAGCCTATCCTTCTCCCAGGATGTGGACGAGGCGGCTGCCCAGGCGGATATTGTCATTGAGGCCATTATCGAAGATTTGGAAATCAAGCGGGAACTGTTCGGGCGGATCAGCAAGCTGTGCAAGCCGGACACGATCCTGGGAACCAACAGCTCCAATCTCGTCAGCTCCAAGCTGGCCGACGTCACTCAGAACCCCCAGCGGCTGCTGAATATCCATTACTTCAACCCAGCTTTGGTGATGCAGCTTGTAGAACTGGTTCGCGGCCCGCACACCGCACCGGAGGTTATCGAGACCGTCAAAGCCTTTGCCGTTAACACCGGAAAAGCTCCCATCGTGATCAACAAAGAGATTTCCGGCTTTGTAGCCAACCGCATCAACGCAGCGGTAACTCATGAGGCCTGTTCTCTGCTGGAGAAGGGCATCGCCTCGGTAGAGGATATCGATACCGCCTGTGAAAAGGGGCTGGGGTACCCCATGGGACCTTTCCGCCTGATGGACCTGACCGGCATCGACGTCAACTACTATGTGCGCCGGGACCGCTATGCCGAAAGCGGCGACGAATACGACAAACCCAGCCCGCTGGTCATAGAAAAGTTCCAGAAGGGCGAATTTGGACGAAAGACCGGAAAAGGCTGGTACGACTATTCCACGGCCGACAAAAAATAAGGGCTGTAACCGCCCGGTTTCGTTTCCGGTGAAAGCACCGCGATCTGCGCAGCGTTCACGGTGTCATACATAAAAGGGGTACCGCCTTATCGCAAGGGCGAAAACGGCCATGCTTGGGATGGACAGCGTTAACCGATCCGGCTGCCTATCAGTCTCCTTTCAGTTAAAACAGTCTGAATCTTTTCTTTCCCGACTGCGGAGGAAAAAAGAAAAGACCGGCCGGCAATGGAATCTAAAATACAATACAGGGACAATCTATAAAACAGCTTAGGTAGGACACGGCGAAACGACCCCAGGGACAATCAGGAAAGGGGGAGGAATTCGGAAGCCATCCGCTGAAGAAAATATGAGGTAAAAAAGAGTGTGTTTCTTTGCTAAAAGCAGCCCTTCAAAGCCTGTCGATACAGGTAATATACTATTGAGGAGATGTGAAGATGATTAAAACCAATCAGGCCAAAATCCAGTGGTTTGTAGCGCTCGGCGCCGCTTTTGCATGGTTTGGCAATCATTGCGGGGCGGGATTTTGCTCCGGTTTAACTCTATTAAAATATTTTACAAGGTCCGGATGGATATCGCTTGTCACCACGTTAGTCCCATTCATTATTCTTGGTTTCGTTTTTTACTATATGGGAGAGTATTCGCGGTTAATTAAAGCTGACAGCTATAAAGATGTCGCATACTCGCTGTATTCCAAAAAAGAAGCTGTCGGAAAAATTATGGTGATCGTTTTTGACGTGATCGTCTTGATCTCCCTTCTGGTAAACAGCAGCGCGGTACTGGCCGGCGCGGGAACCTTCCTGAATCAGTCTGTAGGTATGAATTATACCCTTGGGACGTTTGTGTGCCTGCTGATTGTCGTCGCGATCTCCATGTTCGGCGCGACCGTAATGGCGAAAATCGACCTGCCTCTTGGAATCATCATGACCGGTGCGATTCTTGTCGTGGCGTTTGTTTTGCTCAAAGAAAACTGGGGCGGTGTCGTGAACATCGTACAGACCAAAGAGACATTCAACGTTTCAACGGGATCGGCAATCGGTGATATGATGTGGTATACCGGTCTGCAGGTCGGATTCTGCAGTGCTTACATAGCGATTGCAGGAAAATTCACTAGCAAAAACGACTGCAAGGTGATGGCTATTTTCGGCGGCTTCCTCAATGGATTTATGCTGTTTATCGTTTCTCTTGCCGTTCTGTCCCGCATGCCCGGGATCAGCGACAGCGTGATTCCGATTTACGACATGATCGTGGAGCGTTTTGGTTCCACCGGTATTTTGTCCTTGATCTACAGTATCGGCCTGTTCCTGGCTTATGTTTCCATGTCGGATGTGGTAGCTGTCTGTGCGCGTTTCGGGCCTTGGTTCAACCCAAAGAAGAAGTACAATCAGGCGATTGTGGACATGATTTTCGGAATCATCCTTCTGGGTCTGTCGCTGCTTTTGGCGCAGATCGGCATCGTCGCTCTGGTCACAAAAGGCTACCAGGTGATTTCGTTCCTTCGTATCCCCACCTTCATCGTCGGCGGCTTGATCTTTGCTCCCTGGCGGATTCACCAGATCAATAAGCAGCGCGCCGCCGCTCTGGCGGGGAGTGCCGAGCCGGAAGCGGCACTGAAGTAATCAGCCATTTTCACGAACACGGTCCGGCTTCGACCGGTGTCATTTCCGGTCTTGGCAACGACTCAGAAATATCAGGGAAATAAAGGAATCATTGCAAATTCCCCTCCAAACACATTTGGAGGGGAACCGGCTTCTGTGTTAGTATGAACCTGAGTGATTATCATGCTGGCCAGCGCTCTACGTATAAAGAAAGGTGTATAGCAATGCTTACTCCACACTGCATTGCTATACATTTTTACGGATTCCGTTCCGGTACTGCTCTTTACTGCATACTCCACTGGTAGAAAACTCAAGTATTAAAAGCAGCTGGATCGCATGGTTCAATTCATTTTAGGAAAGGCGGATGAAGGTGAGATGAAATTTGTTATGACAAAAGCAGTTTCCCCTGAGGGAATGGAGCTGTTGGTCGGAAAGGCGGAGGTTTATACCGCAAATCATCCTGACCCAAATGAATATCTGGATCAGATGCAGAATGCGGACGCATTACTTGTCCGCGTCGGCAAGTGTGACCGCCACGTCATTGAAAACAGCCCGCAATTAAAGGTAATTGGGCGCACAGGGGTCGGATACGATAATGTGGATGTAAAGACAGCTACGGCTCACGGTATCCCCGTCATCATTACCCCGGGCGCCAATAACCGCAGCGTAGCCGAGCATGCCATTGCCATGATGTTTTCGCTGTCTAAAAACCTGATGGATGCGCATCGGGAGATGTGCGCCGGAAATTGGGAAATCCGCGATGCACAAAAATCTTTTGAACTGGAGGGAAAAACAGTCGGTATCCTGGGCTTAGGGGCTATTGGACGTGAAATGGCAAAGCTGTGCCAAGGATGCGGCATGAAGGTTGCCGGGTATGATCCGTTTTTATCTCGGGAAAAAATCGAATCACTGGGTGTACTGTATTTTTCCGACTATGAAGAGCTGCTGAAAGCAAGCGATTTGGTCACGATTCATATTCCGCTCACAGAGCAGACCCGTAATTTGATTGCCAAGGAACAGCTTGCATCAATGAAGAAAACCTCTCTCATTATCAATTGTGGCCGGGGCGGAATTATCAATGAGGAAGATTTAGTAGAGGCACTAAAATCCGGCACAATAGCCGGAGCGGGCATCGACGTTTTTACCACCGAACCCCCCACGCCTGACAACCCTTTGTTCCAAGCTCCGAACTTGATTCTCAGCCCGCATGCTGCCGCACTGAGCCGGGAATCGGTTATCAGAATGGCACAAATGTGTGTCAAAGGCTGTTTAGCCGTTTGCCGCGGTGAAAAGTGGAAGTACGTAGCGGATCCGTCGGTTTATGATCACCCTGTTTGGCAAGGGAAAGAATGGGCCTCAGAGCAGTGATTCAATATATTCACTCTAAATAGTGCTTACTGCAAAGCGAGAGAGGCAAAGGGTATTCAGCATTTCCTTTGCCTTTTTCAATAAAAGAAGACGCGCATGAAGAAGCAATTCATTACATAAAGCCGCGCGAAGGGAGAATGGAATGACTACAGAGAAAAAATCCCCCGTAATTCGTTTAGACAGCGCAGATAACATTGTGGTGGCACGGGAGCCTGTTGCAGCAGGCACCTATATACCTGACGAAGATTTTACCGTCCAGAGCGATATTCCAATTGGGCACAAAATCGCATCCCGCACGATACGCCAGAATGAACCCATTTTAAAATACAATACGGTGATCGGCTATGCTACCCGGGATGTAGAGGCCGGAACCCACATGCACAACGAAACGATTTACTTTGATTCCGTATCAAAACAGTACGAGTTTTGCCGGGACTACCATCCGGTGAATCTATTGCCCCCTGAGCAGTGCCGTACCTTTCAGGGATATGTGCGCCCGGACGGGCAGGTTGGCACGCGCAACTGCATCGCTGTTGCCGTGTGCAGCAACTGTGCTGCTACTGTGGCACGAAAAATCGCAAATTACTTTACTCCTGAAAGGCTGAAGGATTACCCGAATGTAGACGCCATTGTTCCGCTTATCACCAGTTCCGGCTGCGGATTGGAAAAGACGGGCACACCCATGTCTTATCTTCGGCGGATATTGGGGGGTCACATCAAAAATCCGAATATAGCGGGCGCAGTCGTATGTGCATTGGGCTGTGAATCCAATAACATCGATGCATTTTTTGAGGAAGCTGAACTGACCCCCGGCCCTTTGCTGGGCCGCCTGGTCATTCAGGAAGTTGGAGGCTCCAGAAAAGCAATGGAGCAAGGCATTGCCATGGTGGAAGCCATGCTCCCTATTGCCAACCAGTGTCAACGCCAGCCGGTTCCGATCAGCCACTTAAAAATCGGGATGGAGTGCGGAGGCTCCGATTCATTCTCCGGCTCTTCCGCCAATCCGGCTTTGGGAAAGGCGATGGATCTGCTGATCGAACAGGGAGGCACTGCCGTTCTGACAGAAATCACAGAGTTATTTGGAATAGAGGGAGCCTTTGTCCGCCGGGCCAAATCCCCCGAAGTGGCACAAAAGCTAATCGATTTGATGAATTGGTGGCTGGATTACTGCAAGGGACGCGATGCTCAAATCAACGGTAAGGTAACTCCGGGTAATAACGCCGGAGGTCTTACTAATATCCTGGAAAAGGCGCTGGGCGGCGCTAAAAAAGGCGGAAGCACCCCTCTTAACGGTGTTTTTGACTACGGTGAAAAGATTACAGAGCAGGGGTTTGTCATCATGAACGCCCCGGCCTATGATCCAATGGCTGCCGCCGCCCTATTTGCAGGCGGATGCAATTTATGTGTTTTTACCACCGGGCGTGGCTCCTGCTTTGGAGCACAGCACTTCCCCACTTTGAAAATTTCTTCCAATACTCCTCTTTTTCAACGGCAAGAGGATGATATGGATATGAACGCCGGTGTCGTCATCGACGGAGAGAAAACGCTCGAGGAGATGGGTGAGGATATTTTTGAGGCCATCATAGAGGTAGCCTCCGGCAAACCGACCAAGAGCGAGCTGTTCGGCATGGGCAACGATGAATTTGTGGTCTGGTGGTTGGGGATTACGAGCTGATCCTGTTTGTACACAAGTGCTCGTTTTTAACCAGAGCTCAAATTTCAGAGATGCAGGTGTGTCAGAGATTTTCTCATACAAGACGAGATTGTGTTTATTGATTTTTAAAATATCAAATAAACATCTTTTCTTGAAAACAAATCATCCTGCACACCAAATTGCATTTAGTCAGCAATTAAAAAGGAGTAGGTAACATGGCAATGCTGGAGAAGCCGTATCGCAGCAACGAGATGGTCGGCGGATTAAACAACGCCGGCAACCGTACGCTCTTATATGCCTTGGGCATAGACGAAGACGAATTAAAAAAGCCCTTTATCGGGATCGTGAATTCCTGGAATGAAATGCATCCCGGCCACAAGCATCTGCGCGAACTTAGTGCTGCTGTGAAAGAAGGGATCATCGCTGAAGGTGGCCGTCCATTTGAATTTAATACGATCAGCATATGCGACGGCTGTACACAGGGGCACGATGGTATGCATTATGTCTTACCCAGTCGTGGCATCATCGCAGATTCTGTTGAGGTAATGGCTCAGGCTCAACGGCTGGACGGTCTGGTGCTGCTGGCCGGATGCGACAAAATCGTTCCTGCAATGGCAATAGCGGCTGGAAGAATCAATATTCCCAGTGTAATCGTCACATCAGGGCCAATGGTCACCGGTAATTACCGCGGGGAACCGATGGAAGGCGCATTTCGTGTGCGTGAAGCTGCCGGCCGCTTATTCCGCGGTGAAATCACCGAGGATGAATACAAAGAAATGGAAATGTCGGTGTGCACAGGCCCCGGAAGCTGCCCAATGATGGGAACAGCCAATACCATGTCATGTCTAATGGAGCCTTTGGGACTGTCTCTGCCCGGCAGCGGCACCGTTTTGGCCATCCATGCAGACAGGCTGCGTATCGCAAGGAAAAGCGGCATACGCCTGATGCAGATGGTAAAAGAGAATATCTGCCCCAGAGATTACATAAAGCGCGAAAACTTCATCAATATGATTAAGGTGAGCATGGCACTCGGCGGCTCTACAAATACAACGATTCATATTCCGGCAATCGCAAGTGCATTCAACATCAGCATTGGGCCGGATGACTTTGAAGCCTGCAGCAGGGCGACGCCCCAAATCGTCAATGTGCGCCCATCCGGTAAATACTCCTTGCAGGATCTGGAAAACGCCGGCGGTGTTCTTGCCGTCATGGGTGAGATTCAGAGCTTGCTTGACGTGAACGTCACTGCGGTAACCGGGCAGGCATGGAGGGATATCCTGCCCGGCCATAAAACCCGTGATTTAAACGTTCTGACTACTTTGGATCAACCATTCCACGCGGAGGGCAGTATCGCGATTCTCAAGGGCTCCCTGGCTCCGGAAGGTGCCGTTGTGAAGCAAAACGGTATCCATAATGAAGAAATGAAATGCCATACCGGCCCGGCTCGTGTATTCGAAAGTGAAGAAAAGGCAATCGAGGCGATCCAGAAGGGTGCAATTCATCATGGCGATGTCATCGTGATTCGAAATGAAGGGCCCAAGGGCGGCCCGGGTATGCGCGAAATGCTTCTGGCTACGACTCAGCTGATGGGCCTGGGGCTGGGTGATACGACAGCATTGGTTACAGACGGCCGTTTTTCCGGCGCAACGCATGGGCCGTGTATTGGGCATATCTCCCCGGAAGCCGCTGTCGGGGGCCCGATCGGCCTGGTACGGGACGGAGATTTGATTTCGATTGATATTCCAAACCGTAAGCTGGAGCTGTTAGTTCCGGAGGAAGTGATGGAAGAACGGAGAAAGAGTTGGAGCCCGACCCTGACAAAGACTGACAGCGATTATCTGAAGCGGTATCAAAAGTATGTCGGCAGCGTTTGGGAAGGCGCTGTGCTCAAGTAAGGCTGCCAAAGATATTATCCTGGTCAGGAATTCTTTGGGACAAAAGGCACTGAGGGTGCCAACACCGCCAAGGTGATTTTAGAAACCTACCCCGCGCTTTCAATTTAGATAGTAAAGCAAGCGAATGAAAAACTGGATCACTGCCGACTTTTCGCCGGCAGTGATCCAGTTTTTTCAGATACGATTGTACGATGGTCTTTCGGCATTTTCAGCTCCTTCGATTGCCTTTAGATGAGTGTCTTTACTGAAAAGGCCAGCAGCAAAGTTAAAGTCCTTAAGCGCAGCGCCCACAGTCACCGTAATTTTCAACACTTTCGTTTCCCTTTGAAGTTACTTTAATGATTGGCAGAGAGTCTAAATAAAACAGATTCTCATTCGGGATTGCACCCATGTTTTCGGCGAAAGCCCACAGTTTTCACCATGGAGCTTTCTCGATCCGCCTTACTTCAGGCACTGAAGAACTTCAATCAGATAGTCCCACACGCGGCTAACGGACGAAATGCTCATGCTTTCGCGATAGGTGTGAACCTCCGACATATCCGGGCCAATCGATATGCAGTCCAGATCGGGCAGCTTCCCCATAAACATACCGCACTCAAGTCCTGCGTGGATCGCAGAAATTTCCGGATCATGGCCATACTGCTTTTGAAAAATCCGAACCATCAGGTCGCGCAGCGCCGATTCGTGCTTATATTCCCATGCCGGATAATCCCCGAAAATCTGAATGCTTCCTCCCAGCAGCTCCATTTCGCAAGCCAGGCGGTCAACCAGCATCTGCTTTTGTGTCGCAACACTGCTGCGCAGGCAGAAGGAGGCAAGCAGCTCCTCTTCTTCGGTTGCCAGTATGCCAAGATTCAGCGAGGTTTGAACCAGCCCTTCAATGTCGGCGCTCATTTCCTGAATGCCGTTTGGCATACAGGTCAGCATATGGAGCACCTTCCGGGTCGCGGTTTCATCCATAGGAACACGCTCTGTCGCCGCATCTTTCACTTCTACAAACAGGCCCGGATCATTCTTTTGGTATTCCGATTTGAAAGCTGTTTCCATGTCCGCTGCAATCACACGAACCAGATCCGCATTGGCGGCGACCAACAGCGCTTCTGACTGCTGCGGGATCGCGTTGTCCTTTTTGCCGCCCTCTACAGAGATCAAACAGAAATCGGATTTTTTCTTTGCGGCATACAGCAGGCGGCCCAGCAGCATACTTGCGTTGGCGCGCCCTTTGTCGATATCCGCACCGGAATGGCCGCCGAGCAGACCGCCCACCGTGATGTTCAGCACAGTGCCGGAATACGGTGCGCGTACAATGGGCAAACGGCACCGGGTCATATTGCCGCCCGCGCAGCTCACGGTGAAAATCCCTTCCTCCTCGGAGTCAAGGTTGATGAGCTTTCTGCCCTTTAACGGCGACATATCCAGCTGGATGGCGCCCAGCATACCGATTTCCTCATCGATAGTGAGAATCGCCTCGACACGGGGATGCGACAATTCCTTTGAGTCGAGCACCGCCAGCGCCATAGCGACAGCGATACCGTTGTCCCCGCCGAGCGTGGTGCCCTTGGCCCGGATCCGGTCGCCATCGATCACAAGATCAATGCCTTCTTTCTCCATGTCCTTCGTGCAGTCCGGCTCTTTTTCGCAGACCATGTCCAGATGCCCCTGCAGGATAATCGGCTCCGCACTTTCATATCCCGGCGTCGCTTCTTTTATGATGATCACATTGTTGAAGCTGTCCTGATGATATTCCAGCCCCCGTGCTTTCGCAAAGCTTACACACCAGTCGCTGATTGCCCTGGTGTTCGTCGATCCGCGCGGGATCGCGGAAATCTCTTCAAAAAAATGAAAAACATTGTTCGGTTCCAGATGCTCTAATACTCCCATGACGATAGCTCCTTTACAGTATAATAGGAACCTCACACCGTTTACGGCAACCAGCTGCCGGCGGCTGAGAGAACCTTGAAACTTGAAGCGGGGATATGTTCGCCGCTGAAGGATGAACCAATTGTTCCCGCATCTCATTCCTGTTATTATAACATCCGTCACTCGTCATGCAAAATCCTTGGATTCTACACAAAGGGTACGTTGTTCAATTACCATAAGAAATCATACCGGCTTTGTTCCGCCGGTCAGGTTTTCACCCTTTCTTTTGGAACTGAACGAAACGGTTGTTTTGCAAAATCTTCATATAGTGAACCAGACGGTTATAAACCGGTTCCGCCTGATCGCCAAAATGCGCCTTCATTTCGTCCGCTATATCGCCCACAGTCCGCACGCCGTCGATTTTCTTCCACACAAAACTGCCGAAGGTATCCAGTGCGATATGACTTACGCGGGGCGAATGAAATAACTTTTGGGCGATCACGTGGTGAATGCCCTTATGCACCATGTGGACTGTGACAATGCCGTCCTTTTCATCCCATGAATTTTGAGCATTCAGAACCGGCACAAAATCCAGATAGTTTTTTCTTTTTTCCATCAAAGCTTCTCCCGGTTCGATTTGAACTGGGCCATACACCCTTTTATGGTGTACAGCCCGGCCATGTTTTCATTTTGATTATCTTTTCAGGCTTTTATTCCAAACAGTGAATTTCAGGATGGTCATGAGCAGCAGAATAAAAGCAATCAGTCCTGCAATATTGCCGAAGTGCAGGGACTCGGGCAGTGCCACATTGACGCTGAGCGCGGCAAATATCGCGAGGAAAACACCGATGAGACCTTCACCCGCAATCAGACCGGAGCTGTAAAGCACACCGGACTGTACCATGTCTTCTCTTTCCTCTTCGGACGAAGCCTTGCGCTTTTCCAGGTACAGACGAATCAAACCGCCAGCCATGATCGGCACGGAGAGATGAATCGGCAGATACAGCCCAATCGCAAAGGGCAGCACGGGAATGCCAAGAATTTCAATGATAACCGCAATGCTTACTCCGGTAAACACAAGCGCCCAGGGCAGATTGCCGCCCATAACGCCTTCCACGACCATCTTCATCAGCGTGGCCTGCGGTGCGGGGAGCTCTGACGAACCATATCCCCAGGCCTGGTTGAGCAAGTACAGAACGCCGCCGATGGTAAGTGCGGAAATAATGGTTCCGATCAGCTGGCCAATCTGCTGCAGCCTTGGCGTAGCGCCCACGAGGAAACCGGTTTTCAAATCCTGAGAAGTATCGCCGGCAATCGCCGCACTGATACAAATGATGGAGCCGATGGTGATCGCGCCGATCATACCGCCGATTCCGCTATTGCCCGTCGCTTTCAAAAGCATGGTAGCAATGAGCAGCGTTGCGATCGACATACCCGAAACAGGGTTGTTAGACGAACCGATCAGTCCGACCATCCGGGAAGAAACGGTCGCAAAGAAGAAACCAAAAATAATGACAATCAGCGCTCCCAGGAAATTCAGCGGGATCGCCGGAACGAGCCACATGACCAGAGCGACGATTACCGTGCAGATCAGCAGGAACTTCATGGAAAGATCCTGTTCGGTACGCAGCGTACCCTTCGTGCTCTGTCCGTAACCGGCAATTGCGTCCCGAAACGTGCGGACAATCAAAGGCAGGGTTTTGATCAGAGTGATAATTCCGCCGGCCGCCACGGCACCAGCGCCGATGTAGCGGACAAAATTGCTCCAGATTCCCCATGTTCCTTGGGTTTCCCACAGCTCCGCAACAGAAACGCTTGCCGGGAAGATAACAAGATCGTTGCCGAAAAGAGCAATGAGCGGCATAACGACAAACCATGCGGTAGCGCCGCCCGCGAGAAGATAAGAGGATACCCGTGCTCCGCATATGTAACCAACACCAGCCAGCGCGGGAAGCACATCTGCACCAAATCCGGCACCTTTATACATGGGGATTTTCCAATCGATCTCACTGGGGAAAAGCTTGAGTCCATCCGTAATGAACTTATATACGGCGGAAACACCCAGACCGATAAAAACGGTAGAGGCCTTATTGCCGCCTTTGTCACCGGCCATCAGAACCTCGGCGCAGGCCTGTCCCTCCGGGTAAACCAGAACGCCGTGCTCCTTGACGATCAGCGCCGTACGCAGCGGCACCATAAATACAACACCGAGAATACCGCCGCACAGGGCGATTAAAGAAATTTCAATAAGAGAAGGCATCGACGTAAGTCCGTCCTCCGCCCACATAAACAGCGCAGGCATGGTGAAGATCGCACCGGCCGCCACTGCCTCGCCGGCAGAGCCGATGGTTTGCACCATGTTGTTTTCCAGAATAGAATCACGTTTCAGAATCACGCGAATGATGCCCATAGAGATAACAGATGCGGGGATCGCGGCAGAAACCGTCATACCTACGCGCAGCCCCAAATACGCATTGGCGGCGCCGAATAGAATAACGAGCAAAATACCTAAAGCTACTGAATAAACCGTAAATTCAGGTACTACCTTATCCGCCGGAATATAAGGCTTATGATTTTTTTCTTCCAATGTTCTTACCTCCAATAAATTTTCATGAATATGTAAAATAAATTTCATGTAGAGATAAAACAATTTTAATAGGGTTTTACGCATTAGTCAATGCTTTGTTGCAATATGTAAAAATTGTTTGTAATGATATAAAATTTTGTAAAATTTAGATGGACAAACAGATCTTCCCATCATAAGAAAATCGGGCCGGAAAAGCGAATCTCTTTCTTAACATCGCCTTTTTCGACCACCTGTGTATATGTGGCCGCCTAAGTATCGATAGGAGCGGGATACAGATTTCTGCTGACCCGTCAGAGCGATCCGTACCCGGACTCAAAAGTGAATTTATCTTTGCCTTTTTCTCTTTTTGATCCAGCGTTCTACCTTGGCATATGTCTGGCCATTTTTGCGCCTTCCATAAAAAGCAATTGCCAAAATGAAAATCAGACCATAATCTGCCGCCACAGTCAGTCTGAAATGATGAAAAGCGATTTCTTCCAAATGGTTTACCCAGAAAAGGATCGCTAAAACAAAAGCGATCAAATGGAAAATGAGACAGCCAAAGTATGTAATCAATAAAATCCGTGGGATTACCTTGCGGTACCGCCTATAAAGAATCCATTCTATCAATGTTTGGCCCTTTCTTCTTTTCCGTCTGGCGCTGTTATTGACCTGATAATCGATGATACACGAGTATAAACTCCGAAGATAGCAGAATGTCAATAAAAATAAAGCAAGTATTAATAAGATATAGCTCAATTAACTCTCCCGTTCCGTATGGATTTCACAGTAAGAATATCGATCCGCCCTCAACGCTGGAATTGCGATCAAATTACTTGCTCACGAATGAGCAAGTATCTCGCGGAAGGCCCAATCGTCGGTTCTTCTCCCAAATAAGCCAATTTTCCATGGATGCAGGAAATGAGAGCCGGTCCATTGAAAACAAGATACTCTAAGGCAACCTCCAGAGGAAGCGTAACCCCATCAAACCCTTCATTTATACTCAGCACATAGCAAGTGTCTGGAGCGCCATTCTTTTTTAACAGACGATAAACGTCCTGCCAGCTGGAAATCGGCTGCGTAATCCGCCGTACACATCTTTCATTAAAATATTTGCGCTCGCAAGTTTTCCATATAAAATCTCTCCGCTTTTTTTCGTTCCAGAGCTCGTATTTCGCTCGTTCTTTTTTCAGATTGATGATAAAAGCAGAAACGATTTGAGATTCAATCTTTTGATCCACGCTTCTCTCTCCTTTCACTGATAGGTGTTATTAAAGCAAAGTATGAGCAAAAAATGGCAAAGCGTCAATATGTATGGCAGACAAACCAATAGGAAATATATGGAACCTAAATAAAAACCACCGGCTGCACCGGTGGTTTTTATTTGCTGTGGTTCTCTCTTCCCTGCTGTTTTTAGACAACCCCAGCTTTTTTCTGAACCTTCGGCACAGAAGGTTTTTCTTATTAAAAAAAGGGCCGCCGGAACAGTACCATGTTCCGGCGGCTCTTTTTACGCTCACTTCATTCGGGAGATTTCACAGCATGGCAACCTCTGCAAATCATCATACTTCCTATGTAACACCCATGGAAACAAATATACCTGTGTAAAAGTTTTATTCCATGAAAAAGGCTGTCATGATCGCATTGGTTCCATACTGCAGCATCGGCACTGAAAAATTCAAAGGGCCTTTTTGGCGTATCTTCGTCACCAAAATTACAGGTGGAACAATCCGAGAGCCAGAGCTGTAACAATAAACACCAGATACATGGGAATTGCGTACTTCATAAAGGTTTTCAAATAGTCGCCAAAATTCATTTCTGTTCTGTCAATTAAAAGGAATAGCCATGCGACGGTTGGGCTTCCGTAACGAATCGCCTGACCCATCATAGACGCCATGGTAATTTCCATCGCGCCGATTCCGAACTGTGCGGCAATCGGCACAATGACCGGGAGAATCCCAAAATAGTAGGCGTCAACCGGCAGAGCCCAGCACGCGACGGCACCGATGAGAGCAAAAATAATCGGGATATGGGTGCCAAGTGATTCGGGAATCAGGCTTGCCAGATTGGCTGCCAGGGCCGTTGCCATACCGCTGCTGTTGAGGACGCCCATGAAGCAGCCCGCCGCCATAATAATGATCGCGACAGAAATGGTGTCCGCGCCGTTCGCGGCAATTCTTTCGCGCTGCTCTTTGAAGCCATAGTTTACAGCTATCACGATTCCGGTGCCAACCATGAAAAGAAGCGCTCCGCTTGCAAGACCCATGATCATCGCCACCATCAGTGCAAGAGTGAACACAAGATTAAAAACAAACAGCTTGGGGCGTTTGCTTTCCTTGTCGTTTTCGGTGATCGCCGCGCACATTTCCTCGATCTGAGCAGCGCTGATGATCTCTCCGCCGCCCTTTACATAACCCAGGCGCTTGCGCTCGGCTGTTCCAAGAAAGTATGCCAGAACGATCACATAAACCAGCCCCACACCCAAAACGGGAAGAAATGCCTTAAATAGAACATTGACATCCACATTGATGACAGAAGCCGCTCTGGCCAGCGGGCCGCCCCACGGCAGGCAATTGCCAATGGAGCAGGGCAGAATGATCATCATCGCCAAATTGGAGAGCTTCATATTCATCTTCTTAAACAGCGGGATGAATGCGGCTGTTACGATCAGTATGGTTGTCGTCCCATCTCCATCGAGGGTTACGGCACAGGAGGTCAGAGTCGCGACCATCATAACCTTCAGCGGGTCTCCCTTTGCCTTTCGGATCAAAAAGGTGCACAGCGGATCGAACAATCCCACATTCATCATCAGGCTGAAGTAAAGCACCGCGAACAGAATCATCACGCCGGAATTGATGGTTCCAAGCTTAACAGAGCCGGAATCGCTCAGGGTGTAGAATAATCCATCCTTAAACCAGGAAAAGAGATCTGTAAAGGGAACCCCATTGACAACACAGGCAAGCAGGCCGGCGACAGTGGATGAAATAATCAGGCCCGCAAAAGCAGACATCTTTTTCGTACAGACAAGAACGAGGAACAAAACAATCATGAAATATGCCAAAGCTACCAACATATCAATACCCTCCTCCATCATGAAACACGATGTGATTCCATTTTAATCCATCATGGTTTGCCCTGAAGCATTTCCGTAACCCATGCGGGTGCAAGGTTCGGAAGTTCACGCCCTTCTTCTCTGCATTTGCGGTAATTGGCGATGGCGTCGCGGCGCTTGAGCTCATAGTCCTCTTTCTTTTCGGCTGCCTTCAGCACCTCCTCAATGCGCCCGCGCGGAATGACCGTTACGCCGTCGTAGTCGCCTACCACCAAATCCCCGGGAGTCACTTTCACACCCGCACAGGTAACAACCGTGTTGATCTCGCCCGGGCCCTTTTTGTCGGGACTTCTTTGCATAAAGCCTTTTGCATAAATCGGAATATCCAGAGCGGCCAGACCGGTCTTATCTCTCACATAGCCGTCAATGACGATGCCGGAAAGTCCGATGGCCGCCGCAGCGCCGCCCATCAGGTCGCCCATATACGCGCGCTCCGTGTAGCCCTTTCCTGCAACAACAAGGACATATCCCGGCTTCCCCTGGTAAATCGCCACATGAATCGGAAAGTTATCGCCGTCCTCCGTGTCGACCGTGCAGGCGGTACCCACCATCAGTTTGCCGTCGTCCAAAGGGAGCAGATCGGCATCCATACAGCCGTTTCGCTCAATTCCAAGGGACGCCATACCGTCGCACAGCTGTGCAGGGCTCAGCTTTTTGACACGCTCGATGATTTCATCCGGAATCAGCTCCGGCAGTTCACAATATTGATTGTTGCTCATTTCAATCCATCCTCCTCATTCTGTTTTACCAGCAGCTTGATGGCCTCGCGGTAATCGAGATCGCCGCTGGGGTCTATTTTGTCGGCCCATTGCTGTGCTGCGAGCGCGTCGAGCTTTGCAACCGTCGCTTTCGACATGGACGCATCCACCTTTAGGCTTTCCAGCGTGCTTACCACGTCGCGCATCTCGGCGCTTCTGCGCTCGGCATGGATCATGGTGCGCGCAATGAACGTATTGGCCAGCTTTTCAACCGTTTTTCCGTTAATGGATTCACCGAGGGACTCTGCCAGAGTGCTCAGCACGCCGTATTTTTCCGCAGCCTCGAAAGATTCGAACATCAGCTGGGGCAGGCCCTTCATGACCACGCTTTTCAGCATTTTGATGGCGGATGCTCCTCCCGCCGGTGCATCCAGCACGGTCAGTTTCATGTTGCAGGGTGCAAACGCGTCATAAAACGATTGGGCGCCGCCCCCTGACAGAAACATCGGGACCTTGTGTCGGTTCCCCGGCACGGTACCCATAACCCCCGCATCGCAGAACAACACACCGTGTGCACGGGGGATTTTGTCGATCTCTTCCTCCACAGTGGGGGCCGCGGAGTTCAGATCGACAAAAATCTGGCCTGCCTTCAGCCGGGGAATGATGTCTTTCGCCACGGAGAGCGCCACCTTTGCACTGTTCATGGACGCGATACATGCCCCCTCGTTGCAGGCCTCATCCAAACCGATCAGCGGAATCCCCGCCTCCTGCGCGCGCGATTGGATCAGTTCGCCCCGCTTCGGGTCCTCTGCGAACACATCGTATGCGGCCATGCTTTCAAATCCCTCCGACTTCAGGCCAAGCGCGATGTTGTACGAGGCTTCGCCGAAGCCGATAAATACCAGTTGATACTTCAAAATCATGTCCCTCCTTCAAATTGTTCCAGTATCAATGAAGGATTTAAGCAATAAATGTGCCAACTTTATGCCTGGATGGTTTTATCGTACAAGCCCTTTCCATCGACATTGATCAAAAAACAGGATCAAACCCGGGCTTTGCGCGAAAGGAAAAGAAATAAAAAAAATTCTGCGCTTTTATTTTTTCAGCGCAGAATTTTAAATATCCCATCTATTGCATTTCATTCCAGACGAACGGTTTGAAAGAATCTGCAATATTCAGAAACGATATGCAACTTAATGAAAGTATCTTACCAACTCAAAATACCCCGGCTCCGATTCCTGTATTTTCCTGATTTTGCGCCAGAGAGTCGTTGTGCTGATCCCAAGCTGCCTGGCGGAACGCTCCCGGTTGCCCTTGTTTTCATGAAGAACACTCCGAATCAGTTCGCGCTCCGTCATGGGTCCTTTTGCAGCAGGGGCGCCGTATTGGGGCAAAACATCTTCCATCTGTGTGCGGGGTTTTGTCAGCACAGTGTGTTCGACAAGATCGGCCGTGATGGTGTCCGTATCACATATCACGGCCAGCCTTTCCACAATATTGTTCAGCTGGCGGATATTCCCGCGCCACTGCTGCTTCATCAGCAGGTTGAGAGCTTCCTCCGTGATTTTCTTTGAAGGCAGCTTGGGATTTTTCAGAAAACAGCGCACCAGATCGGGAATATCCTCTCTGCGCTCATCGAGTGTGGGAAGCTGAAGCTCCAGAACACAAATGCGGTAATAGAAGTCCTCCCGAAACAGACCGTTTTGCACCAGCTCTCGTAAATCCTTGTTGCTGGCCGCGATAATACGGACATCCACAGAGGTCACCCGGTCGTCTCCCAGGCGGATCACCTTTCGTTCCTGAATCACCCGCAGAAGCTTCAACTGCACATCGGGCGGCGTTTCACTGATTTCGTCAAGAAAGATGGTCCCATTATGTGCCAGTTCAAACATTCCAGCCTTTCCCTCACTCCGCGCGCCGGTAAACGCACCCTTGACATAGCCGAACAGCTCACTTTCCAATACGCTGGCCGGCAGGGCCGCACAGTTTATGGCAACAAAGGGAGCCGACTTGCGCCTGCTTGCATTATGGATGCTCTGCGCGAAAAGCTCTTTCCCCGTACCGGTATCTCCGAGGATCAGGACAGTGCTGTCTACTGCGGCGTATCGCTGTGCCAGGGATTTTGCGGCTCTTAATGCAGAGCTGCTTCCAATGATATCGTCAAAGGTTTTATCCGAGATATGTCCGCACGTCAGAAGGCTATGCCGGATTTTCTGTTCCATTTTCTGAATCTCATGCTGGTACTGCACCGTCACCGTCGCCCCGATTACGCTGTCCTTGATACATACGGGAGCAATATTCAGGATGAGAGAGGATTTGCGGGTGTTGATCAGCACATTCGACAGCGTTTCTCTGTGCTTGAGCGTCGAATCCAAAAAATCGCCCTTCAGGAGTTTGTCAATCGGCTGTCCCGGCGAAAGCTCCGGAAGCATGCGATGCGCATTTTCATTGATATTGGTGACGATTCCCTCCTGATCCACGCTGAATATGCCGTCTGAGGTGCAGTTCATGACGGCCTGGATCATTTCATGCTTGCGTTTCAGCTCGTGATTTTTCCGCAAACGCTCATCCTCAATCTTCAGATGATACAGCGCCTCATCGATTGCGTCATTTACCGCGTCTTCATCTGTTTCCGTCATGATATATTGAATCCCGCACTGAGTAACCAAATCGCGCAGGGAAATCCCGCCTATTGCTACCTCAATCCCCATGTGCGCCAGCTTTTCCATCTCTGCTCTGACATATTCTTCCTTCAGCTGAGCGTCTATAGGGCAGATCAAGGCATTTTTAAGCAGAGGTTTACTCTTGTTGAGAATCTTGAGAAAGGAATCTGAGGTTGCAAGAAAAGCGATTTTGTCCGATATTTTCAAGGCCTTCTGGTAGCCGATGTAGCAATCGAAAAAAGTGTGCTTTTCCTCAATCACAGGAATTTCCAGGTTGCTCCGCAGCATGCGTGCGGTGTTCCCGCGGCTTATGATGATCTTTGCGCCTTCCCCAATCATCTGCTTTGCAACGGGAATGGCGTTTTTCTGGGAGGCCTGAACAACAGGGCAGCTGAGTTTTCTCTCAGCAAGAACCTTCCTGAATTTTGATGTCATCGTACTGGAAGGGGAAACTACTGCAAATTCTACTCGCATCTGTATCCATCCTCATTATTTGTATTTAAAATCGATACTGGCAAAAACGCCCACAAGAGCATTGATCTATGATTCAAAATAAGTGTATCATGAGCATATGAGCTTTGCAAATAAGAAATCCCCTCATGTTATGTATAGGCGCTTTCAGATTCGTAAAAATCCGAATGTGAAAAGGAACTCTATCCGGAAAACCGAGTTTTATCAAAATTGATTCCGGGGGATGACATTTTGATCGATTGATAGCCTAAAATATCATAAGCCTCTCATGGCCGACACAATATACCACCTTGCAAGGTTGGGAGAGTCCACGTATTTTTCACCATGATTTTATGTTATAAAATCATGCCGTTTTGGTTCTACCAATATTTCATTCCTTAGCTTCAGCAATATTCCCGATGAACGGTGAGCATATTCCGGCTGCTTATCAAAAAAACGCAGCTTAAATCCAAGAAAATCCAGTCCAACAGCCCTGAAAAGGTGTTTGGTTTATTTTACAAATCCATGGTGACATCTTTGTCAGAAAAATAGAATTATCTTTTCAGACATTGTGTTTCAATTCAATTGTGATAAAGTTAAAGCATTGGGATCTATTTTGGAATGACCAATTTAGTTCCAACACACAGGTTCAGATACAATTAGAAAAGTGGGGTGTTTTCATGTCTGTACTCATTCCTTTTGGCACATCACAGATCACGCTCAATGCGGAGCTTAGCAATGCGGAGATTTTGGAATCCCATATTGGAGAACTTAAAGCAGCAGATACAGAGGACGGCCTGGTGTTGGCCGCAATGGAGAATCCGATCGATTCTGCCCGTCTGCGAGAACTTGCCGCCGGCAAAAAGACCTGCACCATTATTATCAGCGACCATACACGCCCGGTTCCGAGCAAGCATATCATTCCCTTTATGCTGGCCGAGCTGCGTGAGGGGAATCTCGATATCGACATAACGCTGCTGGTGGCTACCGGCTTTCACCGCCCAACCGGCAAGCAGGAACTGGTGGAAAAGCTGGGAGAAGAAATCGCCGAGCGGGAGAAGATCGAAATACATGACAGCCGGGACGCATCCTGCAATGTGCAGATTGGCACGCTTCCTTCCGGCGCGGCGTGTGTGATCGATAAAAAGGCCGCACAAACGGATCTGCTGATTGCAGAGGGCTTTATAGAGCCACACTTTTTCGCCGGTTTTTCCGGCGGAAGAAAAAGTGTGCTGCCGGGAGTCTGCGATCAAGTGACTGTACTGGGCAACCACTGCTCGCAGTTTATCGCTTCTCCATATGCCCGCACCGGCGTGCTGGACGGCAATCCGCTGCACAAGGATATGGTTGCCGCAGCAAAGATGGCAAATCTGGCCTACATCGTAAATGTGATTATTGATGAAGATAAACGTGTTGTGGCAGCCTTTGCCGGCGATCCGATTACCGCTCACCGAAAGGGCTGTGATCTGCTGCTGAACTACTGTCAGGTACAACCTGAGCAGCACGGCGATATTGTGATCTCCAGCAATGGAGGCTACCCGCTGGACCAGAATATTTACCAGAGTGTGAAGGGTCTTACTGCCGCGGAGGCTGCCGCAGCACCGGGTGCTGTGCTGATTATGGTAAGCTCCTGCAACGACGGGCATGGTGGAGAAAACTTCTACCGCGCGCTGCGTGACTGCGTTTCTCCTCAGCAGCTGACGGAACAGATTCTCGCCACACCGCAGGATCAAACCATGCCAGATCAATGGGAATTCCAGATTCTGTGCCGGGTGCTATGCAAGCACCATGTGATCTATGTGACGGACCCCATGCAGAAGAAGACTGTGGAGGATATGAAGATTGCATGGGCACCGGATGTGGATACCGCATTACAGCAGGCCAGAAAAATAAAAGGTGAAAATGCGCATCTGGTGGTGATTCCGAACGGGATCTCCGTTATGGTGCGGGAGTCGGTATAGCGCTCCACTTTGCTGCCAGCCGGCAATAGGAACGATACTTCGTAAGCGACAAAGGGAATCGTGGTTTTCCCACGGCCCCTTTTGCAGTATGATTGTCGATCCCTAAAACCGCCTTGGCAGCAGAATCCAGAGTGGTGAAGCAAGTAAATAAAGAAATACAAGGAGTTTATACAGATTTGCCGTCGGACATGTTTATGATTTAATCATGTTCATAGATACCACTTCGCTACGAGGCTAGCCGAAAAAGGCTGCGAATACAAAGCCCTTTCATCCCTTATGGCATATCCCGAATACCGACGCTGTAAGACGTCTTTGATACCATCATCAAATAAAAACAGTCGCCGGAAACCCTGCCAAGGTTTCCGGCGACTGTCTTTTCTTTATGGAGAATAGATTGATCTGTAAAAATCCAATTCAATTATGCAGGGGACTTTCACCCTGTATTGTTACAAAAACAGGAGCAGCCCGGCTCCGAAATAGGAAATCAGCCCATAAAGCACGATGTACAGCAGGTAATATTTCAGCGTAATACGTAGAATGCCGCTTTCCCTCCCGGTATTCCCGGTTGCTGCCGTTGCTACGGAAATATTCTGCGGGGAAATAATTTTACCCGCCGTTGAGCCCATGGTGTTTGCCGCAACCAACCAGATCTCCTGAACACCGATGGCCCGTGCAGTTTCCGCCTGCAGCGCACCGAATAAAACACTGGAGGAGGTGGCACTGCCGGTTACGAAGGTTCCGATCGAACCGATCAGCGGGGCAACCAGCGGGAACGCCGTGCCGGTAACCGCCACCAGAAAAGCTGCGATGTCACGCGTCATACCGCTGTAGCCCATCACCTTTGCCGCTGCCAGAATCGTCATCAGTGTGATGACGGTTTTCGACATCTGCTTCAGGGTCTGGCCCATCACCGTCAGCATATCGGACCCGCTTGCCTTCTGCAGCAGTCCGCCAATGATGGCGGCAATCAGAATCAGTACGCCAGGAGTAGCCAGCCATGAGAAGGTATAAGGAGAGGCTCCTTCACCGGCATAGATGATAACGCTCGTTTTCACTGCGGACAGCACGTTATAAACCGGGGGCACCAGCTTGGAAACGGTCAGCAGAAATACGAAGATCAGGATAAAGGGCGCCCATGCAAGCAGAGCGTTGCGAAGGCTCAGGTGCTCCTGAGCAGCGGCCTGTGCTTCCTCGGTGGGGGCAACCTTGTATTCCTCCGGTGTGTTTTTGCAGAGAAATTTTGCCGCCAGAATCGTCAGCGCCATGCTGGCGACAGAACCGGTGACCGCAGGCAGCTCCGCGCCGATAAAGCGGGAGGTAATCAGCTGCATGATTGCAAAGCCTAAACCGGAGACCAGCGCAATGTGCCAGCTCGTTTTCAGGCTTTTCAACCCGCCGCCCGCAATCACCACCAGCAGCAGAGGGGTGAATACCACCATGATAAACAGCTGCAGGGACACAACCGTTGCCGTGGTGATCGGGTCGTAGCCTGTGATCGAAGCAACCGTAACGGTGGGGATGCCGATAGAACCAAAGGCCGTGGGGGTCGCATTGGAAACCAGGCATACAACAGTTGCAAAGATCGGGTTAAAGCCCAGGCCGCACAGAATGCTGGCAGGGATTGCAACAGAGGTGCCAAAGCCCGCCATACCTTCCATAAATCCGCCAAAGCCCCAGGCAATGATGAGTACCAGAACACGCTTGTCGTTGGAAACCGACGTCAGCATTTTTTGGATTTTTGCCATCGCTCCGGTTTTTACCGTCAGATTATAAGTAAAAATGGCGGCGATGATAACGATGGCGATAGGCCAAAGAGCCATGACGACTCCTTCCAAACCGGCGGTAAACACTTCGATTGCCGGTGCTTTCCAGTATACAAGCGCCAGAAGGATCGCGATGACCAGCGCAAGCGGGCAAGCCTTGTAGGCAGGCATTTTTATGTAACAAAGGGAAAAGACAAGCCATAAAATCGGCAGAAGAGCCAATAGAAAGTCTAAGAACATAAATCTACCTCATTCAGCAGTTTTCAAAGCCGTATTTTTAACAAACCGTTATCAGGGAAAGACAGGGGCCGCCGGCTCTGAAAGTCCGGGAACCGGCGGCCTGATATTCCAGTTATTTCAATCCCATCAGACTGTCGGAGAAAATACGGGCATCCATCAGACGATTGTCAATTTTAGGCTGAAAATCCATCAGATCAAGAATCTGCGTCTGTACATCGATTCCGGGAGCCACCTCCGTCAGGAAGACACCGTCGGAGCGCAGCTCGAATACGGCGCGCTCTGTAATGTACAGAACTGGCTGGCTCACCTTCTGAGCATAGACGCCGGAAAAAGTGATCTGCTCCACCTGATCGATGAATTTCTTCTCTTTGCCTTCCTGATCAATGACGAGCTTACCGTTTTCCACATGGGTTTTCAGGCCGCCTGCGGTAAAGGTGCCGCAGAAGAATACCTTTTTGGCATTCTGCGTGATGTTGATAAATCCGCCGCATCCGGCAATCCTGGGACCGAACTTGGAAACATTGATGTTTCCAAAGCGGTCGGCCTGCGCCAGCCCCAGAAAAGCGTAGTCGACGCCGCCGCCGTCATAAAAATCAAACTGATAGGGCTGATCCAGAATTGCCTCCGCATTGACCGAACCGCCGAATTTCGGGCCGCCTTGCGGCACGCCCCCCACGGGGCCAGATTCTACGGTAAGGGTCATGTAATCACCGATTCCCTCTTCGTTCGCCACCATGGAAATGTATTCGGGGATGCCAATCCCAAGGTTTACGATGGAATTGGGGATCAGTTCCATCGCCGCTCTGCGTCCGATGATCTTTTTGGCGCTCATGGGCGGGTGATCCAGACTGTCCAGCGGAACCCGGTATTCGCCGCTCATAGAGCCGTCGTATTCGCAGCCAACGCATTGCTCGTGCTCGCTCGGGTTCTGCGCCACCACAATGGCATCTACATAAATTCCGGGTATCTTCACCAGCTTGGGGTCCAGCGATCCGTTTTCAACGACCCTTTCTACCTGAACAATCACCTTGCCGCCGCAATTATGTACAGCCTGTGCGATGGAGGTTGCCTCAATGGACGCAACCTCGTGGCTCATGATAACGTTGCCGTTTTCATCCGCATAGGTGCCGCGGATAAAGCCGATGTTCAGCGGGAGCGCCTTGTAGAGGAGCTTTTCCTGACCGAGGATTTCCACAACCTCTACCAAATCCTCTTTGGTAATATCGTTGAGCTTGCCGCCCTCCAGACGGGGGTCTGCAAAGGTGTTCAAACCCACATGGGTAATGGTGCCGATCCGGTGCCCGGCAATGTCGCGATAGAGCTGAGAGAGAGTTCCCTGCGGGAGGTTGTAGCCCTCGATCTTGTTTTGCAGAACCAGTTCCCCCAGCTTCGGCACCATGTTCCAGTGCCCGCCGATGACGCGTCTGGTCATTCCCTCGTGGGCAAAATGGTCGGCACCGCTGCCGTCTCGGTTTCCCTGGGCAGCCGCATAGAAAAGAGTCAGGCTCTTCGGTGATCCGGTTTCCAAAAATCTTGCCTCCAAAGCACGGGTCAGTGCTTCGGGCATTACGCTTGCCACAAAGCCGCTGGTGGTAATGGTATCTCCGTCCTTTACCCAGCCGGCGGCATTTGCCGCAGTAATCATTGGCTTTTTTGACATGATACTCCTCCTCCGCATTTTTTCCTTTGACCCAAATCAACCGAATCAAAGTGAACGCATTCCGAAATGATTTCCACCCATTTTCCGTATGCTTTCGGATTATTTGCCGATGAAGTGCTTCTCTTTGCGTTTTTCCAGGAATGCGGTCATGCCCTCTTTTTTATCCTGTGTAGAGAAGGACAGGCCGAACAGGTTGGCTTCCAGCTTCAGGCCGCTGTTCAGGTCGGTGTCGCTGCCGGTGTTGATGGCTTCCTTCGCCAGGGCCACGCCGATCGGCGCGTTCTTCATGATGCGCCCTGCCATTGCCTTGCAGTAATCAATCAGCTCTGCCAGCGGAACCACTTTGTTGGCAAGACCAATGCGGTAGGCCTCCTGTGCATCGATCATGTCGCAGGTAAAAATCAGCTCTTTGGCGCGCCCTTTCCCTACCAGGCGGGAAAGACGCTGCGTGCCGCCAAAGCCGGGCAGAATCCCCAACCCGCATTCGGGCTGTGCAAATTTGGCGTTTTCAGAGGCGATACGGATATCGCAGGACATTGAAATTTCGCAGCCGCCGCCCAGCGCGTATCCGTTTACGGCGGCAATGGTTACCTGAGGCATCTCTTCCAGATGTCCAAAGGCTTTTCTGGCAAGCTGACCCATGGCACTTCCCTCCACAGGAGTTGCATTTACCATTTCAGAAATATCTGCGCCGGCAACGAAGGATTTTTCACCGGAACCGGTCAAAATAACGACCTTTATATCCTCGCGTTTTTCGATTTCTGACAGGCAGGTGTCCAGTTCACTTAAGGTTTCGCTATTGAGCGCATTTAGAGATTTCGGCCGGTTGATGGTCAGCAGGGCGATGCCGTTTTGAATTTCCAGAAGCAGATTATTCATAACAAAAACCTCCGTAAAAAAATATAAAATTTAGATGAAGTATACAACCTCTCTCTTTGAGGCCTATTTTATAACGCATTTTATCTCGTGTCAAGAACATTTCTAAGTCGTAGGATTCGTATAGCGAATTATTTTTGTGCAGAGTGTAGCGCTTATAGGTAGTACCACTAGATATTGCGTATTTTTGGTAATATCTGGATCAAAAAACTTTTTATTTTTTTTGCAAGAAAAAAGTTTGTTTTATTTCTCAAAAAATATCTTGACATGCATTTTATTTTATGTTAAATTCGCCTTATAAACAATTCTTATTCAGAAATGTTTTAAATAAGAATTGTTTTGAAACAATAAGGTAATTCTGAATCATGGTTGACCAAATGAAAGGAAGGATGATTATGAACCTTACACTGAATGATGAACAAAAGCGCATTCAAACCCTTGCACGCGAATTTGCGGAAAGGGAAGTAAAACCCGGCGCTATCGAGCGCGATGAAACTTCTACTTATGATGTCGGTCTGTTTAACAAATTGGGGAAACTTGGCCTGATCGGGTTGCCATACCCCACAACGGTAGGCGGTCAGGGGATGGGTTACCTCGAATATGCTCTTGCTGTTGAAGAAATTTCGAAAGTGGATGCTTCGCTGGGGATTTCCTATTCGGTAGCGACCTCTCTTTATGGTGGTACCATTTTTAACTCTTCCGCTTCCGAAGAGGTGAAGAAAAAGTTCATGGCTCCTGTTCTTTCCGGCGAACATCTGGGCGGCTTTGGTTTGACCGAGCATGGGGCCGGTTCCGACGCAGCCGGTCAGAAGACCATTGCAAAACAGGACGGTGACTTTTATATTCTCAATGGTTCCAAGTGCTTTAACACCAACGGCCCTCTGGCTGACTATTATGTTATTTATGCGCTGACGGACCCATCTGTCGGCACAAAGAGCATGACCTGCTTTGCGGTGGAGCGCAGCACGCCCGGTATTTCCATCGGACATATTGAAAACAAGATGGGCATTCGTTCCGCGCAGGTTTCCGAAATCCTGTTGGACAACGTTCGCGTACCCGCTGCAAATATGCTGGCGCAGCCCGGCGAAGGCTTTAAGCTTGCTATGAAGACATTGGATTGCGGGCGAATCGGCGTAGCTGCACAGGGTCTTGGCATTGCGGAAGGCGCCTTTGAGATTGCACGCAAATACATGATGGAGCGCGAGCAGTTCGGCAAACCCATCAGTAAGCAGCAGTATCTCGCGTTTAAAATGGCGGAGCTTTACACCAAGATTCAGGGAGCGAAGCTGCTGGTTTACGGCGCGGCTCTGGCGCATGATGCGGGCACACGTTTCACCGTCGATGCCGCGATGGCAAAGATGACGGCTACCGACGTTGCGATGGAGGTTACGACCGAAGCGGTTCAGATGCTGGGCGGCAACGGCTATATGCGTGAATACGAAGTCGAGCGCATGATGCGTGATGCGAAGATCACCCAGATTTACGAAGGCACCAACGAAATTCAGCGTCTGGTGATCAGCGGCTCGTTGTTCCGCTGACTCGTAAACACTTTTTCCTTTGTTTATACCTGTTCTCCTAATATTAACCATGCTACAGCATTTCCGGCATCCGTGCGGATGCCGGAAATGCTGGTTTCAGGGGAAAATACAAAAATTCGCCTGCCCCTGCTTCCTGTCTGAATGGACATAGGAAATGAATTGCGAAATCAGTTGAAAAAGCGCCTGTAAAACGCTATACTGAATGCATGAAACTTTGCCCGGACGGGCACATTTCCATATTGAGCGGACTTCGAAGGAATCGCCGGGGCAGCCCCGGCAGCGTGTTTTCGGATTCACCGCCTTGAAACAGGAGGATAAAGAGCAGGATGGAATTGCGATATTGCATCAATTATTTACTGACAATATCTCAGCACGAGGTATTCCAAACCTTTTTTTCGCGGCTGTCACCTTACGGGATTACACCGGGACAGTACGGCGTGCTGAGCTGCCTTTGGAAGAATGGACCCACCACCCCGAAAGAAATCGCCAGAGCGCTTCGTTTGGAAAATTCAACGGTTTCCGGTATTCTGGACAGAATGCAGAAGCAGGATCTGATTGACCGGGTTGTGGACCCCAATAACCGGCGCAGTATTCTGGTCATCGCCACTCCTTCGGCCATGGCGATGAAGGACGACGTCCTGAAGGCGGTCGATGAACTGAATGTTGAAATACTGCAGGACTTCACTCCGCAGGAAAAGGATGCTCTGATGGAGAGCCTGCGCCGTATTGGCCGGATCGATGAAGAGGAGTGAATGATGAAGCCCTCCGGAACCGACAGAAATCTTATTGTCTGCATGAAGCAGGTGCCCGATCTGAGCATCGGGCGAAGAGAAAAGACAGAACAGCCGCCGCAGAGGCTTCCCGTCCGCCTGAATCTGCTGGACGCCTATGCGCTGGAGGCTGCCGCGCGCCTGCGCGATGCGGATAAAAACATCCATATTACCGCTCTTTCCCTGGGTCGTTCCGGTGAGGACGAGGCCTTGCGGCAGGCATTGGCAATTGCCGCGGATGACGCTGTTCTTGCGGTGGTTCCCGACCCAGATGTGCTGGATGCTCTAGCGGTCAGCCGCCTGCTGGCACAGGCAATCCGCCTCATAGAGAAGAAAGCAGGCCCGGCAGAGCTGATCTTCTGTGGGCAGCAGTCTATCGATGGGCAGTCTGCGCAGGTCGGCCCTCAACTGGCACAGTGCCTGAACCTGCCTTTTGCAGGCCGCGGGCTTGAGGCGTCGTTGTGTGGCGACGCTCTGCGAGTCAGGCAGGGAAATGAGGATGGAACCGGTCTGGTAGAGATGGACCTGCCCTGTGTTGCGGCGTTTGACAAATTTCCTGGCGAGCCCCGGCTCCCCACGGTGAGAAGCAGCATGGAAGCCAGCCGTGCAGTGATTCCGATGCTGGAGCTTTCCGAAATTCCCGCCCCGCTGTTAACGGTGCGCGAAACACGCCCTGCCTCCCGTGGGATGCAGGGCGTGAGAATTTGCAAGCAGACCGGCGAGGATTCCGCCAAGCAGCTGTTTCAGCTTTTGAACGCTGCCGGTGTGCTGTGAGGAAATAAAGCATGAAAAAAGACATTTGGGTTTTCATGGAGACAGGAAAATCCGGACGCTTTCGCGAGCTGTCTCTTTCGTTACTGAATGATTGCCGCGCTTTGGTGAATTCCCTGAGCGGAACTCTCACTGCCGTGGCGTTTTCTGGTGATGCAGAAAAGGAAGCCGCGGCGGCCGGCATCTGTGGAGCTGACCGCCTGCTGCTGGCGGATGCCGTTCCCGCTGACCCTGTCGCGGCGCTTGCCGATCTGGCGGAAAAGGAAAAGCCTTGGGCTATTCTGGCTGCATCTACGGTTTTTACTAAGGAATGGCTGCCACAGGCGGCTGCTCGGCTGAATACCGGTTTTGCCTCCGACTGCACCGGTTTTGCGCTGGATGCACAGAAGGATTGCCTGGTCTGGACGCGTCCTGTTCTGGGGGAAAGCGTTCTGTGTGATGTCGTCTGCATCGATCGCCGTCCGCAGATCGGAACTGTCCGCCCCGGTGGCGGACAAAAGCGCCGGAGGGATGATGCGGCGCCGGTACAGGTAATCCGTTTTACGCCCGCCGCCGGCAGTTCCGCCCGCGTTCGGGTGCTGCAGTTGCTGCAGGAGCTTTCGAGCGACGGCATCGATTTGGAGAGCGCCGAGGTGATTGTATCCGGCGGTAAAGGGGTAGGCGGGCCGGAGGGCTTTGCCCCCTTGCGCGAGCTGGCTGCTGCGCTGGGGGGCATCGTTGGCGCGTCGCGCACCACGGTTGACCGGGGATGGATTTCCAAGGCGCATCAGGTGGGACAGACAGGTCACACAGTTGCCCCAAGGCTGTATATAGCCTGCGGTATTTCCGGTGCGATCCAGCATCTGACCGGGATGCTGGGTTCCAGTACCATCGTGGCGATCAATATCGATTCGGATGCCCGGATTTTTCGGTATGCCGATTATTGCGTCGTTGGGGATCTTTTTGAGGTCATTCCTGCCCTCACACGTGAGATTCTGTTCCATCGCGGCTGATTTGCAGTAGGAATTGAAACGGCGGCAGAATACTGATGCAGCCAAAATTCAGATTCTTTTTCATTACGAAATGAAAGCCAGCATCTTAAAGTGAAATGGTATAAAGACAGGAGCCACGAAAAATCGTGTCTCCTGTCTTTATACCATTTCACAGAAGGGCACAGTCGGTTAATTATAATAAAAAATCCAACCATATTATAATAAAAAAGCAAGACAAAAGCAGGTATGCGTATAGTCCCCCTGATCGAAAAAGCAGCAAGTATTTTAGATTTTCTTCCATACTACAATGATTACATTTTCAATAAGCACTGGAAAACAACCTGTTTCTAAAACGGTGCTTAAAAAGTGTATCTTCGACTCCGTACCAAAACCGATATTGATTTTGCTACCAACCACGTATACCGGCACAGTTTCGCCACGAGGCCAGTCGAAAATGGTGTAGATTACAGAGCATATCTTCTTTGATGGGGCACACAGATGTCAGCTTTCCCCTGCGACGATATGCCACAACAGAATACGATTTTCTTCGTCAACAGATCAACCTGCTTCATAAAACTGAATGTAGGTTGATTTTCGAAAGCGGAAGCACTTTCGATTTTGGTCATAACGCAAAAGGAGCAGCACAGAGGGTCGATACCGTGCTGCTCCTTTATCATAATATTCGAAAACGCTTTACATCCTGTTATTGCAATCGATTATGCTATCGGGGCAGCGCATTCTCCGAAAGAGGCACCGTTGCTGGGAAATCAGCTTTTCCAGCAGCCGTATCCAACTTGACCCCTTCTGTTCGGGTATGCTCAGGGCAGCACGGCAAATTTTAAGTATAATAAATCGATGGAGCAGATGTGCAAATTAAATTTGAAAATCCAGTAAGATTTTTAAATCCGTCTTTGCCGCAGCCGTCAACAAACGGAATGCCTGATCCGCCTGATCTGCGGGCAGCACACGAGTCACCAGCCAATCCAAAGTCAGCGTTTTCCCGCCGATCAGCCGGGCGGCCTCCTGCAGATCGGAAAAGGGATAGGCGTTGTTTCCGCAGAGCTTCTGCTCGTTGGATACCAGATAATTGACGTCTACTACAGGTAATGTTTCGTAAATTGCGGAGATAAAGATGGAGCCACCCGGACGAGTAACCTGCATGGCACCTTCCAGCGCTCCTTGAACGCCGACCGCATCCACTGCGCAGTCAAACGTTCCTCCTGCTTTGAATCCGTCGGATACCGTCCGGTCCGCGCCGGCTTGCTCTGCCTTACTTCGGCGGAACTCATCCAAATCAGCCACGGTCACTTGCGCCACCTGATACCGCGTTTTCAGCAGGCAGGCGATCAACAGGCCGATAGGCCCTGCCCCTACCACCAGCACACGCTTAGGATCGGCCCTCATAATTCCCTTGCAGGCGTGAACCGCCACAGCCAGCGGTTCACACAGCGCCGCCTGTTTCAAGTCGGTATCTTTGGGAAGCACGATCAGCTTTTCCGGCTCCAGAGCCAAATACTCGGCAAAGCACCCGGGCCTTACCTCTCCAATAAAGCCCAGAGAAGCACAGCGGTGGCTGTCGCCCTCCAAACACGCCGGGCAGTGACCGCAGGGCACCCGGGGATCGCCGACCACCAGATCTCCCTCGTTCAGCCCGCTTTCCGCCGGCGCGGAGCAGACCCGGCCCACGAATTCATGCCCCATGGTTTCCTCCAGCCGCTCCACAAACATCCCTTTTCGGTAGATGTGCAAATCAGAGCCGCAGATACCGCCGTACAAGACCCGGATCAGCGCTTGGTTGTTCCGGGGAGTGGCCGCCTCGGTATCGACGGTGCGCACGTCCCCGACGCCATAAAATTTTACCGCTTTCATCTCCTGCCTCCCTCCTAACCGGCCAGCCAGCCGCCGTCTACGATGACAACCTGTCCGGTGACATAATCGCTGGCGGAGGAGGCTAAAAACAGTGCGGGGCCGGCCAGGTCCTTCCCCGTTCCCCAGCGGCCGGCGGGAATGCGGCTTTCGATCCAGGCGCGGTGATCCGGATCGTCGTAGAACTGCTGGGTCATGGGTGTGACGAAATAGCCGGGCGCGATAGCGTTGACCTGAATGTTGTATTTTGCCAGCTCAATGGCCATGGTCTTGGTCAGCTGAACAATGGCCCCCTTACTGGAACAGTAGACGCTCGATTCTGCCAGGCCGATGTAGCTTCCCAGAGAGCCGATATTGATCATTTTCCCTCCCTTTTCCTTCATGGCTTCGGCCGCTGCCTGGGCCATGAAATAAGCGCCCTTCAAATTAACGCCGATAATGGCGTCAAAATGCTCGGGGGTGACGGAGAGAAAATCCTCCACGATTTCCGCGCCGGCGTTGTTCACCAGCACATCCACGCCGCCGGCCTGGGCTTGAACTTGTTTCATAAAATGTCGGATGGCATCAGGGTCGGTGACATCCACACGCAGTCCAATAGCCTCGCCCCCGTTTTTACGGATGGCTGCGGCTACCCGTTCCAGAGTGCTCTGGGTTCGGCCGGCACAGACAACGGTTGCTCCCATCTCTCCAAATGCCTGCGCATAGCTTTCGCCGAGTCCGGTTCCCGCGCCGGTGACAATAACGACCTTTCCGCTGACGTCAAAAATGTTTTTTTCCGCAATGCCGAATTTCTGCATAGGGAATCTCCTTTCTGAATCGTTGGGCAGGGCGGGCAGGAATTTCCGCCCGCCCTGCCTGCCGACTGTTTAGCCGATGCGGTTTTCATAAAGCCGCTCGTCGGAGGGCTGGCATTCCTGAGGAACCAGAGGCGACTGAAGAATCATGGTGGCGCCGCTGTCCGCGAACTCGTTATTAATCACCTTCGCGGGGGACCACAGTGCGCCCTCCTTCGTGATTGTATCGCCCACCTTTGGAATCTCCTCGCCGTTAAACATTTTGTTCATATATTCCACAGCCATGGTGGTCATATCCAGGGCAGGCTGTTCCACAACGGCATACAGTTTGCCCTCGTTGAGCAGATGCATCCCTTCCACCCCAATACAGATGCCGGAGATGAAATAATCAGCGGGGTCAAGGCCGGCGGCCTCCACGGCAGCCACAACACCGGATCCCATAATATCGGGAGTATGGACGTAAATACCCAGCACATCGTCGCCATAACGGGTCAGAAGATCACTGGTGCGACTGTGAGAATCGTCATTGTTCCAATGGCCCTCGCCCTGCACCACCGTCAGCTGGGGATACTGCTCCATCACAGAGGAGAAGCCTTCGTGACATTCAGTGGTGTACATGTCCACCAGGGAACCCGTGATTTCGATGATGACGCCCTTGGGGATCTCACCGCCGTTGGCGTCCTTGATACCCTGCACCATCTGTGCCGCAGCCTTGCGGGAGGAATCCACGATATCGTTGGTAATGAACATGTCCACGTGGCCGCCCTCAGGGCAGGTGTCGACAGCAAAGACCGGGATTCCTTCCTCGTTCAGCTTTTCAATCCCGGGAACCAGCGTGACCAGGTCTTCCGCCCCGGCCAGAATAAAGCCGTCGATGCCCTGCACGATGAAAGTGTCGATGGCGTCCATGATCTTCAGGCTGTCGGCCTTGCCGTCCACGATTTTCAACTCGATGCCATACTTATCGCAGGCCTCCTGTGCGCCGATCATAAATGCCTGAATATATTCAGTAGAGGTATTTTTCACCACCATGCCGATGGTTTTTTTGTCTGTCAAACCGCCGGAACCGGCAGCACTCTGGCCGGACGCAGTGCTCCCGGAACCAGCTCCCCCGGAGCCGCAGCCGGTCAGTACAGAGAGCAGCATGGATAAGGCGAGCAAAATCGTGAGCATCTTTTTTGTCATGTTGTTCTTCCTCCATTCACAGATATCGTTCGTATTACAAAATCAAGGCGGTAAGATCGCCCGAATGACCGGGTCAGGAATTGCTTTGCACCAGCTTTCGCATATTTTCTTTGTGCATGATATCGGCGCTCATTTTAAAGCGCAGCCGATCCAGAATAATTGCCAGAAAGATCAGTCCGCCTTTTGTTGCGCTGACCAGATTGACATCTACCCCGTTGAGATTCAGCGCGTTGTCGATCATACCCAAAAGCAGTGTGCCGCCCAGCATTCCCACAGGCTTCCCCATGCCGCCGTTGAAGCTGCAGCCGCCCAGAATGGCGCCGGCAAAGGCCATCATGACCATACCCTCACCCATACTGTTGGAAACGGCGTTCTGCCGTCCGGCGGTGACCAGCCCGGCCACGGCAGAAAGCAGGCCCGCCAGCACGAAAGCACAGATGATAACCCGGTCGGTATTGATACCGGAAATGTAAGCGGCGCGGCGGTTGCCGCCGGTCAGCGCGAATTTGCGCCCGAAGACGGTTTTATGAAAAACAAACTCGAAAATAATATAGATTACGATTAGCGCCAGAATGGCGATTTGGAGCGACCCGATACGCCCACGCCCCAGGAAAGTATAGCCCTTGTCAAGCCCGGCCAGGGAAAAAGGCACCAGGAAAAGCACCAGCCCCCGCATGACAATCTGGCTGGACATGGTCAGCAGGAAAGAATTGGTTTTCATCTTGGCTACGAAAAAGCCGTTGAAAAAGCCGACCGCCACGCCTAGCGCCAGCGTCATAAAAATACACACCGCGGGACCCAGGCCCAGCTGCTGAGCCACCAATATCGTGACACCGGGCGCAAAGGCCAGTGTGGCCTCCATTGACAGATCCAGCTCTCCCACCATCATCACAATGCCCATACCCAGCACCAGCAGGCCGAGCGTCGCGGACTGATAAAGAATATTCAACTGGTTCTTCATACCGAGAAACGCGGGGGTAAAGAAGGCGTTGGCAATAAAAAACACCGCAAGCAGAACCCAAACCAGATTATCCAGCAAGGCCAGCTGTATTTTTGTTCTGAGTCTCATGATTTTTTCACCTCGTCAATATGAATAACCTCGCCCTGCATTGCCCTGTAAATCTGTTTCTCGGAAAACTCTTCCCGAGAGAACCGATCGATGATCTCGCCCTCATACAGAACCAGAATGCGGTCGCAAATTTTGATCAGATCCTCCACTCCGGGGGACGTAATGATGACGCAGGATTGCTTGCGAAGCTCACGGTGAATGGTGTTCAGGATTGATTCCTTGGCCTCGATGTCTACGCCGCGGGTAGGTTCATCCAGCAGGCAGACCAGAGGAGTATAAGCCATAATCTTACCCACCAGCACCTTTTGTTTATTTCCGCCGCTGAGCTGACCGATATTCTGCTTTCTGGAAAAAGCCTTGACATCCAGTGTGCGGATCAAATTGTCTGCCAGCTGTTCTTCCTTTTTGGTCTGGAGCACGCCCCATCGGCTTATCCTAGGCAATATGCTGATGGTCAGGTTTTTTTGAATGGAGGCGATGGGGATCAGTCCCTCCGCCTCCCGTTCCTCCGTCAGGTAAAGCACACCGTCGTCACGGGCTGCCGCCGGAGAGCGGTAATGTTTTTGACTTCCCGCGACCCAGACCGTTCCCCCGTCATACGTGTCGATCCCGACCACGCTTTTCATCAGTTCTGTCCGCCCGCTGCCCCGTAAGCCCGCAAGGCCCACGATCTCGCCCTTTCGGACGGACATACTGATATTCCGGAATTTTCCGTAGCTGGTAAAATTCTTCAGTGCAAACGCCTCTTCCTCCTGAATCATGGCGGACATGTCTTCCATGATCTGTTCATCATAATTGGTGCTGCCAACAATCAGCGAGGCCAGCTTCTTTTTGTCCAGATCCCCCCGCATGACGCTGCCCACATTGTGTCCGTCCCGGATCACCGTTACCCAGTCGCAGACACGCAGGAGCTCTTCCGTATGGTGGGAGATAAAAACAACCGTTTTCCCGGCCGAAATCAGGTCGTCGATAATGCGGTAAAGAATCGCCTGATCCTTTTGGCTGAGAGAGGCGGACACCTCATCCATAATAACGATTTCCGCGTCTTCCACAAAGCATGCCTTGATGACCAGCAGCAGCTGGCGCTCACTGATGGACAAATTCCGCATCTTTACGGATACGTCTATGGGAAAGCCCGCCTGATCCAAAATCTCGGCCGCCCTGCGCCGCATCTCGCTCCAGTCGATGACCTTTTTGTTATCCAGATAACCGGGCATAAAAAAGTTTTCCATTACGGTGCTTTCTTCTATTACCTGCGGCTCCTGCGTAATGATCGAGATGCGCTGATGCTTGGCCGTGATAGGAGACAAGGAAGTATATTTCTGCCCGTTGATCCAAATTTCCCCGCTGCTGGGGGCAACCAGCCCGGAGATGATACCGACCAGTGTAGATTTTCCGGCTCCGTTCTTGCCGATAAGCCCGTGAACCTCTCCGCGCCGGATGGTAAGACTCACGTCCTCCAGCGCCACAGTTCCGGCGTACAGCTTTGTAACGTGCCGCAATTCCAAAGCCGTCTGCTCCTCTGCCACAATCATTCCTCCCTTCTGTTTCCGATCCGCCTGTACGATTTACTCCACACGCAGACGGACGGAATCTCTATGAGCGTAAAGTCCCTCCACCTGTGCGAAATGCATGCAGGACTCGGAGAGGTTCCTGCAGCCCTCTTGACTGACATACTGATGGAAGGGCGTCTTAATAAAGGTTTTAACACACAGTCCATTGGAATAGCGGGCAGTCGACATGGTAGGCAAAATGTGATTGGTTCCGGAGACAAAATCCCCGAAGGCCACCGGCGCATAATGACCTACAAACAACGAACCGTAATTGTACAGCTGGGCGGCTACCTGCCGTTCTTCCTTTGTCTGTACCTCCAAGTGCTCCGGCGCCACCTGGTTGGCCAGCGCGATGGCTTCCTCCATGCTGTCGGCCAGGTAAACCTCCCCGTTGTCCTCCCAGGATATGGTGGCCACGTCCCGGGTCGGCAGGGCCGCCAGCAGGCGGTTCAGTTCCGCCATGGACCGTTCAATGACACCCGCATCGGTGCAGACCAGAATAGGCTTGGCATTGGGGTCATGTTCCGCCTGACCCAGTAGATCAATGGCCACAAAAGTGGGGTTGGCGGTCTCATCCGCAAGAATCAGCACCTCGCTGGGGCCGGCCAGACTGTCGATTCCCACATCGCCAAGCACCTGGCGCTTGGCCTCGGTGACAAACTTGTTTCCCGGCCCGACGATCAAATCGACCTTCCGGACTGTCTCCGTGCCATAGGCGTAAGCCGCAATGGCCTGCGCGCCGCCCATGCAGTAAATGTCATCGGCGCCGGCAATGTCCATCGCCACCAGCACGGCGGGGTGAATCGTTCCGCAGCCATGAAAGGCGGGGGAACAGGCCGCCACATGCTTTACCCCGGCTACCTTCGCGACAACGACGCTCATCAGCGCGGAGGATGGCAGAGGGTAGCGTCCGCTGGGAATATAGCAGCCGCAGTTTTCTATCGGCACCAGACGATGCCCCAGCTCCACACCCGCTATGAGACTTGGAACGTTCAGCGGCTGCATGCACTGCAGCTGCTGCTGGGCAAACCAGCGGATCTGGTCGGCCGCAAAGGTAATGTGCTTCACGGTTTCCTGATCCACCAGCGTGTAGGCCTTTTCAATCGTCGGGCGGTCCACCTTCACACATTTCAAATCCGTGTGATCGAACTTTTGGGCCAGTTCCAGAAGAGCGGCGTCACCGCGGCTCCGCACGGAATCGATGATCTCCAGCACCGTCTCTGTCAGTTGGTGATCACGCTGGTAAGTTTTCTTCTCCGCTTGTTTGATCGCTTGCATGTCAAGTCCACTCCTGTCTTCTCTTCAATTTAATTCGGTCCGACTTTTCTGTGCTCTTTCGGATAAAACAAAGGAGTCACTTTTTCTGCACAACAACTGTACAGAAAAGCGACTCCTTTGTCTTACGTGTATTCCCACCGGCTTCGTCGGCGGCAGCTCTTGGCGGAACGGAGTTTCATTATTGTGATTCGTTTTGAAACTGTTCCGCCGTACGCTGTTATTTCTGGTCTGCGACCTTGAGATTTATCTTACAGGTATCCCTCGGGGATAAGTCAAGTATCAAAATAATTTGAATTTTAAAATTAAAATTATTTCATATTTTACAGAAAAACCTTAAATTTCACCGCAGAAATGCTAAATTATGCAGGAATACAATTCAAAACATGCCCCCACGGGGCATGTTTCCCTTTGAGAAACCGCCGGATAAAAAGAAAATCCAGAGAGAAAGACCGACCTGCAAGTCAAGCCTGGATCCGTGTGCCCCGGAATGGGATCATTACCCGAATCATCCAGAGGTCGGAGTTGTTGGTAATCATCGGGCTGATCAGCCACTCTTCCACCGACCAGTTCTCCAGACGGTATCCCTGCGTTTTCGCCCATTTTAGCAAATCCATGTAGGTCTGGTAGAGCCGTTCATTTTTGGGAGAACCGATGTGGATGGCCGATACCCCCTGAAACGCCGGGATATGATCGCAATGCTGGATATGCGGGCCTACATCGGCAACCGGAACAGCAATTTTAAAGTCATGAACCTGGTTGTTGAACGAACAGGAATCACTGTCAAAATGGTCGTAGGTAATATACATCAGCGCGCTGATGCTGAGAGACGCGGCATTGACGGATTGCGCTTTGGTCTGGATCAGAGGGAGGTAATCCATGTCCAAGCCATCCGCGTCTTCAAAATCGGTGCGATACCGCAGCGAAATCACGCTTTGGGCCGAGCGGTCCACCACTTCATAATGATGATCCGTTTCCGCCTTCAAGTCGTGAATTTTTAAAGCGGAAATGGCCTCCATCAGCTTGGTATATTCCAGCGTGCTCTGTTCGTAACGGATCATGCTTTCCTCCAAGGCCTCGCGGGAAGCAGTCATTTGCTTTCGAATCGACCTCTGGATCGCCTCAACATTTCGGCCATAGATGATGTCCTTCATTTCAGCCAGCGACATATCTATATTTCGCAGTGCTTTGGCCGCTACAATCGCGCACAGGTGCTGCTGGGTATAGTAGCGGTAATTGTTCGCGTCGTTTCTGGGAACGGGGCTGAGCAGCCCATGCTCCTCATAATAACGCAGTTGCTTTCTGCTCACGTTGCACATCTGACAGACTTCATTGGTACTGTAGCTTTTGATACGACCGCCTCCCCACGCAAACAAGTCTTTTCCGTAACTATATCGAATTTTATGCGCTATGTCAAAGATATTTATGATAATTACGAATTTATCCGCTTGGAGGTATTCCGGCGCCGGCGGCGCGAAGGAACGTTACGGCTGCGGGAAAGAAATTCAAATTGTACCGTTTTCACCATGTCTTTTACAGTACTCTGCCGAAAAATCAGACAGACCTGAAAACGGTCATGCGCTCGATGGAGGACTCCGCCGCAAGGGTGATTTCAGGAGCCTGCCGCCATGCCCCCAACCGATTTGATTCCCCGAAGGGATATGGGAAAAAGCGGGACGCCTCCGGGGGTTTTCTTCGGACGAAACGCAGTGCGGAAACGGTTAAAACGGTGGAAGAGCACACTCTGTTAAAAGAGTTTTTACCACAATTGAAATCAATGCACGCGCGCATACCCGGATGGCGCAACAGAGAGTGAAAAATACGGCTGGCATTTTCATCATAAAACGATCAGCTGATGGTTCCGCGCAAAAAAATCCGTGATCGGAAAGCCGCTCCGTCAATCTGGGGAGCCACTGAAACAGGCGGGTCGTTTCCGTGGCGCTCTATGTTTTCCCGTTCTGTTTGAGAGTATTTCAGCATAAAACAAAACCCGCACGGCTCTGGGAACCATGCAGGCTTTCACTTTGGTGGAGGAGGGTGGATTCGAACCACCGAAACATTACGTAACAGATTTACAGTCTGCCCCCTTTGGCCACTCGGGAACTCCTCCATATTTACTTTATCTCAAACAGTCCGGTGCTCGTCCCGTTCAGCCGAACGCCAAAGCGTGGAGCTGGTGGACGGATTCGAACCCCCGACCTGCTGATTACAAATTATTTCGGTCTATTAACAAAAAAGAATGAGGTGTATTGAGTATCAAATCTAAAAAACTTGTATTGGCTGAAAACCCTTCTATTGATCAGTATGTTAAACGGAGTTCCCCCGTAATTTCTACTTCCATTCCAGGAGCGCCAGATCGTAGAGAATTGAGGTTGTTGAATGTCGAAATTCCTTAGTTGTTCATCTTGATCAACTGAGCAATTTATCTAAATGGCTAGGATTCCAGCCGGACAGGAATCATATCTGTAAGGGAAATGTTTTGTGCATTTTAGCTAATATTCTCCTTCAGAACATTAGCTAAAATTTTAATATAGTCACTCACTTGATTTTCCTTCTAAACCACCTTTTCTTTGTTTCATTTTGGTTAAAAAAAGGCTCTGTGATATTCTCACAGAGCCTTTTCTGGAATAAAACGAGCATACAAAGCGATTCTTCCTGTTTAAACCCCCAAATGAACCAAGTAGTGATGTTCCTTCTGCAAAGCGGAAACTACTGTTTTCAACTCAGAAAAGAGATTCGAGAGATACGCCTTAGAATATTTCATTTCAATATCTCTATACAAGGTAATCTGTTCCGGGGCAACCGAAAAAATGGTAGATAAGCCTGAAACAATAGCCTCAAAAACAGGATGGGACTTCACATCAAAAACACAAGTACCATTTGGATCAATGCTTTTGTTAGTTCTAACTGAACAATCCCGAATTGGAATCCATTTAAAAAAATCATAAAGATAGAACATTATATCCATATCCATACTCACTACTTCTTTAATGATATAAATATCTTTTTTTTCCTTTTTATTTAGCAAATCGAGATAAAATTCGCCTGTATCAAAAATTTCCGGATATACCGTATTAATTAAAACAAATTCATGCTGAGCCATACTATAAATATTCCTCTCTACGATGATGATTTTCCATAGCTTAATATTTTTCCTTTTGTTGAATCTCCGGCAATATCAATATATTTTCCATTTTTAATATAGCGATATCCTGGAGTCGGTTCATTCTGCTTAATAGTACGTGCCCCTTTTAAATTTTTTCTATAAGTATCTGCACTTCGAATATAATTGAGCATATCTTTACTTCCAAGCTCAGAACCATGCCTACCAAAATGATAATTTAAAGACATTTCAACACTAGCGAAAGTCCCATTATGCCATAAAGCAGCCAATTGATTAGGTATTTGTCTTAGTCCCGTAGAATTCCCACCAGTATATGATACGCCATCAGCATTTGTTACTCCATAATATATTCGGATGGTCTCTTTAAATGTAAGCATTGGAACATAAACAGACCAATTATTTAATCCTGGTGCTAAATTGGTAAGTCTTAACTTTTCTGTGGTATTACCTGTACTTATGGTTGCGTCAAAGCTAATAAGGTGTTTAACTGTCTTATTGTAAATCTTTAAATTGAACTTGCTGTCATCAGTTGCTGTCCAATTCAACTCTACTATTCCAGGAACAATAACATCATTAGTAGAATTTAATTTAGAGCCAGAGTCCGATGGAAATTTGAATACCGAAGTCCCATTACTTTGACCTATAACAGAAGATCCATTTTTAAAATTCTCTTTTGTTTTCTCAGCAAAATCTTGATAAAGAATTATATTTTCTTTATCAGTATTCTTATGTACTTCTTGAGCAAATACATTAGTTGACATTGCTGAAAAAACCATTGCACTAGCTAACAGAACCGATAAAATTTTTTTCATTTTTTGTTGCACCTCTTTCTTTGTATTTCTAATCTAACTTTAATTATACAAATTTAAATTGCTTAAATATGTAATAAAAGGAAAAAAATGGTTACATATATGCTAATAATTTATAATAATCAATCGATATATTGGTTTTTTCGGCCATGAATTGTAACGGTCGAAAGACATAGGCCTTGCATATATTGCTAAGCTTTGCGGAACCTTTTTACAAAGGGGAATTTTCTTGACAAATACTACCAACCAGAATACACTCAAATTAACGAATGGAGGATGAACTTATGAAAAAGAAATACATGATTGCTATTGCGGCCGTCGCGGTTTTTCTGTGTGTGGCTACAGCATTTGCGGTACAGGCAGGAGGAAAAGATGATCCCCTCACACCGACTGAGAGCACAGCATCGTCTGATGTCTCTTTGACTATTGGAGAAATCAATTCTACAGGTACAATCGGCGGAACTACTTCTGCCGGTGCCGGTTCAGGTGAAACCAGTAACACCGATAAGAACACGACCACATCGGAACTAACTAGCATAGCTCCTAAATTCTCTTCTGCTCCCTCGGCCCCAGTCATTGATGGAGCCGGAAGCGAAACAAGCAGCGGATATACCAAGGCCACGAATCCGGCGCTGACCGATCCGAGCAAAAAACCGAGTTACAAAGAAACGCCTGTGATTGATAACGGCAAAAAGACTTCAAACAGCAGTTCTTCCAGCAGCAGCAAAAGCGGCTCGAATAGTTCCAGTAAATCAAGCTCCAGTTCCAGTAAGTCTTCCTCGAGTAAACCAGCTAATGGTACTAAAAAAGATGGAATGATTTGGGCCGATGGCTTCGGTTGGACTAAGGACGAAGGCGGCGGCGGTGAAGGTACTGTAGTCAGCGGTGATTGGGGCGGTGGCGATCAAGTAGGGATCATGGAATAAATTTAATATCGTTATAATGAAAGAGCATGACTGAAAAGTCATGCTCTTTCATTTTTGCAAGGAGGAAGTATGAAACGAATTATATCAGCTCTAATGTGCCTGTTCCTTCTTTTCTCTGCTTTTCCTACCTTTGTTTTTGCAGAAGGCGAGGGAAATGTAGATAATGGTGGCGGTGGCATGGGAGATGGAGAAGCCGGAAAGAATTTTTGGAATCCCGGTCAAGACGGTTGTCGCGTTACGGTCATTCGGGCCAGCGATAATAAACCGGTCACTACCCCCATTGATTTGACAAACAAAGACGAAAGCAGTATATATTTCCATTTTGGCAAGAAGAGTAAGCTACATTACAAGAGTGGAGCTACACTTGCTATTAGTACATCAAAATACATTTACACAGTTCCAAGTAAAGGACTTCCGACAATTATTGAGGACAACGGAAATGCAAATATTGATGCGATTCGATCATATTTCTGTTCTTCTGAAACAATAAAACAAATTTCCCAAATCGTCGGTGCGTCATATGAGACCATTACCAACGGCAATTACAAGCTGCTCATTGAGCCTATCGCCTATATTACTTTCGGCGGCCAGCGCTACGCCATGACGGCAAACGAAGCTGCCTTATATGATCAAAAGCTCAGCGGAGGTCTGCGAGCAAAAATGAAAGACCTGTCGCATAAAAACCTCCCGCTGGCGATGTTTCTCGAAAAAGCTGATCTTGGGTACCCTGCATATACCGGGAGCCGCACATCGGCCCAATCCAACAGCACGATTATTTCTTCCCTTGGGCTTGGTGTTGTCAAGTTTCGTGAGGATGCTGGCGAAGAGCCGGACGATCCTGTGATCACAGCCAATTATACTTACCGTGTTGACACGGATGTCGTTACATCGGTTGAGCTAAATACCAGTTCAGAAATCGATCCGGATAGTCCAGCAAAGGTCACATTCCGCGTTGGCGGCAGCACCTACAATGTGACCAACATAGTAATCCCCGAAGATGAAAGCCAGCTGGTATGGGTAAAGTGGCATACCCCCTCTACCCCACAGACGGTCAATATTTCCGTAAGCTCCAATAAAGGCAGTTTGAGTGTTACCAGCATCGCAGCCAAGGTCGAGAACCTGGATACCCATGAACCACCGAATCCAACTGCCAGAGATCGTAATGATAGCTTTTCGGCGGCGGCGTTACCGGACAAGCCAGAATATCTTTCCCGATCGTGGGGTGTTTGGAGCGCGCGTTGGCATGAATACCTGGTTTGGCACGAACATTGGGTATGGCGCACACATGAGGATGGCACAGGCGAATGGGTGGATAAAGGAAAATGGGTGGATGAAGGCTGGTGGGATTGGACGTTTAACCGTTACGCGGCTTCCCTGACCGCCAACATGAGCCTGCTGCCGGATGACAAAGCTCCGACAGCCAACGGCAAAACCATGCGTTCTGGATATGGTGTAAAAGTATCAGTCACTGGCGACGTGGACGGCTCTGCTCCTAATTCACACATTACCGGCCTGCAGACCGCTGTTGCCTATTTTCCTGAATGGCAGTACAAAAGCTACTGGCGGCTACTCGATCTGACGCGATCCGGTAACCCCTCAACTCTGCAATTCAAGGCCAACAAATACTCCACCTATAACCGCAGGGTGCATTTTACACCGCTCTGGTATCCAGATGGAAAGTATGAAGTTTCTGTCTATGCTTTTGATGCCTGGACTCCCGCCGGAATGCTTGTGGCTAATCTAAGTGACTATGTAACCATCAAGGGCAATGTTTATGATGATTGGCATGTTGGTCCACAGCTGGTGGAGTGAATATAGAGAGGAAACGCAGGCCAAACAACGGCCTGCATTTCTTGTAAAAAGGAGCTGTTGAGCAGGTGAATAATCAACAATGATAGATCAAAAAAATTCTCAACTCAAATCTCTGCTGATTTCGGACATGAAATCCAACTGTAAAATACGACGGTTTCTTTCTTATAAGTATCAAATTAAATACGATTTAGCAACAGATCTCTTAAACGAATTTGAACGATTATGTAAAAATTCACCTGCATATGCAATTGATGATTTAAAGAGTCGTCTTTATCAAATGTGTCAAGCGTACGCCGTTCACCAAAAAGAATTGGAAATTGACATGTTGTGTGATGTTAGGGATTTTAGCTATAACAAATTTCGTTATAAACGAATAATGGTAACCATGTGTTTCGTCAAGTATTGGATAGGCGTCATTTCTTACCTTCAAGTTGAAAATTAATTTCATCTCTGCAATTTTGAACATCATTGAGTTGGAATTGACTAGTTTTATATTTGTCAAATGAGCGATACAATTCAATCGCATAGAACAGACAAACCACAATTAATAGAATAGTGTAGTAATTCCAAAGCAAATCGGTGGATTTATTCTTATCTATAAGAAATCCAATAATAAGAACCGTGAGCGGGATCGGTGATAATGACTTCATTATATCGATTTTCTGTTTATATATCTCCACTTGCTTTTCGAAATTCCTTATCAATCTAGCACAAGTTAATAAACTTTTCTCATTTGCGGAATATTCCAATTCTCTTAGAACATCCATATTATCAAGAGCAAAACAAAGTTTGCGCCCATATTTAATTTCATACAATACTACGATCGTAGAGATCGCTATAAGAACCCTTTGAACATTTGGTTCATGTAATGCTGTAATAATTTCATTATCAAAAAGGGAATTACCTATGGCTATAACTACCGCACAAAATGCGGCATCTCTTAAGAGAGATACGGCAACCTTTTCAATACAAAATTTCACATTATTTTTATGCTCTCTTTTGTAATCAGACATCAATTTCTTATTCCCATCATTATGAATTAATTCATTTTACCATATACCGAAAGGAAAGTTAATATGTTATCCGACAAAATACGCCAAGAGCGGCAAAAGAAGGGCCTGTCACAATCTGAGCTGGCCCGGCGCTCAGGTCATGCAGTTTCCACAATTCACGGAATTGAAAATGGAGACAACCAAAACCCCAGCTTTCGGACGGTCTGTGACATCGCAAAGGTACTCGGCATCCCGCTGGACGAGCTGTACCAAGATATGTTAGATGAAAGATAGCCCTCCTGAGTGGTGAATTCAGGAGGGCTGCTTATTTATGGAGAAGGGTGGTTCGATGGATAAAGATGTTCGTCAAAAGCTGATCTTAAAAAAGTTTGTAATGGTAATTGTTTTATTGATTCTTTTTGCCATCTGTTTTGAGGCATTGCGAGATACCGGTGTAATCAATGTGCTTAAACACCTTTTAGATTCTTATCCGTCGGTTGACCCGTGTATATCGATTTTGGTGACTATTATTGGCACTTTTATTGGGGTGGGTATTGCCGCCGCGATGAATAGATAGTGTAAGAGAGGTTCATTAAAGCATAACGCAGAGCAGCGGAGCTGATCGGCTCCATGTTTAAGAAAGGGTATGTAAATATGAAAAAGACAATCACTAAACATTTAAGTTCAATTATAAACCCAATTATCTTGATATTGATTGTGGTGACAGGAGTTTATATTAATATCCTTACTACTATGTATCCAGAATTCACGTTTATGGCTGTACTTATATATTTCTTTATTTTTGTAGAATTCACTCAAATCTGGGACAAATTAGAATATCGACGATTTATATCAAATCTCGTTACATTAATTGAAAGAATCAACTCTTCTTCAATATCATACTTAGAGCTTTCTGCCTTATTTAAAAGCAGAATAAGATATTTCTCCATTTCAGAGAGTATTTCTAGTAAAGACGATCTAGTAAGTATCGTCCTTTTTTTAGTCCCACAGAAATCGGCAGTATGTATGGTAGCGTTGAAATTAAAAAGCTATGCATCATAGGTCGAATTGAAAAGAAAGACGCAGAGCAACGGAGCTGACCGGCTCCGTTAATGCGGCCCGGATCATCCGGACGGTTGCAAGCCCGTAGAAACGCATCAGATACAATCAGGAAAGGAATACAACGATGATAGAGAAAAATGAGGGCCGGTTCCGGCCGCGGAGAACAAAATTCGCACAGGTATCGAATGTTGCTCTACATGATGACAAACTATCCCTGAAGGCCAAAGGGCTTTACTCGCTGATTCAAAGTATTATCACTATACCCGGTGCTGACTTACGAATATGGAAAATCAAGTTGAAATGCAAAGAAGGCTCAAAAGCTTTTGATGCCGCTTGGAAAGAACTCAAAGACACCGGATACTTGAAACAATATCGTATGCCC
>NZ_CBYL010000013.1 GCF_000577335.1 Faecalispora jeddahensis | reverse complement strand
AAACATGATTAGTCTCATCTGCCGAAATCCTTTTGGTGGAGCAAAAGCATCTGGAATTCATCATGTTATAATAACCTTACAGTGCAAGCCAAAGCAAAAGCTTCGGGCGCTTGGGAGAACATTGAAACATGATAAGCCTCATCTGCCGAAATCCTTTGGTAGAGCAAAAGCATCCGGAATTCATCATGTTATAATAACCTTACAGCGCAAGCCGAAGCGCCTGAGAGCTATTGTCTTGCAGCGTGGCGGAAGGGAAGTGTTATAAAATGACACTGTTACAATTACAGTATTTCAAAGCGTTGGCACAAATACTTCACTATACCAAAGCGGCCAAAGAGCTGCATATCGCTCAGCCCAGCCTGAGCTACTCGATCAATGAACTGGAGAAGGAGCTTGGCGTGAAGCTCTTTGACAAAGAAAACCGGAAAATTCGGTTAACAGCGTATGGAGAACAATTCCTTACTTATGTGGAAAAGATTTTGGCATTGTTGGACGAGAGTGTCAGTGTTCTTCAGCAGATGGCGGGTTCTGCATTGCAGGTGGTCAACCTGGGGTACTTTCACTCTATCTCGACCTCTTTGATTCCCTCCATCATGGCGGGAATATACAGCCAGGAGGAAAATCGCGGGGTACGGTTCCAGTTCCTCGAGGCTACTTCCTTTGATATTTTTTCACAGCTGAAAAATGGAAAGCTGGATTTGGCCTTTTGTATGCACCGGGATGAGAATGTCGAGTCAATCGCCATCATGAAGCAGCCGCTCTATTTAACGGTACCCAACAATCACCCGCTGGCGGAGCGCAGCTTTGTCACCTTTGAAGAATTTTCTCAGGAGCCCATCGTTATGCTCGAAAAATCCAGCAGCCTGCGCGCCCAGATGGATCAGATTTTCGCACAGCACGAAATCATTCCAAACGTGGTATTCGAAGTGCGGGAATGCAATGCGGCACTTCAATATGTGGCGCTGCGATTTGGGATTTCGGTGCTACCACAGGTTCCGGCGATGGAAAACGAAAAGGTGTCGGTCATCCCTATCATGGACGATCATCAGGCCTTTGTGAGAACGGTATATCTTTCTTGGGCAAAGAACCGTCCCCTTTCGCCTGCTGCTCTGAGGGTAAAAAATTACATAGTGGAACACTATGCCACGCCTTGACAGTAAAAAGCGAAAGCGGGAGTACCCGACATTCATGTCATAACTGTACCTGTCTGCCCAATATGTCAGAGCATTGTATAACTCGCGGCTTTTCTGACCCGTCTTTGATAATAAAAAAACAGCCATGGAAGCGCATTCTTCCATGGCTGACGTTGGCGGATTGAGCGGTGTAAAATCGCAATCTATCTACGGTGCAGCAGTAAATGATTATGATTTATTAAAAAAACAAGTCGAACAAAATGTCCGACTTGTTTTTTTAATAAGTCAAAACGATAAAATGTTTTTTTCATTTCTGCCAACTTCTTTGCAATAATAAGCGAATGGCTTTCCATTATAAGAAAGTCCCAAAGCACCGTACAAAGAGACAGCCGATTTTATGGATTGGTGGCTATGAACAGTAAAACTTGATTTGAAGCTTTCCTCATTAACAGAAATATTAGGAAAATCAAGATGAAGTCGAGATAGATTCTTTTGGAATTTTGTGCCGACATTGTCAAGACGTTGTGTCAAGAAAATCCAAAGTCCAAACAGGCATTTAAAAACTACCGCTAAAATCAGAAATTGGAAACGGCTCTGTAAAGTATCTTTCCGTTGGGCGCGCAGCTGAATGCTGACAAAGCGGTGTTTTGGAAGCAGCAATCAGAAGCGTATCCGAGCCCGCTCTAATACAGGATTGTTCTCAATTTTCATTGATCCTTACTCCCTTTTCAATCCGCAAGAACTATGCTACAATGAAAAAATGCAGCCGCGCCCCAATGGACGCGTATTTTCAGTTTATTCGCATGTTTTTATTCTCTCTTACGGCAAGAGAAAGGTGGGTCACTCCATGTATGACAAACCGATTCGTCAGGTAAACCGCGAGATTACCGAGACTTTGGTCTCTCTCCGACTGGCTGTGCTTCCTAACCGAAAAACCACCCTGGATCAATTCAAAAATCCTGACTGGATCGAGGGACTGACCGCTCTGTTTCCCATTCGGGAACGGCTCCGCTGCACCCATGTGCTGGATTTGTGCACCCCGGTGCTCAGTCAGCTGTGCCCCAACGCACCAGAGGAAGGCTGGCTCCGTTTTTCTTATCAATATATCTGCAGTCTGATGTTCCCGGAAAACGGGTTTGCGCCAAAAGCCGGCCTATATGCCCAGGGGGCCCGTATCTACCTGACCATTCTTCAAATTCTTCTGGATTATGAGCGTGCCGCCCTCCCTTTCGACCCAATGCTGGATTTTCAGTTCCTGTCGGAAGAGGAATACAGCCGCTGCGGCAACGCCAAAGAATACCGCCGCCTGATGAATGCCTGGCGGGAGGAATATCTCTACGAGCTGATGCGCCTTGGGATGGAGGTCACTCCCTATAAAACCCTAAGCCATATCGCCGGCGTCCACTACGTCGCTATGATCGCCGCCCGCGGACTAAAGGAAGCGGGGGTGGAAGTGGACTTGTCCCTGATTTCCGGAGCCGCCGCAACCCACGACTTTGGAAAATTCGGCTGCCGCCCCGGCGAGCGGGTCCCCTATCTGCACTACTACTATACCGACCAGTGGCTCCTTGCCCGAAAGATGGACGGGATCAGCCACATCGCCTCCAACCACTCCACCTGGGATCTGGAGCTGGAGTCCCTGTCGGTGGAATCCCTGCTTTTGATCTACGCGGATTTTCGCTCCAAGCAAATCCGGGACGCGGACGGCAAAGAGGCTATTGTTCTTTACTCGCTGGATGAGTCGTATCAGGTGATATTATCCAAGCTGGAAAATGTGGACCGGAATAAACGCAGGCGGTATGAATTTGTCTATGGAAAGCTCCACGACTTCGAGGACTATATGCGCAGCCTTGGAGTGGATATCGATCTGACAGGACATCCGCAGCCTTCCACTCCTCACAAGGACCCCGCCCTGATGAGCCCGGAGGAGACGCTGAACAGCCTGATCCTTTTGTCGGTGGATCACAACGTGCGGCTGATGCATATGCTGTCCAACGAGCAAAAGTTCGGCAATATCATCGAGGAAGCGCGTTCCGCCAAAAGCTGGCAGCAGCTGCGGGCCTACCTCAACGTTTTTGAGGAATATTTTACCTATCTGTCCGTTCGGCAGAAAACGCAGGCACTGTCTTTTCTGTATGAACTGCTGGTTCACCGCGAGGGCGATATCCGACGCCAGGCCGGCAGCCTGATCGGCCAGCTGATTGCCCGCTTTTATCTGGTTTACCGCAAAGAGATTCCCGCCGACGCTCAGAATGACCCGGCGGAAGAAGTCCCCTTCACCCTGTGGGCGCAATATCTGGATCGAATCATTTTTCCGGACCATAAGACCACTCCCCAAGAGCGTTCTCACATCAGCTATGCTTTAAAGCTGGTGGTCGGAGCCATGCTCGATTACGCCCGGCCCGGAGATGTGCCCCGTTTTTTAGGCGCCCTGCTGAACTACTATGACAAGCCGGAGGGAATCGTCCCCGATACCGCCTTCACTCTGCTGGACGCTATCCGGTATCTGCCCCCCCGATATTATGGGGAGGAAACGCGAAGCAAACTGATTGATTTTGCCGCCTATTTTGCCGCTTCCGGAGAATTGCGGCTGATCATCGCCGCTCTGGAGTTTCTGCGGGAAGCCGAACGTTCCCTTTCCCGCAGCCACCCACAGATGGCCCACATTGTTCAGGTCGCCCGGAATTTGGAATCGAATCAGCTGACTACCATCTTCCTTCAGTACAAGATTCTTCGCCGGGCCGGAGAGGATGTCACCGCCCTCGAGCATACCCTGTACCACATGGACATCACCAGCGAGGTCTTTTTGGATAATCTGAAAATCGCCACTCCCTGGGTAGTCAAGGTGGCCGGTGTAGAGCTTTTGCGGGACCAGGTGGAACACGGTCTGAAAACGCATACGCTTCATATTGCCACCCACTTCTCCAATCTGGTAAAGGTATCTGAACGGGTGGTGGTCCGGCACACTGCCGGCTCCGCCCTGGTGCGTACTCTGCCAATCCTGCGCCGGGATCAACGCAACGAGGTAGTTGTAGAACTGGGCAAGGGTCTGGAAATGGGCCAGTACGAAATTTCCAAATACATCCCTGAATATTTGGGCAAGACCGCCCTATACCTCTACCCGGAAGAACTGGATGAGCAGGTGCTGTGGCTGAAGGGGCTTCTGGGTTCCCCCAGCAACTCTGCCGTTTCCGGTGCGCTGAACACCATCGGGGTGCTGCTTCAGCACTATCCCGCCTATCGGGAACGATTTTCCGAGTCGGAGTCCGCCTATGAAGCCCGGCGGCAGGAGCTGCTTGGCCTGCTGCTTCAGGGGCTGGCTCATTACCGGGAAGAAGTGCATCAGGAAGCCTTGCTGGTCATTGGCAAGCTGCTGTTCGAATCTTCCGTGCTGAACATGGAAGAAAAAGGGCGGCTGTTTTCCCTGTGTTACCGCAAACTGCTCTTCCTGATGCAGGAGGTACCGGGCCACAACAGCCTGACCTTCTTCTACCGGGCTGCCGCCCTCGCCCATATCAACCGCTTTATTGCTGTGCGGCGGCTGGACCATGGTCCTTTCTCCTTTGACACGCCCCGGAATATTGCTTTTTTCCCCGGTACCTTCGATCCTTTTACTCTGTCTCATAAAGGCATTGTCCACGCCATTCGGGATATGGGGTTTGAAGTCTATCTGGCGGTAGACGAGTTCTCCTGGTCTAAAAAGGCCCAGCCCCATCTGATCCGCCGGCAGATCGTCAATTTGTCAGTGGCCGGGGATTTTCATGTTCACCTGTTCCCGGACGACATTCCGGTCAACATTGCCAATCCCGCCGACCTGCGGCGGCTGACGGAGCTGTTCCCAAAGCAGCAGGTTTATGTAGTAGTGGGGAGCGACGTGGTGCTCAACGCCTCCTCCTACCGGGCCCAGCCGGCCCCTTATTCCATCCATCAGATGAACCATATTATCTTCCGCCGGGCAGGGGAAGCCGAGCTGCCCCGCAGCCTGCCCATCACCGGCAAGGTCATCCAGCTGCAGCTGCCTCCCCATCTGGAGGACATCAGCTCAACCCGCATCCGGGAGAACGTGGATCTCAACCGGGATATCTCTACCTTTACTGACCCGGTCATTCAGGACTTTATCTATCAAAACGGCCTCTATCTTCGAGACACGCCAGACAAACCCCTCCTCTATGCCGGGGATCTGGAATTTCAGTGGATCGATACCCCTTCCCCGGCCCTTCTGATCAGCCTGACTGCCGGGCAGCCGGACGGAGAAGCGGTTTGCGCCGCGATCATCCGCCGGCAGGATCGCATCCTGCTGCTGCGCCGCACCGGACACCAGAAGCATCTGGGCTTTGTCAGCTACCGCCTTTTAACGACCTCTCAGCTGTTCGCCGCACTGGAGGACCACGAGCTGGCCAACCGGATTCGTCTTCGTTCCGCCGGCAACGTGCTTTTCATCACCACCCTGAGCGCCGATACCTCTGAACGGCACAAGGATTACGGTCAGCTTCTTCTCAGTGAGCTGCTTGCCCGGGCGCTGGAGGAGGAGTGCGTCTACGCTGTTTTCCGCCCCCACGACGGCCACATGTCCCCCCCTTTGGAGGACGCGCTGTCCCGACAGGGCTTTGTCTCGCGAGAGGGAGACGCCCCGATCCGGGAGGTGGATATGCATGCCCCCACGGTGCTCATTCAAAACCTGGAAACCACGATTCAGGAGCCGTTGTGCCGCAATTCCCGGGTGCTGTCCTCCATTCGCCGGGGCCACGAGCAGCTTCAGCGCGCCCTGACCGGGCTGTATCCGGGCTCTTTGGTTCTGACGCTGTCTGCCGACATCATTCACCACCGGCTGCTGGAGAAGATCACCGCCTACAACAACGTACCTTCCACGTCCACCACTCCGCGGACACTCGGCGAAAATATGTGTGTGCCTTTCGGCAAGCTGCTCCGGGGCAAAAGCGTTCCGAACACGGTGACCAAAACCGTTCACACTGACAGGGTATTTTCTCCCGATCTGACCGAGACTACCATCGAGGCTTTCCCCTATTACGCCTCCATTCCCTGCCAGATTCGCACCATCAAATCCTTTAACCGGCCGGTGATTCTGGTAGACGACCTGATGCACCCCGGCCTTCGTATGGGGGTGCTGGATCCCATCCTGCGCGAGGAGGGCGTTCCCATCCGCATGGTGCTGGTGGGCGTGCTGTCGGGCTATGGCAAGGATCTGATGCATTCCTGGGATCGGCCGATCGACAGCGTATACTTCCTGCCCCGGCTGCGGCAGTGGTTTGTAGAATCCACTTTGTATCCCTTCATCGGCGGCAACACGATCCGCAGGCCCAGCTTCCCGGTTCCCGGCCTGCTGCCGGGCATCAACCACATTCTGCCCTACGCGGCCCCTTCCAATCTGTCTGAGTGCGGTCGGGATGCGGTGTTCCAGCTGTCCCGAACCTGCCTGGAGGCCGCCCACGACGTCATCTCTACTTTAGAGCAGGAATACCGGATTCTCTATGGCCGCAATTTGACTCTGTCCCGACTGCCGGAGGCGGTCATCCTGCCCCTGTGCCCCGACAAGGGCACTTGTCTGAGCTACGACCCCAACCTGTCCGCTTCCGTTTATCTGGAAAACGATCTGGAGCAGCTGCTGCGTGAATATCAATAAATCATGCTGCACGCAGAGGATTGTTCTCCGCTTTTCGTGTCTGTTTGTCCACAATTCATTTTTCTGGAAGGTGATGCTATGTATTACTATAGTTACAAGGGCGCTCATCTGGTGTCTCTCACCCCTCTGGACGGCTTCGGCCCGCCCATTGCTCCGGTGACGGAGGGAAGGCTCTTTGCTCCGGTTCCCGGGGACGCGGTTTTGGACAGAGGTTCTTTCCGTATCGGCCATCCGGGACAGCTGCTGGCCCCCCATGGGCTGGAGGTGCTGGACGCCTCTCGTCTGACCGAGGCAGAAGTCGACGACCCTACCCTGGCCGCCATCGCCGAGGGCCGGCTCACCGCGGTCAACACGGGCCGTCCCGGATGGGAAGAATTGCTCACCGCCGCCCCGAAATCTGGCAAGCGGCGGGTCAATCTGCTGGCCATCGGGGATGTAGGCTCCACTTTGCTCACCGGGTTGAAGCTGCTGGGAGGGGACGTCATCTCTTCCATCGGTATCTGCGATCTGTCGGATCAGATCACTGCCCGCTGGGAATTCGAGATGGGTCAGGTCGCGCTACCCTGGGATTACGACGCCCTGCCCGAGGTGGAGATCGTCTCCCCCGACCACATCTTCGACTGTGATGTGTTTGTCTTTGTGGCTTCGAAAGGCATTCCTCCGGTGGGGTCTCAGGTCAAGGACGTACGCATGGCCCAGTTCGAGGCGAACGCCTCTATTGTGAAGCATTATGCCAGAATGGCCCGCGATGCCCGATTCCAGGGCCTGTGGTGCGCCGTGTCCGATCCGGTGGATTCCCTGGCCAAAACCGCCTATTTGGAAAGCAACCGCGATGAATCCGGCGTGTGGGACGGCAAAGGTCTGCGCCCCGAACAGATTCAGGGCTTTGGCCTTGGTGTAATGAATGCCCGGGCCGCCTACTATGCCAAGCGGGATGCACGGTTGTCTTCCTTTCTGTCGGAGGGGCGTTCCTTTGGCCCCCACGGCACCGGGCTTTTCATTGCCAACTCTATCCAGAACTATGACGAGGCGCTGTCTCAGGAGCTGACGCATCTCACCGTGACGGCGAATTTAAAGATGCGTGAGCTGGGCTTTAAGCCTTATGTGGCTCCCGCCCTGTCCTCCGGCGCTTTATCCCTGTTGCTCGCCCTGCGGGGGGAGTGGCACTGCGGCTCTGTTTTTTTGGACGGCATTTATATGGGTGTGAAGAACCGCTTTACCACCGCCGGCATCGAAACCGAATTGCTGCCCCATATGCCGGACGCCCTGTTCGGCCATATTCGTGAGGCGGCGCAGCATCTGAAAGAGATTTTATAACTGTTTGAGAAGAAGGTTAATGGAATGTCCCTGATAGTAGTCTGTCCTTATCCGGACGCCCAGGGAGCAGACATGCGTCTGGACGGAATTTTACATCATGCCCTGGAGGGGCGGGAGACCCGCACTTTGCGCCGGGCGGAGGATCTGATCGATCTGGCCGGCGAGCGTCTCCTTTTCGCCTTACCCCTTGGGGATACCGGCACAAATATAGAGTATGTCAAACTGCTGGCTCGCCTGCGCCGAGAGCCCGGGCTGCTGGAGGGCTGCACGGCCGGATTGATCGTAGACGGAACCTCCCCTTTCTATACCAAGTCGGCGGCGGCAGAATTGGCTCTAGCAGCCAATCTGGCCGGCTGTGCGTTTTTGGGCCGCCCACTGGTAGAGGGTACCGGTTCCCTCGTCAACTTTAAGGTTCAGGCCAAGCAGCTGAATACTGATTTTCTGGGAGCCTACCGCGCGGCCGCACGGGAACTGGCCGACCGATTGGAGCGGGAAATCTTCCCCAAGCCGGAGAAACCGGAACTTTTGGTGCTCCACGCCTCCAGCCACCATACCTCCAACACCCTGGCGCTGTGGGAGGAAGTCAGGTCCCGCCTTGGCGACGCGTTCACTGTGACCGAAATCGGGCTGCGCAACGGCACCCTCTCAGACTGCTCGGGCTGCCCCTACACCATGTGCCTCCACTTTGGCGAACGAGGGGGCTGCTTCTACGGCGGCGTGATGCAGGATGAGGTCTACCCCGCCGTTCGCCGGTGTGCCGGGGTAGTGATGCTCTGTCCCAATTATAATGACGCGCTGTCCGCCAACCTGACCGCTTTTATCAACCGTCTTACCGCCCTGTTTCGCCAGACACGCTTTTACGATAAGGCGCTTTTCTCCATTGTGGTATCCGGCTACTCCGGGGGCGATATCGTAGCCCGGCAACTGATTGCCGGACTGAATATGAACAAGTCGTTCTTTCTCCCCGGCCGGTTTTCCATGCTGGAGACGGCCAACGACCCCGGCGAAGCTTTGGCCCTGCCAGGGATCGGAGAGCGGCTGGATGAATTTGCGGCCCGAATCCGCAGCACCCTGCTGGATTAATTTATTACAATAAAATACCACCGACTAGCCGGTGGTATTTTAGAAGCGGGTATAACCCGCTATTACTGGTAGCCATTGCAATGACTGGTACGGTCTGACATTTGCAATGGCTTGTTACTTGTTGCCCTTAAAAGGGTCCTGATATTCTCTAGATGTCAATTGATCCTCTAGCTTATCTTCTTCCAGTTAATTTTGGATGTATTCTACTATTCTTTTTGCATTCTTTCCAACCGTATCTACATAAGAAAATGCGCACTAAAATGTTAAGAACAATTTCAATACTGGCCGATAATGGAACTGAACTCAGGGAACCTTATTCTAAGCCTTTGGGTGATTGTATTTTCGAATTACGTGCTAAGGCTGGTTCAGATATTTCCCGCGTTTTATATTTCTTTTTTGTTGAACGGCGAGTGATTATTACGAACGGATTCGTTAAAAAACACAGAAAACATTTCCTGCTGAAATAGAACGAGCAAAACAGTACCGTGCCGGATACCTGAAGAGAAAGAGGCTTAAAGCATGAACACCAATTTTAACGATTTTTTAAAGGATCAGCTGAGCGATCCGGAAATAAAGGCTGAATATGATGCATTAGAGCCTGAATTTGCGATGATTCAGGCAATGATTGATGCGCGGAAAGGCACTGGTATTACTCAAAAACAGCTTGCTGAAATAACTGGTATCGCACAAGGTGATATTAGCAAGCTCGAAAACGGGAACGCAAACCCGTCTTTAAGGACGCTCCAACGGCTTGCAGCTGGTATGGGTATGAAATTGAAGATAGAGTTTGTACCAACCACAAATAAATAAAGAAAAATCAAAGGCAGTCACCCAATTTGTGACTGCCTTTTTAGTTTTATTAATAATACCAGCTAGAATACAAAATGAATTCGGATAGTTTATCGACCGATATCAGAACCACCTTACCTCTTCGCCTCTACAAACCATCGATCCTCTATTAATTAGATTTGATATCATTGTTCAAAAGTGTAATCTTGACTTTTAATGTAAATAATATTATAATGCACTCAAACGCAAATGAATATCGTTTGCATTTGAGTGCTTAGTTTTTTTGCCCATACCAAGATAGGCAGGTCAATTATACAAATGATTTTATCTATATAGAGATAGATTTTAATAAGGTCAAAATTGAAATTTACAACAGTTGCAACTTATTTACTGAAATTCAATTATTTATTCATTTTACTAATATTATATTGCCGGTGAAAATGTTAGGAACAAATGAGAAAAGAAAGACATAGATTCGATCCTGCCCACTCAGTGGAAACAATTCTTAAGATCCTCTATAGCTTTGTTTTTTGTGTCTATGCTTTTTTTGTTGAACACACCTGTACGCGTATCGCAAATATAATGATTTAGATATTGGGGTTTATAAAAAAACTGCTTGACAGAAGAATAGCCTTTCTGTCAAGGCAGTTTATATTTTTATGTTATGTGAGAAGAAAAAATGATTTTCTCCATCAATTGATTAATTAAAAGTCTTAACCTTTATCTGCTTTTTGACAACGTTACGGTGGAAAGTAATACTGCTACAGGAATTGTGGCCAATAAGCTTAAACTTCCAGTAAGTGATTGTAAGAATTCATAGATAATCTCTTCCTTATTCAACAAACTAATCAGCGGATAGTTAGATGCAGAGTACATGAGCACCGTAATAAGAGATCCCCCTATATAAGCAAGAACCAAAGTACTGGTCATTGTTCCCATTACATCCCGTCCAATTGAAAATCCTGATTGTATCAGCGCTCCAGCAGAAATGTAAGAATCATTGGCTTTCAATTCCCATAGTGGAGATATAATGGACATAGAGACATCCATAACAGCCCCTAAAGCTCCTATAGTGATCATTGAAAACAAGATCGCTTTCACACTTACATTCTCAATCCCTAACAACGTTTCCAACATGAAAGCCTCATCATTTATATATCCAGTGAGTTTCATTGTTTTATCCATAATAAAAGTGATAAAACCAGAGGCCAAAACACCTACAATGCAACTAAAAGCGGCTGTGATGCTTTTTTGATTAATCCCATAGACTATCGCATATGTTGTGGCAATAATGTACAGGCAGGTAAGTCCACAAGAAATATACACGTTATATCCAGCACGAACAAAAGGAATAAATAGATAGAAAATAGATAAACAGGTGAACCCCAGTGCCAGCAGTGTACGAAAACCTTTACTTCCGCCCATTAGCAGGATAAGCACTGTAAATACGGCTCCGAGTATTATGATTTTGTCCAATCGATAATAATACTGAAACAAATATATATCGCCATAAGACAAAAGGGCTACTTTTTCACCAATAGAGATTGGGATAGATTGCTTATCATCGCTGCTAATGATCTGCTTAGCCTGTACGACTTCATTCTTGTGTTCTTCTCCTTCAAAAATTTTAGCGGTAAAAACGATTTCTATTTGGCCTGGATTTTGTACATTTTCGTTAGATGATTCAATAGAAACAACTTGACCATAGAGCATGGAATCTATTTCCGTTTCTTTATCATAAATGATCCCTGACTGGATTTTATCTGCTGCATATTGATGCCCATAATAAATAGTCATTACTGCTAAAATACATATTATTATGTACTCAAAGCAAATTGCAATTTTTTTCATATTACCTCCAAAAAGAGTGCTTGTCTTTGGTGTGTTTTATAAACCTATGATTCATTGCAACAAAATATGATTAATGTACAAATGCAACCTACGTACTAAGCAGAAAACAATATGAAGTCTGATTAATAACTATAGAATCAAAAACGTTGTAAAAGTATTGAAATGAAAGCTATATTCTATGGTGAGGCTGGTAGAACCATCTGAATATGTATACCAGAAATAAAATGCTTGTATAGAAATCTATTAGAGAAAAGGAGTGCGTTTTAATGAATAGAAAGAAAAAACACAGATTTTACATAAAAGGTGCTGTCATATGGATATCAGTGGTGTTTTTCTCTATTGTAGCAATATTAATTGGCAATCACATTGTTACGAAAGACTTTTCATTATTCAGTGAATCAGGTGAAGAAGTTGCTAAGGGACAGGTAATTGATATACTCGATCGATCATCTGTTGAATCGCCGTTTGGCGAAACGGCGAGTTCTACAAACACAATCATTCGTTTTACCTGTAAGATTAAAAACGGGCTTTATAAAGATCAGGTAGTTGATGCACAACAATCAATTGACAGTATGTATAGTGGAAGTGAGTTGATAAAGGAAGTAGAGCCAGGAGATAGTATTATGCTTTTCAAAACAGACCCATCAGATCCCTCTATCACCGCCTGGCAGTTCGGGGACTATTATCGTTTTGATAAAATTGTGATTTTAGGAATGATATTTGCAGGACTGGTTTTACTGATCGGGCGAGGGAAAGGTATTAACACCCTACTTTCACTGACTTTTACCTTTCTATTTGTTTTTCTGGTTTTTGTGCCATCTGTTATGAATGGTTTTAACGCTTATATCGGTGCTGCAATTACCTGCTTCTACACTATTGTCATGACTTTGGTATTAATTAACGGAATCAGTAAAAAAACACTTGCAACTATGATTGGTTGTGTATCAGGAATCATCTTTGCCTCTATCGCTACTAATATCATGAGCAAAATACTTCTTCTCACAGGATTTGTAGATGAACACTCCGTCTATTTAATTTTTCTCAATCCGGACAAGCCAATTGATCTTACTGCAATCATTTTTGCAGCGATTATCATTGGTGCAATGGGCGCTATTATGGATGTAGCTATGGATATTTCCTCTTCGCTTTTCGAATTATGCGAACATGCTCCTAATATCACATTTCAAAAATTACTAAAAAGCGGTATGCGTATAGGGCGTGATATCATGGGTACCATGGCAAACACACTGGTATTGGCCTATATCGGAAGCTCTTTATCAAGCATTATATTACTGCTTACTTATTCTAATTCCATCATGCACCTTTTGAACCGAGAGGTAATCATTGTTGAGTTTTTACAAGCGTTAATCGGCAGTTTGGCTATCATGCTTACAATTCCATTTACGGTATTTACCTGTGGACTTATCTATCTCCGGAGAAAAGAAGAAAACTCCTGATGATAACCTTTCAGAAATTTATAGCTTACCTGGATTGAAACACATTCGTTTGTGCCCGTATAAAATTCATTCGGCATCATCAGCAAACCAAATCTATAAGTTATGTCCAAAGCTTTCTTTTATCTTTCTGATTGAGGTTAACTGCCGATACAAGTTAAACCAATTTGGAGGCAATTTAAAATGCAGACATCTACCATTCTGATTGTTGATGATGATTGTGATATATGTGAAGTCATTTCCGCCCTGCTGCAAAGTGAGGGGTTCTTCACATTGCAGGCCTGCAATGGACAAGAGGCGTTGTCCTTATTGAGTGGCAATATCGATCTGATTATTTTGGATATTATGATACCCGGGGACTCCGGCTTTGCGATTTGTAAAAAAATGCGCAGATTTACCACTGCTCCCATTCTGTACCTGAGTGCCAAAAGCTTGATTTCCGATAAAGAAGCCGCATTCGATTCCGGCGGCGATGATTATTTGACAAAACCGTTTATCCCAGCAGAGCTTTTAACAAGAGTCAAAGCGATCCTGCGCCGCTACCAGATCTATCGAGGAAAAAATTACAGCTTAAATTTGAATCAGGACTTTATTCAGATCAACAGCCTTGCTGTGCATCCCACTTCCGGAGAAGTTTTTTTAAATGGTACGCCAATCCTTTTACGCCATAAGGAGTACCAGCTATTGTCCTTCCTGTCACAAAACCGAGGAACCGTATTTTCTGTGCAAAGTCTTTATGAACAGCTTTGGGGAGAACCTTATCTCCCTTCTGCCAACAATACGGTCATGGTGCATATTCGAAACCTGCGGCAGAAAATTGAAGCGGACCCTCAACGTCCAAAATATATCCTTACTGTTTGGGGGGAGGGCTACCAAATTGTTTAAGATAAAACTGAGTTCAAAATTGGCTCTTTGTACATTATCTGCTTTTTTGATTGCTTCCGTTGCTTTTTTAGCGATACATAAAGTCGGTGAGCTATGGATCGAGGACAAGTTCAGTGATCCTGCCTTTGTAGAACGACAACAGGATTTAGAAATACAAAATCTACAGGAACATATCGATAACAGCAAGGTTTCTGTTTTGGATTATCATTTTATAACCAGATGGGTGGAAGGGCGCGAGCTTACGACCTTGTGCTTATATTATGGAAGCCATCTGATTTATGATTCAACGATTTCTTATCGTGCGGGGAATTTATCAAGCGGTCGGTTAACTTCTCCCCTGCCATGGCAAAAAACGTATCCTCTGCGATTTTATGACACGGAGGTAACCGCCGTTGTCAGTACATTTGCCCGTCACCGCTATGTTGATAGAGTGAATTTTCTGTGCCTGACCATGTTTTTCGTTACATTTCTTCTGACTATGCTCTACTATGTACGCAGAAAAGTTGTTTATATCCATCACCTGGCTGACGAGATAAAAAACATTGAAACCGGAAATCTCAATTTCCCGATTACAGTAAAGGGAAACGATGAGCTTTCATCCCTTGCGCAGGATGTCAATAAAATGCGTCATTCCTTGCTGGGTCAGATCATCCGCTTTCAAAAGGCACGCAAGGACCGCGACCAATTCGCGGTGCACATGTCCCATGATCTGCGCACGCCTGTTACCAGCCTGATTGGATACCTGGATATTGTCAATCAAAAGCGCTGCTCTAACAAAGAAATACGGGAGCAGTATCTTTATAAGGCGGAAGAAAAGGCGATTCAACTAAAGACTATTTCGGAAAATATGTTCAATCACTTTTTGACCAGTATGGATGAATTCAAATCAGATGATGTTTTTTGCGACAGCTCTATCATAGACCTCTTCATCGATGATGGGCTGGTTCTTCTGGAATCGCATTTGTTTCTATGCTCGGTTTCAAGAGATAAAGGGGAACCGACGTTCTTCTCTATTCGCAAAGCTTCTTTACAGCGGATATTCGATAACATTTTCTCCAATCTTCTTAAATATGCTGATCCCGCTTTTGTCATAGAGGTATCCTGCCACAAACTGGAAGATGGTATGGAAATATTCTTTAGCAATCATATCAGGCAAGAAAAAACCGGCGCTGTTTCCAGCGCCGGTATCGGTTTGAAAAGTGTCGATGAGTTAATCAGACAGAACGGCGGATGCTTGCGTATCGATAAGCGCGACGATTTGTTCCAATGTACTCTTTGGATACCGGAAATCCCTAACGCCCTGCTGCATTGAGAGTCGGAAGGTCGATGATGCGCGTACAGACCTTTTGAGCCAGCGCTTCGCTGTGGGTTACCACGATCATCCCCATATCGCGCTCTTTTACGATCGAAAGCACCAGCTGCCAAATCTGTGCTTGTGTAATTACATCCAGCATAGTGCTGATTTCATCTGCGAGAAGGAATTTGGTTTTTGGCCCGAGGATCCGTGCGATACAAAAGCGCTGCATTTCGCCGCCGCTCAGTTCGTTGGGCCAGCGATCCAGCCACTGCTTTTCGATTCCGATCTTTTGTAGGAACGCATCGTCGGGAGTCCAGGATTCCTCCAGAATCTGGCGCATTTTCCACCGTATATTTACCGCTTTTTCAGGGTGCTGATAAATAAGCTGTATAGGGCAATAGCCTGTGGTAGGCAAGGGCTTCTCTTCGAACAGGATTTCGCCCTCTGTAGGCACCAGGTAGCCTGCTAAGAGTTTCGAAAGCGTGCTTTTTCCATAGCCGGAAGGGCCAACCAGGCCCACACGTTCGCCTTTGTCTACCGAAAAGCTCACATTTTTTAATATCGGCTCTTTGTAGGAATATCCAAAGCTTACGTTTTTTACCTCAAGTAGCATGCTTGCACCTCACCTCTCCTCCTCGCATTTTACGCATCTCCACCTCTCCCGAGCAGTCGTCGGTGCGGTACTGGCAGCGCGGCGCAAAGGGGCACCCGCTGGGCAGGCTGCCTGCATAAGGCTGCAGCCCGGAAATAGGAACAAAATCGTTCTGCGGCAAAGCATCCCACAGCGCTTTTGTATATGGATGGCGCAGGCGCTCCTTTCCTTCAAGAAAATCCTGTACCGGTGCGATTTCTACGGTTGTTCCCGCGTAAAAAACAGCAATTTTATCGGCAATGCTGAGTGCCAAATCAATGTCGTGTGTGATGAGCATAACGGCATTTCCGGCATCGGCGATCTCGCGGAAATAGCGCATGGTTTCCTCCGCCACTTCCGGATTAAGTCCCGGAGTAGGTTCGTCCGCAATGATCAGGTGTGCATCCGTAATGACCGCCGTAGATACCAGAACCCTGCGTGCCATGCCGCCGGAAAGCTGAAAGGGATATTTCTGTGCGGTTTCCGGCGAAAGGTTGAACCGCTGGAACACCTCCTGCTGCTGCCGCTCCGTTCCGTGAATTCCGATGACCTGCTTGCCGACGCGCATCATGGGATCTAAATAGCCCACTGACTGCGGAACCAGCGCAATTTCTTTTCCCCGCAGCTTTTTTTGCAGGTGGGGGGTCAGCTCCTGACCGCAATACTTCATGGAGCCGGAATAGGAGCTGTTATGGGGCAAGATTCCTAAAACGGCGTGGGCAAGCAGGCTTTTTCCGCTTCCGGACGAGCCTACTACTGCCAAAATTTCGCCCGCGTGAATAGCGATATTCAAGCTGGATATGACCTTCAGCTCCTTCTGGTTCAGCCCGCGGTCATACATCCGAAAACAAATGGACAGATCTGTTACCTCCAGAACCGGAGGCTTTTCTTTTTTCTGTGACATAATTCCTCCTATTCCTGTGCGCTGTATGGATCTATAATGGTTCGCAAATTGTCCCCGATCGCATCAAACAGCAGTACAATCAACAAAAGCGCCGCGCCGGGAAGTACCGTAAGCCACCAAAATCCGGAGGTCAGATAGCGCATGGATTCGGACAAAATGACACCGACCGCCGGTTCCTCCGGAGACAGCCCAAACCCCAGAAAAGTGATGGAGGCTTCATGTAAAATAGCATGTGGGAATAATAAAATTAATCCGACAATGTATTGTGGAACTACATGGGGCAGAATATGCCGCACGGCGATAAATAACCGGCTGCGCCCCATCTTACGCGATGCCTGTACAAACTGTGCGTTCTTTACCGCCAGAACCTCAGCACGGACAACGCGCGCCAGATTGGGCCAATGGCTGACTGCGATACCTACCATAACGCCCTGCAGGCCCTTACCAAGCATAAAAGAGATGAGCATCAGCAGAATCAGATGAGGAATGCCCTGCACCATATCGATCAGCCACAAGACAGCCTGATCCACTTTTTTCCCCATAACAGCCGAAAGGGTACCCAGAATGACCGCTATCACAGAGCTGATGCCTGCCGCCAATACGCCGATCAGGATACTGGTGGAAAGTCCCTTTACTGTGCGCGCAAGCATATCGCGGCCCATCCAGTCGGTGCCGAACAGATGCGAGAATGACGGCGGCAGATTCTTGTTTTCAAAATTGGTGGCATAGGCATCCGGCAGCATAAAAACACCTGCTGCCGCCACACCAATCAAAATCACGATTGCCGCTATGATGATCGCCAAAGTCCATGTGCGGCGATTGACCAAAGGTTTTCCTACTGCAACGATTTTACTTGGCATGTGCTACCTCCCTGATTTGAGGATCGATCACGGGATAAAGCAGATTGGCAATCATATTTCCGCAAAAGACAAACAATGCGCTGAACAAAGCAATTCCCATCAGCAACGGTGTATCCCCGTGAGTTCCTGCAAGCACGGCGGCCTGTCCGATGCCGGTATAGGAAAAAACATTCTCCGCCAGCACCGAGCCGCCGAACAGCTCGCTGATCGCCGCAAACTGCAGGGTAACAGCCGGCAAAAGAATATTGCGGAATCCATGACGGCGGATCGCCTGCCATTTTCCCTCTCCTCGTGCCTGTGCAAAGAGCATAAAGTCGCTTTCCATAATGTCAATCAGCTTCTGCCGGGTATGCAGCGCAATGTTGGACACTCCGGTGATGGAAAGCGTGACTGCCGGCAATACCAAATGATGCAGCCGCTCCCAGATTGTCACCTCGCCCGCCAGCTTACCGATCGGTGCGGAAAGCCCTAGCGGAAACCACCCAAGCTTTACCGCGAATACCATCATCAGCAATAGTCCCAGCCAAAATGCCGGGCTGGAGGACAGCAGCAGGCAGACTGTTTTAATCGCCTTATCGATCGGACTATTGCGGCAAGCCGCTGAAATGACTCCCAGCAGAAATCCGAAAATTCCCGACAGCACCCATGCAACCCCCATCAGCATAATGGATTGCGCGAAACGTTCCCCTATTACTGCGGTTACAGGCTGTTGAAAGTAGTAGGATCTGCCCATATCACCATTTGCAAGCGCCTTTAACCAGCTAACGAGCCGGCCGGCCGGAGGCTCGTTAAGGCCCCAGTATTCGGCAATCGCAGCCCTTTGCTCTTCACTGATTGCGCTTTCCGATCCGACGTAAGCACTGATTGGATCGATGGGGGATGCATTTGCCAGCAGAAAGGTAACGATGACCACTGCAATCAGCAATGTGACACCGCGTAAAAAATTTTCTGCGATTATTTTTGCTATACCTTTTTTCATCGCACTCTCATTTCTCCCTTCTTTTCATGCAAAATGCGGCCAAACCACAACCGGGTATGGCCGCATTTGCCTTGATACTGAATTCAGACTATTTTACAGCGCTCCAGTCCATGATGTTGCCCAATACCGCAAAGCCATGATCGTGAGGGTGAATCTTCTGCTCGCCTATGCTGATTCCATCCCGGACAAAATAAAGATGGCTGATATTTGCGACGTAAATATAAGGCGCATCGCCAAGAATGCTGCCGCCGGTCGTTCCGTCCCACTGCGCTTTTTGCCAGTATTGATTGGCTTCTTCCTGCGTGGTTGCCGCTATGGCTGCTTCAAGATACTTATCAACCGTTGGGTTTTTATAAGCTACAATATTGTACCAGCCGCCTTTTGCTGCGTAAGCACCATAAAGTGCATTGTAAACAGGAGTGGGGTTATAGTCACCGCCACCCAGCATAAAGGCATCCTTGTGTTTGCGGGGATTACGGTCTGCGGAGGAAAGACCTTCGGTAATCACATTAATACCAAATGTCTTTGCCTGCTCACTGAATGCCATAGAAATCGATTGACGGGTAGAATCGTCGGAAGCATAAATCAAACTGAACTCTGCTTTCCTGCCGTTCTTCTCGCGGATTCCATCACCATCGGTATCCACCCAGCCAGCATCATCCAAAATTTTCTTTGCTGCCTCCACATTGCCGTCGGTGAGAATTACCTCTTTATTATCCCATGGCAGCCCCTGGGAAACGGTGTAGGCAACCTCGCCGTAACCATTGAGTACGGTATCGATGATTTTCTGACGGTTGATCCCGTTTGCCAATGCCTTGCGGATCGCCATATCACTGGTCACTTCGTTGCCGATTGCGTATCCCTCTTTGCTGGTTTCACCCGGCTTTTGCACAGGCAACGCTATCGTGCGGAAATCGTTGGTTTTGCAATCCACCAAATTATAGCCGGACATTCCCTTTACTGCGAGGTTTTCTGAAATTTTTGCTACATCAACTTGTCCAGCCTGCAGTGCCGCGTATGCCGCGTCATCGCTGAGGAACAAAAGTACAAGACGCTTAAAGGGAGGCGTTCCGCCGTAATAGTTCTCGTTTGCTTCCACAATCAGCTGCTGCCCTTTATCCCACTGCACAAATCGATAGGGACCGGAACCTACAGGCTTCTGCGCATAAGCCGTCGGATCACCGTAAGCATGCTCAGGCACGATTCCCAAGGCAGCCGTCTGATAAATAAAGGTGGACATGGGAGACTTCATGCGGAACACGACCGTTGTGTCGTCAGTTGCCTCAGCCTTGTCCAACAGGGTCAGATCGACGGTGGAAATGCCGTTTTCCTTGGTCTTGTTATAAGTAAACGCCACATCTTTTGCGGTCAGCTTTTCACCGTCGTGGCAAATGACGTCATTGCGAATCTTGAATGTCCAAGTAAGACCATCCTTACTGACGCTATATTCGGTGGCAAGGTCGTTTTTCAACTGATTGTTTGTATCCGTATCCAGCAGCTTGCTTTGAAAGATGGGAGTGCCGCTGCTTCCCCATCCCGTGCAGGGATCATATCCGGATTCCTTTTCCCCGCCAACCGCCACGATTACCTCGTCTTTTGCAGCCGTGTTTGTGGCGGAAGGAGCGCCGGAAGATTGTGGCGAGCCGCTTGGCGTCTGTGTTGAGCAACCTGCAACAAGGAGCAAGATGCTCATCATTCCTGCTGCGAGCCTTACTTTATTCCATTGTTTTTTCATAAAAATTTTTACCTACCTTTCTGTTCGGAGGCGGTTAGCACCCTCTAACTCCTTGACAATTATAATATTGTCCTGCACCTATAACAATGCTTTACAAGCAGATTTCAGATTATTTAAGATTCTTTCTTAGAATCCTATCCGGCTTTAGATGGCAATATTTATCTGTCTAACTGTAGCACAGAAATCAATTTTTCAGCACAGACTTTGCTTGCATAACGCTGTAAAATTTCAGATCGTCCTAACCCGGATATATGGTCTACACAAGATTACTTACTTAACTTTGGATTTTAATTCTCAACGTGTGGTGCTTTTCACGTACAGCAGAAAACACTATAAATTGCTTTGGGCAAATCATCGAGTGTCGGAGGATATTTTAAATTCTTTAACTTTTTGTCCTGTTATTATTTTAAGGCAGAATGTAGCTTCTGGAGGAAACAGGTTTTCTTGTGACAAAAGTGCACCTCCAATGAATTCATCTGCCAAACTCAATGAAATTCGAAGTATTGCAACAATATCTTTGGCAAACTCTTTGTTAATTTCATTTTAACTGTCCATCCATATTGAGCATCGGGCCGCAGAAATACAGATGGTAGAAAATTATGAAAAATCAATCATCAAAGATGCTCTTCTGGAATGTGACCTTAATTTGACTATGACGGCAACTCATCTTAATATTTCTCATAGTAACCGCTATAACAAAATTAAGAGATATAAAATCAATGTTTAGCAGCTTCGAAATGAGAAAAGCAAAGATTCTTAGTGTATTAAATATGCTCAAATATCACGCTTGTTTAATTGTCTACCTATAAAGCAGTTTCTTTTGATATTTCTTTAAATCAGTTCGTGAGATATAGGTAGTGTGATATAATTTACATAATTATCATTAAAGGGAGAGAAAATGAAAGTGGAAATTAATAAGGTATGGGCAGTATATTTTAGCCCCGTTGGAAACACCGAAAAAACAGTTGTTTCTCTTGCAGATGCCATCGGAGAAAAACTAAATCTTCCAGTGGAAAAGCTAGACTATACTCTTCCAGCTGCAAGGGAAGCAATGAATACTTTTAACAAAACGGATTTGGTTATATGGGGAATCCCTGTTTATGCAGGAAGAATACCAAATAAATTGCTACCTTATGTACAGAGTCACTTTATCGGAAATGATGCCCTCGCTGTACCTGTTGCGGTATTCGGTAACCGCAACTTTGATGATGCTCTGATTGAACTTCGAAATATTTTAGAAGCCAATGGATTTCATACGATTGCAGGGGCTGGTGTAGCCGCTCAGCATGCTTTTTCAACGGTTCTGGCAGCCGGTCGGCCGGATCAGACCGATATGGAGAAGGTTAAGGAATTTGCAACGAAAATAGCTGAAAAGGTCGACACACTCAAAACCCTACCACAGCCTATTGACGTAAAAGGCACCAACCCTCCAGAAGTGTACTATACTCCGAAAGGACTTGATGGAAAGCCTACGGTCTTTTTAAAGGCTAAGCCAAAGACCGATATGGAAAAGTGTAATCATTGCGGTATTTGCATTCGCCGGTGTCCGATGGGGTCTATCAATCCAAACGACCCTTCTGACATAATTGGAATATGCATTAAGTGTCATGCCTGTGTAAAACGGTGTCCACAAGATGCAAAATATTTTGACGATGAGCAATTCACATCACATAAATTAATGCTGGAAAGAGATTTCGCCCGACGGGCAGAACCTTTATTCTTTATATAGTAGTCAAAACAAATTCTTTAATTTTATGGTTCATTCCCTGATATGGCATCAGGATTGACAAGGAAATTACAGGGAGTGATGGCATTGTGCCACCCCTCCCTGTAATTTCTTTTCCTTTTCAATGGTAGAAGCTATTTTGGATATCTCTGGCGATAATTTAAAGAAAAACAGATGCATTGTACACTACAAAACAAACGCTAAATACGGATTGATCTTCTCCAAAAATCTAATAAATCGAACAATTGTGCGATTTATTAGATATGTAATGATTTAAAGCAATTCTACTAATAAACATAATGAGAAGTTCATTTTATTAGTATCTTTTCTATTGCTGATATGGTGTTTTCAAAGCCGGATAAGAAATCAAATTTTCCATTGTCAACTTGTTTTTTAACAAACTCGCATATCTGAGTCTTCTTATCCTTATGCGGTTGCATCTTAACAATTGTATTTACAAAATCAGCATTAGTTGATAATGATTCAAGAGCATCGTCAATTGTCTGTGTTGTTCCAAGCGAGCTTTTTACCATCTTATATAACTCATCAGTCTCTCTGCGAACAGCCAGCTTTTTTTCAGTTATTTTTTTCCAACAATCGATAGAAAGAATATGTTCAATTTCAAATGGGAAATCGCATCCTTTACGACTGAGTAAAGCTATGATTTCTTGCGTTGGAGAAATAAACTTTGATGATACATTTTCGGAGCCTTTAAATATTGATGATGCCTCCATTCTGTTTTTGACAGTACATCCTGCATCATCTTTATCAAAAAGGGCAATACACCTACTTTTGTTTCCCAGATAAATCCAGGCGTATACAAGATGCTCTATCATCCCACATCCGCCCCGTCCTTCTTTCGAGAAAATTCGAAGTTTTTTGTTATCTAATAACTTTTGCAGTTCAACTGAGTGTATCTTAATTGCCATAGTCAGATACTCTATATCTGTTTTGCCTTCTACAAAAATTGTTGGAATATCTGAAAGTGATTCAGTATCATATAGCTGAACTGCTGATTTAAGTAATTGTAATCTTTCCTCGTATTTCTTTTTTTGCTCTTCAACATATGGAGCAATTAATGGCATTAGCCCCATTTCGCTTGCGATTGCCTTATTGGTTTTTCCGGTATTTATTTGGGTCTCTTCACTCCTTGACTCCTTTTTTTCAACATAAAATACTGTTACTCCATTCTCCTCTTTTTTCATATAAAACGCTGGGGAATGTGTCGTAATAAAGATCTGGAGTTCTTTAGCATATTCTACAAACTCGTCAGCAAGAGCAAAAGCATTTGACAGTTCTAAGCCGTTTTCAGGCTCCTCGATCCCCCAAATTGTTGTAACTTTTGTAGAACCCTGATTTCTTGATTTTTGATCTTCATTCGCAATGTATTTTAAGATAATGGGGATATGCCGTGCCTGAATACCATCTCCTCGCGATGTAAGTGGAACACTAATAGAATCAATAGATTTATTGGTTCTAAATACTAAAGACCTAAAGATTTCACCCAAATTCTCAGGTATTTCAAGCTGACTTGAAATATTTAATCTTTTTGAAGCATCAAGAGTAATAGACTGCGTATATCCGCTCAATGTATCAGAGAATAATTGAACCGCTTCTGCAAGTGTGGTATCAAGAGAAGCGGAAACAGAAGAATACAAATCCGCTAACAACGACTTAAAATACGCGTCGCTCTTTATTGCTGGAACATATCTATACTTTATTTTTTGCAAAGCTGCTGGAATACGTGAGCGTGAGCCAGGCTCTTCACCTTTAGCATTTTTTATTACATCAGAAACCTTACCTGTTTGCTTCCATACTTTCTCCCATGTATATAGTCCACCATCAGAAAATGTAGATGGAATGTAAAACTGAATAGTTATTGTTATTGCCTTTGCTTCCTTGCTTTTTGGAGGATATAAGTAAGAAAAATCTCGTTTGTAGCTGTACGGAACATTTTCCTCAACACGATCGTTGAAAAAAAGGTTCATTGCCTTCAAAACATTTGATTTTCCTGCATCATTCATTCCGACAAAAATGTTAAAGTCCCCAACCTTAATGTTTTCTCGCCTTATTGAACGAAAATTTTTTATCGTAATAGTGCGTATGGATATACGACTGTCCATAGAAGTCCTCCAAATAGTAATCTCCTTACAGGCATCTACAAATGCTGTAAAATTTCAAGGTATTTCTTTTTTGTGTCCCATTATGGTTGTTGAATTGCATATTATTGCTATAATAGAAATTTACCATTTACTCCCATTATAGCTTTGTAAGTATCATTATTCAACCAAATTTTACCATTAAAAATAAATAAAAAATCAGTCGAACAAAATGTCCGACTGAAATATATAATGACTAAGTAGTTAAAGTTTTTATTGCTTTCCAATCACTCAATTGGTACAATTTAAGAAAAGACATAATTTAACCCCATTAACAACGCATTAGCTGTAAGAAATTTCGCCGGTTTCTTACACTAATCAAAACGTAAGTCAAGTACGTTCTGAAGACTAAATGTCATTAACAGGGTTGGTTTTCTGTGTTACTTTATGGTGGCATGGTTAACATATACTTGTCAAGGGTCTTAGACGTACAGTTTACCGGCTGCGTCTAGGCTCTTGTTTTTTGCCTTCCGGCAAATGAATGAGATCGTGGATGTAGCGATTCACAGAAATTGAATGTCAAAATCGGTATAGGGTGTAGTAATACTCTTATGATAGATAGTGCAGCCACGACCTTAACAGTTGGAACTTGTTAAGTGAGCGCGCCTGACCTGCATAGCAGGAAAGAGCAAATACGTATCTGGTGAGAGTAGCCAGATATAGGACAAACCAGACCCGATTATTAATGGCACTCAAAAAATTGTATCTAAGGACGATTTCAATTTCAGTTGTCTTCGCCCATTATATATCATTTTATCATAATATTACGAGAAGCCCATATTTCTATGGGCTTCTCGTAATATTAAATATGGTTGCGGAGGCAGGATTTGAACCTACGACCTTCGGGTTATGAGCCCGACGAGCTACCGGACTGCTCCACTCCGCGATATTTTGTTGCTCTTCAAGAGCGCTTAACTATAATAACACCGGTATTTGAAAAAGTCAATACTTTTTTACATTTTATTGTAAATTAATGTGAAAGGCAAGCTGTTTTCTTGTCAGGAAAGTTGCTTTGTGCTATACTTTTCTCAATCAATACAGCGCAAAACCGCAGACAGGAAGTGCACGATGGCGATCATCAGAGAATATCAAATACAGGACGTTCCCGCGTTGACGGAGATATGGAACACTATCATCGAAGAGGGAAATACATTTCCGCAAACAGACTTTCTGACGCCAGAACAGGCAGAAGAATTTTTTGCACAGCAGAGCTTTACCGCGGTTGCAGAAGAAGATGGTGAAGTGGCGGGTTTGTACATTCTTCACCCCAATAACGTAGGGCGATGCGGGCATCAGGCCAATGCAGGGTACATGATCCGGCCTTTGGCCAGAGGAAAGGGCATTGGGGAGCTTTTGGTAAAGCACTCACTGGAAAAGAGCAAGGCCCTTGGTTTTCAGCTTTTACAATTCAATGCTGTGGTAAAAAGCAACGTACATGCAATTCGTTTATACCGCAGGCTGGGCTTTATCGAAATCGGAACCGTTCCCCACGGTTTTTTGATGAAAGACGGTACTTATGAGGATATTGTCTTATTCTATCATACTTTATAAAAACGGAAAATCATTTTCTCCTCCCCTGTGTTTTTGTGGATCACCGAAGCACAGAGGAGGATTTTTATTATAGGATTGTGGATTTGTCTTTCGGCTTTCCATGGCTGAAAGAGCTTATGACGTCTTTTTCTGAATGCCAGAAAGCAGAAATATTTCAAAAAAAATCAAATTATTTCTAAAAATTAGATTGACTAAAAAATAACAACGTGATAGAATGCAAATAAGTTATTTCAATGGCTGGAAAATACATGACTCATGATTCACATAGATTCCGGACGCACGCTGCTTTGACGGATTCTTAACCGAATTTCTTAGGGTTTGGCAGCACTTCGGAACAACTACCCTCCCTTGCTGCTCAACGCGCCAGCGAACCTTTCACTGGCTGCAGAACGGCCTTACCGATGCTTACGCCACACTTTTCCCATATTACTATGTAATGAACCCCCGAAAGGGCCCGTCTTTCTACAGACGGGCCCTTTCGGGTGATTAGGATATTTGGTTTTTACAATCATATCTTGGGGATGGTTCAGTCACTTTAAATGATACTTATGTGATGGCAGATTCTTGAATCAGGCGGTTTTGATTCCTTCCTGATTGAAGTAAGCATCGATCGATTCCAAATCATAATATTGTCCATTATGTATGAAACCGAGATGCAAAAATGCGGGGTTATATTCCGCTCCATCTTTTTGCGCCGGTACAATGCATAACTCAATTAAATCATTATGACTGACTTGAGTCAGTTTGCGTTCCAGCTCTTCTTTTGTTACCATTATTCTCATCAGTGTTATACATCCTTTCTATTTATCACTCATTTTCTGTTTTTAATTATAGCGCATGCATATGGTGAATCTTGTCAAAATATACGTTTATTTCCTGAATTGATTAAAAATGGAGGTTTTATGAATAATCAGGCGCTTATTTGTAATCCTTTCGGTAAGAATGCCGAAATTGCCAAAATGTGCCACGAATCGATAGCGAAAATTCTCGCCAAATCAAAGATTTTGATCTTATCCTTTTCTTTCTGAGATGCTCTTAGGCCGCATTCGTTCCGGGGTTCTTTTGCACGAATGTCGAATTAAGAGAGGCGAAAGAAAAATTGTCGAATTTTTTTTGAAAACCTTGTTGACAAACAAAAATCGCCATGCTATAATACTCAAGCAGTCAAGCGATTGCGAAAAAACGCGAGAGTGGCGGAATTGGCAGACGCGCTAGATTCAGGTTCTAGTGAGCGCAAGCTCATAGGAGTTCAAGTCTCCTCCCTCGCACCAACAGAGCAGAAACAATTGTTTCTGCTCTGTCTTTTTATATCTTAAATTCCATTTTGAAATAGAATAATCCCCTCCATTTTCGCCGCGCCGTATGACTTTTGTCTGTTTATGCTATAATAACCTCACGGCATAAGCGAAAGCAAAGCTTTCGATGCCTGAGAGAACATTGAAGCACCGGCTTAGCGATTTTGTTTTCTTGAGCAGTTCTTTTATCAATATAGTTTTGAGCTTGTGCTATAATAACCTCACGGCGTAAGCGAAAGCAAAGCGCCTGAGAGAGCATGGAACCACCGGCTTAGCGGTTTTGTTTTCTCTGGCAGTTCTTTTATCAATATAGTTCTGAGCTTATGCTATAATAGTCTCAGGGAACTTCTTTTCATAATAAAATACGGTTTTATGATTGCCGTTATGTCATCATCAGCTTGTATCCGAATTTGGAACAAGCTCTATTCACCAATAAAAAAACAGAACGGAGGCAGTGTTATGTCAGAAATCTATTTAGCGGGCGGATGTTTTTGGGGTACTGAAAAATACCTCTCTGCTATTCCCGGAGTCTTATCCACACAGACCGGCTATGCAAACGGAACGACGGATTCCCCGACCTATGAAGAGGTTTGCAACCAAAACACCGGACATGCCGAAACGGTGCGCGTTGTTTATGATCCACAGAAGCTGTCTCTGGGATTTTTGCTGGAGCTATACTACGGTTCGATCAATCCGCTGTCGCTCAACCGGCAGGGCGGCGATGTCGGGCGTCAGTACCGCACTGGAATCTATTACACCGATGCAGACGATCTGCCGGTGATCGAACAGTCTTTGGCCCGCCTGCAAAAGCGATACGACCGCTGCATTGCGATTGAGGTACAGCCGCTTTTGAATTACTTCCCGGCAGAAGAATACCACCAGAAATACCTGGACAAGAACCCGGGCGGCTATTGCCATATTGCTCCGGTACAGTTTGAAAAAGTCAAGCAGGCGGTCGTGAACCCTGCGGACTATCAATTGCCCGACGACGAGACCCTGCGCAGCAGCTTAACGCCTTTGCAATACAAGGTGACGCAGCAGCAGGCGACGGAGCCGCCATTCCAGAATGAGTTCGACCATCAATTCCGCTCTGGCATCTATGTGGACATCACAACCGGAGAACCGCTTTTTTCTTCCAGCGATAAATTTGATTCCGGCTGCGGGTGGCCCAGCTTTGCAAAACCGATTGATCCCAATGTGGTACGGGAACAAACCGACTCCTCTCACGGGATGCTGCGCACAGAGGTCAAAAGCCGTGTGGGTGACGCCCATCTGGGTCACGTATTCCCGGATGGTCCGAAGGAGCTGGGCGGCCAGCGGTACTGCATCAACAGCGCCGCGCTAAGGTTTATCCCGAAAGAAGAAATGGAGCGCGAAGGCTATGGATACCTTCTGCCGCTCGTCCGCTGAAGGCGCGCCAGGGGAAGCCTTTGGCACTCAACGGATTTACCGCAGCCTCTGCTCCCAAACCGGAGGTTGTTGTTACTGTAAACCCTGACCTACCCGCATACTGGAATAAACGTGCGCTGTAGGCCAAGCGATCGATAAATGTTTTCATTATTCCGAGAACATCGTGAACGAAAACAAGGGATGGTAAATACAAGACACAACACTGAAAGCAGTAACCTCTCGCCCCTATTCTTTTCTTTACGTGTTTTGCCACTTGGGGTGGGGAGTCTAAATCAATAATTATCTATCCTCTAACATGCTATACCTAAAAACACGCCCCTACTGATTATCATCTCTCTTCTGTTCCCGTCGAATGCGGGGAAACAGATAAAATTTCATGCGGTGCTCTTAACAATCTTCTGGCAAAAGCGGTAGAAGATCAGGTAGGCCGCCGCCATCGGCAGACTGGCCGCAAGTAGATACTGCGCATAAGTCATCGGGATAACCATCGTTAATAGCGACGGAATCAAAACCACGGTGAGCAAAAAGAACTGCCATACCATCGTTGCCTTTTGGCGCCCAAGCGCGATGGCGGAGTTTATGAGCGGCGTCACCACAAAGCGCACCATAAACAGCGGAATCAAATATCTGAGGTATTCCGCCATGGGCAACCATTCCTCACCTAAAAATCGAGAAATGATGGGTTCACCCCACAGCAGCAGTACGCCGAATGGGAATACAGCAATAATAAGCAGCCATTTGGTCGTGGTAGCAAACGTTTTGCTGAGCTTTTTGCCGTTGTACTTATCCACTGCCGCGCCCCGCAGAAACACTTGGGAAACCGCCTGAGAAATCAGCTGTGCCGGCTGCCCCAACAGTCGGTTGATTTGGCTGTAATAGCCATTCATCACCCTGCCGTAACTCATCTGGGTAAATACGCCCATTATATTCATGGCAAGGCTGTTGGCGATAGCGCTCGGCAGCATGTATTTGGGGTACGCTACATTTTTGCGCGCCACTTTCTTTAAAAAGGAGAGGCGGAACATCGAGCGGTGAATACGGCCCTTGAGCGTCATCACCATTCGGAAGTTGCCGAAGAAATACGACAAAAACTGCCCGACAATCAGCCCCCAATAGCCGGTGCCCAGCAAGGCGAGCCCTATTTGCGAGACGATCATCACCGAAACGCGGATGATGTTGGAAACCGAAATTACCTTATATTTTTCAAACCGCACATTGTAATAATTGAGCGCGTTAGTAAGACTAAAGATAACCGTCGTCAACGGAACCATCCAGAGCGTGTGCTCCGCGCCGCCCGTGAGATTCAGCGCCACGCCGAGAGAAGGGATGAAGGGCCACATCACGAGGCCGATAAAGGCCGAAAACAGAGCCGCCAGCGCTGCGCTGAGCACAAAAGCACCGCCGGCCTCCTCATCGCTGTCCGCCACTACAATCGCATAATCGTAGCGAAAACAGGCGACTTGCTGCGTGATGGTCGTAATCGAACCATAAATGCCATAAATGCCCCAGAGCTCCGGTGCATAGAGCCGGCTCAAAATCCACAGGGACGCAAGAGGCAATAGGAGCTGTGCCACCGCCGTGCCGCTGCTCAGGACCGCCACATTCTTAAAAAACTGGTTTTTTCGCAGGGATTTTATTTTAGACGCTACAAAAGACAAATTGCGACCCCCTATGAAATATTAGGTGTGGGAAGTTGGAGTTGAGTGGGCGTTGTTTGCTCTCGTTATTTTAGTGAGCATTAAATGAAAACAGATCTAAATGGTGGGACACTTCATTACGGCTTTGCCTTCATCAGGTCAGTCCAGCTAATAAATTAATGACAGCCATCACAATAAAGCCAAGCCCGCCTGCTGAAGTAAAATAGGCCTTATATTTGCTTTTATCGGATTTCATCTGTGTCCAGATTTTTTTCATACCTGCTTTTATGGAAAGATCCCGCAGACTAATCTTCTGACGAGCAGTATAAAGGAGAAAGCATATAACACATAGCACAGTGAACAGAACCCAAAGAGAATAAAAGCGGAGGGATGGGATTCCTTCGTAAAAGGGAAATAGATAGGTCATCGCCACCATAAAGCCGTTATGCGCCGTATGCAGAAGAATGGGCCACAAAATACTCCCGGTTTTGGCAAAGAGGATTCCGGCGCACAATCCAAGTAAGAGAGCATAAAAGACTTGAAAACGGACACCGTGTGCGAATGCAAAAACGACGGAAGAAGTCACGACAGCAAACATCGTCCCATATTTTTGCACATACTGAAAACCGATTCTTCGGAATAGAATTTCTTCATTCACAGGGACGAGAATGCAGAAGCCTATTATCGATGTCATCAAATAGAAAAAGGGATCTGGGTTAAAGTCATCAGGGGAAGATCTCTTCAAAAAAGGAATACTCAATAAAACAATTCCCCATTCAAAGAAGAAAAGAGATAACATTAAAAAAGCACTGTCAATCGCCGGCAGCTTAGGATCTGTCCTTTTTCCAAAGACAATCTGCTTCGGAGTCATCCGAAACAGGCAGCTGCCGAAAACAAGTGCAAGGATCAAAGCGATGCACAACTGTAAAATTTGGCTTAAATCATCCACCAATGCGCTTTTCACGCTTCTTTGAACAATCTGTACAACAATCGAAGACAAACCGTAAGAAGAGAGAAAAAGAAGCAGAAGACGGTTCGCGAAAGACGCAATTTCTTTTAAATCCTGTTTACTCTCCTGCAAGCCGATTGTACTGCCTTCAACGGGTTCCTTTTCTTGCATACCAATTCCTCCTATTCTCCTTTTATTTAAACGATAAAGAGGCTATCCTACAATATTATGTTGCGAGTACCATCATTCTAAGTAATGGTTTAGCATCGCAACAAGCTTTTTTACAGTATATCACAAACACAAAGCACCACTGTGTTCTATTGACAAATGAGCAAAAATGGTATATTCAGACTTTCCTTCCACCATATGAAAGCAGCGCCCCCCGCAAAAGCAAGGGCGCCGCATAAAAGGGAATCGATATAAGCGGAATCAGAGTGTTACGCCGTCTTTAAAGATCGGCAGGTCGCGCTTGTCCAGGCTTTCGGATTTTGCGTGCTTGCTGCCGGAAGCAACATCCACGACAAAATTGAAAAATTCCTCGGCGACATCGCGCATGGAACGGCCCTCCAGAAGCTGACCGGCGTTAAAGTCGATCCATCCGGATTTTTTCTGGCTGAGCGCCGTGTTGCTGGAAATCTTGATGGTAGGAACAGGACAGGCAAACGGCGTGCCGCGGCCCGTGGTAAACAGGACGATATGCGCCCCGGAAATCGCCAGCGCTGTGGACGCCACCAGATCGTTGCCCGGCCCTTGCAGCAGGTTCAGCCCTTTCTGGGTAACTGCCTGACCGTAACTCAGGACATCCACCACCTTGCTGCTGCCGCCCTTCTGGATGCAGCCGAGGGATTTATCCTCCAGTGTGGTGATTCCGCCGGCCTTGTTGCCGGGGGATGGGTTAGAGTCGATCTCTTCCCCATAGCGCATAAAGTATTTTTTAAAGTTGTTGATCAGATCGACCGTCTTGTCAAAGGTCTGACGGTCTTTTCCGCGGTTCATCAGGATCGTTTCAGCGCCGAACATCTCCGGCACCTCGGTTAAAATACTGGTGCCGCCCTGCGCGACCAGCAGATCGGAAAACGCGCCGACGAGCGGATTCGCGGTGATGCCGGAGAAACCGTCGGAGCCGCCGCATTTCAGGCCAATCACGAGATCGGAAACGCTGCACTCCTCCCGATGGAACTGCGACGCATACCGGCACAGCTCTTCCATCAGACGGACGCCCTCTTCCACCTCGTCTTCAAATTCCTGACAGATCATGAATTTGATGCGCTCGGGGTTGTAATCCCCCAGCACCTTCTTCATCTGCTCCATGGTGTTGTTTTCACAGCCGAGGCCCACCACCAAAACCGCTCCGGCGTTCGGGTGATGCGCCATCCCCGCCAGAGCCAGCTGGGTGTTCACATGGTCGCCGGAAAGCTGCGAACAGCCGTAGGGATGGGTATAGCAGAAGATGCCGTCCAGCTCGGGGGTTAAAAACTGCTGGGACTGCAGCTCTATCTGCTTGACGATGGAATTGACGCACCCCACGGTCGGGATGATCCAAACCTCGTTGCGAACGCCCACCTTACCGTCTTTTCTGCGGAAGCCCTGAAAGCTTTTTGGCGCGATGGCCTCCAGCTCGTGAAAATCGGGCGTATAGGTGTAATCCAGCAGCTCGCCGAGCGTTGTTTTGACATTATGGGTATGCACCCACTCCCCGCGCTGAATCGGGCGGGCCGCGGTGCCGATGGGAAAGCCGTATTTGATGATCGGCTCCCCCTTCTCCATCTCTTTCAGTGCAATCTTATGGCCCGGCGGCACATCGTTTACCGTGATCAGCTCTTGTCCGTCCACGTCGAGCACCGTTCCCGCGGGAATCGGCTGCAGTGCGACGATGACCGTATCTTTCGGATTAATTTGATAAAACTGGTTCATAGAAGCCCCCTCCGTTTATTTTCCCAGCAGCTTGCGAATTGCGGCTGTCATTTCGTTCACACGGATATCCTCGAGATCGGCGGTTACTGCTTCCGCAAAATCGCCGTACTTTGTCAGGTCCTCGCCCCAGAATTCCACATGCGACGCGGCCGCGCGCACATATTCCGCCACAGGCAGCTTGCAGTGCTTCAGGAAGAATTCCATCACCGGCTCATCATCCTTAAAGCGATAAGGCTCGCCGCCGCGCAGGCAGACCATCATGCCGTCTTCCAGCTTTTCAATGGTATAGAACGCGAGCAGGGCTGCGAAGGAGAAGGTAAGGAATTTGGGCGCTTTGCCGCTTGCCGCATACTGATCCTTAAAGGTGGGCAGAATGCGGGATTTCCATTTGGAAACAGAGTTCAGCGCGATGGAGAGAATCTCGTGGTCGACAAACGGGTTGTCGAAGCGCTCCAGCACCGAGTTGGCAAAGGCCTCCGCCTGCTCGCGGGGCAGCTTGACGGTGGGTACGATCTCGTCGAACACGGTGCGCTCCATCAGCTCACGGCACAAGGGATCCTGCATCGCGTCGCGCACAATGTTTTTGCCGGTCAGATATGCCGCCAGAACACAGGAGGTATGCGCGCCGTTGAGAATACGCACCTTTCTCTCGCGGTACGGTTTCTGGTTATCGGTAAAGATCACGTCCATCCCGGCTTTTCCGAGATGATCGATCGGCAGCTCGCCGGAAATATCCTTGTCGCTTTCGATGACCCACAGGGCGAACGGCTCGCCGGCATCCAGCAGCTCATCCTGATAGCCGAGCTCCTTTTCGCAGATCGCATCGGCTTCCCCTCTGGGGTAACCGCTGACAATGCGGTCTACCAGCGTGCTGCAGAACACGCAGCTTTCGGCCACCCAGCTTTTGAATTCATCGCCGAGCTTCCACAGGTCGATCAGACGGTTTACACAGTCGCGCAGCTTGCCGCCGTTATTTTCGATCAGCTCCACCGGCAGTATGATCAGACCCTTGTCCTTCGCACCGGAAAACGCCTCATAGCGCTCATGCAGGAACTTGGTCAGCTTGCCGGGGTAGGTATTGGGGGGAGTCAGCTCAAAGCGGTCGGTTTCGTCATATACGATGCCCGCTTCCGTCGTGTTCGACACCACAAAGCGCAGGCCGGGGAGCTTCGCCAGGGCCGCGTATTCCTCGTACTCGCCGTAGGCATCCACCACCTGATTGATGCAGGTGACCACGCGGTTTTCCACATAGGGCTCGCCGTTTCTACGGCCGCGCAGAGAAACCGTATACAGATTGTTCTGCTTGTGAAAACGCTCCAGAGTTCCGAACGAGATCGGTTTTACCACGGCTACGTCGCCGTTAAACGCCCCCTTCTCGTTGGCGACGTCAATAAAATAGTCCACAAAGGCTCTCAAAAAATTCCCTTCGCCGAATTGTACGACCTTTATCTCGCGGGGTGTGCGCGAATGAAGCTCCTGAATCTGTTTCATAACAACGATAACTCCTTTTCCTAACTGTTCTTCAATGAAAGCATCAAAGGATTACTCTTCCCACTTTTCCATTGAAGATTTCCATTTACAGCCGATGTAAGTGCTTACATTTTTCATTTTAGCATTTAGGGAACAAATGTCAATAGATTTTTCAAAAGCTTTTGTATTATTCTTTCATCATCCATAAAAACTAAATTTTCAGGAAAATATCCTTGATTTTTTAGATAGAAAAGGATATACTCAATTGTAAGCCCTTACAAAAGAGGTGATGCTTCGTTTTATGAACATTTATGATATTGCGCAGCGCAGCGGCGTTTCGATCGCGACGGTTTCGCGCGTGATGAACGGCAGCCCCAACGTGAGCGCCGCCACGCGGGAAAAGGTGATGGCCGTGATCGAGCAGGAAGACTATATTCCGAACGCGTTCGCGCGGGGCCTGAACCTGAACTCCATGAAAATCATCGGGATTCTGTGCACCGATATTGCCGATACCTTTTACGCGAAGGCGGTTTCTCTGGTGGAGGGACTGCTGCGCCGAAACGGGTTTGACGCGCTTTTGTGCTGCACCGGGAATGACCTGGAGGACAAGAAAAAATACCTGGAGCTGCTTTTGGCCAAACGGGTGGACGCGGTGATTCTGATCGGCTCCGCTTTTAAAGAGAATGTGGACAACAGCCATATTGAAAACGCGGCAAAGCAGGTTCCCGTTATCATTATCAACGGGCTGGTAGAGCTGCCCGGCACCTACTGCGTCACCTGTGACGAGCAGTCCGCCGTGGCGCAGAACGTGGCCCTGCTGAACCGCCAGAAGCACCGTGATATTCTCTATCTTTACGATATCCTGACGTACAGCGGCTGCTCCAAGCTCAGCGGCTACCGGGCCGGGATGAAGCAGTGCGGACTGCCGATCAATGAAAATCTGATTGTGCAGGTGCCCAAATCGGTGGATGAAGTCAAACGCCGTGTGCTTTCGCTTCTTGAATCCGGCGTGTCTTTCAGCGCCGTGATGGCGTCGGAAGACCTGCTGGCGATCGGCGCGATGAAAGCGCTGCAGGAATTTGGCCGCAGCGCGCCGGTGATCGGCTTTAACAACTCGATTTTGTCTGAGTGCTGCTCCCCTTCCCTCACGAGTGTGGACAACATGCTCGACACGCTCTGCCCCGCGGCCATCTCGATGCTGACCGGGATTCTGGAGGGAAAAAGTGTACCGCAGAAAATGGTGATCTCCGCTACGCTGGTGCAGCGGGACACCTTTCATACCGATCTGCAATAAAAATGTGGAAAGCCGGTTGTTCGCTCCCGCTTTCAGCAGGAAAGGAACAGCCATTGCGATTTCATGTTTTATGGAAGATCGGTATTCAATGTGATGAAAGAAAGAACTGGAGGATCAAATCATGAAAAAGTTTTTGGATGACGATTTCCTGTTGACCAACGAAACGGCGAGAACGCTGTTTCACGACTACGCGAGCAAAATGCCGATCATCGACTATCACTGCCACATCATCCCGCAGGAGATCGCCGAGAACCGCAAGTTTGACAACATCACGCAGGTATGGCTGGGCGGCGACCATTACAAATGGCGCGTCATCCGCTCCTGCGGCGTAGACGAGGATTTGATTACCGGCAATAAGAGCAGCGACCGCGAAAAGTTCCAGAAATTTGCCGAGTGCCTGCCGAAAGCGATCGGCAACCCGGTCTACCACTGGACGCACCTGGAACTGCGCCGCTACTTTGGCTACGACGGCGTTTTGAACGCCGATACCGCCGAGGAAGTGTGGAACCTGTGCAACAAAAAGCTGCAGGAAGACGGCATGAGTGTTCGCGGGCTGATCAAACAGTCTAACGTGAGGGCAATCGCAACCACCGATGATCCGATCGATTCTTTGGAATGGCACCAGAAGCTGAAGGACGACCCCACTTTCGATGTAAAGGTGGTACCGGCCTGGCGCCCCGACAAGGCAATGAATATCAACAAGCCCGACTTTGCGGAGTATATGCAGAAGCTCGCAAAGGTCAGCGGCGTTTCCATTCAGACCGTCGAAGATGTGCGCACCGCGCTGGCCAAACGAATGGAATTCTTCGACAGCATGGGCTGCCGCGCCTCTGACCACGGCGTGGATTATATGATGTACAATCCCGCTACGGAAGAGGAGCTCAACGCCATCCTGAAAAAGGGCCTGAACGGTCAGGCTTTGACACAGGACGAAATCGAAAAATACAAGTATGCGATTCTTCTGTTCGTCGGCCGCAAATACGCGAAGCTCGGCTGGGTGATGGAGCTGCACTATGGCGCGCTGCGCAGCGTTAACGACCGCATGTTTGACCGCGTTGGCCCGGACAGCGGCTTTGACTGCATCGCCACCTACTGCTGCGCGGACAGCGCGGCAAAATTCCTGAATGAGCTGAACAACACCGGCGAGCTGCCCAAAACCATCATCTACCCCCTGAACCCCACGGATAACGCGATGGTCGGCGCCTTAATCGGGTGCTTCCAGGGAACCGAAGCCGAGGGCAAGCTGCAGCAGGGCTCCGCATGGTGGTTCAACGACACCAAGACGGGTATGATCGAGCAGATGACCAGCCTCGCAAATCTTGGGGTACTCGGCACCTTTGCCGGTATGCTGACCGACTCCAGAAGCTTTCTGTCCTACACCCGCCACGAGTATTTCCGCCGCATCCTGTGCAACCTGATCGGCACATGGGTAGAGAACGGCGAATATCCGGATGATATCGAGTACCTCGGCAAAATGGTGCAGGATATTTCCTTCAACAATACCAACCGCTATTTTGGGTTTCACGTATAATCCTTTTTCATCTTCCCCCCTAATTGGAAAGGGCCTCCGCAATTTGCGGAGGCCCTTTCCATTGCAGCCGAAGAGTTTCTTTTGGCAGCCTGATTACAAAGCCGGATTCTTTTGTTCATGCTCCATCCGCAGACAGTGAACGATCCGGATGGCCGATGACAGGATACAGAACAGGATCGTCATTGCAAACAGGCCGATCCGCGCTTTGGGTACTATACTGCTCACTAATAACGTCAAAATAGGCAATCCATATAATAACGCCGCCGACAATCTTCCGAAAGGGTCAAAAAAGAATGCGTTTTGCCTTACACCGATCTGTCTGCTCCAGTGGGATGTCACCAGAAATTCAGTAAATTTTATGATAATAACGATCGGCAGGATCATCGGCATTCTGCCTGTGAGCCAAAGCGACAGACAGGATACGATCATAAAAAACAAATCACAGGAAACGTCTAACCACGCGCCAAGAGCTGAGGCCGCATGCAAGGTGCGGGCCAGCTTTCCATCCAGCCAATCCGTAAGAGAAACCAGTAAAAAAACGATCAGGCAAGGCCACAGCGGCTGTTCCAGCTCGATACAAAAGAACCCGAACAAAAAGGCAAGCGGGATTCTGGACAAGGTCATTATCGTCACGAATGCTTTTTTCATTTTAATTCAGATCACACCCCCAAACACAGGATTCTGAAGGAAGGATTTACGCATTCGTTCCTTGCTGCTTCGTGATTCCCAGCGCTGCAAATTTGACAAGCCACTGAACCGTTTGAAGGGCCCCGGCAGAAGAATGATCCTCTAAATTGGCATCTAAATAAGCCAGCGCGTCAAATACGGCCATCATTTCTTCATTGCTCATATCTTCGCGCAATTTATGGTCACAACGCCATTGGTCGAGCAATGCTTCTAAGAACCCCCGAACAGAGGTCGCGTAGTTCTGCGGATTGTTTTGATAATAGGCTTTTAATTCTTTTTCAATATTTCCTGCGCACCATTCGCATAAAATCAGGTTATTCTTCATTGCTTCCATATTCAGAGAAATGAATTTTTGCGCGATCTCCGCAGGCCAGACGCACAGATCCAAAGATTCTATGATATGATCTTTGACCTTTTTATTTTCTTCCATGTAAATTTCTATGAACAGGTCTTCCTTGGATGGATAATAATGATAAAAGGACCCCACGCTGATCCCGGCCAAACGAGTGATGTCTGCTACATTCACAGACTTAAACCCGTTTTTTGAAAAAAGCTCATAAGCGGCTGAGAAAATATCTTCTTTCTTTCCCAAAATACTCCTCCTCAGAATATGAATGAATATAAATTTTATTCATTCATATTCTATCAGGCTTTTTTGTTTTCGTCAAGCTGTTTGATCACTGTTTCTCTTCTTCCCCTCCCGATCCGTTCGCGACTTTTATCGCACTGCTCCTTGATGTGCCCTGTACAGGAATACAAAAGACAAGCAGCCGTAATTGAAACGAGAAAAGCGCCCATGAACCGCGGTTCATGGGCGCTTTTCTCGTTTATAATAGTATATCGAACGATGTTTCAGCCTAACTTCACCGAAAGAAAAGCCCTTTCACATCCTGGTTCAGCACTGGAGAGATCAGGCAGAGAATCAGCTCTTCTACGGCTGCAAGGGTGGCAAACAGGCAAACCGCCGCCCCGGCCGAAAGCCCCCAAAGGGGAAACCCGTAGGGCAGGCAGAACAGCAGCAGCCCCGCCGCCTTATTGGCATAGGTGTGCAGAAAAGCGGCCTGCTTGTGTCGGACATACCCGGCCGCGAGAGAAGAAAACTTGATGAGCGCGATGCCGGCAATCCACCAAAAGAGCCAGACCGGCAGGTTCATGGCCGGAACCAGCCGGAACAGCAGCACCGCGGCAAAAGTAAAGTCCGCCGCGCTGTCGAGCCGGGCGCCCGCCGGGCCGGCACAGCCGAGCCTTCGGGCAAGGTACCCGTCGAGCATATCACTGATCCCGCAGATGGTATACAGCACAAAGAACCATACGGAAAAAGGCCGCAGAAACAGCAGCGGAACGCACAGCACGATCCGCAGCAGAGTCAGCGCATTCGGCAGATACTTCATATGGAATTACCCCTCGGCAGACTGTTCCCTCCAGCCCTTGCAGACATCGACCCAGCCCTGAGCGCGGGAGCATTCCAGCAGCTCATCGCACGTGAGCTCAATGGCTGAATTCGAGGTTCCGCAGGCCGGGAACACCGTTTGAAAGCGGCGCAGGGATTCATCCAGATACACCTTCGCCCCTTCGGGATTGTCAAACGGGCAGATTCCCCCTACACGGTAGCCGGTCAGCTCTTCCGTCTCCTCCGGCACAAGCATTCTGGCTTTCATGCCAAAGTGACGCTTGAATGCAGAATTGTCGATCTTCCCATCGCCGGCGGCAACAATTAAAATGCAGCCGTTTTCATCCTTTAAAGAGATTGTCTTGGCGATTCTGGCGGGCTCCACTCCCAGCGCCTCGGCGGCAAGCTCCACTGTCGCGCTGGATACATCGAACTCCTGCACCTGGCCATCCTTTTCAAACTGCTTTAAATATTCCCGAACTCTTGTCGTACTCATATCGGTAACGCCTCCGTTTCAGCGCCTTAGGCGCGCTGCGCTTTCATTTCCAGATATTCTTCATACGTTGTCATGCGGTCAAGCACGCCGCCCTCGGGCAGAATCTCTATGATGCGGTTCGCGACCGTCTGCACGAACTGGTGGTCGTGAGAAGCAAACAGGATCACGCCCTTGAACTCGATCATGCCGTTGTTCACCGCCGTGATGGACTCCAGATCGAGGTGGTTGGTGGGCTGGTCGAGCAGCAGGACATTCGATCCGAACATCATCATGCGCGAAAGCATGCAGCGCACTTTCTCACCACCGGAGAGTACATTCACCGGCTTCAACACATCCTCGCCGGAGAAGAGCATCTTGCCCAAGAAACCGCGCAGGTAAGTTTCTGTGGTATCCTTTGAATACTGCTCGAGCCATCTGAGGATGCTCAGGTCGCAGTCATTAAAATACTCCGAGTTGTCCTGGGGAAAATACGACTGTGTGGTGCTCACGCCCCATTTGAATGTTCCCTCGTCCGGCGTGAGCTCTTCCGTCAGAATTTTGAACAGGGTGGTAACGGCCAGCTTGTTTTCCGCGAGGAACGCGATCTTGTCGCCCTTGTTGACGCGGAACGAAATATTGTCGAGCACCTTGACGCCGTCTATCGTTTTGCTCAGATTTTCCACCGTGAGGATTTCCTTGCCGGGCTCGCGGTCCATCGTAAAGCCCACATAGGGGTAACGGCGGGACGAAGCGGGCATTTCCTCCACGGTGATTTTATCCAGCAGCTTTTTACGCGAGGTAGCCTGCTTGGATTTCGATTTGTTCGCGGAAAAGCGCTGAATAAACGCCTGCAGCTCTTTGATCTTGTCCTCATTTTTGCGGTTCTGGTCGCGCATCACGCGCTGAATCAGCTGGCTGGACTCATACCAGAAATCGTAGTTGCCCACATACATGCGGATTTTGGTATAGTCGATGTCTACAATGTGGGTGCAGATATCATTCAGGAAATGACGGTCATGCGACACCACGATGACGGTGCCGATGTAATCCATCAGAAAATCCTCGAGCCAGTGGATGGAATCGACGTCCAGACCGTTCGTCGGCTCGTCCAGCAGAATAATATCGGGCTGGCCGAACAGAGCCTGCGCCAGCAGAATCTTTACCTTTTCCGTTTCGGAAAGCGCGCCCATCTGCGAATGCAGCAGGTCGACCGAAAGGCCCAAGCCCTGCAGAAGCTTGCCCGCCTCGGTCTCGGCGTCCCAGCCGTTCATTTCGGCGAACTCCGCTTCCAGCTCTGCCGCCAGATTGCCGTCTTCCTCCGAAAAATCCTCTTTTGCGTACAGGGCGTCCTTCTGCTTGGAAACCTCGTACAGGCGCGGATTGCCCTGCAAAATCGTATCAAACACCGTAAAGGCGTCAAACGCGTAGTGATCCTGCTTGAGCACCGACATGCGCAGCTTGGGGTCGATGATGACCTCGCCCTTGGTCGGTTCCAGCTCGCCGGACAGGATTTTCAAAAAGGTCGATTTTCCAGCGCCGTTCGCGCCGATCACGCCGTAGCAGTTGCCCGGGGTAAAGAGCAGGTTAACGCCTGAAAATAAATTCTGCCCGTTAAAGCCCAATCCCAATTCGGATACTGTTATCATGTGCTGTTTCCTCCGTTACTTCTAAGGGGCGGAATCCCCCGCCCGTTCTATACAAATACCGCTTTATTCTACCACAAACGGACATAAATTCAAAATTTTATTTCGATCTTCGTTACAGCCGCCGAAGCGGCATCGCTTTTCTGCCCCGGGCTTGTGCAAAACAGCGGACTTTCGTATCTCTTTCTCAATGACAGTCCGCACCACTTCATTGATTCATGAATCAGTTCCTCCTGAAAATACCTGCACTTTTCTTCAGTACCCAAATCGGACAATTTGAAACGGAGGATTACTTTTTCAATTCTTTATTGTTCGAGAAGGATCTTTCACACTTGTTTAAAACATTTTTCAAAGCAAAAGCAGTTTCATCGCTGATGAGATGCTCCATTTTACACGCATCTTCGCTTGCCGTTTGCTCATTCACATCGCAATAGTGAATCAATAGTTGTTTGATCAGCTGAAACTTTGCTGTAATGATTTGCCCTTGCTTTTGTCCTTTATCAGTGAGGCAGATTTCACCGTGCAAGGGCTTTACAACGAATCCCTCTTCCTGTAATGCAGTTACAGCACTATTCACACTGGGCTTTGAAACTCCCAAATAAACAGCAAGATCAATGGAACGGACGAACCGCGCCTTTTCCGACAACTGATAGATCGCTTTTAAATATTCCTCCTTGGAAGGGCTCATTTTCTTCCCCGGATGAGAACATGTATTTTTACCCACCACTGATCCCCCTTATGTGAATCGAAGATAAAATGCGTATCTGTGCGATACGCCCGGATAGATTCATTCGTTTTTCTTTTGAAAGAGTTTATCAGCTTCTTCTTTTTCCTGCTTATGATCAAAAGAACGAGCCTGCGGAAACATTGGGCAACCATACAGGTAAAGCGGAAAAGAAATGCACGAAATGAAAGAATTGTAAACGGCGCATACATTCTTTTCCTCCGCTTCAATCCCTTTCTCCCTGTGCCCCTGCTCACTCATTTCACTATTACCAGAAGCCATAGAGGACTTTGAAGATTTTTTCTTTTTGATGTTAGCACCTTCTAACATAACGATATTAAAAAATGCGTATAGCAGCTATACGCTCGCGCAAAAATTTTATTCATCAAAATTTTCATTGAAAAATTTCACCCTGTTTATCAGGGACGACAAAAAGTTTATTAGAAACGCCAATTCCTGTTCGGAAGCATTTTTTAGCTCATCTTCTACCATACTATTTAAAACAGCATGGTAATGCATATGGTTGTTATGTGCCTTTTTACCCTTTTCAGTCAGGTTCAATGAATACCTGGATAAATTAAGATCATCAATTTCCTTTATTACCAGAGCCTTTCTCTCCAGTTTTTTAAGGATTTCAGAAACAGCGCCTTTTGTTACTCCCAGTATATCTGCCAAACCGCCCACATGAATACCAGGATGCTCGGCGATGGCCATGATGACATGTATTTCAGAGTGAAAAATCGGCACATCTGTCCCGTAATAACGGGTCTTTTTATCCAGATCAACTAAGGCAAGCGCTAAATGCAGAGATTTGTACGCAATTTCATGTTTGTCGTTTATCATTTTATCCATGTCCATAGTATATGGTTGCCATACGCTTTTGTCAAGTATCGCAATGATATCTGTGAGAAAACAAAATTGCAGGATTGTCACAGGAGCCGGACAGTGAAATCACAAAGAAATTCATAGGAAGCAAGGCAGTGAATCGGTGTACCGGAAAATTGTTGAAAGGATTTTGGCCTCCAACCAGCGAAGCGCCAATTCTTATTTTTTCTGAATTGTCCAATCGCATTCTATTTTTGCGATCTTGTGCAAAACAGTGCAAAACAGCAGACTTTTGCCCCTTGAAAAAATATTCCGGGCGTGATATATTGAATATAAATAACGCGAAGAAAAAGGAAAGTACCCGTTTTTCCCCGGACAGAGAGAGCGTGCCATGGGCTGGAAGCATGCTTGCGGATAGATTTCGGAGAAGTTCCCTTTGGAGCGGCGCTGCTGAACCTATTGTAAGTAGGCGGCGACGGAAGGCACCGTTACAGGCCGCAAAAGTGTTTGAGGATTCAAAAATCAGGGTGGTACCGCGGAGGAGTTTTGCCTTCGTCCCTTTTTCATAAGGGGACGAAGGCTTTTTTATTTCCGCGTATTTGTTCTCAAGCGAAACACGCACGGCAAAGTACTGAAAGACCAGCGATTTTTTTCTTCTTTTGCGAAAAAGAAATCGAAGCACTTATTTCGTAATGCGGCACTCCCACAAAACACACCGAAAGGAAGAATATTCATGAAGCAGCAGCTGGAAGCCATCCGCGACAGTGCGGTAAAAGAGCTGGCCCAGGCAAAGGGACAGCAGGTTCTGGAAACGCTTCGGGTCAAATACCTGGGCAAAAAGGGCGAGCTGACCTCTATTTTGAAGCAGATGGGCGGCCTTTCCGCCGAAGAGCGTCCGGTGATTGGCCAACTGGCCAATCAGGTTCGCTCTCTGATTGAGGAGGAACTGACGAAACGCGCCTCCGAGCTGAAGGATCAGGTTGTGCAGGCACGTCTGGAGCAGGAAAAACTGGATGTGACTCTGCCCGGCAAGCATCACGAGCTGGGTGCGAAACACCCGCTCTCGATCGTACTGGACGAAATCAAAGAAATTTTCGTCGGCATGGGCTTTGAAATCGTAGACGGCCCCGAGGTAGAGTACGACTACTACAACTTTGAGGCGCTGAACATCCCCAAAAATCACCCCGCGCGCGACACGCAGGATACCTTCTATATCAACGACAATATCGTTCTGCGCACGCAGACCTCCCCCGTACAGGTGCGCGTGATGGAGAAAACACAGCCGCCGATCCGCATCATTTCGCCCGGCCGCGTGTACCGCTCCGACGCGGTGGACGCCACCCACTCCCCGCTGTTCCACCAGATCGAGGGACTTGTTGTGGATAAGGGCATCACCTTCGCAAACCTGAAGGATACGCTCGAAACCTTTGTCAAGCGCCTGTACGGCGAGGATTCCGTCGTGCGTTTCCGCCCGCATCACTTCCCGTTTACAGAACCGTCCGCCGAGGTGGATGTGCAGTGCTTTAACTGCCACGGCGAGGGCTGCCGCCTGTGCAAAGGCGAGGGCTGGATCGAAATTCTGGGCTGCGGCATGGTACACCCGAAGGTGCTCTCGAACTGCGGCATCGACCCAGAGGTGTACAGCGGCTTTGCGCTCGGCATGGGCCTGGAGCGCGTCGTCATGCGCCGCTACAACATTGACGATCTGCGTCTATTCTATGAGAACGACATCCGATTCTTGAAGCAGTTTTAGGAGGTGAGCACAGAATGAATCTTTCGATGAAATGGTTAAAGGAATTTGTTGCGCTGGACCCGATGCCCATGCGTGATTTCACGGAGGCAGTTACGATTTCCGGCTCGAAAGTAGAAGAATACCACACAGAGGGAACCGACATTGACAAGGTCGTCGTCGGCCGCGTACTGTCGATTACGCCGCACCCCGATTCGGATCACCTGCTGATCTGCTCGGTTGATGTCGGTGAAATCGAGCCGGTTCAGATCGTGACCGGTGCGCAGAACCTGAAGGAAAACGATCTGGTTCCTGCGGCGCTGCACGGCTCTACCCTGCCGAACGGCGTAAAAATCAAAAAAGGCAAGCTGCGCGGTGTAGAGAGCTTTGGCATGCTGTGCTCCCTGAGCGAGCTGGGCCTGACGCTGAACGACTTCCCCTATGCGATTGAAAACGGCATTTTCGTGCTGCAGGAGGACTGCAAGCCCGGCGACCCGATTCAGCAGGCGATTGGCCTTGACGACACGCAGGTGGAATTTGAGATCACCTCGAACCGCCCCGACTGCTTTTCTGTGATCGGTCTGGCGCGCGAAGTGGCTGCCACCTTCCAGAAGCCGCTGACTCTGCACACCCCGGTTGTAAAGGGCGGCCACGGCAGCGGAAAGGAGCTTTTGGACGTCGCGATCGAGGCGTCTGACCTTTGCTCTGCCTACTGTGCGCGCATTGTCAAAAATGTGCGGGTGAAGCCCTCTCCCCGCTGGATGCGGGAGCGCCTGCGCGTGATGGGCGTGCGCCCCATTAACAACATTGTAGACATCACCAACTATGTCATGCTCGAATATGGCCAGCCCATGCACGCCTTTGACCTGCGCTTTGTAGAGCAGGGAAACATCCGCGTGCGCCGCGCGAAGGCCGGAGAAAGCATCACGACACTGGACGGCGTGGAGCGCAAGCTGAATGAAAGCAACCTGGTGATTGCCGACGCAGCCAAGCCGGTCGCCGTGGCGGGCGTAATGGGCGGCGAATACAGCGGCATCATGGACGACACCACGACGATTGTGTTTGAATCCGCGTGCTTCGACGCCGTTTCTGTCCGCCTGACCGCAAAAGCGCTTGGCATGCGCACCGACGCTTCCTCCCGCTTTGAAAAGGGACTTGACCCCAACAACTGCCTGCCCGCGCTGGAACGCGCCTGCGAGCTCGTTGAGCTGCTCGATGCCGGCGACGTGCTGGACGATGTAATGATGGACGGCACAATCGAGGTTCAGCCGCGCCGCATTCCTCTTGAGGCAGACTGGATCAATCGCTTCCTCGGGTGCGAGCTTTCCGCAGCGCAGATGGAGGAAATCCTTGGCCGCATCGGCTGCCGTCTGGACGGCGACACCGTCGTTGTGCCGACGTTCCGCCCCGACCTGCAGCACAAAGCGGATATTGCCGAGGAAATCGCCCGTTTTTATGGGTATAATAACATTCCGAGCCAGAGCCTTCCCGGCGGAGCACAGGGCAAATTCAGCGCCCGCCAGAGATTTGATTCCGCAGTCAGCAGCGCAATGCTGGCGCTGGGCTTGAGCGAGATCACCACGTATTCCTTCATCAGCCCCAAGTATTACGATAAAATCCGCATGCCTGTGGATTCCCCTCTGCGCCGCTCTGTTGTGATCTCGAACCCGCTGGGCGAGGACACAAGCATGATGCGTACGGTGGCGCTGCCCTCCATGATGGAGATTCTGGCGAAAAACTACAACAACCGCAACGCGGCTGCCGCTCTGTTTGAACCCGCCAGAGAATACCTGCCCACCGAGCCCGACAAGCTGCCCGTAGAGCGCAAGGTGCTCATCGCCGGCCTGTACGGAAACGATGCGGACTTCTTCACCCTGAAGGGCATCGTCGAAGACCTGCTGGAACGCGTCGGCGTCACCGGGTGGGATATTGCCGCCGCGTCGGAGGAGTTCAGCTATCATCCCGGCCGCTGCGCGGTGCTCACGATCGATGGCGAACGCCTTGGCGTTCTGGGTGAGATTCATCCCCAGGTGCAGGAGAATTACGGCATCGGCGAGCGTGTTTACAGCTTTACGCTTGACCTTGACCTGATGTTCCGCTGCGCGCAGACCGAAAAGCACTATACGCCCCTGCCGAAGTTCCCGGCGGTCACCCGTGACCTGGCACTGATCTGCAGCGACGAGATTCCGGTGCGCGACCTGCAGAAGGCTATAGTGCGCGGCGCAGGCAAGCTGCTGGAAAGCGTCCGCCTGTTCGATGTGTATAAGGGCGAGCAGATCGAGGCCGGCAAAAAGAGCGTGGCGTTCAGCCTGGTTCTTCGTTCCGGCGAAGGCACGCTCAACGAAGAGGCCACCAGCTCTGTGATGAAAAAGGTGTTCCAGGAGCTGGAGAAAATCGGCGCACTGCTGCGCTCCTGATTTTCAGGACAAATCAAATCCGTTTCGATTTTTGTCACGAAATCCCCTTGTTTTCCACCGTGAAATATTGTATGATTATCATACTGGAGGTGTATCCATGTTCGATAAAACGATGACTTTTTCCTTTCCCGGCGACCGTGAAGAGGATATTAAAATTATCCTGACCACTGTCTACGATGCTTTGAAAGAAAAAGGATATAACCCGATCAATCAGATTGTAGGGTACATCCTCTCTGAGGATCCTACGTATATCACGGCGCATAACAACGCCCGCAGCCTGATTCGCCGCATTGACCGTGACGAATTATTGCAGGTGCTGCTGAAATCCTATTTAGGGGAATAAATATCGATATGTAAAAAACCGGTGAACCAAGATATGGTTCACCGGTTTTTTTAGATCGATAAATGCCTGTTATCCGTTTGCTCCGGCTCTCTCAGGCCGAAAACCGCCCTTGCGCTTTCCGCACTGGGATCATGCTTCACATTTTTGGAACGGAATTTTCCATCTTGTTTTTTTCCGTTCTTTGTACTTTTCTTTTTATTATCAGCCATAATAATCTCCTATTCGTATTCAATCCGGAAGCCCGTGTTTTCAATGCAGTTTTTCAGCTCCATTTCCGTTGCGGGCTCATTGTATTTGACTTGTATGCTGCCTGTAACGAGGTTGACCCCAACCTGATTGACCCCCTTGATCTTGTTGAGCGCGTTTTTGATCTGGGTTTTGCCTTCCTTATTCTGAAGACCTGACACACTGCAAAGCATGGTGTTCATCTCATGTCCTCCTTCGTTTTTTCAAATCCGGCGTCATGCGGTCCTATTTTTTTGCCATTGATGATCCCAACGTCTGAATTTTCCCGGGGCTTCATTTTTCTGAGCTCCGGATTGCTTTTCGGTCTGTCCTTCATTCTGTTCTTATTATTATCCATAATTTGCCTTTCCCTTTTCATTTTCAACCCGCCGATTGGCCCAATTCTATTATTTCCTGCCGCATGGTCTGAAACACAGCGTTTTTCGAGGCAATTATTTGCATGGCAATCGCAATGTAAAATCTTAGTCTGAATAAGCATCATGATTTTTCAAAAGATTTCAGCGGATGATTCCATGAGCCGCACAGAAAAAAGCGGACTGGGACTTTGTTCCAAAATATCAAAATTTTGAAAATAAAAAACATATCGAAAGATCACTTGTGCCGGCGCACAGAAAAAGCCCGCGGCTATGGGGAGGCCGCGGGCTTTTCCCCGCCTTTCGGCGGAAGAGGAGTAGTTTCTATAAAAAGGTCTTATAAGCAATTGTTAGATGGACTTGCACACACTGTATACATCCTTAAAGCGATTGGTCAGCCGGGGAGTTCGGCACTTTTCGCTTTTACCGCATGAGATGCTTTTTCAGAGTAAACCTCCTCGGTTCCGGTGAAAGCAAAGCCTGCATTCGCAGAATCCACCCCGTCAAAGGCCGGGTAGGCAGGCTCCCCATGCTCGGAAATATCCAGGCCGAGCGCTTCCTCTTCGGGGGTGACACGGATTCTTCTCAAGACCAGCTGAGTAACACCCAAAGCAATTCCCGTGCCGACCAGAGAAATCACCAGCGTAATGCCGATCGCGATCAGCTGGCGCACAAACAGCTCGCTCTGACCAAAGAACAAACCGTTCCACTGTACCACATCTGCGCTGGGATCGGGGTTGAAGCCCTTTACCGCGAAGATGCCGGTTGCAATTGCGCCCCAGACTCCGCCGATGCCGTGACATCCGAACGCATCCAGAGAATCATCATAGCCGAACTTGGGTTTGACAACGGTAATGAAGAAATAGCAGATGGGGCTGACCAAAGCACCGATCACCAGAGAAGCCCAGATCGGTACAAAGCCCGCGCCGGGAGTAATGGCAACCAGACCGACGACGATTCCGGTGGAAACGCCCGCAAGCGTTGTCTTCCCTGTGCGGAGTTTCTCGATCAGCATCCAGGAGAGCATTGCTGCCGCACAGGCGGTGTTGGTGGTCATGAACGCGTGTACTGCCAGAGTATTGGCCGCGCCCGCGCTGCCTGCGTTAAAGCCGAACCAGCCGAACCACAGAAGCGCCGCGCCGAGAAATACCAAGGGCATATTGTGCGGGCGAGCCGCCTCTTTTTCGGTCTTTTTGCGGGCGCCCAGCCAGATAGCGGCCATGAGAGCGCTGACGCCGGAGCTGATGTGAACCACTGTGCCGCCCGCAAAGTCGATCGCGCCCAGCTCCATCAGGTAACCGCCGCCCCACACCATGTGCGCCAACGGATAATAGACCAGAACCGACCACAGGGCGATGAAAACAAACAGAGCGGAAAAGCGCATTCTGCCGATCAGCGCGCCGGTGATCAAAGCGGGAGTGATGATGGCAAACATCATCTGAAATACTGCAAAACACACGGTTGTCGGCGCATAAGCGGCAGCCGCCGAATCCTCTGTAAAATTCATGCCGAACCAGCTGAAATCACCGATGATTCCCCCGGCTCCGCCGCTGAAGGACAGGGAAAATCCGAACAGAACCCAAAGAATAGAAGCAAGGCCCATGATAAAAGCGGACGACATAACGGTATTGACTGTGTTTTTTCGACCGGCCATTCCCCCGTAAAACAGGGCAAGACCGGGGGTCATAATTAAAACAAGAGCGGAAGAGGTCAGCATCCAAGAGATGTCCCCTGAGTTGACAGCATTCATTCGTTTTCCTCCTCAATATGATTGGACTGTGTTGTAGGCGTGCCGCTCCAAACCTGCGAAGATTCCATTTTGAATCCTCCGATTTGAAAGTGCACCGAACTATATCACAGCAATTCTATTTTGGATGATCGCCGGCCAACCACCTAAGAAAGGCCTCATTCGCGGTGCTGGGTGCACCGTGAATGAGGCCTCATTGCCGAATCACTGATTGAATTAAAAAAATCATACCATACATATTTACCAAAATCAATCCGAAATATTTTACTATCCTTTTTTCACGAAACGCTTAAAATTTGTTCAGAATAGAAATCTTTCTGCCTGTTTTGGCACAGAAAAATCATTCCCTCTCAAAATCAGCCGAACTTTGGCGGCAAACCGAACAAGCCGTACCCAAATGCGCAGGGCCTATGAGGAAGTGACCCGAAGGCATAAAACGAGATTGACCATCAACGGGCGGAACTCTATCACACAAAAACGGATGCCGCGACCGCGCACCCGTCTTTCTTGTCACGATGAAATTTCAAGCAAACTCACCCGAAAGGAGCTGACCACATCAGCCCCCGATTAGTACCTTATTGCTGTTGTGACGCATGGATCAGCGGCATAAAAATATCGTCCACGATCTCCGTTATTGCTGTGTCGGAAACGGGCTCCTGCTTTGTGATCAGCTCACACTGCAGCAGGTCCAGCGGCAATGTGATGACCCGGGGCGACAGCTTTTCAAGGCTGATTTCTCCGCGGAGTTCCGCGTTTTTCATAATTGTCATCATCGCCGCCGTCAGCTTGTTTTCCGATCTTTTCTGGAAAATTTGCGGCATAAAGGAGGCTATGGTACGCCAAACCCGTGGGTCCATCATAAGCCCCCGGATCGCCTGCACGTTGATTGTTCTCATCGGTTCCACACGCGCATGAAGAAAGGCATATACATCGCCGCGCAGACTGCCCGTATTGGGAACCTCATTCGTAATTTTTGGCAAATGCTTGCGCAGGGCGGCCATCACGAGCTCCGACTTGTTGTCCCATCGGCGGTAAAGAACGGCCTTATTGGTCCCCGCCCTCGTCGCGACGCTTTCCATTGTCAGATGCACATAGTCTTTTTCCGCGAGTTCTTCCCACGCGGCACGCAGGATCGCCTCTTCCAGAACTTCGCCGCGGCGGCGCGTCTCTTTCTTTCGTTCTTCCATCTTTTATCTCCCTCCGAGCCCCGACAATCAATGTATCTTTGTTGTAGGAACATCCATAAGAAACTAAAAAGTTTCTTATTTCTATATGGAGAATTCCCATTGAATTCGATTTGAATTTATCATATCATATTCATATAAGAAACGCAATTGTTTCCTAGTTGAAGGAAAAGGAGATTTCTCATGAACACAACAAATGTGAAGCCGGCAAAAGAAAAACTCGACCCAGTGGTGCTTCGGGTTGCAATTATTCTTGTTGTCGGCGCTCTTGCGCCGCTGTTTGATTCAACGATGGTCAATGTAGCCCTGCATACCATTGCAGCCGATATGAAGACAGCCCTTTCCACGGTACAGTGGATCACGACGGGATACGTTCTGGCGATGGGGCTGGCCGTTCCGATTTCCGGATGGGCCACCGAACGATTTGGCGGCAAACGATCCTACCTCTTCTCGCTGGCGCTTTTTTTAGTCGGCTCCGTGTGCTCTATGCTGTCTTGGAACATAGAAAGCATGATCGGTTTCCGGGTCATTCAGGGGCTCGGCGCCGGGCTGATGATGCCGACCCTGCAAACGGAGCTCGTACAGGTTTCCGGGGGACGCAATCTTGGGCGGATCATGGCGATTGTCAGCATACCCGCTCTTCTGGGGCCGATCCTTGGCCCGGTGCTGGGGGGAATCATTGTCAGCAGCCTGAGCTGGCGCGCCATCTTCTGGATCAATATTCCGATCTGCATCGTAGCGATTGTGTTGGCCTGGTGGGGAATCCCGGCCGATAAGCTCTCAGAAAAGAAAGCATCCCTCGATGTATTCGGTATGCTTTTGCTCTGCCCCGCGTTTGCCCTTTTGATCTACGGCATTGCTCAGGTCGCCAAGCATGGAGGTTTCGGCAGCAGCGCCGTCTATGTTCCGCTGATGCTCGGCGTGGTTTTGATGGCATCGTATATCATCTATGCTCTGAATACGAAACGGGAACCGGCCCTGAATGTGCGGCTGTTCCAATCCGTGAATTTTACGGCTTCCAATATCCTGCTGATTTTCAGCGGAATCATCACAAATGGGGCCATGTTGATGCTGCCGCTCTATTACCAGGAGGTGCGCGGAGCAAGCGCCCTGTCCGCCGGATTGTGGCTGCTGCCGCAGGGAATCGGGATGCTGCTCACCAGAAGCTGGGCCGGAAAAGCGGCCGACCGCGACGGCTCTCGTAATATTGTGCTTTTCAGCCTCGCCGCTGTCGCAATCGGAACGCTGCCGTTTGCCTTTGCCGGTACGGATACGAATTTGATTCTTCTGGCTGCTGCTCTGTTGATCAGGGGGGCCGGGCTTGGCGGTTTGTTTATTGCAATTATGATGTCCGCTTATATTGGGCTCCCCAAAGAACAGGTTCCCCACGCAAGCATCTCTACAAGGATTTTTCAGACCATCGGCGGGGCTTTCGGGTCGGCCATTCTCGCGACCGTCGCCCAGCCGCAGACGACGGGCCGCGCCGGCTCCGATCTTCAGGCGGTTGCCGGGGCGTTCAACGTCTCTTTCTGGTGGGCAATCGGTTTTACCGTGGCCGCAGTGATTCCCGCACTGTTTTTGGCAATGAATCAAAAATCGGGGACAGATTTGGAACCGGAACTCGAACTGGAACCGGAACCGCAATCGGAACCCCAATCGTGCCATGAATGAAGCGTATTCAGTATCTTGTGACTCTTATTCAATTGAGAAACTGTCAGACTTAAAATTCGCATAATATCGACCTGCACTTGCCGTGAATTTCAAGACGCAATAGTCCGGGTCTGTAACACCTTTAGAGTAATACTGCGTGTCGTCTTCCTGCCAAATCACTTCTTTACTTGCGGCGTCCTCCAGCACTTCAACTGTGCCGATCAGCATTACCCCTCGGAAAAACCTTTTATCGCAGAAATAGATGCACGCTTTTGGATTAGAGCGATACTGAGACACCCTCATCGAAGAAGTGTTTGTTGTAAAGTAAAAGGTTTGGATTCCCTCTCTTTTTCTCGGGGGAAGCATGGCCTTTGTATTCGGGAATCCATTTTCATCCACTGAACTAATAAAAGAAACGCTCTGTTTGTCAATCAGATTTCCTATTGTTTTCTCCGCATCTCTTAACACTTTATCGCCTCCTGCTGCAAGCATAGCATGATGCAACGACGAAGTAAATGACCCACTTTTTTGTGGGTATCCTTTTCATCAAATAAACCCCTGTTCTTTGAGAACGTCAAACATACCGTTCTCTTTCATCAGGTCGATCCCGATCGACTGCATGATGACGATCGCTTCTAACAATTTGTGCCCACGTTCCGTCAATGAATATTCTACTTTTAGAGGATAGCCCTCGAAAGATTCTTTTTCAATCACTCCAAAATCCAGCAGCTCTTTTAGCTGCTCCAACAGCATTTTCTGATTGACCCCCTTGATATCGCGCTCAAGCTGCGATAATGACATTTTGCCCTTCCCCAGCTGCCACAGAATCATGGGCTTCCATTTTCCTTTGGTTATGTCATGGGTCAATTCCAAAGGGCAAGTATATTCCTCTCGTAACTTCACAAGACCACCTCAATCAATAAAAACGAATCATTTTGACTTCTGGATCATTTTAACATACCCTTCTATTGACTGTCTATCTCGTGGTTTTGGGATTCCGAAGTTGCTTCCCTATTACCCCGCCCATCAGGCACGGCTTATTTTGCGGTATTCCCCCGGGGCAGAGCCGGTGATTCGTTTAAAAACCACGCTGAAATACTGCGGGTTGCTGTACCCCACCTTTTCGGATATTTCGTACGTTTTCAGGTCTGTTTCCGCCAGCAGGCTCATCGCCTTTTTCACGCGAAGCTCCATCAGGTAATCACTGAGATTGACCCCCTGGTACTTTTTGAACAGAGTGCTGATATAGCTCGGCGTCAGATGGACCTCCTCGGCGATCCGGTTCAGCGAAAGGTCCTCCTGATGATAATTGGAATCCATAAACGACAACACCTGCCGCAGAACAGCGGCATGCGAAACGCTGCTGTTTCTCAGCTCCTCGAACCGGATGAGATTCTTCCCCTCCTGCAGGCGGGATTCCAGCATGCTTTTCATTTCCAGGGCCTGCGTCGCTTCCGTATAGGATTTTAAAATATTAGGATACCCCTTGTACAGCGAACCGGCCCCGGCGGACAGCGTTACGCTCTGGGTTTCTCTCACCAGAGAAAACGCCTGCTCGAGCTGAACGAAGAATGCCTCCTGCTCGCTTTCAGACAGCCGCTCCGCAAAGTTGACGACCAGATTGAGGTAAATATCGCCCACAAAATAATATACCTGCACATTCGGCAGACTCAGGCGGCTTTGCAGCAGTTCCCCGATCTTTTCGCAAAGCTGCTTTTTCTGCCACAGCAGAATCTCCGCCTCCCGTTCACTTCGTTTGCCGACATCGATACAAACGACGCAAAAAATGGAGCTGATAAAACGGATATTCAGGCGCTTTGCGCGCTCCCCCAGTTCGTCGTCATTTTGAAAATTGACCACCAGATCGTAAAAGAATTTATTCTCCAGCAGCTTTCGTCCGCGCTTTACAATCTCGACGTTATCCTTCTGGTCGTCGGATTCCTTGGCGGCTTTCAGCACAGCGCCCAAAACCTCAGAGTTATGATCGTATTTCATCACGTACTGGCAGACCTTATAGTTCAGCGCCATCTGCGCGTATTTAAAATCGCCGTACGCCGTCAGCAGAACGACCTTGATGTGCGGGTACAGCCGGTACACCGCCTCCATCAGCTCTATGCCGTCCATAAAGGGCATTTTGATATCGGTGAGGATGATATCCGGCAGGCTGCTCGGGATCATCTCGAGGCATTCCCTCCCGTTGCTGGCGGTTCCCACCACTTCGATGCCGTTTTCCTCCCAGTTGATATTCTGCTTCATCCCGGCCCGGATGATCTGGTCGTCATCAACAATCAACAGCTTATGCACGAAAACTCATTCCCCCTCCCCCGAGCCGGCAAGCGGAATCACAATGCTCGCCTGGGTATAAACTCCCTGAACACTTTCGAATACAATTCCGGACTGCTCCCCAAAGTATAGCCTTAAACGGGTATTGACATTCCGCAGGCCAAAATATTTGGTATGATTTACTTCGGGCGGCAGCTTCAGCGTGCCGCGCAGGTCTTCGAGCTTTTCGCTGTCCATGCCCACACCGTCGTCGTACACGGTCAGAATCACACGGTCCTCCTGCTTCTCCCCACTGACCAGAATCATCCCGATGCCGTCTTTTGTTTTGATCCCGTGGTAAATGGCGTTCTCCACGAGCGGCTGCAGGCTCAGCTTGAGAATCTGGATGGACAAAAGCTCTTCCTTGACATCAATGACATATTCAAAGTCGTCGCCGTAGCGCATTTTCTGAATTTCCAGATAGCTTGCCACATGCTCCAGCTCTTCTCTGACCGTGACGATCTCTTTGCCGCCGCTGATGCCCAGCCGGTAAAAACGGGCCAGCTCTACGCACATATCGCTTGCCATATGATTGTTTCTCATATTGACCAGCTGGCGGATGGAGCCGATGGTATTGTACAGAAAATGCGGCTTGATCTGCTCCTGGAGCGCCAGCAGCTGCATTTTGGTTTTCTGCTCCTGCTCACGGCGCACCTGCGCCAGAAGCTCTGTGACGGCGATTTTCAAATAAGAGAGACCGTGTGCCAGAACACCGATCTCGTTGCCGGCATCCACCTGAAAGCTGACGTTCATATCCCCATTATCAAACTTGATCACCTGATCGGAAAGGTACTCGATCGGTTTGGAAATGCTCTTGGCCAGCAGGTTCGAAAGAAAGATGACGAGCAGCGTCAGCGCCAGCATCAGCACCAGCAATATGTATTTGAATTCCCCCGCGCTGCTCAGCAGGTCGCTTTCCGGCATGACGGCCGCGACGATCCAGCCGTTGGCCTCGATGCTCTGGTAAGTGACGATCATTCGCTGATTTGTCACGCTGCGCAGCACGGTGCTGCCGCTGGAGCCGAAATGCTCTTTAAGCTTCTCCACGGCGGAAAGCGTCAGGCAATACCGGTTCTGCATTGCGGCGGACTGCAGCGTACCGTCCCTGCTGATCAGCATCATGTATCCGTTTTCAGACACATGGACGTTATCGAGAATCCCGGAAAAATAGCTGCTGTTTAAATTAAAGAGGATGATCCCGCTGGAGGCGGACTGCGGCGAACCGATGATCCGAAACACGGAAATCACCTTATGCGGCGTCGTTGTCTGGAACACGTCGTCCCGGTGGTCATTCAGCCAGTACACCCCGTGCGGCGAGGTGTTGTATTTTTTCATCCACTGGGTCAGCGAAAGACCGATGTGCTTTGGCACATCGCTGACAAAATATTTGACCTCGATCCCGCGGTTGTTACAGAAATACAGCGAATCGATCATCTGGTCATAATTGCGGTAAATCTCTTCCATGCTGCTGTAGCAGGTCATCAGACTGCTGAAGTCCTCTTCTGAAGAGCTCTCGCTGAGCAAAAGAGTGTTGACCGCCGGACTGCCCGACAGATTGATCATCTGCGTAAAGGCGGTCATCATTTTGTCGTTGAGCAGAATCGAGATCTGGCTCACCATGCTCTGCGTGAGAAAAGAGGCATTCTTTTTGATATTGTTCGTTTCAAAGAAATACGCGAATAATCCGATGATCAGCACCGCGGCAATCACCACCGGAAGAAAAAGGAGCATGATCTGCTTTTTGATCGGCTTTTGAAATACTTTTTTCAAGACCCCGCGCTCCTTCACGAAAATCGGAAAGCGTTGTTATCCCTGTGTACTGTCAAACTGCTTTTTGGCGGCCTCCAGCAGTTTGGCCCATTGATCGAGCAGGTCTTTCGCCGACATGCTGCCCGCCATCACCTTTTGAATCATCGGTTCCACCTCTGACTGAATCTCGGTATACTGCGGCAGATAGACCGGCACCTGAATCTGCACAGAGCCGTCTTTGCCCGATACCATCTGCTCAGCCAGCCGCAGGTACGGGTGATTATCGTCGAGATAATCGGGGCTTGACGCCGCGCCGGCCACCACCGGAACCTCCCCCTGTGTTTTGCAGCGCGGAATCTGCACCGCGGCGCTGCAGTAGACCGTCATGGCCTGAAAGGCAGCCTCTTTGACATCGGATTTGGAATTCATGCTGACAGAGCGCATCATTACAAACCGCATCTGGGCGCTGCCGTCGGCTGTACGGGGCAGCTCCGCCGCCTGATACCGCGACTGATCCCCGTAAAAGGCGGTGGCGATCGATGTGCCTGAACCGAAATTATGAAAGATGATGCCCGCTTTGCCCGCCTGAAAGGAAGCCGTCAGCTGCGTCCAGCCCTTGACCAGATCATCCTGCGCGGAATAGCGGTTATAAAGGCCCAGGTACCGCTCGACAAACTCCACATGCTTGGATGAGTTGATGGTACACCTGCCGTTTTTGTCAAAATAATCGGTAAGCCCCGAGTAAGCGTACATCAGGGCTTCGAGCGTATTGCTGCTGCCCGGGCCGCCGCGCAGCGCAATGCCATATTGATCGTTTTCGCGGTTGGTCAGCTTCTGCACTGCAGTAAAAAAGTCGTCCCATGTCTGCGGAACGCCCATCCCCGCCGACTGCAGAAGATCGGTGCGAACCCACATGCCCCACGGCTGCATCGAAAACGGAAGCGTATACAGGCGCTGCTGCTTTGGGTCATAGGCGCGCGCCTGAAGAATGGCGTCGGCACTCAGCGACTCCTTTTCGCTCCACTGATCATAAAAAGCATCGAGCGGTTCATAAAAACCGCTCTTTATGTATTTGGAATCATAAAAATCCGTAAAATCCGGCGCGGTATCCGACGCGATCGCAACATCAAGCTTTTGCATAAAGGTCGGGATATCCCCCGGAATGCCCAGGTAATCCAGGGTGATTTCGGGATGCCGCTCCTTTAAAATCTGCTGAAAGCGGACGAAATCCTGCTCGCGTTCCGGAGTGGTGCAGTAGGTCCAGAATTTTACGGTCGTTTCAGGGAGACTGCTCACCGCACTCTCGTCCGGCGGCGCGGCAGTATGGTCAGCGCAACCTACAGGCAGCAGCAAAACTGCCGTAAGAAGCAACCCCGCCGCTTTTCGTGCCGTTTTTTTCACGACGACATCCCCCTGATTCAAAACTTTGTACAACTTATTATAAAAAACTTTTGGTTATTTGTCAAATAATATAGATTTTCCTATTTTTGTTTATAACAATCAGAGAAAATGCCATTTGGATTTACAGTTGTTCCACTTGAATGAGAGATTGAATTTCTTCCCCCACCTGCAGCGGGGGAAGAAATCGCTGTACTTTCATAAAGCGATTGTGAACCGGTTATATCATCCGATTGAAAACAGGCAGAATGCTGAAAATCGCATAGGTAAAAACGGCAGATACCGCAGAGGAACGAGCAGACTTGCGGTATGTGTCTGAATTTTGCGGCATTTGCCAATGCAGGCGCAAAATAGTAAAGCAATTTTACACCGGCACGTTATTCGACGGTCTGAAAACACTATTCACATTCCCTTTTGACCACGACCTCTTTTTCCTGATATTTATAGGGAATAAAATACTCTTTATGGCCGAGTTTTTCCGCATTGGTCGGCTTGCCGGAACACACGCGGATCACCTCATCGCAAAGATTCTGGCACAGCTGTTCCAGAGTGACCTCGCCGCTTAAGACCGGCCCGGCGTTAAAATCCATATCTCCACTCATTCGGTGGAAGGTGCCGCTGTTTCCGGTGATTTTATACACGGGAGCCACCGCGCTGCCCACGATGTTCCCGCGGCCGGTCACCAGAAATACCAGCTGACAGCCGCACGAGATCAAATCCATCAGCCCTTCGTTGTCGTTGGGGTTGGTATAGCCAAAACCCATCCAATACGGGTCGGGCGTACTGTCGAGCAGCCAGAGCCCGTTTTTGGGCGGTTGCTGAGAGACCTTGATCACACCGCTGATGGGGCGGCTGCCGCTTTTGATCACGGCGCCCATGCTCTTCTCTTCAATAGAGGAAAGCCCGCCCGCAAAATTCCCGGGAGAAACGGAATACTGGCGCACCGACTTGCAGTACTCCAGCGCTTTATCATAGGTATAGGCAAGCTGTTCCCGCGCGCAGTCGTCTGCGGCCCGCTGTACCAGCAGGTCTTTCAGGCCCACCGCTTCCACAATTTCTTCAAACACGGCGGTGCCGTTCAGATCGACCAGCTTATCGTAAAAGCGGCCGACCACCACATTCCCGGCCAGACCGGAGGTATAATCAGAGCCGCCGCATTCCGCGCCGACAACCAGATCGGAAAAGCCCATCGGCACCACAGGAGTCTGCCGGAGCTCTTCGAGCAGAAGGCGGGCCTGCTGCATGCCGTATTCGATGGAGGGCTCGGTGCCGCCGTGCTCCTGCACAAAGAACCACTGCGCCGGTTTCCCGGCCTCCAGCGCTTTTTCCGCCAGGTGCTTCGGCTGCACATACTCGCAGCCAAGACCCACAGCCAGCACGCCCCCCACATTCGGGTGACGGATCAAAGCCAGCAGAAGCCGCACCGCGTACTCATTGTCGCAGCAGCCGTCGAAGCCAACCACATCCACATCACTGCTGTCGATGCGGCGTGCAATCTCTTTCGCAACATGCGAGGAACACTCCACCGTATACACAACCAGCAGCTTATTGCGGATCCCCTTCCTGCCATCCTGGCGGAGATACCCTTTCCAGCGTACATTCTGATACTCTTTCATCTCTGCTTCTCCATGTTGAACTCATTTTTCATCAAACGATGGAACTGTAGCGGTCATGTCTCCACCGACTTCGGCAGGGAAATAGGACCAAAATCCTGCATTTTCACCGCAAATGATGGTTACTCATAGTGTGTATCCGTCGGCGCACCGGTCACAACATCCATGCTCGACGATCTTGCGTCGTAGAGGCTTTTCATATTGTGCAGATGGACCCATTGCCCCGTTTTGATCTCTTTGGTGGCGCACCCGATCACCACACCGTATTTCACGATGTTTTCACCCGGCGCAATGTCGCGGAGCGCGAGCTTGTGCCCTGCCGGTATCTCTTCGGTAACGGCGACGCTCGGCTGGGATGGGTCGCCGTGCGCCGCGGCGGCGCCCGGCACAAGGGCCTGAAGCGCGGTAGCCACATTATCTGCCTGATCGATCTGGAAAACGGCCTGCTCGGTCATATTCCCGGCCCCCTTTACAAGATGCCGAATTTGGCAAAGGCTGCGGTCGCGGTCATGCCGCCCTCGATCGCTTTTCGGACCACTTTTTCGCCCGCCGCTTTTTCCAACGCCTTTTTAAACACTTCCGTTTCGTATTTCTGCGGAATGATCAGCACGCCGTCGATGTCGCCGAACACGATGTCGCCGGGATTGACCCACACGTCGCCGAATTCGATCGGGCAGCGGAAATCCACCACCTGCGTGCGCACGGAGGAATCCTGTGCGTAGCAGCCGCAGCTGAACACCGGCCAGTTCTGCTCGAGCACCTGCGGCGTGTCGCGGTGCCAGCCATTCACGACGGCGCCCGCCGCTTTTCTGGTTCTGGCGGTGGCCGTGAGCAGCTCCCCCCAATAGGCGCAGCGCTTCGTGCCGCCGGTGGCAAGGTAAATCTCATCCTCCTCGAGCTGATCGAGCGCCTCTGTGAGAAGGCCGAACGGTTTTTTCTGCGGCCCGTACACGTCGATCATCAGAACCGGCATCGCGCGGCCCACCAGCTTCATGTCGCCGCGCAGAGGGCGGACGTCCTGCGGAAGAAACTGATGGTAGCAGCCGAGGCCGTCCAGAATATCCCCTACAACGGGGGTGTACAGGCGCTCTTTCACGAGCGCAAACAGTTCTTTGTCGTTATTCCATTGTGCCATGGTGAAACCCTCCCACTGTTCTTTTGGCATATTGCATTCCATTTTTAAAAAGCTGTTCGCACCTTCCCAAGCCTGCGGCAAGAGAAGGTGGCGCTGTTTTTACACAACAATACTTTTCAGGTGATTTCGCCTTAAAAGCCGATCAGAGCGCCGCCGTCCACCGGGAGCGCAACGCCGTTGACAAATTTCGCGGCGGGAGAGCAAAGGTACACAACCGCCCAGCCGATATCCTCCGGATCGCCGAACCGGTTCATCGGCGTTCTGCCGAGAATCTTCTGCTGGCGGGGCGGATCGTTATCGACGGCCTTGTGGAACATGGGCGTGTCAATCCAGCCGGGCGCAACCGCGTTGACACGGATGCCGTCTGCGGAGACCTCGGCGGCCAGCGAGCGCACCATTCCAAGAAACGCGGATTTGGCGGCGGCGTAGCCCATCACATAGGGCATGCCGATAAACGAGGTCATCGACGCGGTAAAGACGATGCTTCCCTTTTGGTTCTTTCTCATATGAGGGACAAACGCGCGGGTGAACGCGTAGGAGCCGACCACATGAACGTCGAGCACATCGGTAAAATCCTTAACGGACATTTCTTCAATCGGCTTTTTGCAGTGATTGCCCGCGTTATTGCACAGGATAGTCACATCGCCGTGCTCCCTTATGATTTGGTCGGCGATTTCCTGCGCACGGTCGGTATCGGTCACATCGTAGGCATAATAACTCGCGCTGCTGCCCAGCTCTTCGCACGCCTTTTGCAGCTTATCGGCATCTCTGGCTAAGAGGATCACCTCAGCCCCCGCGGCTACCATACATTTCGCCATCGCAAACCCAAGGCCGGTCGCGCCGCCGGTAATGACGGCACGCTCCCCCTTCAGAGAAAACATGTTTTTGAATTCTTCGCTCATTTGCTCGATCTCCTTTTCCCTATGAAATAGCATCCGTTTTTCCCCCGCCTTTGGCGAGGGAAATGCTTGTATCTTCTTGGTAGTTTACTCTCCCCATCCATGACGGAAAGAATGCCGGTATCTTTCCTGCCGTTCATTGCCTCCCTGCCGTTTTTACAGGGTCAGCACTTTATAAGAGACACAATTCCTTTCGATCAGCTCCCAGTCAAGCTCCGCGCCGATGCCCGGTGTTTTGGGCACGGTGATGATCCCGTGATCGTCAATGGGAAGCTGCCCCTTCATCGGAAACTGGAAGCTCTCTTCCGGCACAAAATATTCAAAGAAGCGGCAGTTGCGGATCGCGCAGGAAACATGAAGATTTACAATGTCCATATAGGTCATGGTCGTGGTGTGAATTTCACAGCGCAGGCCAAAGCTGTCTGCCAGATGGGCGATTTTCAGGGTGCCGGTGATGCCGCATTTCCAGGAAACATCGGCGCGCACAATATCCGCAGCCCGCTCGCTGATGACCTGCGCCACGCCCCAGTGCGCGCCGCGCGTGGTTTCCGTCGCGGCGATCGGGATATCCAGTGTTTTGCAAAGCTCCTGATATTTGTAAAGCTCGAAATCGCGGAACGGCTCTTCAAACCACAGGTAGTTGAGCTTCTCCAGATGGCGGCCCACCGTGATCGCTTCGTCCAGACTGTATTCGCCGACGGGGTCTGTCATCAAGCCCATGTCGGGTCCGACGGCCTCACGAAGCTTCTGGTGGATTTCCATATCAAACTCATACGGGCCGGGCGGATGCGCCTTATAGAACGGAATTCCCTTGTCACGATAGTACAGCGCTTCGTTCACATAGGCCTCCACGGTATCATAGAAAAGGCTGCTCGCATAAACCGGCAGGCTTTCGCGGTAAGCGCCTATGTACTGGTACAGAGGGAGGCCGGCGGCCTTGGCGCAGATGTCCCACAGCGCAACGTCCACAGAGCCCGGAAGAAAAACAGGAAAAAACGCCTCGTGACGGTCCAGATTCCAGAAATCGTAAAAGATTTTCTCCCTGTCATACGGGGAACGGCCCATGACCATCGGGGCAACCGTATCGCAGAGATACGACTCCGTCACCTGCCCGGAACGAGCCGCCATAGCGGTGGCGATTCCCTCAATCCCGGTATCGGTCGTCAGCTTGATGACAACGACGTCCCAGGGCATTTTTCCGCCGCCTCTTCGCTTTTCGTCAAACAGGCATTGATCCCGTTTCACCCACCACGATTCGAACTTCACGATTTTCATTTTTGTTCCGCCTTTCTCTTCGGGAAATAGAGAAACGTTTTCTCTATTTCCATCATCATTCTAGCATTATAGCTAACTAAAGTCAACGATATTACAATCAAATTCTCAATACATACAATCTCACTCTCTAAAATAAAGCTTATACTGGAATTAAAATAGAAAAAACGTTTTTTACATTTTAGAGAACTCCCTTTCTTTCTTTTGGTATTTATGTTATATTAAATATACTTTAAAAACGCTTGCACAAGAGAACGCCGTTTCTTTGAGCGGTGTTACAAGATAGGTAAGTAAAATCAAGGATTGGGAAAGGATCGGTATGAAAGATAAAAAAGCTACCTTAAAAGATATTGCGGCTGAGGCAGAGGTTTCCCTTTCCACCGTACACAAGGCACTTTACAACAAACCCGGTATCAGCGAAAGAGTGAGAAAAGAGATTTTGGCCATTGCCGAAGGCATGGGCTATAAAACCAACTATGTTGCCTCTTCCCTGAAACGCAAGCTGCTGAAAATTGCCTTTGTGGTGCCGCTGCCGAACTCCGGCACAAACCGCTATTACTACCGGGATATCTGGAAGGGCATGCGCGCCTTTCAGGCAGAGGCGGCCGAGTTCAACATTGAGATTCTGGATTTCGGTTTCTCGGGCCCGCTGAGCAACCTGCCGAAGCACCTGGAGGAGGTATACCAGAACCACTGCGATGAAATTTCCGGTCTGGTAACGCTCGCGGTAGAAGACCCGGCGTTTACTTATTTTATCGATCAGTTCAGCAAGAGAAGCGTTCCGGCCGTCTTCATCGTTTCCGACCTGCCGCAGGCAAAACGCCTTTGCTGTGTGCGAGCGCAGGATTTGATGGCCGGCAGCCTGGCCGCTGAGCTGATCTCGGGCTTTACCGCGAACAAAGGCAAGGCTCTGGTGGTATCGGGCGATATCATGGTTTCGACCCACTATATGAACGTTACCGGCTTTGAGCAGTATTTTGCAAAAGCGCAGGACCGGATGGATATCATCAAAATCTACAACCGCAGGGACCCGGAGCATTTATACTATGAGCTTGTGGAGCTGCTGAGATCCGACCCGGAAATCAGCGCGATCTATTCCTGCACGGCCACCAACACGCCGCCGGTCTGCAAAGCGGTGCTGGATGCAGGCCGCGCTGGAACGATAAAGGTGATCGGAAGCGATCTGTTTCAGGAAAGCCGCGAGATGCTCCTTTCGGACGTGCTGCAGGCCATTATCTACAAAAAGCCTTTCAAGCTTGGCTATCTCGGCTGCCGGACACTGTTTAACTTTCTGGTGAAAAACGAGTTCCCGAGAAGCGACAGCATCTTTATCGAGCCGATCATTGTGTTAAAAAGCAACCTGCCCTTTTACGAGCGCGATATTACCGCCGACAACGCTTATGAAACCATTTGAAAAGTTCTCTTTTATCGCCGCTCCGCTTTTGCGGCAATTCACAAACCGAAAACGGTGACTGCGGATCTGTTCCGTCAATCACCGTTTTTCTGTTGTCACAGGTCCAAAAGAACCGGATTGCTGCGGGAAATCAGGCATCAGCCCTTGAGGGCGCCTTCCATAATTCCGCTGATAAAATATTTCTGCATGCTGAGGAAGATGATCAGCAGCGGGATCAGAGACAGAATGATGGTCGCCGTCAGCGTGCCGTACTGCCAGGAGGCCGCCTCGTCGCGCAGGAAGGTAATGCCGACCGGCAGCGTCTGCGCCTTTGCGGTAGCGGTCAGGGTTCTGCCGTAGGTAAATTCACCCCATACATTGATAAAGGTGAAAATGATCACGGTGGCGATGCCGGGCTTTACGACCGGGAGCATGATCTTGGAGAAAACCTGCCAGTTGTTGCAGCCGTCGATCGTAGCCGCCTCGCCCAGAGTATTCGGAACATTGTTGAACTGGCCGCGCATGATAAACACGGACATGGGCAGATTGGTCGCGATGTAAGGCAGAATCAGGCCCCATGCGGTATCGATCAAATCCATTTTGGATTCCATGATATAAATCGGGATCAGATAAATCACATAAGGCAGCGTCAGTATAAACAGGACAAAGCCCAGATAAATATTTTTGAACTTAAAGTCCATCTTCGAGAACGCGTAACCCATAGAAGCGCTGAAAACAACCGTGGCCAGCACGCTCCACAGAGAAACGACCACCGAGTTTCTGAAATACTTGAGGAAATCGCCCATCTGGGTGATCACCTTGACGTAATGCTCGAAGGTGATTTTTGTGGGGAGGATCGTCAGCGCGGACGCATAAATTTCATCGTTGGTTTTCAGCGAGGTGAGAAACGTCCACAAAAACGGAACGATGAAGACAAAAGCAGTGACCAGCAAAAGAATAAAAAGGATGAAATTGAGCGCCAGATTCTTTTCTTTCATACCTTCACCTTCTTAATCTTTGCGTCGTCCCCTCTGTTGAGGAACATATTAAACACAGAAAGCACCAAAATGACGACGCCCATGAAATAGGCGATGGAAGAGGCATACCCCATTTCGAAATATTTAAATGCATTGATCCACGTGTACTGGTACAGCACCAGAGTAGCGGTTCCGGGGCCGCCCTGCGTCATGATGAAGGGCTGCTCAAAGACCTTAACCGCCTGGATGATTGCCCAGATGCCACAGATCACATAGCTTTCTTTCAAATTCGGGAGCGTAATATGTACGATGCGCTGGTACGCGTTGGCGCCGTCTACCCGGGCGGCCTCCATAATATCGTTTGAAATGGCCTGAAGCCCCGCCATAAACAGGATGACCAGCATACCGATGTTTTTCCACAGGCTGACTACGATGATACTGACCATCGCCCAGTTGCCGTCGCCCAGCCAGTTCTGAGCCCACGCACTCTGGTGCAGCACATCTACTAGGAACCAGTTTAAGAGGCCGTACTGCTCATTCAAAATCCACTGAAAGATGATACCTGTCAGGGAAAGCGGCACGACGACCGGCAGAAAAATACAGGTTCTGAAAAAGCCCGATCCTCTCACCCCTTTATCCAGCATCATCGCCAGAATCAGGGAGATGATCATAACGCCCGGCAAAAACGCGATGGTAAACACAACTGTATTCCGGAGTGCATCCATAAAATAAGAATCGGAAAACATTTTGATGTAGTTGTTGAAGCCGATGAAGATCGGCTGTGGATCAAAGCTGAAATTATACTGCGTAAAACTGAGATACAGGGACCGGAATAACGGATACCCCATGTACAATGCCACAAAAAGAAAACCCGGAAGCATAAATGCATAGCCTGGAACTTGTTTTTTGAGGCTGAGTGAAAGCTTATTTTTCATTTTCATTCCTCCGCCGATTTCATCAGAAGCCTAAGCACGATCAGCCATTCCCGCGTCCCGGGAATTCATACAGGGAGCGTTTCCCTGTATGAATTTCCTGAACGAAATCCGTTTGCTGCTTAATGATTGAGGCCGGTTGTCAAATCCAACGTGCCAATCAGCTTCTTAAGGTTGCTCTGTGTATCCTCTACGCTCTGGTCGCCCTTGATGCATTTCTGCAGCTCGACCTGAATGCCGGTATCCAGTTTGGAGAAATCCTTATACAAGGGAGTGGTAACCGCGGATTTGGTCGCTTCTACAACGGTTGGCCAATCTGCGTTCTCAAGGCCCTGATAGTGAGCGAGCAGCGGGGACATTTTGCCGTATTTGTTCAGCGCCTGAACGTGGAATTCCGTTTTGAGCAGTTCTTCTTTGATGAACAGCTTTGCAAGCTCGATCTTCGGGGAAGCCTTCGGAATCACCGCGCCGTGGATGTAAACCAGAGAGCCGTGCGTATCGGTGCCGGGAACCGGAATAACGGTGGTGTTGTCTTTTCCGACGTTCTCCTGGCATTCGATCCAGCGGGAAGCCGCGGTCATCAGCATGGCGACCTTTCCGGCTTTAAAGTTGGTGCGGCCTGCATCCATGTCCGCAAAGGTATCGGTCGGGGTGTAGCCGTCTTTTACCAGCTTGGTCCAGCTTGTGAGCAGGCCCTTGGATTCGGGGCTGGTAAAGTCGATGGTTTTGCCGTCGGACTCATAGAAATTGCCCTTGATTCCCTGCAGAGCAGAAAGATAAGAGTAGGTCATAAAATTGGTGCCCCAGTCGATGGACAGGCCCGTCTGCACGGTTTTGCCATTCTCTACGACGGTCGCTTTCTTTGCATACTCGTAAAGCTCATCCCAGGTTTTGGGAGTCTCTACCTTCCCGTTGGCGTCTGTCAGGCCGGCTTTTTTCATCAGTTCTTTGTTGGCAACGATGAACATGACTTCGCCGGTGATCGGGATCATGTACTGCTTGCCTTCTACATTGCCCAGCTCAAGGAACGCGGGGAAGAATTTATCCTTCGCGATGTCGCCGGTAAAGAAATCGTCACCGAAATCGATGATGTAATCCTTTGCGGCATACTGAACCGCATGCTCACGGCTGCCGCCGATCGCAATATCGCAGTTCGTTTTGCCCTGAGACCATTGCAGCATGTTGGTCGTCACGTCGGCGTTATCGACCTTGTTGTAAACAACGGTTACGCCGGGGTGCTTCTTTTCAAAATCAGCCTTGATCCCCTCAAAATCATATTTGCCCATCATCCATGCCTGTGTCGTAACGCGGAGCTCGCCTGTCAGCTCTTCACTGGCCGCCCCTGAAGATGTGGAACCTCCCTGTGCAGCAGAGCTGCTGGGTGTGGAAGAACCTCCGCATGCCGTTGTGGAAAGCAGCATCACTGAGGCCAGTGTCAAAGCCAAGCCTTTTTTGAACCCTTTTTTCATAACAAATCTCCTTCCTCAAAAAAACATATGATAACCTGCAGGTTTTCCCAGATAAAACCTGCAAGTTATTGCTGAGCAATGGTTGGTTTTCGCACAGGCAAGTCATCTAAAATTGCAATTATGTATTGAATATTTGTATACAACTTACCCTGTGATTTCATTATATCGGAATAAAGGCGAATGAAAATAAAATATTTTTAGTGATTTTGTTTGATATCTTTGAAAGTTTTATAGAAACGAATCCATGAAATACCTTTTGATTGGAAATCTGTTTCTTTTATTACTCTGATTCTCAGGCTGAGATTCTCTGAAAAACAGATAGCCGGGTCTCTCAATCTTTGCGGCAAACACAATGGAGAAACCTGCAAAAAAAGCTGTACGAATTTAAAATTCGTACAGCTTTTTTCAAGAATTTTTTTATTTATGGGAAACGTGCAAAGAAACTGAAAAAGACAAGTCTATGTTTGCCGCTCAAACACAAAACTCACTGAATTTTCTTCTGCTAAATATGAAATACCGAAATATCCTCATGCCACACCAGGGTATGATTTTTGCCGCTGCGCTTTGCGGCATACAGCGCTTCATCGGCTGCAGAAAAAAATTCCCGCCGGGCCCCAAACCGCTTCGCGTCGTAACGCGCAATGCCGATACTGACTGTAGCGGGAGTTTGATTGCCGGTCTCCCGGGCGGCCTCCTCAAAGCTTTGGCGAATCGATTCGGCCAGTACAACGTCCTCATCGGGGACCCGGTTGGTGATAATGGTGAACTCCTCGCCCCCGTATCGGTAAGCAACTTCATCTTCCCTGAGATTGGCTTTGATACAGCCTACCAGAGTCATAATAATCTTGTCCCCGGCGTCGTGGCCGTTCTGGTCGTTCACCTGCTTAAAGTCATCAATATCCATAATGATCAGTGAAAACGGCTGAAAGCTCTGATGATGCTCCTGAATCCTCGCGCTCAGTCTTTCATAAAAAGTCGCATGATTATACAGACCGGTGAGCGAATCCATCTTGGTGCGCTCATGCGCACAGATGATGCTGTATACCAGACTGTTCTGCCGGCGCAGGCTCATTTTAGCAGACATATAGCCCGCCACAATGATCGCCGCCGCGGTAAGAACATTCATAAAATCAGGTTTGCGTATCCATTCGGTATGGTCATATGCGAAATACAGAAGCCCAATATAGAATAGATAGAGAAAAAAATTCAGACAAAAAACACCCAGCAGCAGGTTGTCATCGATATAAATCAAAGCCAGCAGCACGGGAAATGTAAAAATGACATAGATCACCGGTACGGCATTATGCGCCAGCGCCAGCATCAGGCAAAGCAGAGACAAGCAAAAAAGATACAGATACGCCTGTATGCTGTATCTGCCGTTGGCCAGAAGTCTGCGGGAAACTGCATGGGTGACCGCAAGAATAGATACATTGATCAGCGTTGGGGTGACGATATAAATCAAAAGGTATTCTTCCGTGTTTTCAGCGCCGCCGTTTAATTTTTTGAACACAAAAATCGCCAGCTCGACAATAATCACCATTGCGACAAAAGTCCATGTAAGGCGCAGCATGTGATTGCCCCACACCTGATATTCCAGCTCTTTTTCAAACCGCAGCTTTACTATATTGGGAGGAGATTTTCGAAACTTCACCAATACGCACCCTTTAAACCGATTCATTATTAAACTTCCAACGGCACACCGAAACAATCGAAAAACAGAAGGGAATTGCATTTTTCAGCATGATTCGCATCAAAACAATATACCGATAAGAGAATTTATTCTTATTTTAAGGATAGCACCGTTAAATGAATAAATCAATCATTTTTCCGAAGTGAATGTATAAATACAGTATTTTCCAAGAGGGATTTGGTCACCGCGGCTGCTGTTCGTTCCTATATAAACTTCTTTGCAATAAGCAAGTGAACTCCACATGGAATCATGTGGAGTTCACTTAAATTGTCAGACCAGATGCCGGTCAGATGAGAAAGCGCTGCTATACTACACCCTGAAAAATCAGTATTTCCAGCAGGGAAGACAGCACTTTTCCTGTGGTGATCAGTTCATAGTCAGGGCCGTATTCATTTCGGTAGACGCGCAGCGCCTGCAATACCGCCATTTTGTTATGCCGCTCCGGCTGCACCTTAACGGCATACTCGGCTCCATTGATTTTCAGATTCACAGTATAGCTTGCTTCCAGAGGCTCTGCATGGGCTTTCATTCTAAGGGAATTGCAGAGGCTTTCAAACTGCTTTTCTTTGAGCTGCCTTATGACCATAATCCTCTTCCTTTCATGATGTTCGGCGACATTGCTTGAAAGGAGTTGCGGCGCATGATATAATAGTTACGCTGCATTTGCTTTCGGGCATATGTCGCTTTGGGGAAGTGGCGTGTTGCTTTGCTTAGGAGCCGCCGCTTCCTTCATTTTTCTTTGGACAAAAGCAGATGGATTCCTTTTCTGATGGCTTCCCCTTTTGAAATTGCGTTTCTTTCGCAATAACTCAAAAGTTTCGCTTCGGTTTCAGCATCAAGTCGAATACTATACCGAATATCTTTAGGCTTATCTGCTTTTGGCCTGCCAATTTTGGGTGACATTTCACACCTCACTTTCTGTCACACCAAAATTATAGTTGTTGTCACACATAAAGTCAAGTGTATTTCTAGATATTTTTCAGATATAACACAAACTCATCCCTTTGTCAGCAGCTTTATTCTGTCATGGACAGCTCGGAGGATAGGCGTTTCGTGTTCATGTCCAAACTTCGGTATTGGCACACACATTTCAATCAAGGAAGGCCCCTACCAGGGGCCTTCCTTGATTGATGCTTTTTCATAACGGACAAACGCAGGAACCTGCATAAAATAAGTCTGCATTGTTCGAAAGAAATTGCGGAGCATGATATAATAGTAAAGCTGCATTTGCTTTCAGGCATATGTCGCTTTGGGGAAGTGGCGCGTGTTTTTAGTCGGAGATGCGCCGCTTCCTTCATTTTTTATCGAGGTCGTCATAGATCTTGTCAATCCCCTTGCGGACAACATCAGAAGTTGTTGTGTCGAAAGCTTTTTTGCAAACCTCTAATTTCATCTTTGTATCATCATCTACCAATACAAAAATTCTGTCCTTCATGGGTTTATCGCCAGATGGAGGACGCCCCATCTTTTTTTGCGCCACATACTCACCTCACTTTCATACGCATGTATCTATTGTAAATTGACATGCGCATGAAAGTCAAGTGTAAAATGAGGATGTCGTTTTTGGTGTTCTAAAACCCATAAATGTTGCACACATCACTTGGGTATTGGCACATTTATCCCGTGTTCCGCGAGTCCCTCCGTCTTTTTTCGGTTGACCATCGTTTCTACATCTGCACCGGCTTTCCGTCCAATAGGCAACTCATTTCAATCAATAAAAGCCCCTAGTAGGGGCTTTTATTGATTGATTCTTTTCATAATGGTAAACCGGGTGCCCGCGTTAAATAACTCTCTGTGGCTGCAAGCAGACGAATATTACACCCAAAGCACTTGTTGTTGGCGGCAAGTGCTTTATCAGCGACTTTCCGCCATTCAGGCTAACTCGCCAAACAGACGATACCCTTTTTTATTTGTCTCTTCCTCTTTACGATGAAAGACAAAGGGCTTGTCAAAATGCCTGCACGCCAACGCGTAATGACAAAGCGCGATGCCCATATCTACCTCTGTTTTTTTATAAACCAGTGAAAGCGGGGGTTTCAGGCTCTGTTTGTAAAGCAAAACCTTATCACCGGATTCTTCTAAATACCAGGGCTGGATGTTCATGCCGGATGGCGCCAGATGTACGGCTTGAATACATGTATTTTCCGGGGCGTTGGTGATTTCATTGATCGGCTTGCGCTTGAATTCATCTTTGCTGCGGTGTACAGACTCGTTCGCTTGACCAAACGCAATGGTGATGATGTCTTTGCTATTGGCGTCTTCCATATCTTTTGTCTTACCAAGCCAAACGCTGCCGATGTCGTGGGCATCAAACCACAAAATGAGCTGTTGAAAAAGAAACCCTGCATTCTCCGATTCTTTTTCTTTGCCCTGTCCGCTGATCATCAGATAATGCGGAGCCTGCACTTTGAATATCCCCTTGGCTTTGGTGACAAACCGGTACTCCAGCGGCACATCGAGATAAAGCAGTTCGAACCCATTGATCGCCTCACGAATTTCTTCCAACTGCTCTTCTCCAAAAGGCTGTTGAGTGTAGTTTCTGCATGACTTTCTTCTATTGATGGAGTCAAATAAATCCATGATACATTCTCCTTTATCAAAATAGTATGGTTTGCGTTATGGGATTAATAATGTCTCTCCATGGTCTCATCAACAAGCATTACTAACTTTTTCAGGGGCTCAAAGGCATCCACGTTAATATGATAAAAAGTCATTGTACCTTCCTTGCGCATCCGCACGATCCCGGCATCTTTCATCACCTTTAAATGGTGCGAAACAGCTGGTCGTGAAAGGTGGGTGTGGGCAGTGATCTCACCCACACGCATTCCTTCTTTACAGGTGTTTTGCATGAGGGTCACTAAAATGGATTGTCGCACTTCGTCCCCAATTGCCGTCAAAATCTGCCGACAATCATTAAATTTATCCTGAATTTCTTGAAAGCTTGCGGTACTATTGCTCATGGCCATCACTCCAATTGGTTTATCAGTTCGAACAAATAAACTATGATCATTATATCCGCATCTTCATTTATTATCAACATTGAGTAAGAAAATCAAGATGGATAGTATACTCGAATAGAACAGATCTCCAACAGATATAAAATGAAGGGGCAAGACAATCTTGTTTTGAATTTTCCACGGTACTTCGGTGCAAAAACGATATGAAATTTTTTGTTCCATTTCTTATCCAAACTTGATCCCTCAAATGCAAAAACAGCCAACCCAATAAAATTGGGCTGACTGTTTTCCTTGATTCTCCATACAAAAGCTTTTCACAATTCTGATTCGGCAATCGGCTGTGCAGCCGCAGCCTGTTTGTGGATCTGCTGCCGCGCATAGAAAAAGATGACCACCTGGCCGGCTCCCGCCAACACCCAGGTAACGGGATAGGCGGCGAAAAGCACAAGCTCTGCAGGGTACCAGGCAAAGATCGTAGCCAGCCATACCATCCGCAGCAGGCAGGCGCCCACTAGCGTGCAAAGCATCGGCGAGATGGAATAGCCCATTCCATAGGATAAACCGGGGTATACATCCATGATGCCGCAGGCGACGAAAGAAATCATGATGATATACAGACGCAGCATCCCCAGCTCAATCACCTTCGGGTCAGATGTGAAGATGCCGAGCAAGGGCCTGCCGAACAGCACGGTCGCCCCTCCAAGAAGAATCCAGGTAATGAAAACCAATACCGTGGATACCTTCGCAATATTATCGATACGGCTATATTTTTTTGCGCCCATGCTTTGGGCCGTAAAGGTTACAACCGCGTTGTAATAGGCAAGCATGACGGTGCCGATATAGTTTTCAATATTCATTGCGGCAGCGTTGGCCGCGATCATGGTGGAGCCGAAGGAATTGACGGCCGACTGGATCAGCACATTGGAAATGGAAAACAGCAGGCCCTGCAGCCCCGCCGGCAAGCCGATCCGGATCAGCTCCTTTAGCTTCTCTTTGTCGGCCCTCAATTTTTGGGGGATAAAGCGGATCGCCCCGTCGTAACGGGACAGGGAAAACAGGATCAGCAGCGCCGAGAGATATTGGGAGATCACCGTGGACCACGCTACGCCGTCGACGCTCATGTGCAGAACGATTACGAAGAAAAGATTGAGAACCACGTGCAGAATGCCGGTGACGCCCAAAAAATACATCGGGCGGCGGCTGTCGCCCACAGAGCGCATAATCGCCGCGCCGAAAGTGAATACCATGTTGGCGGGCATACTGACGAAGTAGATCCTCATGTACAGCACTGCAAGGCCCAATATGTTCTCCGGCGTGCCCATCATTACCAGCAAAGGCCCGCAGAATGCAATTCCTACGGTCATTACGATGAGCCCGCCGATCATGCTCAGGACAATCGAAGTATGAACAGACCGGCTCACGGCGTCCGCATCACCGGCCGCATAATCCCGTGCCACAACGACGCTCGTCCCTACAGACAATCCTGTAAATAAGGTGATGATCAGATTGATCAGAGCGCCCGTCGCGCCTACCGCAGCCAGCGCATCGCCCCCTGAAAAGCGGCCGACGACAACCATGTCTGCGGTATTGAACAGCAGCTGCAAAATATTCATGGCCATGATGGGCAGGGAGAAAACCAACAGTTTTCCAAACAACGGCCCGTCGCCGTCATCTGTATGGTGGCGGTACTTTAAAATAAAATGGAAATACGCTTTTTTTGCATTTTCTACAATCAGCAGCAGCATGACCTTGCGGTTCCCTTCAACATGACTTCATGCATCAAAAAGTCCGAATCTTTCTCAATCAGAAAGAGATTCGGATGATTTCTATTCGATGTGCCCAATAGAATGTCAACATAAGCCAGATTTGTTATAACAGAATTTACCCATCTTGTAAAGCGAAAACATCCCGTGTCTTCCCCCTATCTGGATTTTTCCCGAACCAGGAAATAACGCAGATCCATCCCGGCAGCAGACCAAATCATGGGATACTGGTTACAGTATAAAGTGATTTTATGAATTGTCAATACCGATTGATTAAATACCAAGAGAATAAATAAAAACAAAAGCTTCCCCCCGAATTCTTTTACATTCGGAGAGAAACTTCCGAGGAAAAGAGAACTGGTTTTTTTATTTTACTCAACGCTAAAGCTTTTCTGAACATCCCGGAATAGCTGGGTGTTCGTATGAC
>NZ_CBYL010000012.1 GCF_000577335.1 Faecalispora jeddahensis | reverse complement strand
GAGAAAGATTTTCTGCTTCTGATCAGCCGTGAAGATTATTTTTAAATGGGTCTTCATTTGTTCCTGATTTTGTGGTATTTTCATAGTAATCAATTGATATGGGCATCTTATGGAAAACAGGAAAAGGGTGAAGAAAATGGATGCGTGGAAGAACAGAAGCGAAGAAGAACGTTTTGCGGCGCAGGCTTTTTACCGCCCGGCGCAGCAGGAGACGATGGAGCAGCTGTGGAACAGTCAGCCGCAGCCGTTTTACCGCGAAGACCGGAAGAGTATCACAAAGGCCGGTGCATATCCGCAGGGATTTTACCGCACGGATTCGGTCAAAGATTTGCACTGATTTGGTTTGTTTTTTGCTGGACAGATGTCTTCAGATCAGCTATGATTATCCCAGAAGAAAGTGTGAACAGGGAGGGAGAACATGCTGCACGAAGAATTAAAGGAAGAAATCCTGCGCCAGCTGGCGGAGTACGGTGAGCGCGGAATCAATCTCGATCTGGCGGAGCAGATCACAAAAGCGGCCTGCGAAAAAGCAAAAGAGGTAGGGGTACCGATTTCCGCCGCCGTTGTGGATGCAGGCGGAAACCTGATTGTACACCTGCGGATGGACGGCGCGCTTTTGATCAGCGTCGACGCAGCTTTCAGCAAGGCGTATACCTCGGCTTCTCTGGAGTCTCCCACCGGGAGCCTGCATGAGCGAACTGTTCCCGAAGGGGAGCTGTACGGACTCCACACGATGTTTGGCGGCAGATACTGCGTATTCGGCGGCGGCCTGCCGTTGTTCCGGGCCGGAAGATTGGTCGGCGCAGTCGGAATCAGCGGCGGAACCGTGGAGGAAGATACCCTGATTGCCGAAGCAGCGGTGAGCGCCTGCCCGGAGTTCAGCTGGAGTAAAAAATAGAGATTGATGGATTTAAAAAAGGCGCTTTTCAGATGTTCCCATGAAATAAAATGAAATAGGTACATCCAAAACTTAAAAAACAAGGTATTGTTCCGGCTGAACAGTACCTTGTTTTTTTGCGGTATGGGTCAGACGTAATTATTCCATTCCCCGCCATGCGCTTTTGGGGATGGCAAATCAACAATGTTTTGCTGAAAAGCCTTTGGGGACAGGGGGGGATCTCAAAGCTGTAAAAAATGCTCAATGATGACAAAATACGACAATTGTGCTATACTAAAAAAGATTATAACAGCTTGAACCTACATGGATATTGATAAACAGGCCTATGAAAAACATATAATCGTTCATGAGCAAAAGTCTTATGAATGGGGAATAAAGGAGTTTTTTTATGCAGGACGAAAGAAACCAGGCGCCAAACAGTGAAACAGAACCGAAGGACCCATATAAATTTGTTTTTATTGATCCAAAGCTGATCCGCAGCGCTGCGGAAACAGTAAAACAGCAGCAGGAGGATTTGCAGGAGCTGATTGAAAGAGCGGAGGACGACGATCTGGAGGCAAAGCATCAGCTTGCACTCTGCTACTACCGTGGAACGGGCGGCGCAAAACAGGATTACGAAAAAGCCTTTTATTGGTTTCAGCAGGCGGCGGAGCAGGGTGATGTTTCTGCGCAGTACAATTTAGGCGCGTGCTATGAAAACGGGATCGGCGTGGAGCAGGATTACGAAAAGGCGGTTTCCCTGTACCGTGAAGCGGCGGATCAGGACTTTCCTTCCGCACAATGCGCTTTGGGCCTATGCTATGAAATCGGGCAGGGCGTTGAAATGGATAAAGATAAGGCGATGGAGCTGTATCTGTTGTCCGCAGAGCAGGACTACGCCCCGGCACAGTGCAATCTGGGATTTTTCTATTATCACGGGATTGCGGTGGAAGAGGACGACGCCCAGGCTGTCGCCTGGTTCACCAAGTCGGCGGAGCAGGAATATCCCCGTGCACAGTTTTTACTGGGTGAATGCTTCGAATACGGATACGGTGTGGAAAAAGACACTGACAGAGCAGTCGAGCTGTACCGCCAGTCGGCGGAGCTGGATTTTGCACCCGCACAAACACGCCTGGGCCTGATCTATCTTTACGCGCTCGGCGTAGAGCGGGATGCGGAACAGGCCGTCACCTGGTTCAACAAAGCGGCGGAGCAGGAATATCCGCAGGCATGGTGCGTTTTGGGTGAGTGCTATGAAAACGGATGGGGTACGGAGCAGGATCAGGAAAAGGCCCGGGAATTGTATCTTCTCTCTGCGGAACAGGGCTATGCACCCGCGCAGTGCAATCTGGGCTACTTATACTATACCGGCACCGGAGTGAAAGAAGACAATGAAGAGGCCGCCCGCTGGTTTTCCAAGGCCGCCGAAAAAAAGCACCCGCGCGCGCAGTGCCTGCTCGGCCTGTGCTATGAAAATGGGTATGGCGTAGAAGAGGATAAGGCCAAAGCGGCAGAACTGTACCGCCTTTCAGGGGAACAGGGCTATGCGCCCGCACAGTGCAATCTAGGCTATTTCTATTATACCGGCGTCGGGGTGGAAGAAAACAACGAAGAAGCCGTAAACTGGTTTTCCAAGGCAGCCGAGCAGGGATATCCGCGTGCGCGGCATCTGCTGGGCATTTGCTATGAAAACGGTTATGGTGTGGAGCGGGATCCGGCCCGCGCGGCAGAGCTGTATCAGGCGGCGGCCGAGCAGGAGTATCCCGACGCGCGGTGCGCGCTGGGCGTGCTGTATGAATACGGGATGGGCGTGGAACAGGATAAGGAAAAAGCGGTAGAGCTGTACCGCGCATCGGCGGAACAGGGGTATGCGCCCGCGCAGTGCAATCTGGGGTATTGCTATTACAGCGCGATCGGCGTGGAAGAAGACAACGAAGAGGCTGTGCGCTGGTTTTCCAAAGCGGCGGAGCAGAATTTTCCGCGTGCACAGTGCCTGCTGGGCGAATGCTACGAAAACGGCTATGGTGTGGAAACGGATAAGGCAAAGGCGATGGAGCTGTACCGCCTGGCGGCGGAGCAGGGCCACACGCCTGCGCAGTGCAATTTGGGTTTCTTCTACTATATTGGGATTGGAATAGACGAAAACAACGAAGAAGCCGTTTGCTGGTTCACCAAAGCGGCGGATAAAAACTATCCGCGCGCGCAGAATCTGTTGGGCGAATGCTATGAGAACGGGTACGGCGTGGAGCGGGACCTGATGCGTGCGAGGGAGTTTTATCACAAAGCCGCAGAGCAGGGCTATGCCCCGGCACAGTGCAATCTGGGTAATTTCTATTATTATGGCGTTAAGGTAGAGGTTGATCACGAGGAGGCCGTTCGCTGGTTTACCAAAGCGGCTGATCAGGGGCATCCCCGCGCACAGCGGATGCTGGGCATGTGCCACGCGCAGGGCTACGGCGTAGAGGAAAATCAGGCACGCGCAGTCGAGCTTTACCGGCTTGCCGCCGCCAAAAAGGATTCCGATGCGCAGTGCGATCTGGGCCTGTGCTATGAATGCGGCGAAGGTGTGGAAGAGGACAAGGAAAAGGCAATGGAGCTGTACCGCCTTTCCGCGGAACAGGGGAATGCCCGCGCACAGTGCAATCTGGGCTTTTTCTACTACCATGGCATCGCCGTGGAGGAGAACAACGAGCAGGCCGTCTATTGGTATTCCAAAGCGGCGGAGCAGGGCTATACCCGGGCGCAGCATCTGCTGGGCGTGTGCTATGAGCACGGCTGGGGCGTGGAACGCAACCCGGAGCGGGCGGTGGAGCTTTACCAGCTCGCTGTGAAAAAGAATCACCCGGTGGCGCAGTGCGATCTTGGTTGGTGCTATGAGTTCGGCGTCGGCGTAGAGAAGGACGAGGCGAAAGCGGTCGAGCTGTACCGTCTTTCGGCGGAGCAGGGCTATCCCCGCGCACAGTCAAATCTGGGGGATTGCTATTATTTCGGCACCGGGATAGAGGAGGATAAGGACCAGGCGTTTTACTGGTTCTCCAAATCCGCCGAACAGGAGCATCCCCGCGCTCAATTTTGGATGGGTCGGTGCTATGAACGCGGCCACGGCACGGAAAAGAACATAGAGAAAGCGATTCATTGGTATCAGCTGGCCGCGGAGCAAGAGGACGGAATTGCCCTGAATATTCTTGGAAACCGGTATAAAGACGGCAACGGAGTAAAGCAGGATTACGAGAAAGCCTTTGAGCTGTATGAGCGGGCAGTCGCAGCAGGGAACAGCGCCGGGCTGGTGAATCTTGGCCGGGCATATCGCTATGGCGAGGGTGTAGAAAAGGATTTGGAAAAAGCGGTTTCGCTGTTCCGGCAGGCCGTGGAAAAGGGACGCGACGTCGCCTATGGCAATCTGGCGGACTGCTACGAAACCGGCCAGGGCGTAAAGCAGGATTTTGCCGAGGCAATGCGGCTGTACCTGCTGGGAGCGGAGCACGGGGACGAAAGCGCGATGTTCAGCATCGGGAACCTGTATGAAAACGGCATGGGCGTACCGAAGGACTTTGCGCAGGCGGCGGAATGGTATCGCAAGGCGGCGGAAGAGGGCGACGCGCAATCCTGCTATCGTCTCGGAGTTTTCTATGAAAAGGGAACCGGTGTAAAGCAGGATACCGACAAAGCGACTGAGCTGTACCGGCAGGCGGCAGAGCTTGGATATGAAAACGCCAAAACAGCCCTGAAGCGGCTGGAAAGCAAAGCAAAGCGCTGGGGCGGTTTGCTCTCGCTGTTCAAGCGCTGAGAAATAAAGAAAAAATGAAAATGGCTGGGAAGAGGTTCTTCGGAACTCCTCCCAGCCATTTGTTTTTTATGTTCTATACTTTCCTCGCTTCTCTTCGGCTCCAGCCGCGGCTGTTTTCCCGCACCGTCACAAAATCTTTGTAAATACCGCCGGTGCTCATCAGCTCGTCGTGCGTTCCCTCCTGGGCGATCTGCCCGTTCGCAATCACCAGTATTTTATCGGCGCCCCGGATGGTGTTCAGCCGGTGAGCGATCACCAGCAGGGTTTTTCCCTTGCACAGCTCACTGATCGCCTGCTGAATATAGCTTTCATTATCCGCGTCCACACTGGCGGTGGCTTCGTCCAGAATGACGATGGGGGCGTCCTTCAAAATGCAGCGCGCAATCGAGATCCTCTGGCGTTCGCCGCCGGAAAGCGTTTCTCCGCCCTCGCCGACCACGGTTTGGAAGCCGTCGGGCAGTGCCATGATAAAATCGTAGCACCTTGCCTTTTTCGCGGCCTCGATCACCTCGGCCTCGCTGGCGCCCGGCCGCCCCATGCTGATATTGTTGTAGATGGTATCCTGGAACAGATACACCCGCTGGAACACCATGCTGATGTGATCCATCAAATCGCTGAGTTTTACCTCGCGCACCTCCTTGCCGCGGATCAGCACCTGTCCGGATTTGACATCCCAGAAGCGGGTCAGAAGGCTCGCAATCGTGGATTTTCCGCCGCCGGAGGGGCCTACCAGCGCCAGCATGCTGTTCCGTTTGAGATCAAAGGAAACATCGTGCAGCACTTCCTTGTCTCCGTATGCAAAGCTGACGTTTTTAAACTGCACTTCGGGAACGTCGCTGCTTTCGGGGATGGTATCCTTCCCGTTGTCGGGCAGCTCCGATTCGGCAAATACCGTCTCAATGCGGTCCATGCAGCTGTTCATGACCGTCAGCCGCGCGCTCTGGCTGTACAGCGCCTTGAGGGGGCCGAACAGATCAAACACGAAGAGCATGATGCCCACGAGGAAGGTCACGTCCAGCAGCGCATGGGAGTTGAGGTACATAGAGATAGCGATAACCACAACTGCGCCGAAGCCGTACAGAATATTCAGCCAGCGCTGCCACGGCGAGTGGTTTTCTTCAAATTGAATACTGACCCGGCAGCTCTCGCGGAAGTTGTCGGAAAGCTCCTTGGATTTTTCCCCCAGCAGGTTATAGGTCTTGATGATCCCGATCCCCTCGGTAAAATCGAGGACGGACTCCGTCAGGTTCTCGCTCTGCTCCTGACGGGCGGAGGAATCCTCAAGGCTTTCTTTTTTCATCCCTTTCGCCACCAGCAGCAGAAGAAGGACAACGACGATGGACGCAAGGCCCAGCCACACATTGAACAGCATCATAAATGCCAGCATGATGCCCTGCGCAAAGATATAGCTCATCATATCCGCCAGTACCGTCATGCAGTTTTCTTCGATGAATACCATGTCGGTAGACAGCACCGAGCTGATTTTGCCGATGTTGCCCTCCGTAAAGTAGCCCATGGGCATTTTGCGCAGATGCGCGCCCAGCTCCATGCGCTTATCGGCGAACATCATAAATCCCGCCGCGGACTGCAGGCGGTCTGCGATATGCTGGAACAGGATCTGCAGCAGCAGGCAGGCGGCCATGGCGATTCCGATCCACAGGCACATGTCCGCGCTGGCCGTGCCGTTGTAAAACGCGGCGAGGGCAAAGAACGACAGACCGATCGGCGCCTTAGACAGCAGAGCCTTTAAAAACGAGAAGACGAAAGCCAGCTGAATTCTTCCCTTATATTTTCCGGAAACCGCAAGGATGCGTTTCATTAAAGCGATCATGTGTTATCCTCTCCTTTCGCGGTGCTGACTCTCCATTGTGCGCTGCCTTCGGCGGCCTGCCAGAGCTTTTGGTATTCGGGGCAGCCTTCGAGCAGCTGTGCGTGGGTACCGGCAGCCGCAAGATTGCCGTTATTCAGCACGCAGATCTGATCCGCATTTATAATGGAATGCAGGCGGTGCGCAATGACGATAACGGTTTTTCCGTGGATGACCTCGGCGATCGCTTCGTTCATCTTCTCCTCGTTTTCCGGGTCCATAAATGCTGTCGCTTCATCCAGAACGACGATGGGCGCGTTCTTCAAAATGGCACGTGCCAGCGAGATGCGCTGTCTTTCTCCGCCGGAAAGCTGCTTTCCGCCGTCGCCAGCCATGGTATGAATGCCCTTTTCAAGCCGGGCCAGGAATTCCCCGCACTGCGCTTTTTCCGCAGCCGCCAGCACTTCCTCGTCGGTTGCGTCCAGCTTGCCCAGGCGGATGTTTTCCAGCAGGCTGATGTTGAACAGGAACTGCTCCTGCGCCACATAAGAGATTTCGTTGTTCAGCGCTTCAAGGCTCATGCTTCGGATATCCTGCCCGCCGATTTTGACGGAACCGCCGCTCACATCGTAGAAGTGGACGAGAAGCTTCGCGAGGGTCGATTTGCCGCTGCCGGATTCACCCACCAGCGCGGTCAGGCTGCCCTCGGGTACCTCAAGCGATACGCCGTGGAGCACCTCTGCGTCCTTGTAGGCGAAATGAACGCCTTCGAACCGCACCGAATGATCCTTGCCCTGAAACGGTTCTGCGGACTGCTGCAGCGGCGGAGCGCTCAGCATCTGTTCCAGCGTTTCGATCTTGTAGTTGATCTGCGGCAGGGTGGACATAAAGCTCAGCGCCCGAAGCAGCGGCGCGCCGATCCCGAGAGACATGCACAAAATCAGCGCCAGATCGGGGAGTGTCGAATACCCCTGAATGACCAGATAAGAGCCGATGGGAAGGGCAAACAGCGCCACGCAGGGCAAAATGCTGCTGTAAAGCGCCATCCACGGCCAGCACGCCTTATACCAGGCCAAAGTGAAATCCCGGTAGCTTTTTACGTCGCCCTCAAACCGGTGATAGGACTCACCGTCCCGGTTGAACACCTTGACGACCTCCATGCCGTTTATGTATTCAACAATCGTATTGTTCATCTTCTGCGCCGCCGCGTAATAGTTGCCCATATCCTTCATGCCGATCCGGTACATGACCATCATGGCAATCACCCCAAGCGGCAGAGAGCACAGGGAAAGCAGCGCCAGCTTCCAGTCAACGAGCAGCATCCCGATAAATACCAGCACCGGGATGGTCAGATTGGCGATTCCCTCGGGGAGAGCGTGGGCCAAAAGCAGCTCGATCGTTTCAATGTCGTCGATAAACATCTTTTTGATCGCTCCAACGCCCTTTTCCTGAATGGCCCCCAACGGCTGCTTTTCCAGCTTGCCCTGCAGAGAGATGCGCAGATTTTTCAGCGTATTGTAGGCCGAGCGGTGAGAGAGGGAAAGCCCCCACACGTAGAACACGGCGTACAGAAGCGCGCAGACCGCGATGGCGGCGATGCGCCAGATCACATACTCTGCCATCATTGGTTCGCGCATCAGCAGCGGCCTGATGATCTGATACACAAACAAAAACGGCAGTACATTCATGACGATACCGACGAGCAGAACAACAATGGCCGCATACGTTGTTTTGCGGTATTCGCCGGTATATTCCAGTACTTTCTTAAACAAATGACATCCTCCTTTATCTTTATAGTTAGTTGAAGCTAACTAGCGTGCAAAAGAATTCCTCCCGGCGGTGGGGAGGTTGTTTGTCGGAAGGAACGCAACGTCTGCTGTATCATTCCTCCCGACAGTGGGAAGGCTCTGCGGATAAAGGGAACCCCAGTACCCGCTGCCAGTTGAACAGACTGCAAATCAGCTCGCAGTGCGCTTCGATCTGTTCCAATGTAAAGCCGTGAATAAAGGGCTCGTAGATGGTCGTCCAGAATGCGGAAAGCAGGATATGCGTTTCCTCTATGGAGATATCCGCGCGTGTCAGTCCACGCTTTTTTGCTTCCAAAAAGTATTCGTAGCTTTTCCCGGTCATGGTCTCTACCCAGTCGTGCTGGAAATTGGTATACTTCGTTCCCTCCGCGCACTGCAGCAGCAGGACAAAATCGTCATGGCGCTCGTAAAGAAAGCGGAACCACCACAGCATGGATTCATTCATTTCCCACGCCGTCACCAGCGCTTTGTCAGACAGGTCCTCTACGGCTATGGCGCATTTTTCTTCTATGACGCCGTTCAGATCTGCCACGGTGTTTTCTACAACGGTGCAGAATAAGTCCTCTTTTCCTTTGTATCGCTTATACAAAGCGCCTGTCGTGATCCCGGCGCTTTCGCAGATGGCCTTTAAAGAGGCCTTTTCAAACCCGTGAAGAAGAAATTCTTTTTTGGCGCTTTCCAGAATGCGCGGATCGATGGAATGGTCAGGTTTTGCCACGTGATGACACCTCTGAATGAAGATGATAGTAAAACTGATAACCGGATTATCGATAACTTGATTATCAGTGTAGCAAGACAGCCGCAATTTGTCAAGTATGCTATTTCAATTCCTTCTGGTAAAAAGCAAAACAGGCCGGAGCGGTTCCAGAAAGGCCCTTTTGGGGACACGTTTCTCATATCTTGATTTTACATGATTTTAGTCTGAATTTCGTTACCGGGAGTCAGGGGAGAAATGCTATGATAGAGTAACGGAAAACTGTATCCGAAAGGCTGGCCCAAATTGACCCGCGGCCCGCTTTTCAGGGGAGCAAAATACCCTGTGGAAGTGATCAATTCAAGGAGGAGACGTTCTCATGGAAGAAAAGAAGAAACACGAAGCTGCGTCCCCGCAGAAATTGGCGGAATTACAGCACTTGGATCTGGAAAGCTTCTATAAACAGCCGGATGAAGAGGTAAAAAAGGAGCAGGCGGAGGATTGCCCCGAATGCTACTACCCTCGGGCCGAAGAAGAAGAGAAGAAAAAACAGGCACAAGAGTGCGCGCAGTGTTTTTATCAGCCGGAAAAACCGGAAGCAGGCGGCAACAATAGCTGAAAAAGGGAAATGGCTGCATCTCTGGTTTGGGGCAGCCTTTTCTTATTTTTTATATCCTATTTATCATACGAAGGGGGAATGTGCGTGAAGCTGGAGGAACTCAGAACCCCGGGCGGCGATCATCTGACGCGTATCGTTCAGGAGATTGTTCCCGGAAAACAGATCACCATGGCGCACATTATCTGCAGCCCCGATCCGGTCATTTATCAAAAGCTCGGTTTGGACCCAAGGGTGGATTACGAACATGCGGCGGTGGGAATCGTTACCATGACTCCCAGTGAAACCGCGATTATTGCGGCGGACATCTGCATGAAAAAATCCGCGATCGAAATCGGCTTTATTGACCGCTTCAGCGGGACGCTGATCATTACCGGCAGAATGGCCGACGTATCGGTGGCTTTGGAGTCGGTGCTGGAATATACGGAAAGTGTCATGGGATTTACCGTGTGCAATCTGACAAAGGCATAGGTGTTAACATTGAAAAGAATTATTCTGATCGGCAGGGCGGAATGCGGGAAAACCACGCTGACGCAGGCGCTGCGCGGTCACAAGCTGCAGTACCATAAAACGCAGGCGGTCAACCGTCACGACGTTGTAATTGATACCCCCGGGGAATACGCGGAAAACAGGGAGCTTGCCCGGGCGCTCATCTTATATTCCTACGAGGCGGATGTTATCGCTCTGATGCTCAGCTCCACAGAGGATTACTCTCTGTTCAGCCCCAATATTGCGGCGGGGGCCACCCGTCCGGTGATCGGGATCGTCACGCAGATCGACCGGAAAAACGCGCGCCCCGACCGTGCGGAGTCCTGGCTGCATCTGGCCGGGTGCAAAACCGTGTTCCGGGTCAGCGCCTTTACCGGCGAAGGGATCGAAGAGGTTCTGGAATATCTGGATGCGGGGCACGCGGATTGCTGCAATGTCTGAATTTTACCGGTGCATATTTTAATTTCACCGGAGAAATAAATGAAAGGGGGAGGAATCCGTTGGTGAAAAATACTAAGGTTTTGCTTCTGACAGGGGATTTTACGGAGGATTATGAGATCATGGTTCCGTTTCAGACCCTGCTTACCTTCGGTGTGGCTGCCGATGCGGTCACGCCGGGGAAACGGGCGGGGGATTCCATTAAAACGGCCGTGCACGATTTTGAGGGCGACCAGAGCTATACGGAAAAGCCGGGCCACCGCTTTCTGCTCAATGCAAGCTTTGATTCCTGCAGTGCCGCGGACTATGACGGATTGTATCTTACCGGCGGCCGATGCCCGGAATATCTGCGCCTGAACCCGAAGGTGCTGGCGCTTGTGCAGGAATTTCTGCGTCAGGGGAAACCGGTGGCAGCCATCTGCCACGGAATTCAGATTCTCACCGCAGCCGGGGTTGTGCGTGGGCGCAGACTGACGGCGTACCCCGCCATTCAGCCGGAGATCGAAGCGGCCGGAGGAACTTATCTTGCGGTGGAATCCGACCAGGTTACTTGTGACGGCAATCTGATCACCGCGCCTGCCTGGCCGGCCCATCCGGCGATACTGCGCGCGTTTTTAAAGGCTATGGGCGTTTCGGGATTCCTGTGCTGAAGCGGCGAAAATATAGATAAAACCAGAGAAATAGTCGAATATGGGAACTGCTTGGCCACCCTGGCACAGCGGTTCCTTTCTTTGTAAATATAAACAAAAAAACTAAATTTGTTCTGGATTTTTCCGTTTTTTAGTTTGTATTTTACAGATTTATGTCTGGATTGTGTTAGTGAGAAGATAGGGGTATCCGTTATAATGAGAGCGACACAAAACACAGCATCAATATGCACGTCATGCGTGATTCCATGAATTTATAAGGAGGTTGTAAAATGCTAGCGAAAGGTTTTTCACAGCCCACACAAAGGGTAGAGAAGCTGAAAAGAATGATTCTGGACGCGACTCCCTATGTCGAGTCGGAGAGAGCGGTTTTAGTGACCGAGTCTTTCAAAGAGACAGAAGGTCTTCCGGTCATTCTCAGGAGAGCGAAGGCGGTCGAGAAGATTTTCAATCAACTGCCGATCACCATTCGGGATGATGAGCTGGTTGTCGGTGCGATCACAAAAAATCCTCGTTCCACCGAAATTTGCCCCGAATTCTCTTATGATTGGGTGGAGAAGGAATTTGAAACAATGGGAAGCAGAATTGCCGACCCGTTCCAGATTCCGAAAGAAACTGCGGCAGAGCTGCATGAAGCGTTCCAGTACTGGGAGGGCAAAACCACCAGCGCGCTGGCAGACTCTTATATGTCGCAGGAGGCCAAAGACGCGATTGCGGCTGGCGTCTTTACGGTAGGCAACTATTTCTACGGCGGAGTCGGACACGTTTGTGTCGACTACGGCAAGGTCATGCGGATCGGCTTCCGCGGCATCATTACAGAAGTAGTGGAAGCGATGGAGAAGATCGATCGGACGGACCCCGAGTATGTACGTAAGGAGCAGTTTTATAAGTCTGTGATTATTTCGTACAACGCGGCGATCCGTTTCGCACACCGTTATGCGGAAAAGGCCAGAGAACTTGCGGCCACCGAGCAGAACCCCACCAGAAAAGCAGAGCTTCTGCAGATCGCAAAGAACTGCGAGCGCGTGCCGGAGTACGGCGCAACCAATTTCTATGAGGCCTGCCAGGCGTTCTGGTTCGTGCAGATGATGCTGCAGATCGAATCCAGCGGCCACTCGATTTCTCCCGGTCGTTTTGACCAGTACATGTATCCCTTCTACGCGGCAGATAAAGACATAACCCCCGAATTCGCACAGGAGCTGATCGACTGCATCTGGATCAAGCTCAATGATGTCAATAAAACACGTGACGAGATTTCCGCTCAGGCATTCGCCGGTTACGCGGTGTTCCAGAACCTCGGCGTCGGCGGTCAGAACGAAGAGGGTCTTGACGCCACCAACGACATCTCTTATATGGCTATGGAAGCCTGCGCACACGTTCGTCTGCCTGCTCCTTCGTTTTCCATCCGCGTATGGCAGGGCACCCCGGACGAATTCCTGTACAGAGCCTGCGAGCTGGCCCGTCTCGGCATGGGCGTTCCCGCCATGTACAACGACGAAGTTATCATCCCCGCCTTGGTCAATCGCGGCGTTACCCTGCGCGACGCCAGAAATTACTGCATCATCGGCTGCGTAGAGCCCCAGTGCCCGCACAAGACCGAAGGCTGGCATGATGCCGCGTTCTTTAATGTAGCGAAGGTGCTCGAGATCACTCTCAACAACGGGAAAGCCCGCGGCAAGCAGCTTGGCCCGGTTACCGGCGAGATGACCAGCTGGAAGAGCATGGACGATTTCTTTGCCGCGTTCAAAAAGCAGATGTCTTATTTCGTCCATTATCTGGCCGAGGCCGACAACTGCGTCGACATCGCGCACCGCGAGAGAGCCCCGCTGCCGTTCCTTTCCGCTCTGGTAGAGGACTGCATCGGCCGCGGAAAATCCCTGCAGGAGGGCGGCGCGATTTACAACTTCACAGGCCCGCAGGCGTTCGGCGTAGCAGATACGGGCGACTCCGTGTATGCCATTCAGAAGCATGTGTTCGAGGATAAGGACGTTACCATGGATCAGCTCAAGGAGGCGCTCGACGCCAACTTCGGCTACCCGGTCAGCGCATCTCCCGCCGTTCCCGCAGGCGATGCCAGCCAGGAGACGGAACTGAAGGTGTACGAGGCGGTCAAGAAGATTCTCGGCAACGCCAGCTCCATCAATCTGGCGGATATTCAGAAGAAGATTTCCGCAATGGACTTCTCTGAGAGCGCCGGCGATCCCGGTAAGTACGATCATCTGCGCCGCCTGCTGGACAGCACGCCCAGTTTCGGCAACGACGACGATGATGTTGATATGATCGCCCGCAAGTGCGCGCAGATCTACTGCTTCGAGGTAGAGAAGTACCGCAATCCGCGCGGCGGCCAGTTCCAGGCCGGTGTATACCCGGTATCGGCCAACGTGCTGTTCGGTAAAGATGTTGCGGCGCTGCCCGATGGGCGTCTGGCAAAGCATCCGCTGGCCGACGGTGTATCTCCCCGCTCCGGCAAGGACTGCAAGGGCCCGACGGCTGCTTCCAATTCCGTTGCCAAGCTCGATCACTTTGTTGCCTCCAACGGAACCCTGTACAATCAGAAGTTCCTGCCCTCCGCTGTTGCGGGCGATAACGGCCTGAAGAACTTTGCTTCCGTGGTCAGAAGCTACTTTGACCATAAGGGAATGCACGTTCAGTTCAACGTTATCGATAAGGAAACGCTCCTGGCTGCGCAGAAGAACCCGGAAAATTACAGGGATCTGGTGGTTCGCGTTGCAGGCTACAGTGCTCAGTTTGTTGTTTTGGCCAAAGAGGTGCAGGACGACATCATCAACCGCACGGCGCATACTTTCTAATCGGCAGGCAGTCGGGTTTATTTGAGAAAGCGCTGCGCGGGAAAGCATCACACAGATGCCAATGAAACCAAGGGAGTTGTGAGAATGCCTTCACCAATCGATTACAGTGCCACCGGTACCGTGTTTAATATGCAGCGATACTCCATCCATGACGGACCGGGGATTCGTACGATCGTGTTTTTAAAAGGCTGCCCGCTGTCCTGCCTGTGGTGCTGCAATCCCGAGTCGCAGAACCCGAAGCCGGAAGTCATGTACCAGGCTTCTCTGTGTATCCACTGCGGAAAATGTATCAAGGCCTGTAAGTTCGGGGCGATCGATCCTCAGAACACAGGGCTTGTGAACCACACAAAATGCGTTGCCTGCGGGGAGTGCGTGAATGTGTGCCCGGCCGGCGCGCTGACCATGAAGGGCCAGCGCCTGACCGTGGAGCAGGTGATACAGGAGTTAAAGCGCGATGAGATCAATTATCGCAGGTCTGGCGGCGGAATTACACTGTCCGGCGGGGAACCCCTGCTGCAAAGCGGTTTTGCAGTTGAACTGCTGAAGGCCTGTCACGCAAAAGGGTGGCATACAGCCATTGAAACTACTGCATATGCCTCTGCCGAAGCCATTGAAAAGGTGTTCCCGTTCATCGATTTGGCCCTTCTGGACATTAAATCTTTGAACAACGAGATACACCGAAAAGTAACCGGAGTTTCCAACGAAATCATTTTGAAGAATGCAAGGCGTATTTCAGAGATGACACAGACGGTGGTGCGGGTGCCGACCATTCCGGGGGTGAATGCCAGTCCCGAAGGGATCAGCGCGATCTGTGAATTTGTACTGACCCTGCACCAGGTAAAAACAGTCCATTTGCTGCCCTACCATACGTATGGGGAAAACAAATATGATCTTTTGGGCAGGGAGTATTTCATGGATTCGAATGTGTCGTTGTCTGCGGAAGAAGCGGAGCAGCTGAAAAAGATTGTGGAAGGCTACGGTTTGAACTGTGTCATCGGCGGATAGCAAATTTAAGAGAAACGGAGGATAGACAATGGATCAGCAATTAATTGAGAAAGTGATCAATCAGGTCGCTGAGGAGCTGAAGCAGAAGCCGGAGGAATCCGCGCCTGCCTGCTGCGGGTCTTTGGGGGTGACGGAGTTTGTCGGAACCGCTATCGGCGATACGATTGGTCTTGTGATTGCAAGCGTAGACCCGCTGCTGGTTGAAAGACTGCATCTGGGCAAATACCGTTCCATCGGAATCATCGGCGGAAGAGTGGGCGCGGGCCCACAGATCATGGCGGTCGATGATGCCGTAAAGGCAACCAATACGGAGGTTATCTCCATTGAGCTCCCAAGGGACACCAAAGGCGGAGCGGGCCACGGCAGTTTGATTTACATCGGCGCTGACGATGTCTCGGATGCCAGAAGAGCGGTGGAAATTGCTCTGGCCAGCCTCGATAAGTACTTTGGCGATGTCTATGGGAATGAAGCCGGGCATCTGGAATTCCAGTACACGGCAAGAGCCAGCTACTGCCTGGAAAAGGCATTTGGCACCCCGCTTGGCAGAGCGTTCGGCATGGTATGCGCCGGGCCCGCGGCAATCGCCACGGTTTTGGCCGATGTTGCCGTAAAGGCTGCCAATGTTGAGGTAGTCAGCTACAGCTCTCCCTCTCAGGGAACCAGCTATTCAAACGAGGTTATCCTTACCTTTACCGGTGATTCCGGCGCCGTGCGTCAGGCAGTTCGTTCGGCGATCGAGGTAGGTAAAAAGCTGCTGGGCGCTTTGGGCAGCGAAGCAAAATCCACAACGCAGCCATATATTTAAATATAAGCGCCGGTACACAGCCGGATGATAACAAAGGAGGATCCATATGAATTCTGATGCATTGGGCATGATTGAGACCAAAGGACTGGTAGGAGCGATTGAAGCAGCTGATGCCATGGTGAAGGCCGCGAACGTTTCTCTGGTCGGGTACGAAAAAATCGGTTCCGGACTGGTAACCGTGATGGTACGCGGCGATGTCGGTGCGGTAAAGGCCGCCACAGACGCCGGTGCGGCCGCCGCCAGACAGGTCGGCGAGGTTGTTTCCATCCACGTGATTCCGCGTCCGCATTCCGATACGGAAAAGATTATTCCCACGATGGCTTCCAAATAACAGTTAACCAATTCCCGAGGCAAGTGCGGGCGAAAAACATCTCATATCGATTTTCTGTTTTTCGTCCGCATGAATTGCCGGGTGAAACGGCACCCGGAACATTTCGTTCGCTGAAAGGGGTTGTAACCTTTGCTGGATTATAAGCTGCTTGAGCAGATGGTGCTCAAGGTAATCAGGCAGCTGGAAGAAGAACGACTTCTTCAGCTTCCGCGGCAAAAAGCCTGTTATCTGATGCTGCCGGAGTTCTGGCAGGACGATTATTTCAAACGGCTGGGCAGCCTTTCGGTTCCCTGCGATTTGCAGGTGATCTGCGTATTGCCCAAAGCCAGATACAACGATTACTACATACAAAAGCTCAAAGAGCTCTTTTCCGGCGGTCTGGTTCTGGAGCAGGAACAGGCTTGGGAAGAGCGGCGGGAAGAGTTCCTCACGGTTTTTCCATTCCCCAACAAGGCTCTGATCGCCAAAACTGCATTGTGCCTGGAAGATTCCTTCGAATCGCGATGGATCGGCAGGTGCTTTTCTGAAGGCCAGAAGGTAATCATGCTGCAAAACGGCATGGAGCCGTTCAGCGGCAAAGAACCCAAAGCATACCGAATCAAAATAGAACAGTATGTCCGAACCTTAGCGGATTTTGGAATAGAGCTTTCCGATCAGCTTCCCGCGCCGCAGCAGTGCCGGGAACCGGCAGTAAAGCCGAAGGCGGAAAGAAGCACGAATAAAAGAATCATTACCGAAGCAGACCTGAAGTCCGACCTGACGGAGGGAAGGCTGGTTCTGCATCAGGGCGATATTATTACCATGCTGGCGAAAGAAAAAGCCGCAGAAATGGGAATTCAGATCGTCAGGGTGTAACCGAAAAAGAACAGGAAACGAGGTGGCCAAATGAACGACGCATTGGGTCTGGTAGAAATCAAAGGACTGGCCGGGGCAATCGCCGTGGCGGACGCAATGGTGAAGACCGCGAATGTGGGGTTGATCGGCATCGAAAAAGCAAAGGGCTTTGGCTGGATTACCATTAAGGTTTCCGGCGATGTGGGCGCAGTTACCGCGTCGGTGCAGACCGGCCGGGCCGTAGCGGAGCAAAACGGTCAGCTGGTGTCCTTCAAAGTCATTCCGCGCCCGGCGCCGAGCATCGGTGAGATGTTCTGCAAAGCCTCCGGGCTGGGGCAGGCACCGCCTCCGGAGGACCCTGGGCCGAGTGATCCGCCTCCTACAGAGGATTTGCCGCTGCAGGATTCGCAGAGCGAGCCGTTACCAGAACCGCAGCAATCGGATTCAGAAGAGAATGCCGAATCGGCAGAAGAGCCCGTGACGATGCAGCCGGAAGAGACGACGATTTCGCTCGAGGAAGCCGTGCCGGAGAAAGCAGAGCCGCAGCCGGAAAAATCCGAACAAGAAGAATCCGCCGTGCCGCCGGCAGAACTGCCTTCTGAGAAAGAGACTGAGCCGCCCGAGGAAAGCCAAGAGCCGGCACACGAAAGCTCTTTCACCATAGAGTACCGGCAGACCGATTCTGAAAATGCGGTGAAGGATGAGGTTCCGGTCGAAGCCCAGCCGCCGGCAAGTGATACAGATAGCCCTGTATCGCAAAAGAAAACCGAAACCCCTGTCAAAAAAGGCAGGCCGGCAAAATCGCCGGGGCGTCCCGCAAAAAACAAGAAAAAACCGGCGGATGCCGATTTTCAGCAGCCAGGGGAGGAGAGTAGATGAACGCAGAGCAAGTGGGAGTCCTTGTGGGCCAGGTTTGTCAGGATTACCTGAAAAATAACAGCCGCACACTGAAAAGCGGTGTTTTTTGCTCCGTGGATGACGCGGTCGCGGTAGCGGCCAGCGCATACCGGCAGTATTCTCTGCTTACCTTAAATCAGCGTCAGCAGGTGATCGATGCCGTAAAAGCGGATTTGCTTACAAAAGTGGATGATCTGGCACGCATGACGGTTGAAGAAACCGGTATGGGAATTGCCGAGGACAAGAAAAAGAAGCTTCTTCTCGTCCTTCAGAAAACACCGGGCACGGAAGACCTGATTACTGAGGTAAAAACCGGCGACCATGGAATGACGCTGTATGAGCTTTCCTCTTACGGTGTTGTGTGTGCGGTGCAGCCCTGCACCAATCCCTGCGAAACGCTGATCTGCAATACGATCGGTCTTCTCGCAGCCGGCAATGCGGTGATTCATGTGCCGCATCCCAGAGCACTGGAGGTTTCTCAGTTTGTGACAGAGCTGATCAGCAAGGCCATCAGCCGTACCTGCGGAATCGACAATCTGGTTTCCACCCTCAGTGAAACCTCTATGGCGGTGACGCGCGAGCTGATGACACACCCCGATATTTCTCTGGTGATTGCCACCGGCGGAATGGGAATGCTTCGGCAGGCCATGTCCTGCGGGAAAAAGGTGATCGGGGCCGGCCCCGCCAATCCGGTGGCCATTATCGATGAAACGGCAGACCTGCAAAAGGCTGCCCGCGACATCGTGTTCAGCACTTCTTTTGACAACAATCTGACGTGTATTACCGAAAAGAGCATTGTCATTGTCGACTCGGTCGCGGATGAATTTCTCCGCGAGCTGAAGAAAAATCATGTACATTGTGTCAGCGATCAGCAGGAGATGCTCCAGCTTACGCTGGCGACAGTAACGCCGGAAATGGTTCCAAACAAGGCCCTGGAGGGAAAAAGCGCGCCGGAGATTCTTTCTGCAGCCGGTATGGACTGCGATGATTCGGTACAACTGATCGTCGTGGATACGGTTCGCCAGCATCCGTTTGTGACGGAAGAGATGCTCATGCCCTTGGTTCCGCTGGTGCGTGCGAAGGACTTCGAGCAGGCCGTGGAATTCGCCTGCGAGATCGAGCAGGGACTGCGCCACACGGCAACCATCCATTCGCGGATGATCGAACGGCTCAATTACGCCGCGCAAAAGCTGCAGACAGCAGTGTTCGTCAAAAACAGCTCCGCGCTGGCGGGCATCGGGTTTGACGGGGAAGGCGATACGAGCTTCACGATTGCCACCGCCACCGGGGAGGGAACCACAACCGCCCGGCACTTCTGCAGAAGAAGAAGATGTACCTTGGCCAACGCATTTTCCATTCGCTGAAAGAAAAGGAGGACACCTTGCACACCATATTTTTAAAAACGAAAATTTACAGCGGAATCGGCTCCTTGCAGGTGCTTTCCGCTTACCGGAACCAAAAAATCTTTTTGGTTTGCGATGAATTCCTGTTGGGCAGCGGCGGAGTAAGGCAGCTGCTGGAGGCCGTCGATAATTCCTGCGAAGTACGAATTTTCCATAAGGTTGTTCCGGATCCGCCGATGGACACGGTGGCAAAGGCCCTGGTCGAGTTCCAGCGCTTCGCGCCCCAGGTGATGATCGCCCTGGGCGGCGGTTCTGCGATTGACACTGCAAAAGGCGTTTTGTATTTTTCAAAGCAGATGCCCGGCGGCTCGGACGTAAGACTGATCGCCGTGCCCACTACCAGCGGCACCGGGTCGGAGGTGACCTCCGTCAGCGTACTGACCGATGAGGAATCCCATGCCAAGCATATGATCGTGGACGACAGTATTCTTCCGGATGAGGCGATTCTGGACGCACGTCTCGTTTTATCTGTGCCGCCGCGCATCACGGCCAATACCGGCGTGGACGTTCTGACGCACGCTCTGGAGGCTTATGTAGGGCTCCGCGCCGATCCGTTCAGCGACGCGATGGCGGAAAAAGCGGTGGAATTTGTCTATTCCTCGCTTCTGACCTGTTACAGCAACGGAAGCGATCTGGAGGCGAGAACCCGAATGCACGAGGCATCTACCTTTGCGGGAATCGCCTTCAACAAAGCCGGGCTGGGCCTCTCCCACGCTCTGGCGCATTCGCTCGGCGGTGTGTTTCACAGTTACATTCCGCACGGTCTGGCCAATGCGCTGGTATTGAAGGAGGTGATTCTGTTTAACGGCAAAGACCCGGCTGTTTGCGCCCGGTATGCTGACCTTGCGCGGCGCACAGGTATTTCGGTGGGAACAAAGAGCGATCAGGATGCGGTCTGGGATTTGATCCGCTATGTTGAAGATTTAAAATTCCAGATGAAAATGCCCGGCACGATCAGAGATTGCGGAATCTCCCGAAAGGAATATGACCATTCTCTGGCAACGCTCACCCTGAACACACTAAAGGATTGGAGCCTTTCGTTAAATCCAACAAAAGCTGCGGCGGAAGACGTGGTGAAAATATTAAATTCGATTTATTAGTCTTTCCTTTGCAGACAAGAATCCATTATAATAGGGATAAATGCTTTATTGTAATCATTCTTGAACAAGGAAAGGGATGTTAAGTATGGAAAAATTATTTGAATCTGATCTTCATTCCGGCTTCCATGCGATTTCTGAAGAAGATGGCTCCATCAACAATTTCAGCATCGCGCGTCTCTTTGGCATCAAGGTTCTGGAGAATATCCAGGATAAAATAGCGAAGGCAACCGGCCTTGCCTTTGTAACAGTTGATTACCGGGGCGAACCGATTACCGAAATGACTTCTTTTACTCCCTTCTGTCAACAGGTTCGCAAAGATGAAAACGCCAAGCGAATCTGTATGTCGTCCGACGCGTTTGGTGCGATTCAGGCAGCGGTGACCCAAAAAACCTACGTTTATTTTTGTCCGTGCGGGCTGATCGAAATTGCGATTCCGATCATCGTCCGGGGACATTATCTCGGGGGCTTTATCGGCGGACAGATCCGCTGTGGGGATGCCCCGACGGATATTTGCCGGCTGGAAAATGTTCTGCACCATGACCGCAATCACAGAGAAGACCCGGAAATGAACCAGCTGTTTGAGTCGATTGCCGTCTATCCCTATGAAAAGTTCTTTCATATTGCCAATCTGGTTTCTTTGATCGTCAACCAGCTTGCAGAAAAGGAATTGTCCCGCCTGGTTCAGAAGGAAAATCTGGGTAAAGAGCTGGAAGTGCTCAATGAACAGAAAAAAGAGATGGAGGCCGAGCTGGCCGCACTGAAAACACAGATGAATCCCTATTTTCTGTTCAAGAGTCTGAACGCGATCTCCAATCTTTCCGTGGTGGAGGACGCTCCCCGTACCAACCGTGCGATCAATTTGTTTGCAGAGTTCATGAAGTTTAATTTTTCTGAAACAAGGGATAACGTTTTCGTATCGGATGAAATTGAGAATCTGGAGCGCTACCTGAAAATCCAGAAAGAGCGGATGGGCGACCAACTGCAATATGTGCTCGATATTTCAGACGAACTGAATATGCAGAAGATTCCGAGCAGGATTTTGCTCCCGTTTGTAGAGAGAGCCGTTTTCTACGGAATTGGGCAAAAGAAAGAGCACGGCACGCTGCGGATCGCCGCACAGTATCAGGGGGATGACGTCGTATTCCAGATGGAAGACGACGGCCCGGGCTTCAGCGACAAGAAGATCGCCCAGCTGTTTAAGCAATATAAGGGCTCTTATGAAGGCGGCGCAATCGAGGCCAGTATCGCGTTTTCCCGGCAAAGGCTGGTCAATTCCTTTGGTGCCGGATATGATGCTGTAATCAAAAGCGTGGATGGCGTTGGAACCACCAGTACCGTACGCTACCCAAAAAACTTTGATGAAAAGGCTAATTGATCATGTATAAGATATTGATTGCAGATGACGAACAGCTAATGCGGGACGCTTTGCAGATCATGATCGAAAAAGTGCCCGGATTTGAGGTCGCGTTTTCCGTCAGCAATGGGGAAGATGCGGTGGAGCTGTGCCGAAAGGAAAAGCCGGATATTGTGTTTATGGACATCATGATGCCCGGAATGTCCGGAATTGAGGCGAGCAAACGAATCTATGCCAACAATCCCGAAATCACGATCTACATATTGTCTTCGTACAATCATTTTGATTTTGCCATTGAAGCGCTGCGCGCCAAGGTAAAGGAATACATTTCAAAGCCTGTTTCCTGCGACATGATCCGGACATTGCTGGAAAAGCACAGCCGAAACAGCCAGCCGGAGCAGCTGTACTGGAATATGACCTTAAAGGTTCTAAAGGAAAAGGACTTTAAGCAGATGTATTACCAGGTTCCCGAAATCGTTCAGGAGCTGTACCGAAGCTGCGGTACAAACCGCGGGCAGATCAAAACGGCTGCGGAGCAGCTGGGACAAAACATTTTCAATCATCTGGGCCGTGTTTCTGCCCGGCCGGTTGATTGCGCGGAAATGTTCCCGCTCAGTGAGGCGTATCTCGCTTCTCCCGCCGGGATGGAGATTTGGCTGTTCCGCGTTCTGGACTACATTTTTCAGCAGACCAGCATCCGCAAATACGAGCTGCTGCAGAATGTATTCTCTTACATCAATGCGCACATTCAGGAGGAGATCGGCCTGACGCAGATCATCGAAAACTGTGCGGTCAGCCAGGGGTATCTTAGCCGCATCTTCAAGAACTGCCTGAATGTCAGTGTCATGGAATATCTGCATTTGAGAAAGCTGATGCTCGCAAAGGAATATTTCCAGTCTACGGACCTGAGCATCGCAGATGTTGCGTTCCGCCTGGGCTACAATGAAAGCGGCTATTTCAGCAAGGTTTTCAAAAAGTACGAGAACATAACCGTCTATCAATATAAAAAAGCCGTCGGAGCATCCTCCGAACGGTAGCGGTGCAAGGGACAGGTGACAGTGATGTGCGATTATTTGGTAACTTCAGAATCGGTGACGGAGGGGCATCCCGATAAGGTGTGCGACCAGATTTCCGACGGAATTCTGGATGCCTACCTGACGAAGGACCCCAATGCCCGGGTCGCGGTGGAAACCATGGTATCACCCGGGGTGGTCATGATCGCCGGCGAGGTGACCTCCAGCGAGAAGGTCGATGTGGAGGACGTGGCCCGCAGGATTCTGCAGAGCGTTGGGTATACCGATGAGAAAAAGGGCATGGATTACCGCACCTGTATGGTTTTGACGAATCTGAACGCCCAGTCTGCGGATATCGCCAGAGGGGTGGATGGAGAAAATCAGCCGGTCGGCACCAGCACGAGCCTTGGCGCCGGGGACCAGGGGATCATGTATGGCTATGCGTGCAATGAAACGCGCAGTTACATGCCGCTCACGGCAGAGCTCGCTCATAAACTGGCAAAGCGGCTGGCGGATGTACGGCATCAGGAGCTTTTGCCCTGGCTGTATCCGGATGGAAAAACACAGGTGACCATGCGGTATTCTCCCGAGGGAAAGCCGCTTGAAATTACCAGTATCATTGTTTCGGCACAGCACGATGACGGAATCGAGTATGATTACCTGCGGGACGCGATTTTAAACGAAGTGATCCATTCCGTGGTCGATTCCGGGCTCATCAGCTATCACACGAAAATACATATTAACCCTACGGGGCGCTTTGTTACGGGCGGTCCGGCGGCCGATGTCGGCCTGACCGGCAGAAAAATCATGGTGGATACGTACGGCGGTATGGGCCGCCATGGGGGAGGAGCCTTTTCGGGAAAAGACCCGACAAAGGTAGACCGGTCTGCGGCTTACATGGCCCGGTATGCGGCAAAAAACATTGTGGCCGCGGGCCTGGCGGGGCGCTGCGAGGTTTCTCTTGCTTACGCCATCGGCCTGCCGGAGCCCGAGGCGGTTACGGTAAATCCCTTTGGTACACAACGCATTCCCTTGAATGACCTGAACCGGATCGTCAAAGAGGAATTTTCTTTTTCCGTTTCGCACATTCTCGAGCAGCTCCAGCTGCGCCGGCCTCAATTTTTAAAAACTGCGGCTTATGGTCATTTTGGCCGGGAGGATCAGGGCTTTCAGTGGGAGAAAACAGATCGGACAGAATCTTTAAGAAAAAAAGCGGTGACTTGTATCAGTAACATATTTATTTAATTTAATCAGGAAAGGTTGAGAGGTATGGATTTATTCGCGCTGGTCGCGGCCTTTGGCGGAGGAGTTTTGGGCGCAATGCTGGGAGCGCTGCCGGTATTTATTTTAACAGGCGTATTTGCGGTCGTAGGTGGCCTGATGGGGATGGCGGGGATTGCCGAGCTTTCGATCGGCAGTATCACGTTCGGTTCCATGCTGGGGCCGCATATCGCTTTTGCCGGCGGTGTTGCTGCGGCAGCCTTTGCGGGCAAGAAAAAGCTGATTCCCAATGGCGCGGATATCCTGTATTCCCTGAACGGCACAGGCAGTTCCGCCGTGATTTGCGTGGGTGGAATGTTTGGTGTGATGGGCTATCTCATCAAGTTCTTCTACGGTGATATTCTTCACCTGAGAACGGATCTGCCCGCCATTACGGTGATCACGCTCGCAATTATTACACGTCTGGTGTTTGGCACCACCGGTCTGTTCGGCAAATATGAGGGAACCGAAAAGAGGGCATGGGTGCCGACGGGCAGCCCGCTGGTATATAATATCCTGCTGGGGCTCGGCATCGGCGCTGCGGTCAGCGGCGTGGCGGTTTCTCTCTTGTCCTCGGGCGCTTCGAAAGAGGCGATGGCAATGTTCCCGATCGCCTGCTTCGGCCTGAGTGCGGTCAGCCTGATTTTTGTTCAGACGGGCTTTGCCGCCCCGGCTTCTCACCACATCACCTTACCGGCGGCTTCGGCGGCTGTGATGACGGGGAATGTATGGATCGGCGTTCTGGTGGCGATTTTCTGCACGGTTCTGGGCGACACGCTGGCCAAAACCTTTAACAGCCACTGCGATACCCATATTGACCCGCCGGCCTTTACCATTATGCTCAGCATGTTCCTCGTAAACGGATTGTTTGCGTAAACCGGATTTTGCCGGGCTTAGATAGACCACTTTATTTTTGAAACAGGAGGAATGCAATATGTCAAACGAAGCATTGGGCATGATCGAGACAAAAGGACTCGTCGGCGCGATTGAAGCGGCAGATGCCATGGTGAAAGCGGCAAATGTCGTTCTAATCGGCTACGAGAAAATCGGCTCCGGCCTGGTAACGGTTATGGTGCGCGGGGATGTCGGCGCGGTCAAAGCGTCGGTAGACGCCGGCGTAGCGGCGGCAGACGCAGTGGGAGAGGTCGTTTCCCGCCATGTGATTCCCCGGCCCCATTCAGACACAGAAAAAATACTGCCGTAAGCTGCGGCAGGGAATGACCGGCCCGACCGCACCTTTGCGGCGGGCCGGAATTGAAAGCAGGGAGGTGTGCAAGGGTTGAAGCACACAGATCAAACGGTGGAAACCATTGCAAAGCTTGTTTTGGAGCGGCTGCGCGAAATGCAGAACAATATAGTGCCGGTGGGGGTATCGAACCGGCATGTGCATTTGAGCCAGGCGGATCTGGAGACGCTGTTCGGCCCCGGGTATCAGCTGACTTCTATCAAGGAGCTGGGGCAGCCCGGTCAATTCGCAGCCAAAGAAACAGTCACGATCATCGGGCCGAAGGGCAGCTTTGAGAACGTTCGTATTCTGGGGCCGGTGCGTCCCAAGAGTCAGGTGGAGATTTCCCTTTCCGACAGCTTCCGGCTGGGGGTCAAGGCGCCCATCCGCGAATCGGGTCAGCTGGAAAACACGCCCGGCCTGCAGCTCTGCGGCCCGCTGGGAACGCTGGAACTGCCCTGCGGCGCCATTGTGGCGCTGCGTCATATTCATGCTACGCCAGAGATTGCGAAGCGTATGGGAATTTGCGACAAAGAGATCGTCGAGGTGGAAACCTGCGGCGAGAGGCGCTGTGTGCTTGGGAACGTGCTGGTTCGCGTTTCAGAGAAATCTGCGCTGGAAATCCATGTGGATACCGATGAGGCAAATGCATGCGGGCTGAAAAACAACGATTATGTCCTGATCCGCAAATGCCGCTGAATTTGAAAGTAGTATCGATTCACTTGAAAAGTGTGTTTGTTTTAAAACAGTTTGATCTCCCTGTCGAAAAGGAAGAGATCAATGCCCACTTTTTGATGAACCGATTTTAGAGTGAGTTTACGATAAGGAGCTGACAGCTATGAAATTAGATGATAAATTGATCGAGCAGGTCGCCCGCCTGGTGATGGAAGAAATGAAAAGCGGGAGCGCTGCGGCGTGTGAGGAAAACGAAACCTGCGGCGACAGCTACGGGATTTTCGATTCCATGGATGACGCGGTACAGGCCAGCGAAGCGGCTCAGAGAAAATACCTGTTTTCTACCATGGAGGATCGCCAGAAATATGTCGATGTGATCCGCCAGACGGTGCTGGAGCCGGAGATGCTCCAGAAAATTTCGCGCATGGCAGTCGAAGAAACCGGCATGGGCAACTATGAACATAAGCTGATCAAAAACCGTTTGGCGGCGGAGAAATCCCCCGGCACCGAAGACCTTGTCACTGAGGCGATGACCGGCGACCGCGGCCTGACTCTGGTGGAATACTGCCCCTTCGGTGTCATCGGCGCGGTCACTCCCGCGACGAACCCGACCGAAACCATCATCTGCAATTCCATTGCGATGCTGGCGGGCGGAAATACTGTCGTGTTCAGTCCTCATCCCAGAGCGAAGAACGTGACCCATGTGCTGGTAACGGCGCTGAATCAGGCGCTGGAAAAGGCGGGGGCTCCCGCAAACCTGATCGTAACGGTGCGCGAGCCCTCCGTTGAGAACACCAATCTGATGATCAAGCATCCTAAGATTCGGGTGCTGGTCGCCACAGGCGGCCCTGGAATCGTTAAAATGGTCATGTCGACCGGCAAAAAGGCCATCGGCGCGGGCGCGGGCAATCCCCCTGTCGTCGTGGACGAAACGGCGGACATTGAGAAAGCGGCCAAAGACATCGTCGACGGCTGCAGCTTCGACAACAACCTGCCCTGTATCGCGGAAAAAGAGGTCATCGCGGTCGATACCATCGCAGACTGCCTGATCTGGCATATGAAGCGCGTCGGTGCGTTCGAGCTGAAAGAGGAAAGCGCTATCAGCCGCCTGCTTCAGCTGGTCACCAATGAAAAGGGCGGCCCCAAGGTGGAGTTTGTCGGGAAAAGCGCTCCTTATATTCTGAATAAGCTGGGGATCAGCGGCGGAGAAAACGCGCGCGTGATCCTGATGGAAACGCAGAAGGATCATCCGTTTGTGATGGAAGAGCTAATGATGCCGATCCTGCCGATCGTTCGGGCCGAGAATGTGGATGAGGCCATTGAGATTGCGCTGGTGGCCGAGCGCGGCAACCGCCATACCGCCATGATGCACTCGAAGAACGTCGACAAGCTGACGAAGATGGCAAAGCTGCTGCAGACAACGATCTTCGTCAAGAATGCGCCGTCCTATGCCGGAATCGGTGTGGGCGGGGAAGGCTGCACTACTTTTACGATTGCGGGCCCGACCGGAGAAGGCCTGACGACTGCCCGTTCTTTCTGCAGAAAGCGCCGCTGCGTCATGTCTGATGCGCTGCACATCCGCTGAGCGGGAAAAATCAACGGAAACGGAGGCTGCCCGCATTGCTGGAACTGGAACGAATCAATGAATATATTGCGCAGGTTGAGCGCTCTGAAAAGGAAACCTTTGAGCCGTGCCCCGGCAAACTGAAGGTGGGGCTCGATTTGGGTACCGCTTATATCGTACTTGTCGTACTGGACGCCGAGGATCGCCCGATCGCCTGCGAAAAGCGGGCGGCGAGTGTCCTGCGCGACGGCGTGGTCGTGGATTACGTTGGGGCCTGCCGCATTGTGCGCGAGCTGAAAGAGAAGCTGGAGGCCCGCCTGGGCCAGCCTTTGGAGCGATGCGCCATCGCCATGCCGGCCGGAACCGACAGCAGCCTGAAAACGCACACCTATGTGGCGGAAAGCGCGGGAATGCAGGTGATTAATGTTCTCGACGAGCCGACCGCTGCCAACACCATTTACCGTGTTTCCGACGGAGTCGTGGTAGACATCGGCGGCGGCACCACGGGCCTTGCCGTTTTAAAGGACGGCAAGGTGGTTCAGATCGAAGACGAGCCGACAGGCGGCACGCACCTGACGCTGGTCCTGGCGGGCAGCTATCAGATCCCGATTGCCGAAGCGGAGGCCATCAAGCTCGATTCCTCGCGCCACGCGGAGATTTTCCCCGTCGTTAAGGCAGTGATCGAGAAGATGGCGGCCATTGTGAAAAAATACGTCAGCAAAGAAACCGTCAGCGCGATTTATCTGTGCGGCGGAACCTGCTGTCTGGCCGGGGTGGAATCGGTCTTTGAAAAGGAAACCGGAATCCCCACCTATAAACCGGAAAATCCATTTCTGGTCACACCGGCGGGGATTGCCATGAACTGTATTGAAAAATAACCCCTCAACGGGAGCGGGAGGAGCTTTTTATGCTGGTAGGAAAGGTGATTGGAAATATCTGGTCAACCCGGAAGGAAGAAAGCCTGAGGGGACTCAAATTTCTGGTTGTTTGCCCTCTTGATCTGCTGGAGGGAGGAAAGCCGGGAACCCCGATCGTTGCGGTAGACAGCATCGGCGCGGGAATCGGTGAGACGGTACTGATCGTCAGCGGGAGCTCCGCCCGGACCGCAGTCGGGCGCCCTGATGTTCCGGTGGACGCAACCGTCGTCGGCATCATAGACGATAAAGAAATCAACACCAATGTGCTGTAGTAGAAATGACTGATTCAAAGTAAGAAACAGTTGTCCTCTCTCGTTGAAAGCGGGGAGAGACAACCAGTTTTGATACACGGTTTTAACGGAAGATCGGTATCAATGAGGCAGGATGGTGATCGTATGGATTTGATCGAAGCGGTAAAGGCCGCGGGTGTGGTAGGGGCCGGCGGAGCCGGGTTCCCCACGCATGTAAAGCTTTCCGCCAAGGCGGAGTGCTTTGTGGTGAACGGCGCGGAATGCGAGCCGCTGATCGAAACGGATAAGTATTTGATGCGTACCTTCCCGGATCAGATCGTTCAGGCGGTCGGTGCGGTGGCGGCCCACGTCGGCGCCAAGAGAGCCGTGATCGCTCTGAAAAAGAAATATGTCAAAGAGTCCGCCATGCTGCGGCAGGCCATCACGGCCTCCGGCGCGCAGATCGAACTATTCGAGATGCCGTCCTTTTATCCGGCCGGGGATGAGCAGGTGCTGATTCAGCAGGTCTGCGGCACCTCGGTTCCCGAACGCGGAATCCCGCTCGATGTGGGAGCTGTGGTAGACAACGTGGGAACTCTGCTGAATATTCACGACGCCCTGCAGGGAATCCCCGTAACGGAAAAATATCTGTCCGTCGTCGGCGAGGTGGAGCGCCCGGTGATGCGCAGGGTTCCGCTCGGTACGCCTCTGCGGGAGTGTATCAGCAGTGCCCGCCCGCGCCTTCAAAATTATATTGTGATCGTCGGCGGCCCCATGATGGGGCGCGTCGTAACCGACCCTGCCGAAATCGATCGTCTGGCGGTAACGAAAACAACAGGGAACCTGATTGTTCTGTCAAACGAACATTATTTGGCGCGCCGGGCAGCGCTGCCGCTTGGTCGGATTAAAACACAGGCCAAAAGCGCCTGCGTTCAGTGCCGGATGTGTACCAGCCTGTGTCCGCGGTATTTGATCGGGCATCAGATCCAGCCGCATCTGATGATGCGGAATCTGTTCCGGGAGGAGCTGATTTCCGACAACGACGAGTACGAAAAGGCATTTGGGCAGGCCGTAAATTGCTGCGACTGCGGCGTGTGTGAAATGTTCTCCTGTCCCATGGGGCTGTCGCCCCGCAAGGTGAATGCTTACCTGAAGGGCAGGCTGCGCGAGAAAGGCATTCAGGTGCCGCGAAATCTTTCTCCAAAGGCAAGGGAAGGGTCTTTGTACGGCAAGGTGCCGACCGACCGTCTGGTGGCCCGTCTGGGGCTTTCGGAGTATTATCATCAGCATGCCGGGGATGACTGCACCGAGCTTTTCCCGGAGCAGGTATGGATTTCGTTCCGGCAGCACATCGGAAAGCCCGCCGTCCCGGCTGTGCAGGCCGGGGAAACGGTGCAAAAGGGTGATTTGCTGGCGTCGGCTGCACAGGGGCTCTCCGCGAATATTCATGCCAGCATCAGCGGGATCATCACAGAAATCAATGAGGACGGCGCATCGATCCGCCGCGATAGGGAGGCTTGAGGACAATGAGAGAAGCAATTGGAGCAATTGAGCTTTCCAGCATTGCCCGCGGAATAGATGTCAGCGATCAGATGGTCAAGGTGACCAATGCGCAATTGGTGAAGGCCTCCACAGTCTGTCCTGGCAAATACTTTGTGATTATCGGCGGCAGCACCAGCGATGTTGAGACTTCTATGGAAAGGGGAATTCAGGTTGCGGGGGAATACTATGTAGACAGCCTGCTGATTCCCAACATTCATTCCCAGCTGATTCCTGCCATCGGCCTGACAAACCCGGTAGAAGCGATTCGGGCGATTGGCGTGATGGAATTTTACTCGGTAGCGTCCGGTATCCGCGCGGCGGATATTGCCGCAAAGGCCGCGGATATCACGCTGATGGAAGTGAAAATAGGCTATGCGATTGGGGGAAAGGGCGTCGTTCTTCTTACGGGCGATGTGGGGGCTGTGAAAACTGCGGTTGCGGCGGCGACTGCGGAAACAGAGCTTCTGCTTTCCACCACGGTGATTGCCCGCCCCTCCGAAAAGATTTTTCAAACGCTGCTGTAATACACTGTTCACTCATAAGACTACTCTCCATAAAAAGCAGGCATCAATCGGGTGCCTGCCTTTCTTTTTGCCATTATTCATTTACAGAACCGAGTGCAAACAGCTCCATACACAAAATAAAAGCCCCCTCGCCCTGGATGGGAGAGAAGGCTTTTATTTGATCATACGGTAATGTCGATCAGATGGTCATCCGGAAAGCTTGCGGTGTCTCCTACGTTGAATTTCGCCTGCGTGGTTTGCTGCTTGTCCTGTGACTGTTTGGCCGACTGGTTCTGCAGCTGCTGTATCTGCTGCTGAATCTGAGTAATCTGCTGCTGCACGGTTGAAATCTGTAGCTGAACCTGTTCGGAATCGTCTCCTGAAACGTCGCTTTGCAGCTGGGTCAGTTCCTGCTGGAGTTGTTTTTCCTGTGCGCGCAGCTTGTTGATTTCACTTTGGTTGCTGCTGGCCGTAGTGGTATAGCTGCTTGTGCCTGAAATTGCAGAAATGCTCATGACTGATCACTGTCCTTTGTATTGAAATAAAGTAAATACTCTTCTATAAATCATATCGGTGTAGGCTGGATATTATTTAATTAGAATTCAGTGAGTTTTCTCTGAGAAAACACCCCCGGCAGCTCCAATTCACAGAATATAAGGACGAATAAGGAGGAAAGAGCAGGGCAGATGCGATTCTGCCTGAGATTCGGGGAAAATCGGATCAGAATCGCCGCCTTTGCCGCCTGATACGGGCCAAGAGAGCGATTCGTCCGATTCTCACAGCTTTATTACGGGAACCTGCGTTTGACATTTTGTGGGATAGGTATAAAATCGAGGTAACGAACAATGTCACTATAAGAAAAGGAGTGTTTTTACGATGGAAGAGATTGCTTTAAAAGCAGTGATCAGAAAAGACAAGCCGAAAAAAGTGAGAAGAGAAGGCTTTATTCCGGGGGTTCTCAATGGGCCTGGTACCGCATCCACTCCTGTGCAGTTTGAAAGCGGTGGTCTGAACAAAGTGATCGCACGCCATGGTACCAGCGCAAAATTGTGGGTTATGCTGGGCGGCGAAAAGAAATTTGGATTTTTAAAAGAGGTTCAGCGGCATCCTGTGGATGGGAATGCGGTTCATGTGTCTGTCCAGATGATCTCGGAAGATCAGGACGTGAAGATGCAGCTTCCCATTGTATTCCATGGCCATGGCGAATTGGAACACGATTTGCTGCAATTGCAGGTATATCATTCTGAAGTTGAAGTGGAAGGAAAGGCGACGCTGATCCCGGACGAAATTGTGACTGAGGTCTCCGGTAAAAAGGCCGGAGAAGCCATTACGGCCGCGGATTTCCATCTTCCTGTCGGAGTACGTCTGATTGCCCCGGAGGGCGAGATTTACGCCGTTATCAAGCCGGTAAGAACTGTAGTCGCTGATGCGGATGAAGAAACCCAAACCGCAGCAGAGGAAGCAGCGAATCAGTCGTGATCTGAAAAGATAGATTCCCCATTGTTTTTTAGAGGAAAATAAAAAATCCTCCTGGCTGCATTTTTGCCGGGAGGATTGCTGTTACGGGAGCGGTTTTCCGCTTTGAAAAACGCTTTCGATTTTCTCTTTCATGCAGTAAAGTGAAACGCGGGCTGTTTTACCTGTATTTCGGTTTCATTCAAAATCCCGCAGTCTATACGGACTGCGGAATTTTGTTTTTATTTTCCTCTTGCCAGAACACATGTTCTGTATTAGAATGATCAGAGGAATAGAACGTGTGTTTGGTGGTGGAAATGTGGATCGAATCATATTACATTCGGACTGCAACAGCTTTTATGCAAGTGTTGAAAGTCTGTACCGGCCTGAAATGAGGGGCCGGCCGGCAGCCGTGGGCGGCGATGTGGAGCAGCGCCACGGTGTTATTCTTGCCAAAAACGAGCAGGCGAAGAAATACGGCGTTAAAACAGGCGAGGCCCTCTGGCAGGCCCGGCAAAAGTGTCCCGATCTGATGGTTGTTCCGCCGCGCTTTGAGCTCTACAAGCAATTCTCGCGGCTTTGCCATCAGATTTATCTGGAATACACGGACCGGGTGGAACCGTTTGGCCTGGATGAATGCTGGCTCGATGTCACCGCCGAAGGCGCGAACGGCGTACAGCTCGCGCAGGAAATCCGCCTGCGGATCAGGCAGGAGCTGGGGATCACCGTGAGCATTGGCGTATCTTACAATAAAATTTTTGCGAAGCTGGGGTCGGATTACAAAAAACCGGACGCAGTTACAGAAATCCATCGGGGAAATTTCAAAGAGATGGTCTGGCCGTTGCCGGTCGGCGCCTTGCTGTATGTCGGCAGAGTCACCCAGCGCAAGCTGCAGTCTTACTGTAAGCATACTATAGGGGATTTGGCCGACACTCCGGAAAAGACGCTGAAAAGCTGGTTTGGCAAATGGGGGAGTGTGCTGTATGCTTATGCAAACGGCTTTGACAATACGCCGGTTGCCCGCTACGAAGATCGGGAAGAGGCGAAAAGCATCGGCAACAGCACCACCACGCCTCGCGACCTTGTGGATAATGAGGATGCGAAAATTATCCTGTATGTTTTGGCAGACAGCGTCGCTCGCCGACTGCGCGAGCATGGCTGTAAGGGGCGTACCATCAGCATCAGTGTTCGAGATAATCAGCTTGAAACTTTCGGGCGGCAGCATGCTCTGAGCCATTACACCAACAGTGCTGCCGAGATCGCACAGGCAGGCATGGAGCTGTTTATGCAGCACTATCACTGGCAGCGGCCCGTTCGCAGCCTTGGCATCAGTATCTCCGATTTGGTCAGTGATTCGACTCCTCTGCAGATGGATTTGTTTGGCGCAGGACAGGAGCAGCTGCGCCGGGAACAGCTGGAGACTGCTGTGGACAGCCTGAAAAGGCGTTTTGGCACCAACGCCGTGCAGCCGGCAGTATTGCTTCAGGACCCGGAGCTCTCTGGATTTGACCCCAAGCATGACCATATTATGTTGTATGGCCCGATATTTTAAAGGAAGCAAGAATGAAACGTTATATTGATATGATTGTACGGTATACCGAAGACGGCCATATTATTCCTTTGGCTGTCCGTTGGTCTGCTGGCGAGCTTTTTGAAATTGACAAAGTGTTGGATGTGCAGCGGGCGGCCTCCCTGCGGGCCGGTGGTACAGGGATTCGCTATTTATGTCGGATGAAAGGGCAGGAACGGTATATCTGGTTGGAGAATGACCGCTGGTTTGTAGAGGGGAAAGATTAAAAGCGCGTTCATCTTTTGGCCATGAATGAGAGCGCTGCAGAGAAACCATGCCGCTGTATGCTGTCGCAGCCTATATTTCTGAGGAAGATCGTGTAGACGGACAGGAGACGGGAGAAAATAAAAACAGATATTTACAAAATATGGAAATTGCTGTATCATTTACATAGTGCGACTTAGCCGTTGTTTATGGAGACTGCAACTCCGTAGACAGGGGGATGGGATGGTATACAAACGTCCTGTCCCCGCTTTTTTATGCCAAAACAACGATCCCCCGCAGCCGGAGTGTTCCGATTGCGGGGGATCGTTTCTGCTTTTGAGGTATATAGTTTTAATGTACTGTTCTCCTTGTTTTTCTTACGTAAATCCAAGAGAGAAAGAAAGTAAAGGCGTGAAAGGAATATACGCTGAGCCTTTGTAAAAGGCCTAAGATGTCCCATCCATTCTTGATAGCGAATAGATGCGATAAATCGAAAAATAAAATCAGGATGGCCGCAATGAAAGATGCTCTCGCCAGAATGCTTCTTTGATCTTTCCTAAATCCAAGTGAGAGCAAAAATAAAGCCAAGATCGGTAAGGTAATAATGGCTATCGCTAAAATAAGGTGAATCATATTTTGCGGATTGATCGCAGATTCTACCGTCATCGGGAAAACGCCAAATGTAAAAACGGATAAACAAGCAACACCAAAAAGTAAAATAGAACCTACACGTGTGTATGGGCAGTATTCTTTAAAAGATTTGATGCAGAGTGTAATCGAAAATAACAGAAAACAAACTTGATATATCATAATAAAGGTTCGCATTACACCGGAATAGGGTGTGCCGTCCGCAGATAACACACTAATATAGGATGTTATCGGATTATATCCCTGTACAAGAATGCAGCCAAGAACATCACTCAAGAAAAAAGAAATAACCCCAATCATACCAAGTGATAGTAACCGTTTTTGTAAACCCATTGTTTTAGCTCCTGATCTTAAATTTCGATGCAGTCCTTTGGTGCCTGATCGTCGCGCAGCAACCATAAAATCTTCTTTTCATATTATGGCTGTATTTATTTTATTTACACTTGTTGTTCTTTCCGTATCGGTCAGCAGCTATCATACTGGTCGTATTTCTACTGATTCGAACGAATGAAAGAGTGGAAACGGTTTATATAAGCCCGAAAAAGACCGATAGTTTGGTCTAGGCCGAAGCTTTAAGAAGCCGTAAATAAGGGCGTGTCCATTTAAATAGTATCAGAATTTTGATCTTTTCCAATGTTCAACACGCTTTGAAATTACTATTTTGAAAATAAAAATAAACGACAAAAAAACCGCTTAGTTTTAAAACTAAGCGGTTTTTAATGGAGCTGCTAACGCGATTCGAACGCGTGACCTCGTCCTTACCAAGGACGTGCTCTGCCAACTGAGCCATAGCAGCAAACTGGCGACTCGGAACGGGTTCGAACCGTCGACCTCTAGCGTGACAGGCTAGCGTTCTAACCAACTGAACTACCGAGCCGTGTAATCACACGGAACAATTTGCCGGGACAACGATAGTAATTATATCTGGTTTTATTCAATCTGTCAATATCTTTTTTTAATTTATTTTTAGTTTTTTTGAAAAAGATTGTAGGGAGAAATATGGCGGATTTATAATGAAAATTAAGAAAATTGGTAAAAAGCGTCGGGGATGCTTAGTTGTCATTTGAATTGGATTCAGGTATAATAAAACCAATAGATTTTAAGAACTACATAGTGAGGAATCTAAGATGTTTGAGAGATTTTTTTCGATGCTGGGTAGAGAAATCAGCAATAGTGTGCGTGGTGTGGTTCATTCAGAAGAATTTCGCGATTTAAAACAAGAGGTAAAGGAGACCTTCCGTGATGCGGTAGGGGATGGGAATTCCCGCCGTCAGAGCAGAAAGAACCGGCGCAGACCTCCCCGGTCGCCGATTTCTCCCGATCCCTCCGTTCAGGCGGAGGTTCGCCCTCTGCGATATTCGGATTCCCGCTTTCCATGGAAGCAGGTTTCCAGTATTTTGCTTTTGATATTTGGGGGGATTTTCGGCGTGGTTTCTGCCAGCCTGCTGATTGCCCTGGTCGTTGCGGCGGCAACGCTGTCGGCGGCGGATGTACTTTTGACGCTGGCTTCCGTAACAGTACCCTTTAGCGGGCTTTCTGCGTGGATGATTACACAGGGCTGTCGGATACGCGGCAGGTTAAACCGCATTGCTCGTTATCTGAACGGTGTTGGCGCTGCGAATTTCTGCTCTGTTGATCAGCTTGCCAGACTGGTGAGAAAATCCCCGACGTTTGTTGTAAAGGATCTGGAAAAAATGATCCGTTCCAACATGCTGCCCGACGGGTATTTGGATGATCAGAAAACCTGCCTGATGCTGGGGGAAGAAACATACCAGCAATATCTTCAGGCGCAGCAGTCTATGGAAGAGCGGGAACGCCGGAGTGCCCAGAAAAAGGAGCCGGAAGAAAGCACGGCGCCTTCTAAGGGACGCGATCTGCTGAATCAGATCAGTCAGGCCAAGAACTTTATTACGGATGAAGTAGTGCTTCTGAAAATATCCCGTTTAGAGAGCGTCACGGAAAAAATACTGAATTATGTGGAAGAGCATCCCGAAAAGGGATCTCAGATCCGAAAATTTAATGAGTATTATCTGCCGACTACTTTAAAGCTGATTCATTCCTACTGCCATTTTGACAGTCAGTCGGTACAGGGGGAGAATATCACTTCTGCCAAAAAGCAGATTCGCGAAAGCCTGGATACAATTAATACTGCGTTTGAAAATCTTCTGGATAGTTTGTTTGGGGATGCCACAATGGACATCTCGTCCGATATTTCTGTTCTGGAGGTCATGCTGGCTCGTGAGGGACTCACCGGGGATGACTTTAAAAGATCTGACGACATGAAGTAACAAATTTTTACTTGTTTTCCATGTTAAAAATTGCATTTGAAAAGAGGTTACAGAAGTGTTACACTTTAGCCACATTCAAAAAACCGATTCAAAACTTTGAATGAACTCGGGTAAAAGGAGGATGTGGATGATGAACTGCCAGGAATTGATTCAGCTGCTGCTCCAGTATATGAATAAGTGCAGCAAGTAATGGAAAAGTGTATCATTCATTTTTAACAATGGGGAATAAAGGAGAATTGTATTATGAATTGCAAAGAGTTATTTGAGCTGCTGCTCCAGTATATGGGCCAGTGCAATAAGTAAGATCGAAACAAGTCAGATGAAATTCTACGACGGAATATAAAGGAGAATGACAGATGAACTGCAAAGAGTTATTTGAGCTGCTGCTCCAGTACATGGGCCAGTGCAATAAGTAAGATCGAAACAAGTCAGATGAAATTCTACGACAGAATATAAAGGAGAATGACAGATGAACTGCAAAGAGTTATTTGAATTGCTGCTCCAGTACATGGGCCAGTGCAATAAGTAAGATCGGAACAAGTCAGATGAAATTCTACGACGAAATATAAAGGAGAATGACAAATGAACTGTAAAGAGTTATTTGAGCTGCTGCTCCAGTACATGGGTCAGTGCAATAAGTAAGATCGGAACAAGTCAGATGAAATTCTACGGCGGAATATAAAGGAGAATGACAAATGAACTGTAAAGAGTTGTTTGAGCTGCTGCTCCAGTATATGGGCCAGTGCAATAAATAAGTAGATAATATAGCATAAGGGGTGGACAGCAGAAGCTGTCCGCCCCCTTTTCTTGTTCCCAAGAAGAGGTTTTTTCAAAAAAATTCGGATCGAATTGAAAAGACAGCATTAGGATTCGAAAATTTTTAAAAAATTCTGAGCGGCGGCAGATAAGGTATGGTGTTTCAGCCAAATAGCCGCCGGTGCGGTTCTTAAAATTTCCGCACTCAGTACAAGGTGATGCAAGTGAAGATTCGGAACAATGTCAATCCAGTCCATGGGGATAATGGCAGTTCCCATTCCGGCGTTTGCCCAAAGTAAAAGCAGACGGGTATCATCCGCTTGACACGAAATATTAGGTTCAAAGCCTGCCGCCTGGAACGCTTCCGTGATGATTGTTTCAATCTGACATTCACCAGCAGCGGCTTTTGAGACAGCTCGTTTAAGTCTGCAATGTCCCACTTGCTTTGGAACTCCATGCTTTGTACTGCGACCATTGGCTGTTCCGGCATGATGAATGAATCAAAGTTGCTTGTATTGAACGGTGTTCTGACAAATCCAAGTTCAATCAGCCCGATTTTCAAGGATTCCTGAATGCTTTGTGTAGACATATTCCGAATTTCAAAACGCACATGCGGGTATTTCTCGTGGAACCTACGCACGGATTCAGACAATACGGCGGCAGCGGAGGTTGCGAGCGTTCCGATTTTCAATGTGCCCTGCAATCCGGTTTCAAACGTTTCCAATTCATTCTTCGTTGTGTCCATCAGCTCAAGAATCTGAATCGCCCGATCATAAAAGCGTTTTCCTGCATCCGTAAGCTGAAAATTGCGGGTATTGCGAATAGCGAGAGTTACGCCCAGTTCATGTTCTATGTTCTTTAGCTGGCTGCTTAAATAGGGTTGGGGGACATGCACTCGCTCCGCAGCTTTCGAGATGCCGCCTTCCTCCGCTATAGCTTTAAAATAAATAAGCTGTATTTGGTTCAATGACTGCAGCCTCCATTAATATGTAAATTAATATATATTATATCACGCTTACGTATTTAACATATAAATAAAAGATGGGTATAATGAAGAAAAAGATTGAAATAAGAGAGGCTTGCCCTTATGGATGCTATAGTGGAGCCTGTGCAGGCGAAAAGAAGCAAATGGATTGTTTTGGTCTGCGTCGGTATTGCAACATTTCTGTCATCGTTAAACTCCAGCCTGACCAGCACGATTTTGCCGACAATCGAGCGCTCACTGAACACAACGACAAATCAGTCGGAATGGCTTGTTTTAATTTACCTGCTGATCATGACCGTAGCGCTTATTCCCATCGGACGTCTTTCGGATCATATGGGGCGCCGGAAATTGTTTTTGCTCGGATTTGTGATTTTTACCGGCGCGGCGATTTTATGCGGCTTCTCCGACACGTTTTTCTCACTGCTTTTGGGCAGAGCTTTGCTGGCTCTGGGTGGGTCTATTCTTCTGTCTGTCGGGCCCGCAATTATTACCACCACGTTTTCTTCTGAAGAGAGAGGAAAAGCACTGGGGTTTCAGGCATTGATGACTTACATTGGGCTTTCACTCGGGCCTTTGATTGGCGGGAGTATCGCAAGCCTGTTCGGCTGGCAGTTCACTTTCTTTATTTCTGTTCCGTTTGGCGCTGCCGGTCTGATTCTGACCCTGCTTGTGATCAAAGACGGGAAAGACGTCAATGCCCGAGCGGTCGATGTTCGCGGCATGGCCTGCTTTGCGGTTGCCATGATTGCGATGACTCTGCTGATGAACGCTTCCTCCATATCGCGTTCCCATCTGATGCGGCCGCTTCTGTTTGCCGTGATGATCGCTGCTTTTGCGCTTTTTTTCCATGTTGAGCGAGAGGCGCCCTTCCCGATGATTCCTCTTCGGCTGTTCCGGATTCGCAATTTTGGTTTCGGTGCGGCGGGGGCGGTTTTCAATTACCTTTGTTTCTATTTGGTACTGTTCCTCATTCCGTATTACTTTGATGTGGTTCTGCATAGCTCCGCAATGCGCACCGGATTCATTTTCAGTATCACCCCCGTGATTATGACGATCTGCTCCCCAATTGTGGGAGCAATGTCCGACCGTTTTGGTTCCAGAGTATTTTCCATGACGGGGATGGGATTTTGCGTGTTCAGTTTGATCCTGTTTGGAATGATGGCGAAGACTTCTTCTGCCGCGGCATTTGCGCTTCTGATTCTCGGACTTGTCTGCATCGGATTCGGCACAGGTGTTTTCGCTGCACCCAACAATTCCGCCATTATGGGCGCTGCGCCGAAAAAAGATCAGGGCGTTGCATCCGGAGTGGTTGCCACCTTTCGGAATATCGGTATGATTCTTGGCACAACCATCGGCGGCTCACTTTTTGGCTATATCCAATCCAGGCTTTCAAGGGGAGGCTTTACCGTACAGGAAACCTTTTTAGCTTCCTTTTCCGTCATTATGTGGATTGGAGCATTTTTCGGCGCGGTCGGCTTCCTCTGCGCCTTCCACATGGAAAAGAAATCATAGATAGGGGACTTCATTTTCACTTTGCCTCTGGCTTGAGAGCTGCTGGTGACTCTACGCAATTTCTCCATATAGCGAAGCCCATCGACACCGTTCGATGGGCTTCGCTGTTTTTCAAGCTATATAGCTTCATTTTAAGCAGCTTTGTTTTTGATTTGTTTCGATTCGGTTCATAATTTTCACACAACTTACCACTATACTGAAAACAGTAAAGAAAACACTGCATTCGCTGCCTGCGGTTGGCCGGAATACCGGGCCGCAGGCTGGCAGACAAATTATAAGTGCCTTTCTGTAAGGCTTATCATAGAATGAATTTTCCTTTTGAAACATGCTAACGATTCCGCCGGATGGCGGAAAAAAACCTCCACATTTCCGGCTCCGGATTTGTGGAGGTTTTTATTGTGGTTAGAATTGGCGGGTAAAAATATCGCTCTTCTCGAGCAGATCCTCAACGGTATCGAATCCCAGGCGATGCAAAAGCTCTATAACGTAGGGATTATCGATGGGGGTGGGGTAGGTAGCGGTATTGCCGTATTCAAATACGTTCTTTCGGCCTTCCTCTTTCGGAATCAGAGCCTTCGGCCCGCCAACACAGCCGCCGACACAACCCATGCCTTCAATAAAGTTAGCAGTCAGCTTGCCCTCCAGAGCGCTGCTGAGCATCTCTTTGCAGGCACGCACGCCGTCTGCATGCGCTGCACGAACGGAAATCTTACGGTCTGGGTTCAGGCGTGCTACCGTGCTCTGTACCGCCTCGCTGACGCCGCCGGTACCGGCATAGATACGGCCGGCGCGGGAAGAGTGGTCGCGTTCATCTTCGGGCATAGAGGCCAAATCGATTCCGGCAAAGTCGAAAACGTCTTTGATTTCCTGGAACGTCAGGACAAAATCGGTGGAATCCGAAACATCAGGCTCCCTTGCCTCCGCTTTTTTGGCCAGGCATGGCCCAATAAAAATGGTAATTGCGCCCGGGTACATGGTTTTAATGGAACGTCCGCAGGCTACCATGGGCGAAACAGCACCCGGCACGTGAGGGATCAATTGCTTGTACACCTTGCGGATCATCGAAATCCACATGGGACAGCAGCAGCTGGTCAGCTGATAATCCTCTTCTTTTTGAATGTTTTTATCAAATTCCAAAGCTTCCTTCAGCGTGAGGATGTCCGCAAACAGCGCCACCTCAACCATGCCGTCGAATCCGATTTTCTTAAAGGCGCTGCGCAGCTTGCCGGGGGTGACATCGCTGCTGAACTGGTTGATAAAAGCCGGTGCTACCATTGCGTAAACAGGGGTTTGCGCATGCTGAATGGCGGCCAGTGCGGGAAGAATATCGCGGCTTTCCGTCAGCTTTTTGGCATGACAGTTGTTGACGCACTCGGAACAGCCAACGCACAAATCCTTATTAATCGAGATATTTCCGTTTTCATCGCGGTACAGTGCATCAAACAGGCACTTTCCAGCGCAGGATGTATTTGATTTATCAGTGCAGTCGCAGTCGCCGATCCGGATCACCGGCGCGTATTTTGACGGGTTGAGCAGGCAATCCAAATGATGGGGGTCAAATCCGTCCTGCGTGGCTTGTTCCAACTCCTCATCCAGATGATTCTGTACGGAAGCCTTGACCAGTCTGTTGTAAAGTTCTTCAAATGTTGTCATGATAATGCTCCTTTTGCCGGGGCGCATGATCTGTGCAAGAGAAACGCCCGTTTCCATGTTATTTTGGGGATTCCTGGAACTATTATACGATTATTGAAGAAATTATTCAATGGACAGGCTGTTTGAAACAATCGGCAGGGCTTTATTGATTCTGTAAATTTATGATAACCTTTCGCCGCAGATTAAGGCGGAATTCCGGGCGGCTATCGAAAGTGACTTAAACATCCAGCGTATCCATCAGGCTGCGCATTGCGAGGATCGTGCGTTCAATCAGCTCGTCCAAAGACCAGCCGAGCATTTCAGCGCCCCTTGAGATAACCTCGCGGGAGCATCCTGCCGCAAAGCCGGTGGATTTGAATTTCTTCTTGACCGATTTCAACTCCAGATCAGAAACACTTTTGGATGGCCGCATAATCGCCACCGCGCCGATCAGACCGGTGAGCTCATCTGTTGCATACAGAATCTTCTCCATGATGTGCTCCGGGGGAATATCCACACGGATCAGGTGCCCATGGCTGGCCACCGCGCGGATCAGCCGTTCATCCAGCCCGCGCTCGCGCATGATCTCCTGACATTTAACACAGTGCTGCTCCGGGTATTGTTCAAAGTCCAAATCGTGAAGCAGGCCTACCACTTTCCAGAAATCCACGTTTTCCGGGTCGTATTCCTGCGCAAAATAGCCCATCACGCCGGATACAATTTTCGCGTGGCGAAGATGAAATTCGTCCTGATTATACTCTTCCAGCAGAGCCTGCGCCTGCTCCAGGGTGGGAATGGTTCCCATATCGGTCACTCCTTTTGCTTGTGTTTGTCGTTAGTATAACGCAGAAATCTGTGAATGTCCACTATGACTTTTATAACATATATGTATAGATCGACAAATGGACAAAAAAGGATGATACAGCATAGCTGTATCATCCTTGACAGTGTGCAGTCAGTAGCATTCTATGACAACGAAGGAATCAAACGGAATACTGTGTCCTTCCGCGTCATACACAGTAACCGTTCCATTATCTGCATTCTCATTGGATGAGAATACGACCGCAAAGGGTTTGCCGGGTTCTACCTCATGGATTTCTGTCGGGAGAGTTCTCTTTTCAAATACCCTTTCAACCTTTACAGCGTTCACTTGATTGATAGACAACACGGCAAAGCCCTTTCCGTAGCTAAAGCCCTGTATCCCTTCTATTATATCTGTATCTGCAAGGCTGCCTCCATCCCGAAAAAAATAGCCAACAGATCGACTATTGTGCGTTTCATATAGGGCATAGCTGCCTTGGCTCTGAGATTCGTCATAAAAGAGAACCGCAGAAAATTTATCTGAAGTAGCGGAGACTGCTTTCCAGCTGGCGTCAATATTTTGCGATTTTCGGGCATCCGATTCCAGATTGCTTTTCATTACGCCCCAGGAAATAAAATGAGAGCCTGCAAGGAAAAGGGAGAGGCATATACAGAAAGCTGCGATACCGATCACATAACGCTTTTTCATCAATAAAGCCCTCCTGCAATACGATATGAAACAACGACTGGAGAAGGAATTTTAGCCGAATCAAACAGGATGCTTTAAAAAATACACCACAACACTGCCAAGAGCCATAATAATGGTGAACGCGACCCCGACCTTCTCGTTAAAGATATGCAGCATATTATAAATTTCTTCAGTTTGCAGCAGGTGAAAAATGTCTTCGGCACTTTTCCCACCCTGGCGCATTTTATGCTTCAAGAAAAGATAAGAGAACAAATAAAAGACAGACAGCGCAATATACAGGGAAATCATCCCCACAGAGGTATCGCGGCCCATGGCAAACTCAGCGAAAGCGAAAGCGAACACCAGCAGGGTAGCAATCATGATCAATTGCAGGACATAATATTTTATGTATTTCAAAAAAATCCTTCTTTCTTAAAATGATCAGCAGTTTTCTCTATTCTTGCGCTGTGTCATCTTCGATTGATATGTCGCCGGCCGATTGGCCGTAATGATCCAGAAAGCTATGAATTTGACCGCCCTGGCGGTAGCCGAGAACGGTATCGAGGTTTACGTTGTGCATGCTGCGGAAAATATTGATGTCTACCTGGGGGTTGTCCTTGCGCAGGCGGGCGATCAGCTCTTTTACCATCGCGCGCTTTGAGCCGTTGTTTTCTTTTTCTGTGCAGACGGGAGCGTTTTCAGACAAAGGACACCCGCAGCGCACGAATTCGAGTGAGTTGTAGCGCTTCCAGGCCAGCACATCGCGCTCACGCACCAGATACAGCGGGCGGATGATTTCCATGCCGGGAAAGTTGGTGCTGGGGAGCTTTGGCATCATGGTGCGGATTTCCGCGCCGTAAAGCATGCTCATCATTGTGGTTTCGATGACGTCGTCAAAATGATGCGCCAGCGCAATTTTGTTGCAGCCAAGCTCTTTCGCTTTGGCATACAGATGGCCGCGCCGCATTCTGGCACACAAATAGCAGGGATTCCCGCCGGAATGGCTGACGATCTCGAAAATACGCGAGGAAAATATCGTCAGGGGGATCCCCAGCTTCTCGGCATTTTGAGCGATCAGCTGCCGGTTATATTCATTATAGCCGGGGTCCATCGACAAAAATTCCAGTTCAAAGGGAATTTCCGTATGGCGCTGCAGCATTTGTAGACACTTGGCCAGAAGCATGGAGTCCTTGCCGCCGGAAATACACACGGCGATCCGATCGCCCGGCAAAATCAGCTGATAATCCTTGATTCCACCGATCATGCGGTTCCAGATTTCTTTTTTATACTTTTTGAGAATACTTTGTTCGATCTTCTGTGTTTCTTCCATCCTATCGCGCCTTTATTTTAGAATAGTGACTGATTTCTCCCGCGCCTTCGGTAAGAGAGAAATCGTCGTTTTTACATGGATTGCATTTCAGATTATAGCACGCCCATCCCGCTGTGGTCAAACAAAAGAAAGCGAAAAGCGGCTGGTACCACTTTTCGCTTTGATAGAGACAGCAACATATGAATTACGCCGCTCTCAAGGCAGATCCTGATTTCTGTGCGGAAGGGGAACCTCCGGCATCAGCTCGTCGTACATCACGGTCAGAATATGATCCAACAGAGTGACCTCCTGCGGGGTAAAACGGTCCTTGATCCGGTCAATCACGGTCAGAATATAGCCGTGATTCAGATTGTAATACTCAAAATATTTCGGAGTGACCTCTAAAAAATACTCCCGCTTATCCGTTTTAGAACGGATTTTTTTGAGATACCCCTTCTGGATCAGGTTCGTCACCTTATAAGCCGCGTTGGGAGGGGATATCTGGGCAAAGGAGGCAAATTCATTGACCGTTGGGTGCCCCAACGCATGAATAATTTCAATGCAGTAAGTTTCCACCGTAGTCAGGCTCGCTTCGCGGCTTTCAAACCGGGAAAATACCTTCCGATAAAAATGAAGCTTAAATTTTGTATATACGTCTGACAAGGATTGTTCTAGCATTCGTGATCTCCTTTGCGGGCATGCGGGCACCCTCTGGCACAGGGCAGCCCGCGTCAAATTTCGTAGGCCTGTTCACTGCAGGATTCAGTCGCCGATGGCAAAGGTCAGCTCAGCAGAAGCAGCTACCTTGCCGTTTACGGTAGCTGTGGCGGTTCCAAAGCCGACCGGCCCGCGCTGGCGGGTGAGCTCGCAGGTGAGCTCCAGCACGTCGCCGGGCACCACCTGCTGCTTGAAGCGGGCATTTTTAATGCCGCCGAAGAACGCGATCTTCCCGCGGTTTTCTTCCACGGACAAAATTGCGACAGCGCCTACCTGAGCCAGCGCCTCAATGATCAACACGCCGGGCATCACGTGCTTCTGCGGGAAATGCCCGCAGAAAAACGGTTCGTTTGCGGTAACACATTTGATTCCCTTGGCCCACGCGCCAGGCTCGCCGTCTACGATTTTGTCCACCAGCAGGAACGGGTAGCGGTGGGGCAGGATCTCCTGAATCTGATTGGAATCGAGCTGCATGTTATTCTCCCTCCCAGCGTTTGAGTATCAGGCTGGCGTTATGCCCGCCAAATCCCAGAGAGTTCGAGAGCGCATAGCGCAGATCGGCCTTGCGGCCAGTATTCGGCACAACGTCCAGATCGCACTCTTCATCCGGTACCCGGTAGTTGATGGTGGGGGGGACAAAGCCCTCCTTCAGTGCAAGGACACATAAAAGCGCTTCCACCGCGCCGCTGGCTCCCAGCAGATGGCCTGTCATCGACTTGGTAGAGCTGATCATCAGGCGTTTGGCGTATTCGCCGAACACCGCCTTCACAGCGGCGGTTTCGCCTTTATCGTTCAGCGGGGTAGAGGTTCCGTGCGCGTTGATATAGTCAACCTGTTCGGGGGTGATTCCGGCGTCCTCAATTGCCTGACGCATGCTTTCCTGTGCGGCGCCCCCGTCCGGGTCAGGAGCCGTAATGTGATACGCGTCGCAGGTAGAGCCGTAACCGATCACTTCTCCGTAGATTTTTGCACCGCGCGCCTGCGCGTGCTCCAGGCCTTCCAGCACCAGCATCGCAGCGCCCTCGCCCATGACAAAGCCGTCGCGCTCCTTGTCAAAGGGGATAGAGGCCCGGTTCGGGTCGTTTGATTCCGACAGCGCCTTCATCGAGGTAAAGCCACCGATGCCCAGTGGGGTGATGGAGGATTCCGCGCCGCCGCAGATGGCGACATCCGCGTGACCGCCACGGATCAGACGCATGGCGTCGCCTACGGCGTTGGTGCCGCCGGCGCAGGCGGTAACCGGGCAGGTGACCATGCCGCGGAAGCCGCAGCGGATCGCGATGTGCGCCGCGCCCATGTTGGCGATGGACATCGGGATAAAATAGGGGGAAACGCGGTCAAAGCCCTTCTGCTCGCCGCGCGCGTGCTCGTCCGCAATCGTGCCCAGTCCGCCGATGCCGCTGGAAACGATCACGGCGCAGCGGTACGCATTCTCCTGCTCTGTAACGATGCCGCTGTCATGGAACGCCTGATCCGCGGCGGCGATAGCGAGCTGCGTGAAGCGGTCGAGCTTTCTGACTTCGCGCTTATCGATATAGTTTTCCGGCTGAAAGTTTTTGACCTCACCGGCAATTTTTACTTTTTGATTCGAAGTATCATACAGCGTGATTTCTCCGATTCCGCAGACGCCGTCCTTTGCGGAGCGCCAGGTTTCGTCTGCGGTCAGGCCGATGGGGGTAACCGCCCCCAGTCCGGTGATGACAACACGTCGTTCCGTCATAGTAACCTCCTGAAAATGTCCGCTCATTGGCGGTAATTCTGTTTCAAAATGAACGTCAAACGGCCATGCCGCCGTCTACGCAAAGCACCTGGCCGGTGATATACCCGGCCCCTTCGCTGGCAAAAAAGGCAACAGCCGCGGCGATTTCTTCGGGTTTTCCGGCGCGGGCCATGGGGATGCCCTGCAGCAGCTGATCCTTTACCGCATCCGGCAGTACGCCGGTCATGTCGGTTTCGATCATGCCGGGAGCGACGGCGTTTACCGTCACGCTGCGCCCGGCCAGCTCTTTGGCCAGTGATTTGGTGATGCCGATCAGTCCCGCCTTGCTGGCGGAATAGTTGACCTGCCCGGGGTTCCCGCGCACACCGGCCACGCTGCTCATGTTGATGATTCGCCCCCAGCGCTGCTTCATCATAATGCGCGAAGCGAGCTTCATGCACAGGAACGCGCCCTTGAGATTGGTGTTGATTACTTCGTCAAAATTGTCTTCGCTCATGCGCAGAATCAGTCCGTCGCGGGTGATGCCGGCGTTATTGACGAGAATATCCACGGCTTTAAAGGCCTCCTGCGCTTTCGCAAAGAGTTCTTCGCAGCCTGCGGCAGAGGAAACGTCCGCCTGCACCAGAATAACCTGTGCACCGAGCTCGCGGCATTCAGCGGCGGTTTCTTCCGCGGCCTGAAGGTTGCCTGCGTAGTTGATCACAAGGTTTTTGCCCTCGGCGGCGAAGTGCTTGCAAATGGCGCGGCCAATGCCGCGGCTGCCGCCGGTAACGATGGCGGTTCTGACAGTTTGACTCATTGTGCGGCTCCTTTCAGCGCTTCGATTGTGGCGCGCAGGCTTTCGGCGTCTTCTACGGAGTACGTTTTGATATTCTTGGTTGTTTTGCGCACAAACCCGGCAAGAACCTTGCCCGGACCGATTTCTACCGCAGTGTCGATGCCGGCCTGTTCCATAGTGCGGATGGAATCCTCAAAATACACGCTGCTCTGCACCTGGCGCTCCAGCAGAGCGGGGATGCTTTCTCCCGGCTGCAAGGGCTTTGCGGTGGTGTTGAAGATCACGGGGAATTTCATCTCCCCAAAAGAAATGTTTTTGAAATAATCAGCCAGTGCATCCCCGGCGGGATGCATCAGCGAGCTGTGGAACGGGCCGGGCAGATGAAGCGGAATGCAGCGCCGGGCTCCGGCTGCGAGCGCCAGTTCGCCCGCCTTTTCTACAGCAGCTTTTTCACCGGCAATGACCAGCTGGCCGGGGCAGTTGTAGTTTGCGATTTCCACCACGCCCAAAACAGAGGCCTCATCGCAGACCTTCTGCAGCTCACCGCGGTCCAGATTCATGATTGCGGCCATTGCGCAGGGCAAATCGCCCACGGCGGTTTCCATCGCCTTGCCGCGGAATGCCGTGAGGGCAATGGCGGTGTCGGGATCAAACACACCGGCGGCTGTCAGGGCGGAGTATTCCCCAAGGCTCAGTCCGGCTACCATTTCAGGAACAATGCCCTCCTGCTCGAGAAGAGCGGTGATGCCGGAGCAAAAGGCCACCATGCACGGCTGGGTGTTGCGCGTCTGGTTCAGTTCTTCGTCGGGGCCATTCTGAATCAGCGCTTTCAGATCAAATCCGGCGGCGGCGGTGTCGTAGAAGCGCCGGAACTCCGGGTACTGCTCATACAGATCCATGCCCATCCCGACATGCTGGTTTCCTTGTCCCGCATATAAAAAAGCCAATTTCATTGAGAATCCCTCCATCCTTGTTTCAGTTCCTCCAGCAGCTTCTGCACCGGCAGGATGCGATCCAGCCGCCAGGCGTTGCTGCCGCAGAAGAATAAGCCTTCCTCCCAGTTGCCACGCACAGCCTCAGACAGCGCTTTGGTAATGCAGTATGGCGTTGTCGCGGGATCGCACGGGTGAAGACAGTCGGCGCATTTCTGCACCGGAATGCGCAGCTCCTTGCGCAGGCGCTGAATCAGCGGAGAATTCAGCGCGCGGCCCGGCATTCCCACCGGGCTTTTGATGAGGCAGATGTCCTCTTTTTTTGCAGCGACCAGAATCTCTTTATAACGCTCTGAAGCGTCGCATTCCTCTGTAGCGATAAAGCGGGTGCCGATTTGCACGCCCGCTGCGCCCAGCTTCAAAAACCGGGCAATATCCTCTGCGGTATAAACACCCCCGGCCACGAACACCGGAATGCGTCTTTGGTATTTCTCTTCATACGGTTTGATTTCCGCCAGTACCTCCGGCAAAATCTGCTCCGGGGTCTGCGCGGTGCCGTTCTCCAGCTCTTCCGCATGAAAACCGAGGTGTCCTCCGGCCATCGGCCCTTCGATCACGATGAAATCGGGGCAGACCTGATGCCGTTTATCCCACAGGCGGCAGATGGTGTGTGCCGCTCTTCCGCTCGAAACGATGGGGGCGATCGCCGTTTGGCTGCCCTTCACATAGGCGGGAAGATCCGAGGGGAGACCGGCTCCGGAAATCACCGCGTCTGCGCCTGCCTCCACTGCGGCCTGGATGGTTTCTTCATAGTGGGTGGTGGCGACCATGGCGTTGATGGCAACCCACCCGTTGCCCTGTGCAATTTGTTTTGCTTTCTGAATCTGCTCTTTTAAAGCGGCAATGTTGCACCGCATGGCATTCTTCCAGAAATCCGGCGCCGCAAAGCCGGGATTGGCCGCGCTGATCACGCCCATTGCGCCGTGCTTTGCCACGTGGCCCGCCAGATTCCCGAGGGAAACGCCGATCCCCATGCCGCCCTGAATGATTGGCAGCAGCAGGGGCCGTTCCTTGACAAGAACCATATCAGCGCTCCTGTTCCAGCTTTGTCAGGGTATCGAGATATCCCTGATAAAGCTCCTCAAAAATCTGTCGCAGGGGCTTGATGTCGCGCAGCTGTCCCGCTACCTGGCCCGCCATCAGCGAACCGTTGTCCACATCGCCGTCAAACACGGCGCGGCGCAAAGAACCGAGCGTGTAATGCTCCAGCTCCATTTTATCGGCTCCCGCAGCTTCCTTTTTCAGGTATTCGCGGGCCATCTTGTTTTTGAGCAGGCGGACAGGAACACCCGCCGAGCGGCCGGTAACGGTTGTGCCGTTATCTTTGGCCTTGAGGATTGCCGCCTTGTAATTGGAGTGAATGGGGCATTCCTCGCTGACGAGCAGGCAGGTGCCGAGCTGTGCGCCGATGGCTCCCAGTGCGAACGCCGCCAAAAGCTGCCGCCCGCTGGCAATGCCGCCCGCGGCGATCACGGGCAGGTCTATCGCGTCCGCTACCTGCGGCACCAGCGCCATGGTGGTCAGCTCGCCGACATGCCCGCCGCTTTCGGTTCCCTCCGCGATCACGGCGTCGGCGCCGTATTCCGCTACCCGCTTGGCCAGAGCCACGCCGGGTACGACCGGGATGACCTTTGCGCCCGCGTCCTTCCACATGGAGATATAAGAGCTGGGGTTGCCCGCGCCGGTTGTGATGACGGGAATTTTTTCTTCCGCCGCCAGCTCTGCCATTTCTTTGGCCTGCGGGTGCATCAGCATAATGTTTGCGCCGAAGGGCCTATCGGTTTTCTCCTTGCAGATCCGGATGTTTTCCCGAAAGGAATCCAGATTCATACCGCCGGCCCCGATCAGGCCAAGGCCGCCCGCGTTTGAAACCGCTGCGGCAAATTCGCCGGTGGCGATGTTGGCCATACCGCCCTGTATAAACGGAAATTCAATTCCGAGCCAGTTGTTCAGTCTCATGTTGATTCCTCCTTTTACCATTCCAGAACTGCGCCGCCCCAGGTGAGGCCCGCTCCGAATCCGACACAAAGCGTGCGTGTTCCGGGCGAAAGCATGCCCTGTTCCGCCATTTCGTCCAGAGCGATCGGGATGCTTGCGGCAGAAGTGTTGCCGTAATTCTGTACGTTCATGTAGAATTTTTCTTCGGGAAGATGTGTTTTGCGGATCACACTGGAAATGATGCGCTGATTTGCCTGATGGCATACAAAATAATCGATTTGATCTGCGGAAAGCTGCGCTTTCTGCAGGGTTTCTTCAATGCAGCGAGGCACCGTTTCCACCGCAAAGCGGAACACGTCGCTCCCGTTCATGAAAATGCGGTGGCACTCCGCCCCCGATTCGTTGGTGCAGCCCAGCAGCGTATCATCGCCGCTGCAGCCCAGCACGCTGGTAAAGGCGTAATCGTCCGAAAGCTCGATGACTGCCGCGCCCGCGCCATCACCGAACAAAACGCAGGTGCTCCGATCGTCAAAATCCAACACTTTAGAAATGACCTCGCTGCCGATCAGCAGCGCGCGGGAATAACCGCTTTGCAGCAAAAGCCCCCGAACGACAGTCAGGCCGTACAGAAAGCCTGTGCAGCCGACGCTGATATCGAAGGAGGGGCAGTCCTCCGGCAGGGAAAGACGGTGCTGCACCTGTGTGGCAACGGCAGGGGACATGTGGTCGGGCGTAAAGGTGGCTACCACGCAGGCGCCGATTTCCTCCGGCTTCGCTCCCGCGCGTTCCATCGCCTTTTGTGCGGCGGCGGTCGCCAGGTCCGCATTGCTTTCTCCCTGCACGAAATGTCTTTGACGGATTCCAGTGCGGGTAGAAATCCACTCGTCGTTGGTATCTGTCAGCTTGCTGATGTCATCATTTGTGACGATTTTCTCCGGAACGCAGCGCCCGGTTCCTAAAATATGAATTCCGGTCATATGGCCTCCTTTGACGTGCCGATTTTTCTGAATTTATCGTATCGCTGATTGGCCAGCCGTTCTCCGCTGAGGGGCAGCAGCTCCTTCAGGTTTCGCAGCAAAGCCTCATCCAGCGCGGTGTAAACCGCATCGGGGGTCCGGTGAGCGCCGCCGCGCGGCTCCGGCACAATTTCATCCGCCACGCCGAAACGGAGCAAATCCTGAGCGGTCAGCTTCATCATTCCGCTGGCTTCGGCGCTGCGGGAGGAATCCTTCCACAAAATAGAGGCGAAGCCCTCGGGTGACAGGACAGAGTATACAGCGTTTTCCAGCATCAGCAGGCGGTTTGCAACGCCGAGCGCCAGAGCACCGCCGCTGCCGCCTTCCCCGGTAACCACGGCAATCACAGGCACCGAAAGCTGGCTCATCGCGGCCAGATTGCGCGCAATCGCTTCGCTTTGGCCGTTCGTTTCCGCTTCCAGACCCGGGAATGCGCCGGGCGTATCAATAAAGGTGATGATGGAGCGCCCGAATTTTTCGGCCTGTTTCATCAGGCGCAGGGCTTTGCGGTATCCCTCGGGGCCGGGCATTCCAAAATTATAGTACAGGTTTTCATCCAGGTTTTTTCCTTTGCAGTGACCGATCACCGTTACGGGAATCCCGTGGTAAAACGCTACGCCGCCCAGAATGCTCTTGTCGTCTTTATTCAGGCGGTCGCCCCGCAGTTCAAAGAAATCCTGAAACAGCGCCGCGGTGTAATCGCGTACGCCGGGGCGCTTCGGCCGGCGGGCCAGATAGACCTTATCGGCCGGGGTAAGCTCGGGGTAGGCTTCGAGCAGCTTTCTGCGTTCTCCCTCCAGCTGCCAGATGCGCAGCTGGGGAACTTTGGATTTTTCCCGCAGGGCGGCAAGCTCCTGATCCAGCTGATCCAGCTGAAGCTCTGTCTCTTTGATCATGCGGGCATCCCTCCTTTTTGATGAATCAGCAGCAGAAAGCCCAGGGTGGACTTCATTTCACCGCGCGGCACAATGCGATCCACAAAACCGTGCTCCTCCTGAAATTCTGCGCGCTGAAAGCCCTCGGGCAGCTTCTGGCGGATGGTCTGCTCAATAACGCGGGGGCCGGCAAAACCGATCAGCGCGCCGGGCTCCGCGAGTGTGATATCGCCAAGGCCCGCAAAACTGGCGCTGACTCCTCCGGTTGTCGGGTGCGTCAGGTAAGAGATATACAGGCCGCCCTCCTTTGCAAAACGGGCCAGCGCGGCGCTGGTTTTCGCCATCTGCATCAAAGAGAGGATTCCCTCCTGCATTCTTGCGCCGCCGCTGGCACTGAAAATGATCAGGGGAAGCTGTTTTTCCAGGGCGTATTCCACGGCACTGGTGACGATTTCGCCTACCTGAACGCCCATGCTGCCCATAAAAAAGCGGCTGTCCAGCACCGCCACAACGGCGGGCTGGTTGTAAATCTTCAGAGAAGCAAACAAAGCAGCCTCAGGCAGCCCTGTTTTCTGCCGGCTTTCTTCCAGCTTTTCCGGGTACCCGGGGAAATCCAGCGGGTTTTCCGGGCAGGCAGGCAGATCGAGAATCCGCAGGCTTCCCGGGTCCGCCAGCATATTCAGGCGCTCCTTCGCAGAAATCGGAAGATGATGCCCGCACTGGGGGCAGACCATCTGCCGATCGGACAAGTGTGCCCGTAAGATTTCTTTTTTGCAGCCCGGGCAGGTGGTGTAGCCCAGAACTTCTTTTTCGCTCGATTCTTTGCGGGCCTTTTGGGTAGGCAGGCGAAGCATCGAGAATAAGGTCATTTTAGGATGTGGGGAATGTTGATTCATGGCCTGTTCCTTTCTTTCGGTAAAAACAAAATCAACCCTGTTCGTTTTATTCTTTGTTGTTTTCCATAAATGTAACAATATCTCTTACGGTATGAAAGGCAATCAGCTCTTCGTCGGATATTGTGACGGTAAAGGTGTCCTCCAATTCCATCCCCAGCTCTGCAAGGTCGAACGAATCCAGGCCAAGATCATCCTTCAGGCTGGCCTGCATAGTCACAACACTTTCGCTGAGGTTGGTTCTGCTCACGATTAAATCTCTGATTTTTTCAAAAATCATGATTGTAACCTCTTCTCCGAAAACTGCTAAATAGTTAAAAATATTTAATTAAAAAAATTTAATGTTATGGTATTCCAATTGCCGTAAAAAGTCAAGAAAAATTTCTGAAAAAGAATGGGACAGCCCCGAAAAAAGCATGCTCTGCTTGACTTTTCGCATGGTATCCGGTAAAATCAGGAACAAGATGATCCGTACCATAAATTGGATTTTAATGCTGGCCTGCAGAAGCATTGGAAAGCGGTTGGATTTGGAAAAGGCGAAAACAGACAGCATATTTTAAATGATTCGCTCGCGGGCCGGAATCCCAGCGGGTGTTTTTTGACTTTTTTCCTGTGATAAAAAAGATGCGCACCGTTTTGAGGGTGGATTTTGTCTGACGCACGGTGATATGGATACTGGACCGGACAGACGGGAATAGACTGCGATGATCGGAGGTTGCAGATGGAAAGAATACGGATTGGCTGCCGTGACAACGCGCTTGCGGTGATCCATGCGAAACGAATTCTGCAGAAAATAAAAAGAGCGGACTCTTCCTGCCAGTTGGATATGGTGACCATTGCACAGGCAGAGGAACAGGTGCTGGACCTGACAGAGGAAACGGCCCACAAGGAGACACCGGTTGGGGAACTGGATCGGGCGCTGCTGGACGGAAGAATCGATCTGGCCGTGTGCGATCTGGGGGAACTTCCCCCGCAGCTTACGCCCGGGCTTTCCATTGCGGCGTATTCTGCGCGTTCAGATGCAAAAGACACTCTGGTTCTGCCAAGCGGGACAGAGCACCCGGATACGGAGAGGCCGATCGGCGCATCGGGCGCACATCGCCGCATGCAGGCAGGGGTATTGTATCCCCGTTTTGACATCGCCCCGATCCGCGGGGATGTTCAAAGCAGGCTCAAACGCTTGGACCGCGGGGATTATTCTGCACTGATTCTGCCTTGTGATGCGCTGGCCCGTTTGGGAATCCGCAACCGCAGCAGCCGGGTTTTTTCGGAGCAGGAGATCGTTCCGGTGGCAGGGCAGGGGATTCTGGCCGTCATGACCAGAGAGGATGAGGTTCACGACTGCCTTTCAGGCGTAGATGATTTTCTCAGCCGGTGCTGTGCAAAGGCGGAGCGTACGTTTATTGAATTGTTTGAAGATACCTGCAATAACCCGATCGCCGCGTTTGCGCAAATACAGGATAATGAATTGCAGCTGACCGGCTTTTACAGTGATGGCGAGCGAAGCTGCAAGCGGCAGCTGACCGGCCCGCTCTCTGAAGCGCGAAAGCTTGGGGAACGCTTGGCGGAGGAAGTCAAGCAATGGTATGAAAATGGGTGACGGACAGGCGGCAATGATTGCTTCTTACATAAGAAAGGTGTTTGCATTGACTGTGAAATTTTAATATCTATCTGGAACCAACCGAAGGGAGAAATCAATCTATGACTCGTTCTGAGCAGTTGTTTGAGGAAGCGGCCCGGTATATCCCTGGCGGGGTAAACAACCCTCTGCGTTCATTTGCAGAAATAGGGCAGACGCCCCGCTTTATCCGCCGTGCGGATGAATCCCGTGTTTACGATGTGGACGGTCATGTTTATATTGATTTTGTGTGTTCCGGGGGCGCCGCGCTGCTGGGTCACAATCCGCCTTTGGTGAGAAAGGCTGTGCTCGAGGCAGTTCAGAACGGTCTGAATTACGAGGCTTGCGCCGAAACCGAGCTGAAGCTGGCAAAGCTGATCGTTCAGCTGGTTCCGTCCGTTCAGATGGTGCGAATGGTCAGCTCCGTCACCGAAGCGATTTTGAGTGCGGTTTGCGTGGCACGCAGCGTAACAGGCAGAAAACGCCTGATTAAATTTGCCGGGTGCCGCCACGGCAGCTTTGACGCGGTGGAGGGGGAAGGAGATTCCTCTGGATCTTCTTTGCTCTGCGGCAGCGATCAGGACGCGCTTGTGGCGCAATATAATGATCTGAACAGCGTGGAACATTTATTTGAAAAGAATCAGGGGCAGATTGCCGCAGTGATCATAGAGCCGCTGGCGGCTCACATGGGAATCGTTGAACCGGAACCGGAATTTTTACAGAACCTGCGAAAGCTTTGCAGCCAAAACAAAACCATTCTGATTTTTGACGAAACAGTCACCGGATTTCGGCTGGCCCTTGGCGGCGCACAGGAATACTATGGGGTAAAGCCGGATATGACTATCTTCGGAGAGATCATCGGGGCAGGGCTGCCGGCGGGCGCCTTTGGCGGGAGCAGGGCGATCATGGAGCAGCTGGCTCCCGTAGGGCCCGTGTACCAGACGGATGCCTGCAACGGGAATCCGGTGGCAATGGCGGCTGGCTTTGCGCAGCTGAGTTCGGTATTGAATCAGCCTCTTTTATATGAAAAACTGGCAAGAGAAGGGGAAAAGCTGCGGGCTGGCCTGCGCGGGTTGTTCCCGCAGTGCACAGTCGGCGGCGTTGGCTCTGTCAGCAGCCTGCTCTTTACGCCCGGCCCTGTCAAAAATGACAAGGATGCCAGAAGCAGTGACAAAGGTGAGTTTGTCCGCTATTTTTCTCATATGCTGGAAAACGGTATCTTTATGATGCCGTCTCAGTTTGAACCCATCTTTCTCTCCGGCGCTCACACAGAGCGCGATGTGGAAATGTTTTTGGAGGCTTCGGCCGAGTTTCTGGCATAAGTTGGAAAAATATTTTTGAAAATAATAATTATTCTTAAAAATCTATTGAAATTCAAATCATCTTCCTGTATAATGTGTGTTAGTAAAGGATAACTGCGAAAGCAGTTTCAAAAATTTATGATACGTATAGGAGGTAAATTTGATATGACAAACTTAATTGGACGTGAACTCCCGGATTTTAAACTGCAGGCGTATCATCAGGGTGAGCTCAAGGAGATCTCCCGCGAGGATTTGGAAGGCCAGTGGAGCATCCTGTTTTTCTACCCGGCTGATTTTTCCTTCGTTTGCCCGACAGAGCTTGGCGATCTGGCAGATCATTATAGCGATTTCAAGAAGATTGGCGTAGAGGTGTATTCCGTATCGACCGACAGCCAGTATGTTCATAAGGCCTGGGCGGATGCCTCCGATACCATCAAGAAAATTCAGTATCCCATGCTGGCCGACCGGGCCGGGGCGCTCTCGAAAGAGCTTGGGATTTATGTGGAATCCGGCGGTTTGGCGCTGCGCGGTACTTTTATCGTAAATCCGCAGGGCAAGATTGTCGCCTACGAGGTGAATGATCTGGGAATCGGCCGAAATGCAGAAGAGGTTCTGCGTAAGGTGCAGGCCGCTCAGTTTGTCGACAAACACGGCGACCAGGTTTGCCCCGCTAAGTGGAAGCCCGGCGAAGAGACCCTTTCTCCCAGCCTGAATCTGGTTGGTAAGCTGTAATAACGAAATAACGTCAGTTTGCTTTATCAAGTGAACTGATAAGAAAACGGAGATATCTTCCCCTTCTTTTGGAAGGGGAAGATATCAAGAGTTTTGAATCAGTGGAATAATGATAATGAAAAGGCCGCTGCCGGAATGGCGGCGGCTATTTTTAAAGGGGAGTATTACAACATGAATCCGATTTATGATCTGATTATCATCGGGGCCGGCAGTGCGGGACTGGCTGCCGGTGTTTATGCGGGGCGTGCAAAGCTTAAGACGCTGATTCTGGAAAAAAGCAATCCGGGCGGTCAGGTGGGGAATACCGCAGAGGTTGTGAACTACCCCGGCATCCGCAGGACGAGCGGCCCGGAGCTTGTGGAAGAGATGAAAAATCACGTCCGAGATTTTGGCGTAAAGATTGAAACAGCTGAGATCGAGCGGGTGGAACTGTCCGGAGAGATCAAAAAGCTCTATTCCCCCTCCGGAACGTATCAAAGCCGCGCGGTGATCATTGCAACCGGGGCATCGCCCCGTCACGGCGGATTTAAAGGGGAAGAGCTTTACAGCGGGCACGGAGTTGCGTACTGTGCCACCTGCGACGGCGAATTTTTCAGTGGGCTCGATATCTTCGTGATCGGGGGAGGCTATGCCGCGGCAGAGGAGGCTATTTACCTGACCCGCTTTGCCAAATCGGTTACGATTGTCATCCGCGGCAAAGACTTCAGCTGTGCAAGAACAGTAGCGGAGAAGGCAATTGCGCATCCGAAGATCACTGTAAAGTATAACACCTTGCTTGAAAAGATAGAAGGAGACAGTCTGCCTCGCCGGGCATACTTTCAGGATAAGCTGACCGGAGAAACCAGCGTGTATGACGCCGGGGAAAATGGAACATTCGGCGTGTTCGTTTTTGTGGGGTACGACCCCGCGACTGAGCTGTTCCGCGAACAGGTGGATATGGACGAGGATGGATATATTCTGACCGACGATGCCATGCACACCAATGTACCGGGCGTTTTTGCCGCCGGCGACCTGCGTCCGAAGCTGCTGCGCCAGATCGTTACCGCGGTAGCTGACGGTGCGGTGGCGGCCACTTCGGCTGAAAAGTATATCACCAGCGAAAAGGAACGTCTGGGCCTTCCGATGTTTGAGGAGGATGCTGCAACAGCTGAACCTGAGCTGGAACAAAAAGAGGACAAAGCGGAGAATCCTGCCTCTGTTTCGGACGGAACCTATTTGGGAGGCGATTTGAAGGAACAGCTGGCACAGGTATTCCAGCGCCTGAAAAAAGAAATGACGATTGTCACGGTAGTCGATCCTTCAAATCAGAAGTCTTTGGAGCTGGAGGGCTTCCTTCGCGAAATAGAGCCGTTGAGCGATCTGATTCATCTGCGTGTGCTGCAGAAGGGTGAAGACCCTGAGTTGGAGCAGTCGCTTGGAATTGAACGTTACCCCGTCGCTGCTTTTCTGGACGAGAACGGCCGTTTCAGCGGAGTGAAGTTCAGCGGAGTTCCCGGCGGCCACGAAATTAATTCGTTTGTACTGGGCATTCTCCATCTGGCTGCGGAGGATAAGCTGACTGAGGAGCAGCTGGAGAAAATCCGTCAGCTTCCGCCTAACACCACGCTGAAGATAGGGGTAACGCTTGCGTGCCCGTATTGCCCCGACGTCGTTGCGGCGGCGCATTCCATTGCGATCGCCAGCGGAGGAAACGTCACGGCGGAAATGATGGATGTGGCTTTGTTCCCGGATATTCGGGAGAAGTATCACATCATGAGTGTTCCTGCTCTCATCGTCAACAGCAATGAGCAGGCCACCTTTGGGGCGCAGTCATTCGATCAGGTTCTCCAGAAAGTGATGGAGGGCTGATTTCACTTTCACATTTTGCAGGGCTTTCGGCCAATCAGGCTGGGAGCTCTGTTTTTTTATTCTTTCGTCCCAGAGACTCCTTTCCGTCAACCTCAATTTTTCAAATTGTAAACTAAATAATCATAAATATGGTTGACAATGCAAAATGAGCCTGCTACAATAAGGCAAACATGTTTTTTCAGCGGGCCTGCCAGATCGTCAGACAACTGAATCAGCGCAACATCAAATCCTGCGGGATCATTTTCCTTACCGAAGACGGATGGGGAAAGGAATGTTGTTTTCCAAGTTGTATGGCTATCAAGAACAGTGAATGGCAATTGATTAGGAGGATGTCACGAAATGAGTATCGTGCAGATTTGGAAAGAAAAAATTCTGTCCGGCGGGGAGATTGACCGCCCCGGAGCAGAAGAATTGCTGAAAGCACCGCTTGAAGAATTGTGTGAAGCGGCGAATGAAGTCCGCGAAAAGCTGAACGGCAACACACTGGATACCTGTTCGATTCTAAACGGAAAAAGCGGTTTATGTACCGAAAACTGTAAGTATTGCGCACAGGCCCGCGGACATAAAACCGGGGTGGAAGAATATCCGCTGCTCACAGTAGACCGCATTGTGGAAGAGGGCCTGCAAACCGCTGAAGCAGGAGTGGACCGTTTTTCGGTCGTTACCTCCGGGGTACGGGTATCCGACGCAGAGGTCGACGTTTTGTGCCGTGCCTACGCCAAAATTCATGAGCAGTCCGATATTCAGCTGTGCGCTTCTCATGGCCTCATTAATTATGAGCAGTTTTTGCGCCTGAAAGAGGCCGGCATTACCCGCATTCATAATAACCTCGAAACCTCCCGCAGGTTTTTTCCGCGGGTCTGCACCACTCATACGTACGATGATAAGATCGAAACCATCCGGGCGGCCCAAAAAGCAGGTCTTGAGATTTGCAGCGGCGGCATTATCGGAATGGGCGAGGAAATGAGCGATCGTTTGGATATGGCTTTTGAGCTGCGCGATCTGGGTGTTGAATCGATCCCTGTCAACGTGCTGATGGCAATTCCGGGTACTCCCCTGCAGGATCAGCCCTTGCTGCCCGAGCCTGAAATTCTGCGTACGATTGCGCTGTTCCGGTTGATCAACCCCACAGCCAACATCCGTCTGGCCGGCGGACGCAATTCTATGACAGACTGCGGCCGACTGGCTTTGCACGCCGGTGCAAACGCTTCAATTACGGGCAACATGCTGACTACTTCCGGCAATACGGTGGAAGAGGATTTCGAAATGTTCACCAAGGCCGGCTTCCAGCTGCGCCGTCAGGTACGGGTCTGATTCATATTGTTTTTGCGAACAAGATTACCTATCATAACATAAAAGAACACCGGGGATGGTTTCGGCCATTCCCGGTGCTCTTTTTCGCTTGCATATGTAGTAAGGATCATTTGCTTTCTTCCGTATTCGGAAGCGATTCCGCAATTTCCTCTGCTGCAGTCTGCTTATTCTTCCGGTTCAGGAGCAGCTCCGTCCCGAAGCTGAAAATGGGGAGCAGGAACAGATAAAACGCAAACCAAATGCTCATGGTCGGCGCTCCAACAGTTGTCAGGGGCATACCGCCCGCAATGCTCCAGGGAATCAGCGGCGCGATCACGATCACGGTATCTTCCAGTACGATCGCCAGCTTTTTTCTGTCGGGCAGAATGGAATCGCACATCTGAAAAGTCAGCATAGTGGCCAGCGTCTGATTGCAGCTGATCGCACTCATCACCACAGAGGTAAACAGCACAGAGCCGAACGGGGTGATTTTTGAGGCAGAGGCTTCCACGAGCCTGCGAACCTCTGTCAGGAGCTCCGTCTGCTTGAAGATGCCAAAATAAGAGGTGGAAATCAAGATGATCCCGGCCACCTTTGCCATGGAAAGAATCCCCCCGCCGTTCAGCAGAGCCGCAAGCTCGGCATTCGGTGACTCATATCCCAGCAGCAGGCTGGGAAGCAGCTGAGTCAGAGGGATTTTCTGTACGGTAAGGCAGATCACGCCCGCAACGAGAATGCTCAGCAGCATGGTTCGCTTTACCGGCATACGGAACAGCGACAGGATGATGATCAGCAGCGCAGGCAGCACCACAACAAAAGAGAGGTTAAAATGCTCACGAAACATGTCTAAAGACGCTACGCTGCCGGTTTGGGAAGAAGCCCCCCGCGCCACCAGATACAACAGACACGAAAGAGCAAAAGGGATGGCCGCCGTTTTCAGCATACGCCGAATGTTATCGTAAATATTGGTATCGGTCAGCTCGCTGACCAGCAGCGCGCTGGAGGACATCGGTGAGCAGCGGTCACCAAAATAAGATCCTGCCAGTATTGCGCCGCCCGAAAGAACCGGATCGATTCCAAGCGAGCGTGAGATCATCATACACACAACGCCCATGGTGGCCGCCGTTCCGAACGAGGTTCCCATCAGGAAGGACATCATGCAGCACAAAAGGAATGTGTACAGCACAAAGAAGCTGGGATTCAACACCTGAACGGCATGGTAAATCAAAAATGGAATGGTTCCCGACGACCGCCACACAGAGGTCAGGATGCCAATCAACAAAAAGATGATCAGAATGTTTTTTGCACCGCGGATACCGTCCAGCATCATGGTGACCATCTGACGAGGCGTATGTTTCTTCAAAAGACCATAGACGACAAAACAGACCAGACCAAATGCCAGCGCGTACAGGATTTGAAATCCACCTAAAATACAAGCAACGAGTCCCAATAAAAACAAAGATAGCGTGATTCGTTCTGCCAAATCCAATTCCCCCACCAATTTAAATTGTATTTCATTATAGCACAAACTCAGACGTGATTTATGAAAACCCCCTGGAGAATAAAAATGAACTGGCCGGTGCTTCAATGTTCTCTCAGCCGCAAAAAGCTTCGCTTTTGTATGCGGCGTGAGGTTATTATAGCGAAATCGTCGGGAGTTTACAACCTTTTTCCATAATAAAATATGGAGGAAAGAATGGAAGGGAACACTTCCGCTTGATTTTTCATAAGTAAAATAGTATCATCAAAACGATTTAGTTTCTATTTTCTTATCGATGAGAATGCCTTTTCAATGAAAATGAAGGAGAACAAACCGTATGACTTTGCGGCATTATAAAATTTTTCTCGCAGTCTGTGACTGTATGAATATGACGGCCGCTGCGGAAAATCTGTTTCTCTCCCAGTCAGCCGTAAGCCAGGCAATTGCAGAGATGGAGAAGCACTACGGTGTGCGCCTGTTCGAGCGGATGTCCCGCAAGCTTTACCTGACTACCGCCGGGAAAAAGCTGATGCGCTACGCGAACCAGATCGTCCGGATGGACCTTGAGGCGGAAGATAATATGAAAGCCCTGCAAAAGGACGGCTCGATCCGGGTAGGGGCAAGCGTAACCATCGGAGCCTATGTGCTGCCGAAGCTGGTGTCACGCTTTCAGCAAAACCGACCGGGAACAGAAGTGTTCGTTGTGGAGGACAACACGGCGAATATTGAGGCGATGCTGCTGGGAGGCCAGCTTGATCTGGCGCTTGTGGAGGGGGATACGGTATCCTCCGATCTTGTGACACTTCCTTTTCTCAGCGATGAGCTGGTGCTGATCTGCGGTACGCAGCATCGTTTTGCCGGGCGCAGGCAGATCGCCCCTGAGGAACTGGAGCAGGAAACCTTTATCATCCGCGAAAAAGGCAGCGGAACCCGTAAAACCTTTGAAGATGAAATGGCGGCGAAATCACTCACCTGGCGGGAAGGCTGGATCTGCAATAACGCAGATACCATTAAGCTGGCCGTGCAGGAGGGGCTGGGGGTTTCCGTGATTTCACACCTCGCGGTAAAAGAGGAATGCGAAGCAGGGAAGCTCTGTATGGTCGATGTCAGCCACATGCAGTTCCGCAGATGGTTTAAGGCAGTCTATCATAAAGGAAAATATCTGACGGACGCCATGACAGAGATGATCGACCTCTGTCGGGATGAGGAAAATGGATCGTGAAAAAACACACGAAAGGGATAGACATTCTGAATTTGCTGCGTTAAACTGATTGAGGCATACTTTTTCAAGCAGATAAAAAGCTGATGCAAAGGGGTTTCCACCAGCGAAGATCAGGCGGCCTGAGTAAGCTGCAATAAAAGTGCGGCCAGGATAAAACTCACAGATTTGCAATGAGGGAAGAACATGCAAAGGTCTAAACAGGTTTCAGAATCAATTGAGCTTGGTATCCTTTTGACACTTGCGGGCGGCTTTATGGACGCCTATTCTTTTGTGTGCCGCGGGGGCGTTTTTGCTAGTATCCTACAGAAAGCGGGAGACAATAATAGGGATATTCTACTATTTTTTATTCAATAGTGCAATGCTCACTAAAATAACGAGAGCAAACAGCGCCCACTCAACTCCAACTTCCTACACCTAATATTTCATAGGGGGTCGCAATTTGTCTTTTGTAGCGTCTAAAATAAAATCCCTGCGAAAAAACCAATTTTTTAAAAATGTGGCAGTCCTGAGCAGCGGCACGGCCGCGGCACAGTTGATTCCGATTGCCGCCATGTACATTTTGGGCCGGCTCTATGGGCCGGAGCTGCAAGGAGTTTACGGCATCTATGTTTCGATAACGGGCATCACGCAGCAAATCGCCTGTTTTCGCTACGATTACGCCATTGTGGTGGTAGACAGTGACGAGGAGGCGGGCGGTGCTTTTGTACTCAGTGCGTCGCTGTCTGCTTTGTTTTCGGCGGTGATTGGCCTTGCGATGTGGCCCTTTATCTCCAATGTTGGTGCCGCGCTAAAGCTCACGGGCGGTGCGGAGTATACACTCTGGATGGTGCCACTCACGACGTTTATCTGTGGACTTACTAACGCACTCAACTATTTCAATGTGCGGTTTGAGAAATACAAGGTGATTTCCATCTCCAACATTATCCGCGTTTCGGTGATGGTCGTCGCTCAGATAGGGCTTGCCTTCCTTGGCTTCGGCTACTGGGGGTTGATTATCGGGCAGTTCTTGTCGTTTTTGTTTGGTAATTTACGCATGCTGATGACATTAAAAGGCCGCGTTCATCGCTCGATGTTCCACCTCTCCTTTTTAAAACAAGTAGCGCGTAAAAATATGGTGTACCCCAAATACATGCTGCCGAGCGCCATCGCCAACAGCTTTGCCATGAATATGATGGGGGTGTTTACTCAGATGAATTACGGTGCAGTGATGAATGGGTATTACAGACTAATCAACCGGATATTGGGACAGCCGCTTCAACTGATTTCCAATGCGGTTTCTCAGGTGTTTTTGCAAGGCGCGTCCGCAGATAAACACAACGGCAAAAAGCTCAGTAAAACATTTTCGACTGTGACAAAATGGCTGATTATCATTTCTGTGTTCCCATTTGGTATTTTGCTGTTGTGGGGCGAACCCATCATTTCCAGATTTTTAGGAGAGCAATGGCGGCCTATGGCGGAATATCTCAGATATTTGATTCCATTATTTATGGTGCGCTTTGTGGTAATGCCGCTCACGAACACTGCCATTGCGCTTGGGCGCCAAAAGGCAACGATGGTATGGCAGTTCTTTTTGCTCGCCGTGGTTTTGATTCCGTCGCTATTGACGATGGTTATCCCGATGACTTATGCGCAGTATCTACTTGCGGCCAGTCTGCCGATGGCAGCGGCGTATCTGATCTTCTACCGCTTCTGCCAAAAGATTGTTAAGAGCATCGCGTGACATTTTCTGGGTTCCCCAGCGTTGAAAATCATTTTAAAAGCTGGTATAAATTCTGTCATGCCCTTAGCGTCTCTAGGGTGTGTCTGAAAACTCACGTTTCCTATACTATTTGCACAAAGTGAATATGGAAGCACAATAAACAAAGGCAAGAAAGGATGTTGCCAGCTTATCATACCGAGTTGCAACTCTGCAAAAATGTTTGATTTTATTAAAAAAGCATTTTACTAAATGATGTTCCTTTTTTAATGCTTACGATCGGAATTGCTCTGGTTGCGCTGATTCAGTATCCGCTGTGCAATTTCCGGAAAATTCATTGGCGGCAGATTGGGATTTTATTTGAGGCTTTGATTTTGCTGTTGGTGGCTTTTATTCCGCAAAGCAACAATCTGCTGGCAAATAATCTGATTTCTTTTGCCTGCGGCGTTCAGGCGGAAAGCTTTCGGAAGATCGACGGCACTCCGGTAGCCACGATCATGTGTACTGGGAATCTTCGTTCGGCGGCACAGTTGATCTGCGATTCTGTTTATACAAAAGAAAGATCGATGATGAAAAGGGGCCTTATGTTCTATTTCATGATCGCGATTTTTACGCTTGGGGCAGTGCTTGGCAATCTCTGCGTTGGTCTGTGGCGTGAGTCTGCGATTCTGGCAGGCGCGGCGCTGCTGGCTGCTGCGTTTGTTTTGCTGTTGGTCCGCCATGATGCAGAATAGCGGCCCGGCATGCCATGGGCCTGAAAAGATGTGAATGTTCAGAACTGCGGGACAAAAGTATCCGGCAGAAAACATAAAATAGGGGTTGGGAGAGGTCACATATGAAAAAGGGATATTTGTACATTCTGATTACGACTATTTTTTTCAGTACGATGGAGATCATGCTGAAAATCACGGCAGGCGGGTTCCATCCGCTGCAAATTACCGTGCTGCGTTTTTCCATCGGCGCGCTGGTGCTGCTGCCGTTTGCACTCCGGCATCTAAAGAAGAAAAATTGCCGACTGAGCTCTAAGGATTTGCTGTATTTAGCCCTTACCGGCTTTTGCTGTGTCGTCATCAGCATGGTTGTATACCAGATGGCCGTTCTTTATTCGGATGCGTCGATCGTTGCGATTTTGTTCAGCTGCAACCCTGTGTTTGTCATGATACTGGCCGCGCTGGTTCTGAAAGAAAAGGTTTATAAATATTCGATCGTTTCTATCCTCGTCAGCCTTACCGGCATGATGGTGACAATCGATCCTTTCCATGCCAAGGGTTCCGCAACGGGAACCATCCTTTCGGTTCTGGCGGCAATTACCTTTGCGCTATACAGTGTGATGGGCAAAAAACATAGCGCCCGTTACGGCAGCGTTGTCACGACCTGCTTCAGTTTTATTTTTGGTGCGGCAGAGCTGTTTGTCCTTGTTCTGCTGACAAAAACAGCGTGGTTTGGCGGCTTCTTAACCGATATTGGGTTAGGCGTGTTTGCCAATACTCCCATTTTTGAGGGTATCACAGCTGATCTGCTGCCCAGCCTTTTGTATATTGGCGTCGGTGTTACCGGCCTGGGCTTCGCATTTTACTTTATGGCGATGGAAGCAACCTCGGCAATCACTACCTCGCTCGTGTTTTTTATCAAACCGGCTCTTGCGCCGGTTCTGGCTTTCCTGATTCTTCAGGAACCGCTCACCTCTACAAAGATTGCCGGTATCGTGTTGATCCTGATCGGTTCGATGATCACGTTCATTCCCAGCTGGAAGCGCCAGAAGGCCGCCGCTGTACTGGAGGTTGTACCGAGAGAAGCCGCAGCGCAGGAAATCGCTTCTGAGGAAACCGCCGAAAAAGTGCTCTCGGAATAATCTGAATTACGCAAATCCTCTGTCGCAAGCGGCAGGGGATTTTTGTGTTTTTCAGGGATATGCAGGGTTTGTCGAATGATTTCACTGGCTTTTTCTTTGGAATCACATTGAAGAAGCGTGTGTAAAATGCTATAATAACTTCACAGCGCAAGCCAAAGCAAATTTTTAAATTTATGATATCTCGTTGGAATCATGTTGTTTTTTCGTTTGGCTGCTTTGTTTTTTCACTTTGCGGTTTCCCGCAGGTTTCAGAAAAGGGAAATTCGCACTATCCTGTGAATGAGAAGCCGCTCCTTACGGCACACTAGTACGTAGGAGGTGGCTGAACAAATGGGTAAACACCGCAATCAGCAGATCGATAATCCATCCCCGCGCGAGAACGATAATGAAAGAGAAGAGATCGAGCCCGCACAGGTTGGCAGTGAAAAACAAACAGATCAAATTACAGAGAATGGTTCTATTTTGGCAGGGGACCCCGATCACATGATTCACTGCCTGACGATTATCGGTCAGGTGGAGGGTCATTATATTTTGCCGTCGCAGAACAAGACAACAAAATATGAGCATGTGATCCCGCAGCTGGTCGCCATTGAAGAGGAGCCGAAGGTTCACGGGCTCCTGATTATTCTGAACACGGTAGGCGGCGACGTAGAGGCCGGTCTGGCCATTGCAGAGCTGATGGCCGGGATGAAAAAGCCGACGGTTTCGCTGGTTTTGGGCGGAGGACACTCTATTGGAGTTCCTCTGGCGGTTGCCGCAAAGCATTCTTTTATCGCACAGTCCGCATCTATGACGATTCACCCGGTTCGCATGAGCGGCCTGGTGCTGGGCGTTCCTCAAACGCTGGAGTATTTTCAGCGGATGCAGGAAAGGATCACGCGATTTGTCACGCAGAATTCCAAAATGTCGCCGGAGCGCTTTTACGAGCTTTCGATGAACACGCAGGAGCTTGTGATGGATGTAGGAACGGTGCTTACCGGCTCCGATGCCGTAGAGGAAGGTTTGATCGATTCAGTGGGGACGCTTTCAGACGCGCTGGACTGCCTGCGCAATATGATCGATGAAAACCGCGCAAAAGAAAAAAAGATAAAACCACGTTCTACCAGAAAAAGTCCGAAATCGGCAAAGGACACAAAATAATGGGTCCCTGCCGCAAATACGGGCGGCTCCGCTCTGCGGCTGCCGCCGAATTACATATGACGGAGGTTCACGTTGAGTATTCTGCAAGCAATTATTCAGGGAATCGTTCAAGGTGCCACGGAGTTTTTGCCGGTTTCCAGCAGCGGGCATCTTTCGCTGGCACAGCATTTTATGGGGGTAAAGGTCGACAGCCTTTTGTTTGATGTGATGCTTCACATCGGTACATTGCTGGCCGTTTTGATTGTCTACCGCGAGCTGATTCTTCGTCTGATCGTGGCGTTGATCCGTCTGGTGCGGGACGTTTTCACCGGAAAATTCCGCTGGTCTCACATGAGCGCCGACCGCCGGCTGCTTATCATGCTGATGATCGGTCTTTTGCCTTTGTTTTTGCTGTTCGTGCCTGTGCCGGGTACAGGGTACCAGGTAAAGGACTTTGCCGACCTGTGGGCAACGGATTCGGATATTGTGGTGGAGGGCTGCGCGCTGGTCGCGACCTCCATTTTGCTGACGCTGGGCATTCTTGCAACGAAGCGCCAGCGGGGCAGGGGAAGAGCCGGGGCCATATCGGGAAGAAGAAGCTTTGGTGTGCCGGATGCGCTTGCGGTTGGTTTTGCACAATGCGTGGCGGCGGTGTTCCCGGGGCTTTCCCGTTCCGGTTCCACACTTTCTGCTGGATTGATGCGCGGCATCAGCCGCCAAACGGCACTGGATTATTCCTTTGTCATTGGAATTCCTGCGATTGTGGCTGCGGCGGCACTGGAACTGAAGGATGCTCTGCATGAGCCGGTTACTGTCGGGATCGCTCCGATTCTTGCGGGAGTTATCACTGCCGCGATCGTCGGCTTTTTGGCGATCAAGCTGCTTCGCTGGATGGTGGCCTCCGATAAACTGATGGTTTTTGTATGGTACACATTGATTTTGGGAATTGTGACCATCGCGATCGGTGTATTTGAGCACCAGACCGGGTGGGTTGTTACCTTTCCTTCCTGATTTTGAATGAACATAAAACGAAATAGAATGACATGTTACTATCAGATGTTTTTCTATCTATTTTACATTAGGGCAAAGAAATAAGACGTTTTAACGCGAATGAATTTTAAAACAAGGTGAGAATGCTGTGGCAAAACAAAAAACAGTTCAAAAAGAACCCTCTCAGACGAAAAAGAAAGCCAAACGCCCGCCTGCGGCCAATCGACGCCAAAGTACCTCTGCGGCGAAACGCCCTGAATCCAAGCCCAGAACGGAACGGGAGCTGGAGGCTCTGCGCCACCGCAATCAGATGACAGCGGTGGTGATGTTTGCCGTGGCGGTGCTGATGGCGTTTCTGGTACTTGTAAAAGGCGATCATGTATGGAATTGGGCACATAATGTGCTGCTTGGGCTGTTCGGCAACTGCGCGATCCTGTGGCCGATTCTGCTTCTGTACATAGCGATTATTACGGCAGTTGAGCGCATCAGCGATAATATGCGCTTTAAGGTGTGGATGATTTCCGGCATTATTATTATGGTCTGCGCGACCGTGTATATTTTTGGGCCGGAAACAGCAGCGATTCAGCGGGAAACCTATTTTACCCATCTGAAGGAATTGTATGTGCAGGGCGTTGGTCAGCGCGGGGCCGGACTGGTCAGCGGTATGATCGGCGTGCTGTTTGTTTCGGTTCTGGGCTCTGTTGGCTCGAAAATCGTCATCATTCTGCTGTTGTTTGTCATGATTATGCTGCTGACAGGTACCAGTCTGATTCAGCTGTTCAGGACTGTTACAAAACCGATGGATATGGTAGCGGAAAATATCGATGCCGTTCGCGAGCGCCGCGCGCAGGAAAAAGAAAGATCGCGCGACCCGAATATCGATATTGCTCTGGATGCGGACGAGCTGCCCGCACACCCGGTAAAATCGGACCGCACACCGGCGGACCCTCAGGAAAAGAGCGAAAAACTGGAGCAGCTGGAGAAAATTTTTAATTTTACCGGAGGTGCTCCGCAGGAAAAAGCGGAAGAGAAGCCTCAGGCGGTACAGGCCTCGGTTCCGGCTTCCACTCCCGTTCCCAGCGTTATCCCCACACCAGTTCAGGTGGTACCTGCTGTTCCCACTTCTTCAGCAGTGCAGGATCCTTCGGGTTCCGCGGCAGCCGCGGCTGCTGCTTTCGTTCAGAAAACCGCCATGCTGCAAAGCGCGGCGCGAGAGACAGCGGTCCGGGCGGCAGAGTCTGTTCAGCAGCCGGAAGGATATCATTTTCCGCCGCTTTCCATGCTCGAATATTCCACCGGAGTCAATCAGGAGGATATTACCGCGGAGCTGCAGAGCAACGGAAATATGCTCGTCGGCACACTGAAAAGCTTTGGGGTGCAGACCAAAATAGTCGACATCAGCCGCGGCCCTGCCGTAACACGGTATGAGCTGCAGCCGGCACCCGGTGTGAAGATCAGCAAGATCACCAACCTCAGCGACGACATCGCTATGAACCTTGCGGCGGCGGGCGTGCGCATTGAAGCGCCGATTCCCGGCAAGGCAGCTGTGGGTATTGAGGTGCCCAATAAAAATATCAATGTGGTTCGCATGCGCGATCTGGTGGAATCGAATCCTTTTGTCTCGGCGAAAAGCAAGCTGACGGTCGCCTTAGGGCGCGATATTGCCGGTGCGGTAGCGGTTACAGATCTGGCAAAGATGCCGCATCTGCTGATCGCCGGTTCCACGGGTTCCGGTAAGTCGGTGTGCATCAACTCGCTGATCGTCAGCCTGCTGTATAAGTCCACCCCGGATGAGGTGCGTTTTCTGATGGTCGACCCCAAGGTGGTGGAGCTTGGAATTTATAACGGAATTCCGCATCTGCTGGTGCCTGTGGTGACCGACCCCCGCAAGGCGGCCGGTGCGCTGGGCTGGGCCGTAACGGAAATGCTCAAACGCTATAAAATCTTTGCGGAAAATAATGTGCGCGACCTTGCTTCTTATAATAAGCTCGCAAAGAGCAAGAATAATCAGGATGAGGACGGCAATCCCATGCCGCATTTGCCGCAGATCGTCATCATTATCGATGAGCTGGCGGATTTGATGATGGCCGCACCGAACGAGGTGGAGGATTCCATCTGCCGTCTGGCGCAGATGGCCCGCGCGGCGGGAATGCATTTGGTCATCGCGACGCAGCGTCCTTCCGTAGACGTCATTACAGGTATCATCAAGGCCAACATCCCAAGCCGAATCGCCTTTGCGGTTTCGTCCCAGATCGATTCCCGCACCATTTTGGATATGGGCGGCGCTGAAAAGCTGCTGGGACGCGGCGATATGCTCTTTTCGCCCGTCGGCTCACAGAAACCGATCCGCATTCAGGGCTGCTTCGTCAGCGACAGTGAAATCGAATCTGTTGTTACCTATGTGAAAAAAGTGCAGGATTCCGGCTATGATCAGTCGGTCATTGAGGAGATCGAGCGCAACGCAGTGGCAGAGAAGGGCGCTTCTGACGGAGACGGCCCGGATTCAGAAATGACGGACCCCATGATGAACGAAGCGATTAAATGCGTCATCGAGGCGGGACAGGCCTCTACCTCTTTGCTCCAGCGGCGGCTGCGCCTTGGCTATGCCCGCGCAGGGCGTTTGATCGATGAAATGGAGCAGCTGGGAGTGGTAGGCCCTCACGAGGGCTCGAAACCGCGTCAGGTGCTTCTGACCCGCCAGCAATACCTTGAAATGACCATGCAGCAGGCGGACCGCGGCGAGCAGGCCTAAGAGACTGCTGGTACTGGTTTTCAGTGTCCTTCGGACAGAAACAGGAAACAGGCTGCGGCTGCATAAAAACTCTGGGATAATCCCTGTACCTTCTGTACGCTTACCCTTAGAGGATTCCTGCGGCACAACTTTAATTTTGTTGTTCCTCAAAATATCCTTTATTTTTCATTTGTATACCAGCCCTAAACCCGCTCAAAGGAGAAATCCTGGGATGAAGCCACAAACGACCCAAGCGGAATTCCGAAAAAAGCGAGCATTTTTGACCGCCCTTGCGGCAGTTCTGCTTTGCCTTGGTATTTTACCCGTTTTGTTTCCAGGAGGGTATTCTGCCTGGTGGCGACAGGCGTTTTCCGCCGTCGGATTGTCCGACTTCTCGAGCGTAGCAGATGGTTATCCCATGTCGATGCATGTGCTTGAGGTTGGGAAAGCCGACTCCATTCTGGTGGAATGCCAGGGGAAATATATTCTGGTAGATGGCGGAACGCCGGATCAGGCTGAGAACGTGAGCCGCTACCTGGCCAGACGTGGGGTGACGACCCTCGATTATGTCATTAACACGCATCCGGACAGCGACCATGTCGGCGGGCTTGGAGGAGTGATCGAAGAATTTTCAGTTGGTCGCTACTTTATGCCGAAGCTGCCGGAAAAGCTGATTCCGTCGGATTTTGCCTACATCAATACGATGGAGGCTCTGAAGGAGAAACAGATACCGGTAGAGTATCTGCGCGGCGGCGACGCCTTGAATCTGGAGGAGCTTTCCGTTCAGGTGCTGGCGCCGCTGTCGGTGCTGGACACAACAAACAACAATTCCATTGTACTGATGCTTACGTTCGGGCAGACCCGGTTTTTGCTGATGGGCGACGCGGAGGCCGGGGAAGAGTCGGCACTTTTGTCTTTCAGGCAAGATCTTCGCGCAGATGTGCTGAAAGTGGGGCACCATGGCAGCAAAACCTCCAGCACGGCCGCTTTTTTGGCTGCGGTGCGCCCCAAATATGCTGCGGTTTCTGTGGCGGATAGTCATTATGAGCTGCCGAACCGCGAGGTGATGGATCGTCTGAACCGTTTTTCCGCCACGATTGGGCGTACCGATGTCAGCGGTACGCTGCTATACTGCAGTGACGGAATAAGCGTTACCTATCAAACAGAAAGGTGATTCTATGAAAAATCTGATTGTCGACCGTTTCGAGGGTGTATATGCCATCTGCGAGGACGGAGAGAAAAAATTCTTTGCTATTGAGCTGTCAGAGCTCCCGAAGGATGTACACGAGGGGGACGTGCTGGAAATCGGTGATGACGGAACCCTTTCGGTCAATGCGGAAAAAACTGCGGAACGCCGCAGTCTGATCCGTCGAAAACAGAATTCTTTGTGGGAATCGTGATTTTTTTGCAATGAGCAATCCAGAAATGATTCGGAAAATGAAAACGCTGCGCAGTAAAAGGGATGGTTTTGGCTCTGGCTGGAACCATCTTTTTTACCGCTGAAAGTGTATATTTTCATTTTTTCTGTTCAAGCTGTTTTGGGAAAGAAAAATCCATTTTAATGAAAAACCAAAGACATTTTCAGTTGTAAAATTTAATAAAATTTTATCTGAAACCAATTGACAAACCGAATGATTAGGATTAATATAATTATAACATCTAGTTTTTAAAACTACATTACACAGGACGGAGGTGCCTCAAATTGGCAGAACAATCAGAACGGGCGCTGCACTTAAACGGGTATGCGCTCAAAGAAAAAACAAGAGAAGAGAAAAACGAGTGGCGTAAAACCAGGCGCTGCGAATTGGGATTGCCGTCGTACAGTGTAGGAGAAGAGGTTGCGAATGCGGTTACACACGGCATCGGGGCCATTTTGGCGCTGGTAGCCTTATTTCTTCTGCAGGCTGCGGCTCCAAAAGAGATTTTTCCGCAGGCGGTTGTCAGCATTTATGCAGTAACTCTCTTTTTGCTGTATTTTGTTTCTACCATGTACCATGCCTTTGGCGTGTGCAAGGCCAAGCGCGTGTTTCAGGTGCTGGACCATTGCACCATATTTCTGCTGATTGCCGGTTCCTATACGCCGATCACATTGATCGCGTTAGCGGGGAAAACGGGCTTTGTCCTTTTTTCTATTGTATGGGCCGCCGCTATTGCCGGCATCCTTTTGAATATAGTGGATATGGAGCGTTTCCGCAAGCTATCGATGATCTGCTACATTGCGATGGGCTGGATTGTCGTGTTTGCATTCGGGCCTTTGATTCAGGCGCTTCAGCTGCGCGATTTGATTTTATTGATTGCAGGCGGCGTTGCTTATACTGTGGGCGCTTTGATTTATCAGAAAGGGAAGAAGATCTCTTACCTGCACTGCGTGTGGCACCTGTTTGTGCTGGCCGGCAGCATCCTGCATTTCTTTATGATTTATCATGTGGTGGAATTGTTGTAAAGAAAGATTTCAAATAATAAAGGGGCCTCCAGAGACGGATTGTTCAGTCTCCGGAGGCCCTTTTGAATCAGGTATTATTTTGCCGAGCGCAAAACCCGATCATTGAAAAGCTCCTGTTCCGAAGAATCTGGAACAGGAGCTTTCTCTTTTGAGAAAATATGTGTTTCTGGTTGTGCTGACAGAAAATCACATAGACAGCTTTTTATTCATCAATTCCACATTGGTGCAGTAAGTGAGCGCGTTTTCCTTGGAAATGATCCCTTCCCGATAAAGGCGCAGCAGGTCGCTATCCATTGAGAGCATTCCGATTGCCGCGTTTGCGGAAATGGTATTGTCGATCTGATGGGTTTTCGCCTCACGGATCATGTGGCGGATCGCGCTGTTAACAAGCAGGATTTCAAATGTGGGAACAAGGGTACCGTCGATTGAAGGAATCAGCTGCTGGGAAACGACGGCCTGCAGCACCATCGAAAGCTGAACGCGGATTTGATACTGCTGGTTCTGGGGAAACACGTCGACAATGCGGTCAATCGCATTGGAAGCACCCAGAGTGTGAAGCGTAGAGAAGATCAGCTGGCCGGTTTCAGCCGCTGTTACAGCTGTGGAAATGGTTTCGTAGTCGCGCATTTCACCGATTAAAATCACATCGGGTGCCTGCCGCAGCGCAGCACGAAGCGCCGGAATATATCCCCGGGTATCGTTGTCGATTTCACGCTGGCTGACAATGCTTTTTTTATGTGCATGCAAAAACTCGATCGGGTCTTCAATCGTAATAATATGGCTGTTGCGCGTTTGATTGATCTGTTCGATCAGGCACGCGAGAGTGGTGGTTTTGCCGCTGCCGGCCGGGCCGGTAATCAAAACCAGTCCCCGCTCTTTATTGGCAAGATCCATCACAGCTTGGGGGATGTGGAGTGCGTGAGGCTCGGGGAGTTCAAACCCCAGAATGCGAAGAACGGCCGCACAGGAATTCCGCTGCAGATATGCGTTGCAGCGAAACCGCCCCAGCTTGGGAATGGAAAAGGAGAAATCGTCGTCGCCCTTCTGCAAAAAGGACTGAAAATCACGCTGGCTCGCAATTTCAAATATGCGCGAGATCATCTGCTTTGCGTTGTCCGGCATCAGCTTTTCCTCGTTCATCGGCTGAATCACGTCGTTGATTTTATAGGAAGCCGGGCAGCCAGAGATAATGAAAATATCGGATGCACCTTTTGACACGGCTGTTTGAAGCATTTCCATCATTTCCATGGGGTTGAGATTCCTTTCATTTCAGTTAAGGCTGAGAGCCCTGCCAGAGCTCCAGCGGCTGATCGGCGCCGTTCCATTCATTGGAGGCAGCCAGCCGGTAGCTAAGAACCCGATAGCGCTCCGGCCCGGTTATGGGCTGTATCTCCACCTGGATTTCCTGAACAGAACCCGCAGGTACCGAAAAAGCAATTTTACTGCCGGAAGAATCCTCTGTAAGAGATAAAGAAACATCGTCGATCACAGTACCGTTCAGGTGCCGGGCCAGCTCCGTTTCACTCACAGCGGGATTTTCCTGAAGAAGGCGATAGAGCCTTGCGTCAATGCCGCTCAGCACCTGCTGTGCCTTGGAGTCGGCGGCATAATAGGCCTGAACGCTTTGCACGTGCTTTTGTGTGAGATCCCAGTCCGATTTCGCGGCGGAAAAGGACAGGATGCCAAAGGCGGTCAGGCACAAAATGACAAACACCATAAAGAGGGAAGAAAGGCCTACGCCCGGGAACGGCAGTCTTCTGCTCTGCTTCATCTACGCACCCTCCTGTTCTGAGCCGAAAGAGGGGAAATAGCGCTGAGAGGTCAGAGAGAAAAGCTCTTTTTTATCATTGTTTTTCTCGGAATAAACTGAAATCCGCAATGTCATAATGGTACCGGCTTCCACCGGGGTAGACTGAAGCTGCTTTTCCGCGTAGTAAATGCCGCCTGAAGAGACCGGGGCCCAGTTCTCGTCATATTGGGTGAGAATAATCTCCCCCTGCTCTGTCGTTTTCTTTTCTCCAAAAGCCTGCTCTGCGTCAGCGGGGCTTTTCACAGAGTGCAGTGTTTCTGCAGCCGTTTGCGCGGCTGCCATAGCAAACTGGGTATCTGTGTTCTTTTTTGCGGCAGTGTTCGTTGCAACATAAATCTGCAATACGGCGACGGAAGAAACTGCGAGAAAAAAGATCACAAAAAGAATTTCTATAAAAAAAGGATGAATCCGCACGGCGTATTTCATCAGGCTTCACCTCATTCTGTTAAGAGGCTCTTGGGCAGACAGAAACTGAAAATTGCCTGCCGTTCAGAGCAGTCGCGGAGACAACAAATAAATTGCCGCTTTTGGTTACGGCAAACTGTTTGATTTCCGTTATTTTCTCTCCATATTCCGGCTCAAAAGGGTCCTGACCGCCGGCAAAAAGCTCCATCAAATATCCGTTGCGGAAATACAGATAGGTGTTTCCGTTCCGCTCGGCTTCCTCAGAACGAATCAACAGCACCTGTTGACCGTCAAGCGATTCAATCGAAATATTCTCCGCGTTGTCTGCGGAACGAATCTGGTTGGCCGTATAAGAAAGTGCGGCACGAATCTGGTGATTGACAGTGATCGAGTGCAGACTGTTCCGGTAGGAATCGGCTCCCAATACCACCAGAAAAAGCGAAGCGGCGGTAAAAACACAGGCAATCAGCAGAGCGAAGAGGGTTTGCGTAGACTGGTGTGCTTTTGGGTTCACGGCTTGGCCTCCTCGGAATGTCCCCGCTCCACAAGGCGAATTTCGGGCTTAATGTTCGAAGCGAAAATCTGATAGTCGACGTAGTATTTTTTGTCATCAATATGGATTCCGTAGTTTTCTTCCAGATATGCAAAGCTGGGAGGATAGGTTCCCTCAATCGCATAGCAGTTGATGACAGCCCGGTCGATTTTTTGAAGCAGCAGATTACTGGCATTCTGGTGATTGATCCGCTCCAGATGGGTAAAACCGATCGAAAGGGCGGCAAGAAGCACTGCAAACAGGGCCACAGATAAAAAACGGCGCATGTTCATGAAAATCCCTCTCTAAATCATGCTGGTCATGATCCCAATCAGCGGAAGCATCACGGAAAGCAGGAGCGCACCGATCACCACAGAAACCAGACCGACCAAAACCGGTTCAATCAGGGCGATTTTCTGGTTCATCAGCTCCAACGCTTCCTCGGTATCGATGTCGGCAATTTTCGACAGAACTTTTTCTATGCTGCCGGCGCTTTCTCCCACGCGGATCATACTGTAGCGCGGCCCGGAGAAGAGCTCGGTCTGCCGCAGGGCGGCTGAAAGGGAGGCTCCATCTTCCACGGCCTGAGCCGCTTTCTTCGCGTTTTCAAGGTTGCGAGGGTTCTGCAGAAGTTCCGGCATCAGGTTTAAAGATTCCGAAACGTCGTAACCGCTGCTGAGCAGGATGGACAGCGCAGAAGCAAACTGAGCGGAATCGATCCCGTTGATGATCCTGGCGAGGAAAGGGATTCGGTAGCACACGGAAAGAAAAGCGGCGTGGCCGCGTTGAGTTCCGGCGAACAGGAGTGCAAGAAGGATAGAAAGCCCAACCAGCAGCATAATGATCACAGTGACCCGGCCGGCGGCGATCCCCATATTGACCGCACGAAACGAAACAGCGGAGTAATCCTCGCCTAAACCGTCAAATACCTGCTGGAATACCGGCAGAATCTTGGCGGAAAGCACGCCAAGGATTGCCGCGACCATAAAAATCAATACCAGGGGATAGGTGACGGCTCCCTTGATCTGGCGCCAGATCTGATCCTCCCGTTCATAGTAAACGGCCAGGCCAGCCATCACGTCGTCCAGTCTGCCGGTCTTTTTCCCGATCTCTACCATAGAAACCATATAGGAAGGGAAAAAACCGGATTCACGCATGGCCTGACTGAACGAGCCGCTCTGGGTAACTGCGTCGCACACGCTTTGAAGCATCTTTTTCTGCCTGGGATTTTCAGTGTTTTCACAAATTACGGCAATTCCTTCTTCCAAAGGAATTGCCGATTCTAACATCCAGGAAATTTGTGAGCAGATCAACGAAAGCTCACCTGCTGTAAAAACGGTACATTCTTTTTGTTGCATATTGTTTCCTCCGGCTTTCGTCGGTTAATAGATACGGGCCGCCGTGTATCCGGCTCCGACGGTATTGGACGCACCCAGTGTGGAATCCATCAGATTCCAGCCTGTTTTGGATACCTCGATCTTGATGGTGATCCATCCGGTTCCCTGTAAATAAACCTCATTCCAGGCATGTGTGACGGCGAGTGTATCAACAGATCCAACCACCACTTTAGAGGGAATCCCCTGAGAACGGAGCATCGCTGCCATCAGAGAAGAGTAATCAAAGCAGATTCCCTTCTGAGCAGTCAGAACCGCGTCCACATTCGGTACATAGCTGGAGGTTACCTTGGCAGCCTTATCGTAATCATATTTAATGTTTTGGATCATATAGTTGTAAATGGCTTTGAGTTTTTCCACGTCGGTGCCGGAAGCTGCACACAGTTCCGCAGCCTTTTGTGCCGCCAGAGAGGAAGCACTGTAATTGACATACTGATTTGCATGCAGAAACGGAGCCGTTTCGCTCGAGAGCGTTACCGCCAGAGGAAGATTATATAATTCTTTATAGTAATTCCCGGATACGTTTTCCAAAACGCGGATGGAATACTGTCCGCTTCCCATTTGCAGTGAGTATGTTTCCGGAACGCCTTTGCTGTTCAAATCGTAATTGTAGGCCACACTGTCCTTTCTGATCTGAACCTTCAACCGCTTTTCGGCACCCGCATACTTGATCTGAACATAGCCGTTGGAAGCGGTGCTGGCATCAATGATAACGCCGTTACGGGAGTATACCGTTGATGCGGCCGTTTGGAACGGAACAGATTCATAGGCCATCTGCTTTACAATACCGTCATTCGATGCAGAGATGTGGTTTTCCGTATTTGCGGCGGGACGGTTCAGAAGAGCCGCTGCGGATAAAACGCTGTTGCGGGCCATAACCTCAGCAGAAGTGACCGGCGCGCATGCGCCGAGCAGCGAGGTGCTGGCAAGCAGCAAACAAAGCGCAGTTATTTTTTTAGGGCACGGTAGTCTTAACTTTTTCATGGGGAAGCCTCCGAAAAAACGAATTGCGCAAATTTAGAACAGATTGATAAATCCATATAATATGGATTTATCGTCCTATTTTGCTGAGAAAAGTATCTGATTCAAAGAAATATTTGGATATTTCAGGAAAAGTTATTGTTTATTTTTAGTATATCATGGGTCATAAAAAAATACAACAAAATAATCGAAAAGCTTACTTTCTATTTGAGTAGGCTTTTATTACGCTCAAAAATGTGAAGCGACTGATTGTTGTGATGTTTTCTTCTTTTTCCAGGTTGCAAGTAAATTGACTTCATTATAAAAAGAAAAGGGGCCTATGCTCATGTTTTTCACTGTCAGTCTTCGAAATAAAAAAAATCTGGCCGCTCTGATGATGGTTATGATTCTGCTGGTCACCGGTGTTACAGGGGCCACCGTGGGTGCGCTGGGCATCAACCGGAAATTTGAAGGGGTGCCGCTCACGATTGTAATGTACCACGGGATAGTAAAGGACAGCCGGCACCAGGGAACCTATATGATCTCCCCACAGCTGCTGGAAAACGACATGAAATATTTAAAAGAGAAGGGCTATACCGCAGTAGTGGTTCAGGATCTCATTGATTATGTCGACAATGATAAGCCTTTGCCGGAAAAGCCCGTGATGCTCACCTTTGACGACGGATACTATAACAACTATTTGTATGCCTACCCCTTGTCCTTAAAATATAATATGAAGATCGTGATCTCGCCGATCGGGTATTTTACGCAAAAGTACAGTGAGTCCGGTGAGGAAAATGAACTGTATTCTCACATTACCTGGACGGAAATCAACGAAATGATGCAATCCGGCATGGTAGAGATTCAAAA
>NZ_CBYL010000011.1 GCF_000577335.1 Faecalispora jeddahensis | reverse complement strand
TCTGCCCTGCGTAGTCGCCATCAACCGTTTCCCCACCGATACCGAAGCCGAGCTGACCCTGATCCGCAGCAAGTGCAAAGAGCTGGGCGTTGAGGTTGCTCTCAGCGAGGTATGGGCAAAGGGCGGCGCCGGTGCTGTAGAGCTGGCGGAAGAGGTCGTTCGTCTGTGCGAGGCCCCGAACAACTTCAGCTATGTGTACGATGCCGAGCTGTCGATCAAAGAGAAGCTCAATGCGATCGTACAGAGAGTGTACCACGGTAGCCGCGCTGTTCTGACCGGCCCGGCCGTGAAGCAGGCGCAGCAGCTCGAGCAGCTTGGCTTTGGCAACCTGCCGATCTGCATGGCGAAAACACAGTACAGCTTTACCGATGACGCGAAGTCCCTGGGCGCTCCCGAAGGCTTCGAGATCGCGGTCAAAAACCTGAAGGTATCCGCGGGTGCCGGATTCATCGTTGCTCTTACCGGCGATGTCATGACGATGCCTGGCCTGCCGAAGAAGCCGTCGTCCGAGAACATCGATGTGGATGAAAACGGCCGCATTTCCGGTTTGTTCTGAGAAACATACTCCTTCGGGCCGGCCTGTGCGGGCATGTTCCGCACAGGCTCGCCTGAATCTTCAACAAAGGAAGAAAATCATGGGCGAAAAACTGATCGAAAAAAGCTGTCTGGATTTTACAGGGATTCTGGCGTCCAGAGCGCCGGTGCCCGGCGGTGGCGGGGCCGCGGCCCTGGTGGGAGCGCTGGGAATAGCGCTGTGCTCCATGGTCGGGAATCTGACCGTTGGCCGCAAAAAATATGCGGAGGCAGAGTATGATATAAAAATCATGCTGAAAAAGGCAGAAGCCATTCAGGCCCGTCTGTTGGATTTGGTGGAGGAAGACGCCGCTGTTTTTGAATCTCTCGCAAAGGCATATTCCATCCCGAAGGAGAATCCAAAGCGCGCGGAATTTCTGGAGGAAGTGACTCTGAATGCCTGCAAGGCTCCTTTGAAAATGATGGAATGCTGCTGCGAAGCCATTGACTTGCTGAAAGAAATGATGGATAAGGGCAGTGCAACACTGATTTCGGATATCGGCTGCGGCGCGCTGTGCTGTAAGGCGGCTCTGGAAAGCGCGGGCATGAATGTTTTTGTCAACACAAGAACACTGGCGGACAAAAGTCAGGCGGCGGAGACAGAAGCAAAAGCGGACGCGATGTTGATCGTTTACAGCGGGATTGCGGACCGGATTGCGGAGGAAGTAACGCGCCGCCTGCGGGGAGTGGAATAAATATGGCAAGGATTTTAAAGGGCGCGCCCGTTGCCGCCTCTTTGAGCGAAAAGCTGTCAGAACGCGTGAGCGCTCTGAAAACGGATGGAGTCATCCCTACTCTGGCGATGATCCGTGTCGGGAAGAAGGACAGCGATGTCGCCTATGAGCGCGGCGCGGTAAAACGCTGCGAAAAAGTAGGGATCAACGTTTTAAATTATATTTTAGCGGAGGACTGTACTCAGGATTACCTGATGCAGGTCATTGATCGAATCAATCAGGATGAAAACATTCACGGCTGTCTGCTGTTCCGTCCTCTGCCCAGGCACATCGATGAACGGACCGTCTGCGAGGCGCTTCTTCCAGAAAAGGATATCGATGGCCTGACAACAGGCTCGCTGAGCGGTGTGTTTACCGGAAAAGGCTCCGGCTTTTCTCCCTGCACCGCACAGGCCTGTATCGATATTCTGGATTACAATAGCATTCCCCTGCGCGGGAAGCGCGCCGTTGTGGTTGGCGCGAGTTTGGTGATCGGCCGTCCGGTGGCAATGATGCTGCTGGCGCGCGGAGCCACCGTTACGCTATGTCACATCGACACCGTTGATCTTCCGTCCGAATGCCGCCGGGCCGAAATCATTATCGCCGCCGCAGGAGTTCGCGCGCTGCTGAACAGTGACTGCCTTTCTCCCGGGCAAATTATTCTGGACGTAGGCGTTACGGTTGGGGAGGACGGAAAGCTGCACGGGGATGTTGACCCCGACGCGGCGGATGCGGCGGCCGAAGCGTTTACTCCGGTTCCGGGCGGGGTAGGCACGGTCACTACCTCCATCCTCGCGAAGCATATCGTAGAAGCGGCGGAGAAGAGGAGAATGACAAAGTCATGCTGAACTCTTCCGATTTTGTAGAAAGCTATACGGCAATTGGCGGGAAAAAGGCAAATTCCCCGACGTTCAGGCTGCTGCTTTTGGGAATCCTCGCGGGTTTTCTGATCGGAATGGGAAGCGCCGTCACCAATGTGGCGGTTCACAGCATGGCGAATGTATCTGCGGCGAAGGTGATTGGCGGCCTTTTGTTCCCGTTTGGTTTGATTGCGGTCATTCTGACAGGCGCTGAATTATTTACCGGCAACTGCTTTCTCATCATGCCCGCACTCTCCCGTCAGATTCGGATCGGCGCAATGCTTCGAAATCTGGGTCTCGTTTATCTTGGGAATTTGATTGGCGCAATCGCCCTTGCTGCGGCATATTGTTTCAGCGGGCAGATGAATCTTTCCGGCGGTCATTTAGCTGTTTATACCATGAAAGTTGCGGCAGCCAAATGTTCTCTTTCCTTTGAAAGTGCCGTTGTGCTGGGGATTCTGTGCAATATTCTGGTTTGCATCGGCGTCATGTGCGCGCTCTGCGCGAAAGATGTGGCGGGGCGTGCCGCAGGGGCGTTTGGTCCGGTCTGCTTTTTCGTGGTGTGTGGTTTTGAGCATTGTGTGGCAAATATGTATTATATTTCTGCCGGGCTGTTCGCCCTTTCGAATCCGGATTATTCTGAATTGGCCTCGGTAGCGGGGGTGAATCTCTCCGCTTTGACCTGGAACGGATTCCTGCTTCACAATTTACTGCCGGTTACGATCGGGAATTTGATCGGCGGCGTTGCTTTTGCAGCACTGATATGGGCAGCGAATCATAAAAAAGAACAAATCACAGAGTAGGCCAGCGCGTCAAGCACCGCTGAGCGGGAAGTTGGGACAAAGAGGCTAGGGCTTCATGTTGCGGTACCCGCATCCGCCGCCACAAGAAAGAGAAGCGTTCTCCTGATGTGGCGGCTGGCACAAAGGGAGGATTTTAAAATGCAAAAGATGAAATGGAATACGGAGGCAATTGTACTGTTGGGAGTCCTGATTTCCACAGAGGTGGTGCTTTCCCGCTTTTTCTCCATTTCCGCATGGAATATCAAAATCGGTTTTTCGTTTCTGCCCGTTGTGGTGGCCGCGCTGCTGTTGGGGCCGCTGCAGGCGGGAATCGTGGCCGCGCTGGGTGATTTGATCGGGGCTCTTTTGTTTCCGATCGGCGCTTATTTTCCGGGCTTCACGCTGACGGCCTTTCTCACCGGAATCGTATTTGGCCTTTTTCTCCACAAGAGCCAAAGCATGATGAGGGTAATCGGGGCCGTGGCAGTGAATCAGCTGGTGCTGAGCCTTCTGTTAAACACCCTGTGGATTTCTGTGATGTACCATTCCCCTTTCAGCGCCCTGCTGGTGGTTCGTATCGTGCAGTGCGCGATTTTGATCCCGATTCAGATCATCATGATTCGATTGATGAGCAAAGCGCTGAACCATGATTGGAAGAAGGCGATTGTATGATGTTCTTACCGACATGTTCTTCCATAATGTAGAATCTGTATTCGAATTGCTCTGCAAAAAGAAAAATGCTTTGCTTTAAAATCAGCTTTGTGAATGCCATAATCCGGACAGAAAGCCTGGAACGCCAGTGCTTTGACTGGAAAAGTTATCCTGCAAAAGACAAAAAAGGAAAAGTGCGGAATAGATATCTATTCCGCACTTTTCCTTTTATCTGGCATAGGCTTTCAAATTTTTCGTTCTGCCTAAAATGTAGTCTGTTGAAGTATTATAATAATTTGCCAATGTAATCAAATGCTCTACTGGTATAGTCTGAAAGCCTCTCTCATATCGTGAATAAACAGTTTGACTGATTCCAAGTACTTCTGCAACATCTTTCTGCAATAAATCTTTATCGATTCTCAGATCTTTTATTCTGGGAGAATACATAAAATCCCCTCCGCGCAGTACTGTTTTGTACTATCAACTTTAGCATGGAATAGTAATATGATGTCTTTTGCAGTACTTATTAGTACTAAGTAAATGCTTAATACAATCGTTACAATATTATATTTTTATAGAAAGAAGTCGGTTGCTGAGAATCGACTTCTTTCGTTTTTTATAGTACAATACTCATTAAGATTTTATTTGATAGAGGTTCCGAATGCGTATTGAAATAAAAGAAGCCTATGATAGTATAGAAGAGATTAAAATTCTTTTTCATGAGTATGTTGCTTTGATCGGGATCGATCTGACCTTTCAAAGCTACCAGGAAGAGCTGTCAAATTTGCCGGGGAAATATTCCAGACCATTTGGCAGGTTATATATGGCATCTGTTGATGGAATTTCAGCCGGGTGTATTGCCTTACGAAGGTTTGATGAAAAACGCGGCGAGATGAAACGATTGTACGTCCGCGATCAATTCCGCGGCTGCAAAATAGGAAGACTGCTTTCAGAAAAAGTCATTCTGGAAGCACAGTTCATCGGCTATCAGGCCATTTTGCTGGATACGCTGTCTGCGATGGAAGAGGCCAGGGCGCTTTATCAGAGCCTGGGATTTGTAGAAATTGCTCCTTATTATGAAAGCCCTTTAAAAGATACCCACTTTTTAAGCCTTTCATTATAATTTTGCAGAGCAGGTTCTTTTCTCAAATCAGCGCTGCTGTCAGTTGACGGTACGAATAAAACATGATAAAATATTTTATACCCCATGGGGTATAAAGGAGGCAGAACAATGCGGCAATGTATGGATTCCGAAAACCTGCACAGGCGATTGAGCAAGATCATGGGCCAGGTAAAAGCCATTGATAAAATGATAGATGAGGATGTACCCTGCGAAGATGTTCTCGTTCAGATCAATGCGGCAAAGGGAGCATTGCAGAAAGTTGGCCAGGTCGTTCTGGAAGGCCACCTGAACCATTGTGTCCGTGAGGGGATTGAGCATGGCGACGCAGATAAAACCATCGCGGATTTTGCCAAGGCGGTAGAGCATTTTTCCAGAATGTCATAAGAAAAATTTTCAGAATACAGAACAGCGGTTTTTCAAAAAGCCGCTGTTTTTTTATTGACACTCTATACCCCCAGGGGTATAATATACATATAGGGGTATAGGTATAAAAGAGGGTGATGATTTGATAGACCTTGTAAAAAAGGAAGAGAAGCGAACGGTGTTTTTCTTGTTGTTGTCCGCCTGTTCGCTGGTCATTGGCTTTTTTCAGATTGGGAATCTGCCGGTTGATCCGGTTTGGGTCGCTATTTTGCTGTGCGGAACTCCCATTGTGAAGGGAGCAATTGTCGGGCTGGTTACAGAGTTTGATATAAAAGCGGATGTCCTGGTGTCGATTGCGCTAATTGCCTCTATCGTAATCGGAGAAATCTTTGCTGCCGGGGAAGTGGCCTTTATTATGGCTGTCGGAGCATATTTGGAAGAGCGCACCGTGGCAAAGGCCCGTGCAGGCATTGAAAAGCTGGTTCGCCTGACACCTGCCACGGCCCGCGTGGTGCGGGACGGCACAGAGGAGATGATCCCTGCGGAGCAGGTGAAAATCGGGAATACCCTGCGCGTATTGGCTGGAGAAACCGTCGCTGTGGACGGAGTGATCCTCAAAGGTAAAACCTCTGTCGATCAATCTGTGATGACGGGGGAATCTCTCCCTGTAGATAAAGAGGAGGGAGACGAGGTGTTCAGCGGTACCGTGAATCAATTCGGGACCTTTGATATGGCAGCCCAAAAGGTCGGTGCGGACAGCTCGTTGCAGCGTATGATACGTCTGGTGGAATCCGCTGACGCGGGGAAGGCAAAAATCGTTGGAATTGCTGACCGCTGGGCAACCTGGATTGTTGCAATTGCGCTGCTGGCCGCCGCTGCTACCTGGTTTGCCACTGGGGAAATCATACGCTCCGTGACCATTCTGGTTGTATTCTGCCCCTGCGCTCTGGTGCTGGCTACCCCCACCGCTATTATGGCCGGGATCGGCAACGCAACAAGGTTCGGAATTTTGGTTCGTGAGGGGGATGCGCTGGAGAGGCTGTCGCAGGTAAAGCGCATCGCTTTTGATAAGACCGGCACTTTAACCTACGGAAAGCCCGCGGTCACACAAATACATAGCATAGATGACGCACTGGGGGAGAAGGCGCTTCTGGCTCTGGTGGCTTCCTCAGAATTGCGCTCCGAGCACCCATTGGGGAAGGCCATCGTTGCGCACTATCGGCAGAAGTACGGCGCTCTGCCGGAACAGCCGGAGACATTTGAACTGCTGGCAGGGCGCGGTGTTGCCGCCCAGGTAACTGGCCGAAAGCTTCTGGCAGGGAACGAGGCCCTGATGGCAGAGAGAAAGGTCACAATGCCGGAGGCGCTCTTGAGTCTGTCTGAAAATGCGAAAAGAGACGGCTGCACCGTGATTTATATTGCAGAGCATCCAAGAGCCATCGGGATGATCGCCTTGTCAGATACTCTGCGCCCGGATGCCGCACAGACGATAGACGCGATTCATCAAGCCGGAGTCCGGACCGTGCTGCTGACAGGGGATGCGGCGCCGGCAGCTTCTCATATTGCCGCAAGCGCCGGCCTTCGTGATGTGCGGGCGGATTGCCTGCCGGAAAATAAGCTGGAAGAAATCCATGCTTACCAGAAAGCGGGGGAGCCGGTGTGCATGGTGGGCGACGGCATCAATGACGCGCCGGCGCTCAAGGCAGCCTTTGTCGGTATCGCCATGGGCGGCGTCGGCAGCGATATCGCCATCGATGCGGCCGATATTGTGCTGGTGAGCGACGATATCAAAGAAATTCCTCACCTTCTGCGGCTTTCCCAAAAGACAATGCGCACCATCAAAATCAATCTTGCCGCATCCATGGCTTTGAACTTTGCAGCCATCGCGCTTGCGATTACGGGTGTTCTTACCCCGATGATTGGCGCGTTGGTGCACAATGCCGGTTCTGTTGCTGTTATTATTCATTCTTCGCTATTACTGAAATGGAGGAAAATAAAATGAAAGAATGGCTTTTATTCGCGTTGTTTCTGATTGTCGGTGCAGGGATGCTTTCTGCCGGTATCGTTTACCTGCGGAAAGAAAAGGACGACCCGGATTCGGTAAAAATTTATCGGGTGGTCTCTATTCTGGGTTCTGTACTGGTGGCCGTGGCTCTTCTCACAAAATTTGTGTTTTGATTACCAGGCTAAAGCTGACTGCTTTGTGATTGCGCTGTTCCACAATTCTATGGGCGATTTCTATCGCGCGAATACTTTCAAAATAAAGGTCCCGGAATCCAGCCGGCGCTGGTTTCCGGGACCTTTATTTTGAGGTTATGAGATACATAGGTGAGCGCAAAAATGCCCTTTTCATCTATAACGCGAGGCGTGTTTTATGTGGAAGGGTATCTTTACTTGGCACTTTACAAATTGAAAGAATACAATTATACTGAAAGTTAATTATATGCTGGAAATTACAAAATGAAAGGAAGAATGAATCGATGAACTGCTGCTGGTGCACCATTACGACGGATCAACTGGAGGAATCCGTGGCGTTTTATGAGGAAGTAATCGGCCTTTCTGTGGCGCGGCGCTTTTCCCCTTCACCGGATACGGAGATCGCTTTTTTAAAGGACGATCGCGGCTTTGAGGTGGAGCTTCTGAAAAACGGGAGACCGACAAGTGATGACCTCAACGGAATTTCACTTGGGTTTGAGGTGAAATCGCTTGCGGATACACTGGCTCTGGTCAAATCCAAAAACATTCCTGTTTTCGGCGGGCCAACCAAAGTGCCGGGCTGCACCTTCTTTTTTGTCAAAGACCCGAATGGAGTCTCCATCCAGTTGATAGAGAACGATCATTAAAAGTAAATTTTATCGCCTACCGTAAAAGAACACCCTGATCGGCAGAACCGACGAGGGTGTTTTTTTATTGCCCGGTGGTCTTTATTTTTTCTGTCAGCCATTCGATCATCGCAGTTCGTCCGTCTTCGCTCAGTTCAAATTCAGACTGCTCCCCGATCTCAGACTTTTCAAAACAGTACGGGCTATACCATACGTAGGTAACCAGCATATCGTTTGCGGGTTCGATTTTGTACCGCGTCTTGCCTGCGCTCCCTTTGTATACTCCGCCGTTTTGATAATATAACAGACCTGGTAAATCCATGTTATCACCTCACCCGGGGATCATTATACACCGTTCCAGCCGGGCTGTAAAATTCTTCCTTGCTTTTTTGTGAATTGTCTCTTCCACCGTCGCCGGCCTGTTCTGCCCAAAGCTGGGGCATCCGGTGCGCATAAAATAACTTTACGCCACAGGCGAAAGCAAAGTTTTTGGTGGCTGAAAGAGCATGGAATCATCTGCTTTCTGGCTCCGGCCACTTGGGCAGCTTTTTTGTAGGCGCTTTTTCGAATCTATGATATAATAACCTCACAGAATAGGCGAAAGCAAAGCTTTTGGCGGCTGAGAGAACATTGAATTATTCGCTTTGTGATTCCGGTTATTTGAATGGTGTTTGATGAAGTTAGCTTCAAATTTATGATATAATAACCTCAAAGCGGAAGGAATCTTCTTAAGCTATCTGAATTATATATGATATAATAAACTGGAATTGAATTCCAGATGGAAAGGATTATTATATCATGCAGGGGATTTTAGTCGGCTTTTGTTCGTTTCTTCTGATTGGGCTTTTCCACCCCATTGTCAGAAAGGCGGAGTATCATTTTACCAAACGCATTTTTCCGGTGTTCCTTTTGGCGGGGACCCTTTGTCTGGCGGGGGCGTATTTTGTGGGGAATCAGTTTGTATCTTCCATTCTGGGCATGGCGGGCTTCTGCTGTTTCTGGAGCGTAAAGGAGCTTTTTGAGCAGGAAAAAAGAGTGGAGAAGGGCTGGGCTCCGCGTAACCCGAAGCGCGATCAAAAGTAATCGTGTCTTTCTCATGGTATCTTCATGATTCTGCTATATTTTTCTCATAAATTCACGGTAGGATAAAATTGGAATTATTTTGAGATAGGGCGGGAGAAGCATGTCAAAGCAAAAGGTTTTGATCATTGAGGATGACCCCAATATTGTTCGGGTGTTGGAGCTGGAGCTTCAGCATGAGGGATATTTGGTAGAAAAGGAATACGATGGATTGTTCGGTCTGCGCAGGGCGCAGGACGAGTCGTTCGATCTGATTCTGCTGGACGTCATGCTTCCGGCGATTAACGGGCTGGAGGTTCTGCGGCAGCTGCGCACGGAATGCCAGACGCCGGTGATCCTGCTGACCGCGCGCGACTCGGTGATGGACAAGGTACACGGCCTGGACGAAGGGGCGGCGGATTATGTGACAAAGCCCTTCGCCATTGAAGAGCTGCTGGCCCGCATGCGGGCGGTGCTCCGCCCGGCAGCCCTACAGAAGGGCGATGCGTTGGTTGAAACCGAAAGCCTCACCATCAATAAAAACAGCCGCGAGGTATTTTGCTGCGGCGAGCCGGTTTCCCTTACCCGGCGGGAATTCGATCTGCTGGCTTATCTGGTGGAGCACCGCAACATGGTGTGCTCGCGCGATTTGCTGATGGAGCAGGTGTGGGGATACGACTTTCGCGGCCAAACAAATCTGGTGGATGTTTATATCCGCTATCTTCGCACCAAAATTGATTATCGCTTTCATAAGGAGTTCATCCATACTATTCGTGGGGTTGGGTATATTATTCGATTATGAAGAAAGACGATTCGCCTTTGAATCATCAAAAAGTTGTGTTGAAAGGCGTAAAAAAATCGCTCAGTTCGTTTCTGTCTTTTCTGAAAAGGTGTAAGGCGTCCATCGTTTTCAAAACAGCGATGGTCTATGTTGTCATGTTCGGAATCGTTTTGGTGATTGCGGCCTCTGTGATGAGCGCCGCTTTTGTTTCGTATTCCGCCCATTCGGAGGAACTGGAGCGGACGATGTCCTTTGTGGTCAGCAGGCTGCAAAGCCCCGCAGGGCAGTTGTTTGATTTTGAAGAGTTCGCACAGTTCAGCAAAACCATGATCGAAATATCGGACGTGCGCACGCACGAGATGGTGCGCTTTGGCGAAGAAATTACGGATGTTTCTGAAAAAATGCAGACTGTGCGCCGGATCGACCGGCCGGATTTGCACCTGATGATCAAGGTGGTGAGCACCGAATATGCAAACGTGCCGTTTGAGGGCGGGATCGGCATCGCGTATGCGTTTGCGCTGGCCGGTTTGCTCATCGCGGCGATCCTGCTCGGCTCGCTCAGCACGAAGAAGCTGCTGCATCCCGTTTATGTCATGACGCAGACCGCGCGCTCCATTACCGCGAGTGATCTGAGCGTGCGCATCGACGAGGGAAACTCGAACGATGAGCTTGATGAGCTGGCCAGAACCTTTAACGAAATGCTGGATCGTCTGGAAGAGGCTTACCGCAAGCAGAACCGCTTTGTTTCGGATGCTTCACACGAGCTGCGCACGCCGCTTTCCGTCATTTCGGGCTATGCGAATCTGCTGCGCCGCTGGGGCAGTGAAGACCCCGTCGTGCTGGAGGAATCCGTGACAAAGATTATCGAAGAAACCGACAACATGCAGCAGCTCGTGGAGCGCCTGCTGTTTTTGGCCCGGGTGGATCAGCAGACGCAGGCGATCAATCCCGAGCTGTTCAATGTCAGTGAGCTGATGAGTCAGATTACAAAGGAGACCCGCCTGATTGACGACAGCCACACGCTGTGCGAGCAGATCGAGCCCGGGGTAACGCTGACGGCCGACCGTGCGCTGATTTTACAGGCAGTGCGGGCGATTGTGGAAAACAGCATGAAATATACGCCGCCGGGCGGCACGATCACGCTGTCCTGCCGGGCCGAGGGAACACAGGTATGCCTTTCTGTCGCAGACACGGGGATCGGCATCGAAGAGAAGGATCTCCCTTATATTTTTGACCGCTTTTACAAAGCTGATGAAGCCCGTTCCCGTCAGGCAGGGGGAACCGGCCTGGGGCTTTCTATCGTCAAGTGGATCGTAGAGCGCCACGGCGGAGAGATCCGGGTCAGCAGTATTCCCGACCATGGAACAGAATTTCATATCCTGATCAGCCGGCAGCTCTGCCTGCCCGCCTGAACGTTCTGTGCCCGGCGTTTTCAGGCCGTCGGAAAAGCGGCGAAGCCGCAACATCGTTTCTAAATTTTGCTTCCTGTGCTGCTGTATGCCCGCAGGGGAGCGGCACCCGCAAATTTTAGGGATGTGCCTTCCTTTGCCGCCTTGCTTTGTGCAGTTTTCGGCGCCCTATTATTTTTCGATCAACCAAAGCCTCTCCCATGCGGGAGAGGCTTTTTCATGTGATTCTAATTCTGGGGTTATTCTTTTCTCATAATCTTTCGTTAGGATAAATTTGCTTGTATTTCTGGAAAAGATTCCATTCCTTTTTCAGGGCATTTTTTGATTGTTTGGGAGGATTACCATGGTAGAAAAGCTGAAGTTCCTCGGTCAGTTTGCCGCGGCGCACAAAAAATTGGCAGTCATCGTGTGCCTGAGCGTGGTGGTTATCACCGGCGGCGCTGTTTGGTTTACCGTCTGGCGGAGCGCTCAGTCTGCGGAAAAGACGGTTTCTTACCGGGAATCCACCGTGACAACAGGGGATGTTACCGTAGGCGTTTCAGAATCCGGAACCGTTTCGCTCGATTCCGAATCGATCACCTTTCCGGTAGACAGCGAGATCGCGAAGGTGCTGGTCAAATCGGGCACCACCGTGAAAAAAGGAGACGCGCTGATTCAATTGGATTTGAACAGCGTTTCGGAAGGGAGCCTGGAAACCCGCCAGAAGCTGGAGGAGGCAAAGCTCTCTTTGCAGGAGGCCCTGGGCGATCAGAAGTCGAAGCTGGAGGAAGCGAAAATTACATATGAATCCAGCAAATACCTGTCTCAAACGGCGCCGGTTACCCGGCAGCTGACGGAAGAACAGCTGCAAAATGATATTACCTCCGCGGAATCGTCGCTGAAAGAAAAGCAGGAATCCCTGGCGGAATATCAGTCGCTGCAAAAGACCTTTTCCGCAGATTACGCAAAGCTGAATCAGCTGGAAAAGTGGATGGATGATGCCGAAACTGCCAAGACCAGCTATCAAACGCAGCTGACACAATACGAAAAGGATTACAAATCGGTCATTGACCGGTACGACTCGCTGAAATCCGCCGCAGAGTCTGCGAAAACAGCGTGGCTGCAGGCCAAGTATACCGAAAGTGACGATGAGGACGATCTCAAAGATGCGTATGACGAAGCGGAAGAGATTGCCGAGACCTATTACAGCAAAGCGGCCGGCAGTATCATCAGCCAGCAGACGATTTTAGAAAACAAGGTGGCGCAGTATACGGCAGAGTATTCCAACTACACCACGGCCTATAACAAATATAAGGATACCTTTAATGATAAATATCATGTCAGCAGTGACGATGATGAGAGCGTTTCGGCAAAAGAGCTTGCGGATCAAGTGACACAGCTGCAGGCCGACGTGAAAACCGCGGAATACAATCTGAAAAAAGCGCAGAAAACGGCGCAGATTTCTTCCCTTGACGCGCTGACCAAGGAAAAGAGCGATCTGAATACAGCCTCCAATGCGGGCGCGGCGTACGATCTGACGGTCAGCCAACTGGAGCAGGCGGTGACCACACAGCAGGAAAGCTGCGACACCCTGCAAAACAAGATCGACAACATCAACAGCGCGATGAACAATGTCGGCATCATCACAAGCCCCTGCGACGGCATCGTCGCAACGGTAACCTACAAAGACGGCGACAGCGTAACAGCGAATCAGGCCATGATGACCATTTCCCGCTCGGGTTCGGTCTCTCTCTCCGTTTCGGTGTCTGAGGACGACATCACCAGCGTGGAGGTGGGGCAGGCGGCTTCCATTCAGCTTTCCGCTTATGAGGATCAGTCTTTCGACGCTCTGGTCGAGAGCATTACGGCGGAACCGGCCCGCAGCGGCTCTTCCTCCGTTACGTATACCGTCACCGTACGAATGACGGGTACCAATACCGTCTCCGGGAAAATTTATACGGGGATGAGCGGCGAAGCCACATTGATTCAGGGGAGCGCGAAGGATGTTCTGTACGTTCCGAATCGGGCGGTCAAGTTTGAAAACGGCGTTTCCAGTGTTCTGGTGAAGGGCAGCGACGGGAACCCCGAAAAGCGCACCATCGTCACCGGATTCAGCAACGGAACGAGCGTCGCCGTTTTAAGCGGCCTGGAGGAAGGTGAGACCGTCCTGACAGAAAGCGCGGTGACGGCGAAATGAGCCGGGAAGCAGGAAAGGGCGGAATGCGTTTTTCAGAAATCCTTCGTCTGGTGTGGATCAACATCATGGAAAGCAAGTTTAAGGTAATGCTGACCTCACTGGGGATTATCGTTGGCTCCGCCACCATTGTGCTGGTAATTGCCATCGGCCACGGCGGTGAAGTGGATGTTCAGAATCAGTTCAAGAACCTGAACGCGGGTTCCATTAATGTTGCCGTCAGCACGCAGGCCGATATGCAGGATCAGATGATGGGCGGCTTTCCCGGCGGCGGGATGCCTGGCGGTGGAGGCGGTGCAATGCCCGGCGGCGGTACCATGCCCGGTGGTGGCTTCACTGTCAGAGGCGGCGGTGGCGGTGGCAGTGTCCGTATCGGCGGAGGAGCCGGTGGTTTCTCCGGCGGCAGCATGGGCGGAGGCAGGCAGAGCGTGAAGCTGTCTGAGGAAGACTTGCAGAATATTTCGGATCTGGTTCCGGGGATTTCGATGCTCACCATTTATGCGAGCGGCACGGCATCCGCCGAGGGCGGGAACCTCACCGAAGAAACAGACGAGACCGTTGTCGGCGTTCTCTCCAATTATCAGGAAATCACCAATCTGGAGCTGCTGCAGGGCAGTTTTATTTCGGACGATGATGAAACGGATAAATCAAAGATTGCCGTGATCGGCTATGCCAAAGCGCAGGAAATTTACGGCAGCGCTTATGCCGCCTATGGCGAGAGCATCGCGCTGGAGGGAAAGACGTATGAAATCGTCGGTGTGCTCAGCTCAATGGGCACGGTTTCGTCCGGCACAAGTCCGGATGATTCCATTTTCATTCCCTATTCCACCGCGGTAAAGTATGTATTCGGCAATGACGCGAGCCCCGAAATTACAGCGATTGCGGAAGATGTGAACGATGTTTCGGATGTGATGACGAACATCAACACCGTGCTGCAGGAAGATCACGAGAACGCGAACTTTAAAATAACCGATGCCGGCAGCAGTATGGAGGCCGCCACGGCTTCCGCGAACACGCTGTCGATGCTGCTGGTTGCGGTCGCGTGCATTGTGTTTTTAGTCGGCGGCATCGGCATTATGAACGTGCTGTTTGTTTCCGTAAAGGAGCGCACGCAGGAAATCGGGATTCTGAAAGCCCTGGGATGCTCTAAGCGTGAAATTTTGCTCCAGTTCCTTTCCGAGGCGAATTTTATCAGCGTGTTCGGCGGTGTGGTCGGCGTTGTGCTGGGCTTTTTAATGGTTCCTTTGCTGCGCCTGACCGGCATGACCATCGAACCGCTGGCCGTCAGCGGAGTGTACTCCATGCTGTTTGCGGTCGTTACAGGTACGGTTTTCGGCTTTTATCCGGCATGGAAGGCTGCATCCTTAATGCCGATTGAAGCGCTTTCTCAGGAATAAAAGGAGGAGATCATCATGGTAAAACAATCGAAAGCGGTTTTGGCGGGCGCTCTGGCGCTTGCCGTGTTCGCGGCTGCTCTGGCCGGGTGCGCGGGGAATACCAGCAATTCAGAGGAGAAGGATTCGTCCGGCGGGGCGCAAACCTCTTCTTCTTCCGACGGGGAAACCGTTTATGCCGGTAAGGTGACGGCGATCACGGGTAATCAGGTTACGCTGGAGCTTGGCACAGTAGAGGGCGCGGGCCAGGGGGCCATGCCGAGCGGAGAGCGTATGAAATGGGACGAGAACGCTTCCGGAACCGGCTCTGCTCCGTCCGGCAGCCGGCCAGAACGCCGCAGCCCCAACGAATCCGGTTCAGCCTCCGGGATGATGCCGCCCGCTGAATCGGGAGCGGCTTCCGGATCGTCACAGTCCGCTTCGGGAGAAAAGAGAGCCAGCCGAGAGGTTTCGATCACTCTTACGGGTGAAACCAAAACAGTTCTGGTTCCGGTCGGGCTCACACTTTCCGGTTCCGGCATGGGAGCAGGAATGCCGGAGGGCGGCGGGATGCCCGGCGGAAATGGCGGTAACCGGGAGAATGGCGGCAACGCGGGGAACGGCGGCGGTATGCCCACACAAAGCGGCGCGTCGCAGAGCAGGCAGTCCTCCTCCGGTACAAAGCAGGGGAGCGCCGCGCAGTCCGCGAGCAGAGCCAGTTCCGGCAAAGACTATTCCAGCATCACGGTCGGAATGATTCTGCAGATCACAGAAAAAACCGGGAGCGACGGCACGCAGACCATTACCGCGGTTCGGGTGCTCTCCAAATAACATACAGCCGGGGGTGACGGTTTGGAGCCAATCATAAAAATTGAAAACCTGAGCAAGAGCTATCATCAGGGGGAGAGTGAGCTGAGGGTGCTCAAGAATATCTCTCTGGAGGTCATGAACGGGGATTACCTGGCGATTCTTGGCCCGTCCGGTTCCGGAAAAAGCACATTGATGAATGTGATCGGCTGCATGGATCGCTTTCAGGAGGGGGAATATTGCCTGACAGGGTGCGCGGTCGGCCAGCTCAACGACGCTCAGCTTACCAGATTGCGCAACGAGAAAATCGGATTTATTTTTCAGAAATATCACCTGATTCAAAAGTACTCGGTTCTGCTCAACACCATGATGCCCCTGCTGATTCGCGGCATTCCCCGAAAACACGCGGAAGAGCTTTCGATGGAGAAGCTGAACATGCTGGGGATGAGCGACCGGGTGGGGCATAAGCCAAACGAGCTTTCGGGCGGCCAGCAGCAGCGTGCCGCGATTGCCCGCGCGCTGGTGGGAACCCCGGAGCTTCTTTTGGCCGACGAGCCCACCGGCGCGCTGGATCGCGCGACCGGCCAGGAGGTGCTCAAATTGTTCGGTGAACTCAATTCCATGGGGAATACCATCGTGATGATCACGCATGATTTGAGCGTTGCGCAGCATGCCAAGCGGATCGTTCATATCATTGACGGAGAATTGTATGAGGACGGACAGGAAGAGCGGGCGGGGGAAAAAGAACTCCCCGACAAAGCACCTGTTCAGAAAGGAGAATTGGATGAAAATCAAGAAATTCCATTGGAAAAACCTTCTGTGCCTGGCAGGCGCTATACTGTTGGCAGTCGGCATTTCGTCGCCCGCGCTGGCCAGCTCAGAACAGGCGTCGGCAGTAAAGACGCTGGCGAGAGTTACGCTGCCGGAAAACACAAGCTACATCAGTGATGTGTATTCCGGTATTCTGAATCTGGAGACCGGCGACCAGAGCATCGCGGTGGCTTCCATCGACAGCCAGAATCGCGTGGTGATTTCGGCTATTTCTGAAGGGGAGACAGCGGTCAGCTATTGGTACCAGACCAGCGTGGAGTCCGGCTGGATCAGCGTGTCGGTTCCGATCACGGTTTCGGGCCAGTCGCAGGGTTCCACGAGCATCGACGCGTCGAAAATCGGCCTGACCTTTGCCAGCACGGTTCCGATTTCGATTCAGAAAGGGATGACGAGTACTGTCTCTGGAATTCAGAAAAACGGCATTTCTGTTGCAGCCAATACGCTGCTTTGGGTTTCCTCCAACGAAGCGGTCGCGCAGGTGACCAGCAATACGGGCGAAATCATCGCGGTCGGCCCAGGAACGGCGACCATTTACGCGGTAGACCCAACAGATAAATACTGCGCCAGCATTGGAGTGCTGGTGACATAAGAAAGAGCCGATCTTTTCGATCGGCTCTTTCTGCTATTTTCCCTTCTTTACTTTGCCTTTCTTTTCCGGTAGAATAAAAATAATAAGAATGGGCGGGATCGGCGCCCGGAAAACTCCATGCTTCTGCAGGCGACAAGGAAAGGGGATTTTATGAAGCAAAGAAAGGGAACAAAAGCACTCTTGTGTACGGTGATTCTTCTGCTGGCCATTCTGACCGCTCCCTTTTCCTATGCGTCCACAGCAAAAGGTGCGTTCGTTCCAACACGCGACGTCATGGCGCTGGTGAAGCCGTCAATCCTATATGGAACGATGAAAACAAAAGATAACGAGGTTTGGGCCGGAGCCCAGGTCGAAATCCTTCGGGATATCAACGGCGGGCAAAAGTATCTGGTGAAAATCGGGAAACGGACGGCGTGGGTCAAAGGGACATCGCTCTCCATTCCGCCGGACCCGGAAACGAATACGGACAGGCTTACCGATGAGGAGCTTGTGTATTATGTGAACCAGATGGGCTTTTCGAGCGGTTCGGGCTACTTTGTGTGGGTAGACATCGACCGCCAGATGCTCAATGTGTTCACCGGCAGCCAGAAAAACTGGAAGCTCGTCAAATCGATTTCCTGCGCCACCGGCAAGAACGTAAACCCAACGCTGCGCGGCACGTTTACCCCGATGAGCTATGGGGAATCCTTTGGCTCCTATAATCGGGAGGGCGCAAAATACTATGTGTCTTACAGCGGGGATTATATGATCCATTCCTTGCCGTATTTACATAACAAGGTTTCTGATTATACCGTTGGCAAGCGCGCTTCGCACGGGTGCGTGCGGATTGCAGTTGCGGAAGCCCAGTGGTTTTATCGGACCATCCCCCGCAAAACCACGATCTGGATCAATTGATTTTGGGACACGCTTACCCGATAAAAAAAGGGATCGCCGTCTATTCGGGAAGTCCGAATACCTCTGTGAAAGCGCATGAAAAGTCCCCGCTGACCAGCTAAGATGATGCTGGTCGGCGGGGCTTTTTCTATCTGATTCCGGGATGGAGCAGGCAAGGCAAAGAGAGCTAGCTGCTGTGAGAGCGAACCTTGTTCTGTGGTTTTTTACAGACGTGAACTTTGCGGTCAAGCTGCTTATTCCGGTATCTGATACCCCTTGTCCTTCACAAGATGCACAATGGCGTCCACAATATCCGGGTGGTAGAGAATCCCTTTGTTTTGAACCAATTCATCAATGGCTGCGTCAATGCCCAGCGCAGGCCGGTAGGGCCTGTGCGAGATCATGGATTCAAATACGTCCGCCACAGCCAGAATCTGCGCTTCGGGAAGAATCTCGTCCTGTTTCAGCCCGTGGGGATACCCGCTGCCGTTGTAGCGCTCGTGATGCTGCAGGATGATCTGCGCAATCTCAGAGAGCAGAGGCACATTCTTAAGGATGGTGTACCCGGCCTCGGAATGCGTTTTGATCAGAGCATACTCAATTTCAGTCAGCTTGGCGGGCTTGGACAGCAGCTCGCTGGGGATTCCGATTTTCCCGATATCGTGAACGACTCCCGCGCGGAACACCTTTTCACAGCGTTCCCGGCTCCAGCCCAGCTCTTCCGCAACCGCCAGCCCGATCAGGGCAACCCGCTTCTGGTGGCCCGCGGTGTATAAATCCTTCTGCTCGACCATATTGGCAATCGCCAGCAGTGTGCCGTCAATTGCATCCTCCAGCTGTTTGGCCTTTGCGGCGATGATGCCTTGATAATGGATGTTGTCCATCGCAATCGCGGCAGTGTCTGCCAGCACCTGCAGTACCTTGATTTGCTCCGGCGTTGCATTGTGCTTTTCGGCCCAGTAACAGCCGATGGCCCCGATCGGATCATTCGTTTTAATCGGCACCATAGCAAGGCTTTTTACGTAAGTCTTTTGATATACATCGATCGGGATGCGGGGATCGCTGTAGATGTCCTCGATAATTGCGGGGATCCGGTTCAGCATGACCCATCCGCTGATGCATATCTGCATGGGGAAACGATTGCCTTTCCATAACGGAGAGATGGAGTCCTCCTCCGCATAGTAGCAAAAATCGTGGTCTCGCAGCACAAAGGTTGCGCCGTCGGAACCGGTTAAATCGCGAACCGAATGGCGCACGATGTCCATAACCGTCTCCAGGTCGCGTGCCGCGGACAATTCCTGAACGACGTGCAGTAGCCTTTCCATGGTTTGAATGTATTGAGAGGTTTTGAGGGGTTCTGTCTGGTTTCGCATCGCTTCCATATTCTCCTCCTCACATCCGGAGCAAATCTCCTATACAAGCAAATAACGTCTTCTTCATCTGTTACAGCGGCTTATGTTTTGGGGAGTGTACTATCATTATATTACCAGATATACCCAATTTCAACAAAATGCGTAAAGTTTTATGTTTTCAATGAATTTTAGAGGAACCGGATTCAGGTTAGGCGATTGCCAAGACTGCTCTTCGGCCATTATTTCTTTCGGGCAATCAGGCAGCACAGGGGCCGGACGCCGCCGTCCAGCTCCATCAGCCGCGTGCCAAGCTGCTGTCGAATGCCCGTTTTCCAGAGGAAGGTGGGGGCAAGCAGCATTCCGCCGGGTCTTAACACACGGTGAATCTCTTCGAGCGCCTTGTCCGGTGACGGCATGATGTGCAGGGCGTTGGCGATCAATACTGCGTCAAAGGATTCTGCGGGGTATGGCAGGTTTGTCGCGTCCTGCACCTCAAAGGTCAGGCTTTGGGGGCCGCTTCTCTTCTGCGCCTCCAAGACCATTTTTTCAGAGAAATCCGTTGCCGTCCACTGCCGCACCCTTTCCGCCAGACGAAAAGAAAACTGACCGCTGCCGCAGGCCAGTTCCAGTACCTCCATCTCCGGGGTCAGGTAGGGCAGGCAATGGGTATAAATAGCGTCATAAAGCGAAGCCGAGCTTTTCATAAAGGGCGCATACAGCTTTGCCGTACGCTGCCAAAAGCCCCGGTTCGTTGAATCTTTCATTATTTCTCTTCCCTCCATCCCAAAAGAGCATTGTTTCAGATAGTCATACAGTACAAAAGTCACCATTCTTTGTCAATCTCTTCCTGCGGCCCGGTAAAAAGTAAAAAATTTATTCCTAAGCATGGATTTGTCCTTGTTTCAACGTGGAATTTTCACGGTCATAAAAAGAGAGCCGAAGCCGATAAAATGCTCCACGCCTTCTTTTTATTACTACAGGATAAGTTGTTCACTTATCTGTCCCTGTTTGTGATCAAAAGAGCAGAGCTGATCACGACAAATACGGAACCGACATTGTGCACCAGCGCGGCCGTTACGGGATTGAGCACACCGGCCGCCGAGAGGAACACGGCAATCACATTCCAGGTCATGGCCACGGCAATATTAAAGTTGATCCGCTTCATGGATTTTTTGGCCATCCGGAAAAGATACGGAATCCGCTCGATATTGTCGCCGACGAGCACCGCGTCGGCCGCTTCCACCGCGATGTCGCTGCCGATGCCGCCCATCGCGATTCCCGCAAAGGCGGTTTTCAGGGCGAGTGTGTCGTTGACCCCGTCGCCGATCATGCAGATCGTTTTTCCCGCGGACCGATACGCCTGGATGGCCTTGCTCTTTTCTTCTGGCAGCAGGTTGGGCCTTACTTCCTCAAGCCCCGCCTGGGCGGCGATATGCCGTGCCGTGGTTTCGTTGTCTCCGGTTAAAAGGATCGAATGGATGCCGACCGCTTTCAGTTCCCCGATCAAGTCCTTTGCGGTGGGCCGCAGACTGTCCGCAAGCGCGAGGAATCCGGCGAAAGCGCCGTCAATGCTCACATATACAACGGTCGCCCCCTGCTCCAAAAAGTCGTTTGCGTCTTTGTGTGCCGCCGGGGGGAGGGGAGCGCCCTCCTTCTTTAAAAAGTCCGCTTTCCCGGCCAGGATTCTGCGGCCATCCACAAGCGCGTGAACGCCCATGCCGCCTGTGAGCGCAAAATCCTGTACCTCGTGTGCTTCGCCGCCGCGGCGAAGGTATTCGGCAAGAATCGCTTTTCCGAGCGGATGCTCAGAATGCTGCTCTGCCAAAGCGGTCAGCCGGAGCAGCTCGTCGGCAGAAAGAGCCGGGTCAAAGCTTTTGATGCCCGTTACCGCCGGCCTGCCATGGGTCAGCGTGCCGGTTTTATCGAAGGCGACGGAATCGATCTCAGAAAACCGCTGCAGCGCTTCCCCGGAGCGGACCAGAATACCGAATCTGGCGGCGTTCCCGATGCCCGCCATCACGGCGGTAGGCGTTGCGAGAATGAATGCGCAGGGGCAGAACACGACCAGAACCGTGACCGCGCGGATCAGCTCGCCGGTAAAAAGCCATGTCGCCCCCGCAATGCCGAGAGCGGCAACCACCAGCCAGGTGGCCCAGCGGTCGGTCAGCCTGACGATGGGCGCTTTGTTGGCGTCGGCCTCCTCGGCCAGCCGGATCATCCGCTGAAGAGAGCTGTCGCTGCCGTTTTTGGTAGCCCGCATTTCAAAGGTGCCGAACTGGTTGATCGTCCCGCTGATGACCTCGTCGCCAGCCGTCTTGTCGGCAGGAATGGATTCCCCGGTCATAACGGACTGGTCGACGGTCGTTTCCCCGGCGGTGATAACCCCGTCGCAGGCGATGGTCTCCCCGGCAAAAACGACCAGGATATCTCCAGCCTTCACCTGCTCAGCCGGGATGAGCTTCGTCTCTCCGTTTTGCCGGATTCGTGCCGTTTTGGGGGTCAGGTGAATCAGCTTTTCGATCCCCTTGCGTGCTTTGCGGGCGGTCGCGTCCTCCAGCAGTGTTCCGATCGCCATAATGAACGCAACTTCTCCCGCGGCAAAATATTCGCCGATGCACAGGGAAGCGACCAGCGCAATCGAAACCAACACATCCGCTTTGATGTCGTGCTCTTGGATGACCGCCGCAGCGGAGCCGATCACAATGGGGATGCCGCAAAGGACAATGGCAACCCAAGCGATGTCGAACGGCAGTACGCCTCCCAATGCGTTTGTCAGGCTCAAAAGGAGCGCGATCCCGGAAATGATCACAAAGGTCAGATTCCGCTTTTCTTCCTCTATCAAGGTGTTCCGAATGGTTTTCCACATGATGCTTCCCTCCGCAGGTAAATGGTATTGCTTTCTAGATAAGAAAACAGTACGATGAATACAATACCGAACAATTTGTTTGATATTAGTATAAGAGCAACATGTGGTAAGCGGCAACAAACAAATGATGGTCGTTGTACGTTACTGAACAAATAACGGAATTTATTCATCTGGAGGAAGCGATGGACAGACGGCAGCAAAAAACAAGGGAAGCCATTTTTGAGGCGTTCAGCACGCTGCTATCCTCAAAAAGCTATACTAAAATTACGATACAGGAGATCATCGACCGGGCGAATGTAGGGCGCAGCACCTTTTATTCTCATTTTGAAACCAAGGACGATTTGCTCAGGGAGATGTGTACCGAGCTGTTCGATCACGTATTCTCAGAGCATCTGGATATGGAGAACACCCACGACTTTTCTTTGGCGAACGGAGACCCCGCATCGCTCATCACGCACATCCTGTACCATCTGCGGGATAACAAAAAGAATGTGATCGGGATATTATCCTGTGAAAGCGGCGAGCTGTTTCTGCGCTTTTTCAAGCAATATTTGAATGAGCTGATCACGAAGCATCTTCTGGCCGGAGTAAAGCGAAAAAATCAGATCGTCCCGGAGGAATTTCTGGTGAACCATATTGCGGGCAGCTTTGTCGGGATGGTGCAGTGGTGGATCAAAAACGATATGCGCCAGTCGCCGGAAGAGCTGGCAAAGTACTTTTTATCGGTGACGCTCCCGGTGATGTAATGATGGAACAGATGACCGGGATTGGTATCTGCGGATGAAAAAGAGAAGCGTTTTGCAAGGGCAGGGCGAGGGTTACTGTACCGGAAATGAAACAAAGCAAGCCGGCCTTGTGTGGCCGGCTTGCTTTTGTATATGGCAGTATTTCAAAAGCTATGCGGGATTTCATTGCTCCCAAAGTGGTTCAACGGGCGGCTGGCCGCTTTCGTCCAGGAGCGGAACAGAGGAAAAAACCAGTTCCAGCTCATCGATCCGGATGCAGTGCGGCGCCTTTTTGTGTCTGACCATGTCAAGACACTTGTCCCAATCCATCCACAGAACGGAATCCACTTCGGATTCCTGCAAGGTGAGTTCCGATTCCTCCATGTCCCTCCAGAGAATGTATACGTTGCTGACCTGATTGTCCCAAAAGCTCTGCCCATGGAATACTCCGTGGTATTCGGAGCGGCAGCATCCGCAGTAAATGAGTTCTTCCGCGGCGGCGGTGATACCGAGCTCTTCCTTCAATTCTCTCAAAGAAGACTCTAAAAAATCCTCTCCGGAGGGGATATGCCCGGCGCTCGATGTGTCGTAGCACCCCGGGTGCGAATCTTTATTCAGGCTTCTTTTCTGCAAAAGCACCTGTGTTTTGCTGTTTCGTTTCCGCAAAATCCACACATGAGAAGTGCGGTGGCGGATTCCGCTTAAATGTGCCGCTTCCCGTTCCACAGTTTCTCCGGTAGGGGTTCCGTTTTCATCTACAATATCCAGCATTTCCATTTTTGTATTCGCCGCCTTGTGTTAAAGTATCGTTCTTATCCGTTTGCATCGGCTGCCTCTGTCCGGCTGCCGGTCTGCTCAATCAGCAGCAGCTTTTGAGCCCGGCTGAGTTTTTTCAGGGCTGCCTCGCGCTGCAGCGCTTCGCTTTTTGTGAGATGGCTTTCCACGAATACCAGCTCCACCGGCCTGCGGGAGCGGGTGTACTTTGCACCCTTCCCGCTGTTATGCAGGGCTGTACGGCGGCATGGGTCGGTCGTATAGCCGCTGTACAGGGTGCTGTCGGCACAGCGCAGCATATAGGTGTAATATGTCGTGACTTTTTCGCTCTCCATGCGGTGTTCCTCCGCAGCTATTTTTGTGCGGCGATCTTCTCCGCCAGCTCCGTCAGATAAAGCCAGCGCTCCGTCTTTGCTTCCAGATCAGATTCCAGCTCTGCTTTTTGATCCATCAGGGTCTGCAGGCGCACGTAATCACTGGCAGACTGACCGATTTCTACTTCGCATTCGGCGATTCTGGTTTCCAGCGCCGCAATGTCGTCCTCTATGGTTTCAAATTCCCGCTGCTCGTTGAAAGAGAATTTCAGCTTTTGCGCCCTTTTGGGCATCTCTTTGGGGGCGGGAGAATCTTTTTTAGCGGCAGGCTGCTGTATTTCTTTCCGCTTTTCGTCATAGTCGGTGTAATTCCCCGGGTACCGCAGAATGCTGCCGCCGTCGTTGACCTCGAAAATCATATCTGCAATTTTGTCCAGAAAATAGCGGTCATGCGATACCGCGAGTACAGGGCCGGAGAAGGATTCCAGATAATCCTCCAGAATGGTCAGGGTTTCAATATCCAGATCATTGGTAGGCTCGTCCAACAGCAGAATGTTCGGGGCCTCCATCAAAATGCTTAAAAGATACAGGCGCCTGCGCTCGCCGCCGCTCAGTCTGCCGATCAGGGAATACTGCAGGTCGGGTGAAAACAAAAAGCGCTCCAGCATCTGCGATGCGGTAAAAGTGCCCTCCGAGGTTTTGATCTCACCCGCAACCTCGCAGATAAAGTCGTATACCCTCTGCTTCGGGTCAAGCTCTCGGGATTCCTGTGAAAAATATCCGATTTTCACGGTGGGTCCGACGTCTACAGTGCCCTCATCCGGCAGAAGCTGCCCCGCGATCAGATTTAAGAGCGTGGATTTTCCGGCGCCGTTTTTGCCGACGATGCCGATCCGGTCCTCCCGTTCCATCAGGTAAGAAAAATCCTGGATCACCGTACGGCCATCGAAGGCTTTGGTGATGTGTGACAGCTCAATGATCTTTTTTCCCAGTCGGCTCGATAAATGGGACAGCTGAACCGTATCGTCCGTTTCCGGCGCGGTTTGGTCCCTGAGCGCTTCGTAGCGGTCGATCCGGCTGCGGCTTTTCGTGCTGCGGGCCCTTGCGCCCCGCATGATCCATTGGTACTCCTTGCGCAAAAGCGCCTGCCGCTTGCGTTCGCTGGCTGCTTCCATTTCAACTCGCTGGGCTTTGAGCTCCAGGTATTTTGAGTAATTCGCCTCAAATGTGTAGAGCTTGCTGTGAGACAGCTCGACAATGTGGTTGACGACTCTCTCCAGAAAATACCTGTCATGGGTGACCATGATGAGCCCGCCGTTAAAGCGGACGAGTCTTTGCTCCAGCCATGCAACCATTTCGCTGTCCAGATGGTTGGTCGGCTCGTCCAGAATCAGAATATCCGCGGGGTGGATCAGCGCGGTAGCCAGAGCCACGCGTTTTCTCTGCCCGCCGGATAACGTGCCCATTTTCGCATCAAAGTCCGTGATGCCAAGACGCGTCAGCATGGATTTTGCCTCATATTCCTTCAGCTCGCGGAACTGTGCGGGGAACTCTGCAAACACCTGCTCCAACACGGTGTAGTCATCCTGAAAGGGCGGATTCTGCGGGAGATAAGACAACTGTATGTTGGGGTTCATGGCGATGGAGCCTTCATCCGGCGGCTCGACACCGGCCAGAATTTTCAGCAGGGTGCTTTTCCCGGTACCGTTGATCCCGATGATTCCGACCCGGTTCCCCTCGTTCAGGTACAGCGAAACATCCTGCAGCAGCTGCTTCATCCCATAATTTTTTGAAATTTTCTCTGCGGACAGTAGCATGGATTGCTCCTTTTTCATTGACTATTCTATTGATAACAGCAAGATGATAACCCGGAATGATCTTTCTCAGCGGGCATCCCGGAACGGGTTCATCATGCTTTCCTATTTTTCAATATTATAACAGGATGGAATCTCAAAGCCATTGTTATTGCAAAATGGTTGAAGCTACACGAGGCTTATCCTGTTTCAATGCTCTCTCAGGTATCGAAAGCTCTGCTTTCGCTTATGCCGTGAAGTTATTATAACATCAAACTGGAAGACATGAAAAAGAGGATATACTCCAAGCTGTTTTTTTCTTCAGACTGATGTTTCAATGCTCTCTCAGGCATCGAAAGCTCTGCTTTCGCTTATGCCGTGAGGTTATTATAACATCAAACTAGCAGACGTAAAAAGAGAGTACTGCTAAGCGTTTTTTCTTTAGGCTGATGTTTCAATGCTCTCTCAGGCATCGAAAGCTTTGCTTTCGCTTATGCCGTGAGGTTATTATAGCACAGATTCGAACGCGTATCTACCGTGCACCGATCGCCGGTTTTCAATCATCAACAGATGGTTGGAGCAGCAGCTGTCCTGTTCTGCTCCTCTTAGCGATAAAAAGACTGCAATAAAAAAAGAGCGCGAAAGCGCTCTCCTGTTCATACAGTTCAATCTGTTGGGGCGTAAAAAAATGTGTTGTTGTCCACAATCCGGCACCATTTTTGGTGTTCCAACACATGGATGATATCACTGCGCTTTGCACCCTTGCCAATCGCTTTGGTGATATCCGAAATGCGGATCAGCTGATTTGCATTTTGCTGAAAAACAACGAGCAGTCGGTCTCTTAAATCTTCCATAGAGGAAGCCGTTTTGGCTTTTACCTGCTTTACGCCGGCAAGACACTCCGGGTGTTTCTTCATATAAAGAACATACACGGCTTTGATACGGCTGAGCAATGCGGGGGAAATATGGATTAACTCCGGCAGTTCTTCAAACCGACAGTTCACAAGGTCGCGCATCCATTTATAGCTGTGAAGATCGCAATAGCGAAGAAAATCAGAATAACTATCGCTAAAATAAATTTGCTTGATTTCGTCCATTACGTTCATCCTTCCGTTTTTATGACACAAAAAATAATTATACTCGGTATTTTTATCAGATACAAGGCTTGACTTTTCCAGGAGATGAATGATTGCGAAACACTCTCCTGGAAAAAGTAAGAAAATAAATGGTGTTTTCCTTCAACTGATCGCGTTTGGAAGCAGTATCAAAATAAAAATCCACCGGCGCAAGCGGTGGATTTTTATTTTTTGCATGAGATTTTTTCCTTGCAAAAAATGCCTGATACGAACAGCGATAAACCGCATGTTTTGACCGCATACTAACAGAAAACAGAGGATGTAGGGGGTATCTCTTTTGGACAGAGATTTATTAATTCAGCAAGTAAAAAGTGAATACGCTCGCTTGGCGCAGTTGGAAAACCGCGAATATGTTACAAATCAGTCTTACAGCGGCGTTTCACCGGAAGCGTATTATGAAAAAACGTTGGAAAAAGCGATTCGCGATATTTCTGCAGGAAAGTATGACGACTGCATTTCCGGTCAGCAGGTAGTGGAACGGATTGCAAACCGCAGTACAAAAGCCCGGCGGATTCAGAACACCATCGAATCCACACTGCACAATATGGAAATTGCCGAAGAAATCATGGCATTAAAATCGGACGACAAAAATACACAGGACTTGAAGGAGAAAAACGAGCGACGAGCCGAGGCAATTCCTCAGATGATCCGCGAAATGAAAGAGGAACTGGCCCGGGAGGAGCTGGATGCCGAAAGTCCTAATGTGATAGGAGGCGGCGGGAATGGATAACGATCCCGGTACCATCAAAGAAATGCACGAGGAAGAGGGACGCGAAAAGATCAAGAAGCTTCAGAAGAAGATCGACATCACCAAATATAATATGGAGGTATCTTCAGAGATTCTCTCCGAAACGCCCTCGGACACACAGAAAGAAAAACTGATAGAAAAAAATAGACGGCGCCAGCACGGAATCGCGGGCCTGGAAAAGGAAATTCGCGACATTGAAGAGGTGCTGGAAAAATAAGAACAGAGAAAGCGGAGTCACGTTGGTGCCTCCGCTTTTCTGTGGCTATTTGTCATTGCCCGGCTTGTGTCTGTTGGCGGACTGCTTTTTGTGGTTGCGTCCCTCTCCGTCATTGGCGCTCTGAGCCATTGTCTGGCCGCCTTTCGCTTTTTGCTCACGGATTTCTTTGGGGTCGATTTGACTGTCTTTCGCCATGATATCACCTCTTCCATAGAATTCGCTGTGGATAGCGCATTATTCCGGGTCGAAAACAAATACTAAATTCGGGGTGATGATTTGGCAAGAGGCAGCACATTTTTTGAAGAAATAGAGCAGCATCTGCTTTTGGATGAAAAGCCGTCCCGCTTCTTATCAGAACTTACCGATTTCCACGCCCTCAGCGAGTATCCGTTCAACCTGCTTGAGCAGCTGCAGAACACGCCGCAATCCCCCGAGTACCACCCGGAGGGCAGCGCATGGAACCATACTTTGTTGGTAGTGGACGAGGCTGCAAAGGTCAAAGCGAAAAGCAGCGATCCCCGCGCTTTCATGTGGGCCGCGCTGCTGCACGATATCGGCAAGCCCTCTACTACCGCGCGCAGAAAAAGTAAAATCACATCCTATGACCACGACAAAGTGGGCGCGAAGCTCTCAAAGGAGTTCCTCAGCTTTTTCACAGCGGACACGGAATTCATTGAGCGGGTGACTCAGCTGGTTCGGTATCACATGCAGATCCTGTTTGTGGTGAAGAGTTTGCCCTTTGCTGATGTGGAGGGAATGAAGCGGAATACGGACATCCGGGAGATCGCCCTGCTGGGCCTTTGTGACAGACTGGGAAGAAAAGGGGCCGATCGGCGCCGTGAAGAGGAAAATATCCGTACTTTTTTGAAAAAAGCAAATTGTATTCAGGAGGGAAACCATATGAAACCGAATCCAGACAATCGCGCGGATAATGTGGAGAAAATCCAGCATAACATTGATATGACCATCGAAAATATCCACCGCGCCAACGAAATGATAGAGAAAACATCCGACGAGAAAATGAAGAAGGATCTGAAAGCCAAAAATGAACGCCGGGTAGAGGCTCTCGGCGACATGCGGCATGAGATCAAGGATGAAGCAAATGCTGCGAAAAACGACAGGCTCCAGTAAGTCTGATATATTTGTAAAGAACAGCAGCGGGCGACAACAAAAATCGCTTGGGAAATCATCTAAAAAGCAACGCAGGGCTGCGAAAAATGCAGCCCAAAGCCAACGCTGATGTTGGAATTGATGATGGATGCAAAATTAGTGTTCATGAAAACCGGCATGAAAAATCCGATTAGTATACCATAATAGAAACAATAGAAACCAGCGAAAAAGCCGCCTTTCGGGCTGTCCTTCGTAAAACAGTATTATCTTGGAAGTGTGGCGTAGCGTAAAAGCTACGCCATTTCTTCCTGTATCGGGTTATTCAGTTCTGGCAGAATCCCACTAAATCATAGCTGATGTGAATATTCTGCCTGCGTTTCCTATCCGATTTATCCGGTGATTCCACAAAGACTTTGCTCACCAAATCATTCACTATAGCAGGCGTTAGCTCCGTAGTGAAAAGTGCCTAATCGTAACGTCAGAGTGCCGGTAAACAGATTGCTGCGCCTATCCGACCAGTCAAGGGCCGGGTAATATTTTCCCGCAAAGAACAGCAGGAAAATCTCCACCCTTAACCCCATTGACAGGCCGGATTTTTGCCGTACCATTTCGCCGCCGAAAACGAGGAGCAGGAACAAATTCCCGCCCCTCGTTTCTGTCTGCTTCATTCTGCGGCAAAACCGGCTTCGCTATGTTGGTGTTATCCATCAGTTGTTGCGGGGCCAGCCCCGTACCCCGGCTTCTTTCAGAGAGAAGAAAGGGCAAAAGGCGTTGTCAATGGAAATATGGAATAGCGGACGGAACTGAGCATAAGGCGCAAAAGCCCATTGTCATAAGTCGTGCCCCACACTAACCCGGCGAATTGCCGTTGCTTTGAATGGCAACCCCTGCCACACGGTGAGTGGGAGGAGTGCAAGAGGAGGAACACCCTCTTGATGCCTTGCACCACTTCAGGTCAATTTCCGGGCTGTTGACAAAGTAGCATAATTTCAATAACTTATCGTACTCCTATCAACTTCTCTACTTCCCATTTATGTTGAAGCAAAGTACAGCCGCCTTGCTTATTTTCTGCCTCATGTTTTCCTATTAGCCGTATTTTTTCAAAGAAAGGTGACTGCAACACTTCAATAATTGAAGTAGTCTTTAGATTCAATTCTGAATATGGGGAGAATGGGCAAGGCTCCGCATTGCCCAACGGGTTAATATGAAAAAATCCCCGGCCGGCGGCCAAACATCCACCCATATATTTTTCATCACCGGGAAAAGAAATGAAGCTCATATTTTTAAGGTCACATTTCAACTTATGTATATTTTCATCTAACATAACAGCGTCATTCTTGGACAGAACAAGATTTTCAGTGCCTTTTTCTACCGGTGCATACTCCACATAAAACAGAATGCCACAGCCCTTTTGCTGTAAGGTGGAAACATACTCCCTGCTTATAACGGTATCTAAATTGTTCTTTGTGACTGTTATAGATGTACCAAAAAGAATATTCCTCTGTCTTAGTTCTTCCATGACTTTCTCAATCTTCGTGGAAATACCGAGTCCGCGCCGTAAATCCGTTTCTTTGGAGTTGCCCTCACTGCTTAAAATAGGGATTATGTTTCTCCGTTGGTCAAATAGATTGATGTATTCTGCGTCAATTAAAGTTCCGTTTGTAAAAACAGGAAATGCAATGTTTGTAAAATTTGAGGCCATTTCTACAATCTCTCGGCGTAACAATGGTTCGCCGCCAGCAAGCAGAATAAAAGAAATACCTAAATCGGCCGCTTCACAAAAAATCCTGTTCCAATCCTCGGTGTTCATTTCCATTTTGGCCATTGTAGTGTCGCATATACCGCCAGCCCTCGCGTAACATCCTGTACAATACAGGTTGCATTGTGAAGCGACGCTTGCAATGAGAAAGGGCGGGATATGAACCCCTGCTTGCTCATAGTCATTCCTTATCTTTGTGCTTGCTTGCATGGTGGGAATAAACTTTGTTATGAAGCGCCGCCCATTTTTATCTTTTAAATAAAATCGAGCCGCCGTTTGTAAAATTGTTGCAATACCTCGTTCCATGTGAACATTTATATCCATAATCACACATCCTTTCTGTTCATCAATGACACTTCGGGCCTACTTGGCCCGAAGTGTCATTGATGAACAGACTATTGCACTTGCTAACTATTCTAGTATCGACCTTGTAAACTGTTCGGCTTTTTTAATATCCTCAGCATTAGGGTGGCCTGTACGCAAAATCATATAGTGGCCTGGACAATGATACTCCTTATCTGATACATGAAGTCCTTGGTCTTGAAGATATTTTTTTGTCTTTTCATAAGCAGACTGAACAATAGCCGCTGTGCTAAATACTACAACCATTTTGATATTCGCCGGATTTAGGGTCGAGATATATCCCTTTAGTTCCGGGTCAATGTCAAAAGCATATATGCCTGTTCCTAAAAATAATAGATCGACTTCGCCTTGTATTGGCTCATGGATTGACTTTGCGGATACCCCTGCTTGTTTAGCGATAGCATTTGCAATTTTCTTTGTATTGCCTGATTTTGAATAATAACGCACTTCAATATTCATAAAACGCCCTCTTTTCAGCTGTTTATTTAACGATCAATGGTGCGAACCTGCCAATAATCGACTTTATGACAATGCAGCCGGCAACTACGAAAAGCGCAATTTGGGGGTCATAAAGGATGGGGATTTTCCATTTGAATATTTGTGTTGCTGTTGTAAGTAATGCGATTGTCCCAAAGAGGTGCCCCATGATGGTGAGAGGGTGAGCAGGCGCATTGCTGATAAATTTGCCGATTGTCGGCATAATCATGCACATTGCAAATCCGATTGTGCCCAAAGTAATAACAGCCGATCTTGGCCCATGGATGAATAATATTTGCTTGCCAGATAGTCCTGCATAAACAATCAGGCCGGTTATAAACCACTCTGCTGCCAATACCCCAATTCCTTTCATTGTTTATCGCTCCTTAAATAGATTTTATTGAACATCGTAATATGTCTTTCTAGAAAAGATAAAGCTTCTTCATATTTTTCGGGCTGATTGTCGTATTTTGATAACAACAAATACAAAGGTGAATAAAACTGCAAGGCCATTACCATTGGATCAGCATCAACATAAACCCCATCATTTATTAAATGAGTGAACACGCCTGATATATAATCTAAGCCTTTGTCTATTATCAATTCCCTAAAAAACTTGCCTGCCTCCGAAGTTCTATACTGTTCCATTGTCAACATTCTACGCAATTGCGAACCATACTCTGTTTTGAGATAGAACTGAAACATTGTAACGCTAATACGGAATAATTCCTCTCTTACATCACTTTCTTCTGAGAGAATATTGGCCATGCTTTCAGGGGGGATAAAAGTAGAAACTTCCTCTTGATAACGGCGCTCAATGTCTTTGAGAATGGAGTCAAAAATGTCTTGCTTTCCGCTATAATGCTTGTAAAGGGCGCTCTCCCGTATTCCGATTTCTTTTGATATGTCACGGATACCAACCCCATCATAACCTCTTTCGGAAAACAATTTTAGTGCAACTGTCAAAATAACTTCCTTTGTATCCCGTATTTCGTTTTTTGGCATAATAACCTCCATCAATAAACGTGGTGATCAGTTGTTCACTATAATTATAGTGAACAACTGATCACTTGTCAAGAAGAGAACTAATTTATATTCTCACGCTGTTATTTATGAGCATTTCAAGCCTTTCTGTTAACCAGCAAGCAGGGCAAGTGTACACACCTGCACATTTTGAGGATTTTCCCGCAAGGGAAAATCCTCAAAACTGCTTGTTGGGGAGCTTCCCAAAACCCGGCTATGTTGCGTCATTTTGCTGTCGCTCATTCCTCATAGAACTTCGGGACAACTTGGCCCGAAGTTCTAAAGTGCAACCAGTTTTGCAAGATGTTCCAAGAGCCTTGCATGCTGCTTCCATAGTTCGTCATAGCCTTTTTGCAGTTCTTCAATTTCAGATGGATAGGCAGTATGAACTTATGACGAACTACCTTCAGGCGGCTTTTTCTTTTGTACAAATAGGGAAAATAGTTTTATATGTTTTCTGTGTGTAAGAGTCGCTTTAAAATATCAAATATCTAGCCCAAAATCAGTTATACCGGCACCTGTCGAGATGTTTTCCTAGCCTGATCGACTGCGCCTAAACCATAGCCGTAACAAAAAAGACTCACAAAGCAATGAAGCTTTGTGAGTCTTTTGGTGCCGGTGATCGGACTTGAACCGATACCCTGTCGCCAGGACTGGATTTTGAGTCCAGCGCGTCTGCCAATTTCACCACACCGGCAAGAACAACGTGGCTTATTATAAACTATTTTCGACTAAAAATCAAGCGCCTACACAAAAAATGTTTTGCAGGGGCCGCTGCTCCATAAAAAACGGCGGCCCCGCTTAAAAAACCGATTTTTAGTTTTACTTTTCCTGCTTGTGAATGCCGCTGTATACGATTCCGCGCATAGCATCTACTGTTACGGTGGTTCCGCTTTTCAGCAGCTGCGTGGCGTTTTCCGCATTGACGATCACCGGCTTGTTCAGGGCCATCCCGGCAATCGCCGCGTGGGAATTGAGCCCGTCCTGCTCGGTGACGATCGCAGCACTCAGGCGGATCAGCTCCATCAGCTTGTTTGTCGTGTGGGGCAGCACCAGAACATCGCCGGGCTTAAAGCGCTGCCAGGCTTCTTCCTCCGTCTGGCAAACACACAGGTTGCCGCAGGCATAGCTCTGGTTGACGCCGCGCCCCGAAACGAGGATGTCTCCCACCATCTGCACCTTCAGCAGATTGGTGGTGCCCGAAAAGCCCACGGGTACGCCGGCCGTAATGACGACCACGTCGCCGTCTTTGACCAGGCCGCGGTCTCTCGAAACCTTTACCACGTGGTCAAACAGCTTGTCGGTGTTTACCTGTTCCTCTACCATAATCGGGATAACGCCCCAGGAGAGGTTCATCTGGCGGCGCACCGTTTCGCTGGTGGTACCGGAAATAATGGGGCAGGCCGGGCGGTATTTCGAAACCATCCGGGCGGTTCTGCCGGATTTCGAAACCGTGATGATCGCCACAGCGCCCAGATCGTGCGCCGTGGTGCAGGTAGCGTGAGAAATCGCGGAGGTAACGTTCGGCGATTCCTTACCGACCAGCTGTGCAAAGCGGGATTTATAGTTGATATCGCGTTCGGTACGCTCAGCGATGATGGACATCGTCTTGAGGGACTCAATGGGGTATTTGCCGGCAGCCGTTTCGCCCGAAAGCATGATCGCGCTGGTGCCGTCGTAGATGGCGTTTGCCACGTCGGTGGCCTCCGCGCGGGTAGGGCGTGGATTCTTCATCATCGAATCCAGCATCTGGGTGGCGGTGATGACCTGCATGCCGCCGCTGTAGCCCTTCTTGATCAGACGCTTCTGCACGACGGGGATTTCCTCCAGAGGAATCTCTACGCCCAGATCGCCGCGGGCGATCATGATGCCGTCGGCCACACGGATGATCTCGTCAATATTGTCCACGCCCTCGCGGTTTTCAATTTTGGCGATGATGCGCATGCTGTGGCAGTTCAGCTTTTCCAGCTCGCTGCGCAGCTCGAGGATGTCGCGGGCGCTTCGTGTGAAGGATGCGGCAATAAAATCAAAATCCTCCTGCACGGCAAAGGCGATGTCGCTTTGATCCCGCTCGCTGATGAACGGCAGGGAAAGCTGTACGCCGGGCACGTTCACACCCTTGTTCGCGGAAAGGGTGCCGCCGTTTAATACGGTGCAGAGAATATCGGTATCAGTACAGGATTCCACTCTCAGCTCGATCAGTCCGTCGTCGATCAGAATGTGAGAACCGTGGTCTACGTCCTTCGGCAGATTGGCAAAGGTGACGCTGACGATTTCATCTGTTCCGTCAACCTCTCTTGTGGTCAAAGTGAATTTCTGGCCCTGCTTCAGCGTGACCTGCGGGGTCGAAAAGGCTCTGATGCGCACTTCGGGGCCTTTTGTATCAAGCAGCAGCGCGATGGGAAGATCCAGCTCCTGACGCAGCTTTTTCACCATATCGGAGCGAACCTTCTGCTCTGCATGGGATTGGTGGGAAAAGTTCAGACGGGCCACATCCATGCCGGACAGCATCAGCTGACGAAGAACAGCTTCTTTATCGGTTGATGGGCCAAGCGTACAGATGATTTTCGTTTTTCTCACGGTAATTCCTCCATTCGAACGGGCGGGTTTTATGGTTGAGCGCACAGCGCAAATCCTGATTTTCTTCACGCTAATACTACATCATATTTCGTGAAAAATCAAACAAATATTAATGAGGTAAAAGAAAATAGGTACCTTCTCTGGATTACAAACAGATATTGAAAAATTTTATGATAACATATACAATAAGAAAAGAGAAAATGAAACGGCATTCGGCCGCGATCATGCGGTGCGGTGCCATAAAGGGAGGAGTGCGCAGCGTGGGGCTGTGGAAAAGGAACGGCCGGTCCGGCCGTCGCGGGGAAAGAGTACTCAAAAGCCAGCCCGGCTGGCGCGGTGTAAATCAGGTAAGGCGGCTGCGGATTCTGATGACGGTGATCGCGGTGGTCATTCTGATTTCGGTAACGGCGGGTCTGCTGCTTGTTTGGTATCAGCTGCATCCGTCTTTGGAGAAGGAGCTGTTCGCGTCCTCGGCGCCGGAATATTCCGAGCCGGTGCAGTCGTCGGCGGCCAGCAGTGCGCCGGATCTTCTGGTACTGGTCGGCAGCGGGCGGGGGCTCATGGAGGGCGTTGTGCCCGATCTGACGGAACAGGACGGAGTCCAGGTGGACAAGCGCCTGGCTGCGGCGTATGAAGAGATGAAGAAAGCCGCGGCAGATAGCGGCGTTGAGCTGAAGATCACGCGGGGCTATGTCACGGCGGAGCAGCAGGAAGTGCTGTACAAACAAAAGGTGCAGGAGCTGGTGGCGGCGGGCTACACACAGGTGCGCGCCGAGGATACGGCGCAGTCTCTGGTGGAACGCGGCGGCTACAGTGAATACCAGACCGGTCTCGCGGTGGATTTTGAGCTGACCGGCGGAACCGGCGGGGCGCAGTCGGAATGGCTTTTGGTCAACGGTCCTCAGTACGGCTTTGTGCTGCGGTATCCAGAGAACAAAGCGAGCGTCACCCAAAAAAATGCGGAGCCGCAGCATTTTCGCTACGTAGGGCAGGAAAATGCCCAGCGCATGCGCCAAATGGGCTTTTGTTTAGAGGAGTATGTCTCTTATCTTTCCAAACAATCGAAAAAATAAAGATTTTGCTGGAAATACTACTTGATTTTTGAATCGCATTGTGTTAAAATTCCTTTGTTATACTTATATTGATAAGTTGTACTTTCGTTGAAAGAGGTGACAGGAATGAAGGAAGCAATCCATCCGAAGTACCAGAAGACGACCATTAAATGCGCTTGCGGAAATGAGATCGAGACACGGTCTACCAAAGACAACATCCGCGTTGAAATATGCTCCAAGTGCCATCCGTTCTTCACCGGCAAGCAGAAGCTGATTGATACCAGCGGTCGCGTGGACACATTTAAAAAGCGTTACGGTCTTCAGGGCAAATAATCATCCTGAAGCATCCTGCGGAAGTTTTAGCTGGAATTATGGGGGGCGGCGCGATGCGCCGCCCGTCTTTTTATCCTTACTTGTGAAAAGGCGGGGCGGGCTTATGACAGAATACAAAACCATCAGTCAAAATGCCTGTGCGGAATTTACGGAGCGTCGTTCCCGGTTTATCGGCTATGCAAGGCCGGTTTCTACCGAGGAGGACGCGATTTCTTTCCTGAACGAAATCCGCCAGAAGCATTGGGATGCTTCCCATAACGTATACGCTTATTCGCTGCGCGGCGGCCAGCTGCGCCGGTACTCCGACGACGGCGAGCCGCAGGGCACGGCAGGGATGCCGGTGCTGGAGGTTCTGCAGAAACCAGGCATTGTCGATGCGGCCATTGTGGTGACTCGTTATTTCGGCGGTGTGCTGCTGGGCGCGGGCGGTCTTGTGCGCGCGTATTCCCATGCGGCCTCGCTCGGTATTCAGGCGGCAAAGCCCATTGTCATGCGCCTTTGCTGGCTGCTGGAGCTTTCGTGCGATTATTCGCAGTACGGGATTCTGGCGGCGCTGATTCCGGAGTGCGGCGGTGTGGTGGATGATTCGGATTTTACCGAAATCGTCACGCTGCGCTTCCATATGGCGCAGGATGACGTGCCTTTGTTCCGCAAACGGCTGGCGGATGCCACCGGCGGAACGGTGGAGGCAGAACAAGCAGGAGAAAAATATTTTGAGTGGAAGCAGGAGTTTTAGGCCATCTTTGCGTATATCCTTATGAGAGGATTGCGGGTGATCATTATGACCGTAAGAGAGAGAACTCAACTGCTCGAAGAGCAAATTTTGTCGCCTTATGCGACATTATCGAAAAAGACCCAGGGCCGGGACCGGCCTGAAGAGGAATGCGAGATGCGCACGCCGTTTCAGCGTGACCGCGACCGCATCATTCACTGCAAGGCGTTTCGCCGGTTAAAGCACAAAACGCAGGTGTTTTTGTCGCCCGAAGGCGACCACTACCGTACCCGGCTGACCCACACGCTCGAGGTTTCGCAAATCGCGCGAACCATCGCGCGCGGATTGCTGCTCAATGAAGATCTGACCGAAGCGATCTCGCTCGGGCACGATCTGGGACATACCCCGTTCGGCCACGCGGGCGAGCGGGTGCTGGGTGAGCTTTGCGAGCACGGCTTTCGGCATAATGAGCAGAGCGTGCGTGTGGTGGAGAAGCTCGAAAACGAGGGCCGGGGCCTGAACCTGACCAAAGAAGTGCGAGACGGGATTCTGTGCCATACCAGCGGAACCCAGGCGCAGACGCCGGAGGGACGCATCGTCCGCCTGGCGGATAAGATCGCTTACATCAATCATGATATTGACGACGCAGTGCGCGCGGGCGTTTTGTCCGAGCGGGATATCCCCGAGCACATCACGAGTGTGCTCGGCACCCGAAGATCAGTGCGTATCGGTACGCTCGTCAAATCCGTGATCCGCGCAAGCGACGGGGCAGAGATCCGCATGGAAGAGCACATCTTCCCGCTGTTTTTGGAGCTGCGCCAGTTTATGTTCGAAAAGGTCTATTTCAATCCTTATGCCAAAAAGGAGGAGGAAAAGGTTCCGTTCCTGATCAAAACGCTGTTTGAGTACGCGAAGAATCCCGCGCATTTGCCGCCGGATCTGCGCGAAACAGCGGAACTGGAGGGAACCGAACGGGCCGCCGCGGATTTTATTGCCGGTATGACCGACCGGTATGCCGTGGTGCTGTTTCAGGACATCAGCGTCCCAAGATCCTGGGACCATTGAGCACCGGGGATAGGAGGGGGATCAGTTGGCGCTGCCGGACGATTTTTTACAGGAGCTGAAAAGCCGAAGTGATATTGCCGACGTGGTTTCATCCTATATCAATCTGCGGCACAGCGGCAGAACCTTTTCCGGGCTCTGTCCGTTTCACAGTGAAAAGACGCCGTCGTTTCATGTGTACCCCGAAAACGGTTCATTTTACTGCTTCGGGTGCGGCGCGGGCGGCGATGTGATCACGTTTATCCGCCGGATTGAAAATCTGGATTATATGGAGGCCATCCGGCATCTGGCGCAGCGGGCCGGGATTTCCGTGCCGGAAAGCGACGCGGATCAGGGCCTTGCCAGAGCCAAGGGGCGCATCCTCGAAATCAACCGCGAAACCGCGCGGTTTTACCACACCCAGCTGATGAGCGAGCAGGGCACGCCGGGGCGGGAGTACCTGTTGGGCCGCAGTTTGACCCCGCAGACGATCCGCCATTTCGGGCTGGGTTACGCGCCCGATTCGCGCTTTACGCTCGTCAATTTCCTCAGTAGCAAGGGCTATACGCCCGAAGAGCTGCTGCAGGCCAATGTCGCGGTCCGGGCTTCTACCGGCCGGGTGATGGATCGTTTCTTCGCCCGCGTAATGTACCCGATCATCGACCTGCGCGGGAATGTGATCGCGTTCGGCGGGCGGACGCTGGGGGACAACAAGCCGAAATATCTCAACACGTCCGATACGCTCGTTTTCCATAAAAGTACGGGGCTGTTCGCGATGAACTTCGCGAAAAACAACGCGAAGGACGGCCTAATTCTGGCCGAGGGCTACATGGATGTGATCGCGCTGCATCAGGCGGGGTTTCAGAATGCCATCGCCACGCTTGGCACGGCGCTTACAACAGAGCAGGCACGGCTTTTGGCGCGCTACACAGGAGAAGTTTTTCTGTGCTACGATTCGGATGAAGCCGGGCAGAAGGCCAGCTCCCGCGCGATTCCGCTTTTGCGGGACGCGGGGCTTACGGTGCGGGTGCTCAGTCTGAGCGCGGGGAAAGACCCGGACGAATTCATGCGCTCCTACGGCGAGCAGGGACCGGCGCGATTCCGCCAGCTGATGGAAAGCAGCGGCAACGACGTGGAATACCGCCTGCAAAAGCTGCGGGCCGGGCACAACCTGCAAACGTCCGACGGAAAAGTGGCGTACCTCACTGGTGCGGCAGAGCTTCTTGCTACGCTCGACAACCGCATGGAGCAGGAAATTTATGCAGGCCGCCTGGCGGAGGAAATCGGGATCGAGCGGTCCTCGATTCTGATGCAGGTGGATAAAAACATGAAAAAGCGGCGAAAGGATCAGCAGCGGAAAGAGTTCCGTGCATTTCAGCAGCAGACGGCGGGAATCCGCGATACCGTGAATCCGGAAAAAAGCCGGCATTTGCGTGCGGCTAATGCGGAGGAAGCGCTGATCGTTTACCTGATGCAGCATCCGGACGCGGCAAAGACGCTGGAAGCGGCTCTGCCGCCCGAAAATTTCGTTACCGCATTCAATCGTCGATTATATACGGTCATTCTGGGGAAGATTAAGGATGGCAAGGCATGCGGCCTTACAGACCTTGCGGGAGAATTCTCCGTGGAAGAGATTTCTTCTGTTGCGAAAATGCTGGCAGATTACCATCAGGTCAATGTGACTGCTCAGGACGCAAAGGAGTACCGGAATGTGATTTTACAGGAAAATGCAAAGCTGGAGCCGCAGGACGCAGCTGCCGCGGCGCCGCAGGACATTCGGGACTATCTGCAAAGACTAAGGGAGCAGAAAAAATAGGGGGAACTACCAATGGAAATGCCTGATAAGAAGACAGTCATCAGAGATCTGATCGAACTGGGAAAAAGCAAAGGACAGCTTTCGACGAAAGAAATTCTGGACGCTCTCGGCGAGCTGGATTTTGAGCCGGAGCAGATTGAAAAGTTTTACGATACACTCGAAAGCCAGGGCGTTGAGATCATAGAGGATTTTGCCAATATCCCGCTCGAAGGACTCGATATCCCCAGCGGCGAAGGCGAGGATGTGGAGGCTGCTCTGGCCACCGAAGGAATTGCCATCGACGACCCCGTTAAGGTATACCTCAAAGAGATTGGCCGCGTTCCGCTGCTCACCCCCGAAGAGGAAATCGATCTGGCCATCCGCATTTCAAACGGAGACGAAGCCGCAAAGAAGCGCCTTTCCGAAGCGAACCTTCGTCTGGTCGTCAGCATCGCCAAGCGTTACCTTGGCCGCGGAATGCAGTTCCTCGACCTGATTCAGGAGGGAAACCTCGGCCTCATTAAGGCGGTCGAAAAATTCGATTACACCAAGGGTTTTAAATTTTCTACCTATGCAACGTGGTGGATTCGCCAGGCCATCACCCGTGCGATTGCCGACCAGGCAAGAACCATCCGCATTCCCGTGCACATGGTGGAAACGATCAATAAAGTGAAGAAGGTATCGAGCCAGCTTCTGCACACGAACGGCCACGAGCCGACAGCCGACGAGGTATCTCTGGAGCTGGACATGCCGGTCGATAAGGTTCGCGAGATCATGCGGGTCGCGCAGGAGCCGGTATCGCTCGAAACCCCGATCGGTGAGGAGGAAGACAGCCACCTCGGCGACTTCATCCCCGACGATGAAGCGCCCGCCCCGGCAGATGCCGCCTCTCACACGCTTCTGCGTGAGCAGCTCGGCGAGGTGCTCGACACCCTCACCCCCAGGGAAGAAAAGGTGCTTCGCCTGCGTTTTGGCTTGGAAGACGGCCGTTCCCGCACACTGGAGGAAGTGGGTAAGGAGTTTAACGTTACCCGTGAGCGCATTCGCCAGATTGAGGCAAAGGCGCTGCGCAAGCTCCGTCATCCCAGCCGCAGCAAAAAGCTGAAAGACTTCCTGGATTAATGGAAGGAGCCTCGTCATGCACATGACATTAGAAACGGACTATGCGGTCAGGATCGTGGATTTTCTGGCGGCGTCCAATCAAAAGGCAGATGCGCGCAGCATTTCTGAGGGAACCTGTGTTCCGCCGCGATTTGCGCTGAAGATTCTGCGCAAGCTGGTTTCCGACGGGATCGTGCAGTCCTATAAAGGGGCGCACGGCGGTTATACGCTGGCCCGCCCCGGCAGCCGGATCACTCTGCGCGAGGTCATTGAATCGGTGGAAGGCCCGTACATGATCAGCCGGTGTCAGCAGGATGAATATGCCTGTACGCATCAGGCTTGCCGGTATCACCGCATCTATGCCGAAATTTCGGAATCGGTGCGCAGGCAGCTGGATTCCTACACCTTTTCTCAGGTAGAGCCGTGCGGAGCGGCCTGCCGTTCCGTAAAGGAGCAAGAGAAAGGGAAAGCGGAGGGCTGCCCCGGAGTGGATAAGCAGTTGCCCTGATGCAGACGGGAAAAATAAAATTATTATGGCTTCGTTTTACCGGCGCTGCCATATAGAAAAGGGAAAGGAACTGTTGGACACAGTTCCTTTCCCTTTTTTTGTAGAACAACCACCGGCTGTGCCGGCGAATCGAAAAAGTGTCTGGCTGGTAGAAATCTGAAAGAAAACGCTCTCAAAAGCTTTTTAATACCCTGTTCACCGTGTGTTGTAATCTGTATTGAAAAGCAGGACCGGCGAAAACAGAAGGAAAGATAAAATCAAACAGCCCGTAAAGCAAATGGAATTCTCTTGAAATATCAGGCTAATGGCCGCGGGCGGCTGTTGGTTATACCAGTGTGTGAAAAGCATCAGTTACATCAGCGGTTTGTGCTTTTAAATTGCGATAATAAAATTACTCAAATGAAATATTGTTATTTATTTATATAACTTTGACAATAAAACAACGATTATTGACAGATGTTTTTATTATAGTTAATATAAATATTGGTAGCACCAATAGATGCAGCTGGCGATCTTCCAGCCTGTTATTTGCGGTGCTCCGCAGACAAACACGGCGCCCCGGCAGCGGAGCCTTGGACCCCGGCGCAAATGGGGAGTCATATGGGAAAAGGAGAGAGAAAATGAATCTGTTAGTATGTGTCAAGCAAGTACCCGATACAGCGGAAATTCGTATCGATCCTAAAACAAATACGCTGATCCGCTCGGGCGTACCCAGTATCGTTAATCCGTTCGACTCTTATGCAATGGAAATGGCAGCCCGGCTGAAGGACGCAGTGCCGGGCAGCAGGATCGTAGTGCTGTCCATGGGGCCGGAGCAGGCCAAGGCGGCGCTCAAACAATGTTTAGCGGTGGGGGCGGACAAAGCATATCTGATCAGCGACCGCGCGTTTGGCGGTTCCGATACGCTGGCAACCAGCTATATTCTTTCGCGCGCCGTCGTTCGGGTAGAGGAGCTGGAGGGCAAATTCGATTTGATCTTCTGCGGCAAGCAGGCGATCGACGGCGATACGGCCCAGGTGGGCCCAGAGATCGCGGAGCATCTGGATTACCCGCAGGTGACCTGTGCAGTTGGGCTTTCTGTGGAAGGAGACACTGCAAAAGTCAAGCGCGAGTCGGAAGATGATTTTGAATTGCTGGGCGTAAAAATGCCGTGTGTGATTACGGTGACGAAGCTTCCCTACGAGCCGCGGTACCCCACCATCCGAACCAAACTGGCCGCGAATAAGGTCGAGATTCCCACTCTGACCTCCGCGGACCTGACGATCGACCTCAGCCGCGCGGGGCTGAAGGGTTCGCCGACAAAAGTGAAAAAAACCTATACGGCGCCGCAGAAGTCCGGCGGGGTCAGAATTCAGGAAGAAAGCGGGACAGATTCAGGTAAAAGGCTGTTTGAGTCGCTCTGCGAAACCTGTGTGATATAAGAGGGAGGGAAAAATAATGGAAGCAAAGACAAAGGATTTGTGGGTGTTGATCGAGACCGATCGGAACGGCAGGGCAAAAAATGTTGGCTTGGAACTGCTGAATCCGGGCCGCCGACTGGCGGACGGGCAACAGGGAAAGCTGGTGGCCGTTGTGATCGGCTCTCAGGTGGATGAGGCGGTCAGGACTGTGCAGGCGCACGGGGCGGATCAAATCATTGTGGTGGACGGCCCCGAATTTGCTCGGTACACGACCGACGCCTATACCGACGCACTGCATGCGCTGGTGGAGAAATATGGTCCTACCACTCTGCTGATCGGAGCGACCGGCAACGGGCGCGACATGGCCCCCCGTTTGTCCTGCCGCCTGAAAACGGGTCTTACGGCAGACTGCACCGCGTTGGACATCGATGAGCAAAGCGGCAATGTAGCGTGGACCCGCCCGGCCTTTGGCGGAAACCTGATGGCTACCATTTTGTGCCCCGACCACCGCCCGCAGATCGGCACGGTGCGCCCCGGTGTTTTTAAGAAAGAAGAACCTGACGACAGCCGCTCTGCAGAGGTGATCAAAGAAGACATTCACATTCCGGAAGAACGTCTGCGCACCAAGGTTCTGGATGTGATCAGCGAACTGAGCAAAGAGCTGGTCGATTTGGAGGGAGCAGAGATCATTGTTTCCGGCGGGCGCGGCGTAGGCGGCCCCGAGGGCTTCCGCACGATTCGGGAACTGGCGGACGCGCTTGGCGCAACGGTCGGCGCATCCCGCGCGGCGGTGGATTCCGGTTGGATTTCACGTTCTCATCAGGTAGGGCAAAGCGGAAAGACCGTAGGACCAAAGCTTTACATTGCGGCCGGTATCTCAGGTGCGATTCAGCATCTGGTGGGCATGAACAGCTCCGACGTGGTGGTCGCCATCAATAAGGATCCCGACGCCCCCATTTTTGGAGTAGCCGATTATGGCGTGGTAGGCGACCTGTTTCAGGTGCTGCCGGCGTTGACCGAGTCCGTTAAAAAGAGAAAGGGGCTTTCGTAAGCGACAGAATCCCATTCTCGCTCCCTTTTTTAAAAGAAAAGAAACCAAGCTGACTTTTAGATTACTTATAGGATATAATTTCGAGAATATACAATTGGTATTATTTCTGCTGAAGATTAGGATAAAAAGATGCAGGGCTGCGGTTGCTGGTTATGAGGAAGTTCGCAGAACCAGAAATTATTCCTCCACAATGTAACTCATATCACCCAAATGGTATATCTCGATGATGCATTCTTTGACAGACCCTTCCGCTGAAAGGTATCCGCTGAATTTTGACATATTGTAGCCATAGGTTTCATCCATGATGTCAAACCCGGCATTGCGATACTGACCGATGAATTCGTGCAAATCCATTTTTTTACCGGTAAAGCTGCCACAGTTACCGCACGGAACATCTTCATATTCCAGCAGATACACATAGCTGAAATCCCAATCTGTTTTCTCAAACTCGATACAGCCGGCTGCTTGTTCAAAGGGCTCGATGGTTTCTATGAATCCGCTCTGCAGCTGCATTTGAAGGGTGTCGTTTGTTACCTGAAAGCCAATCACTTTCCCATCGTGCAAGCTGTAGGGCAGATCGATCTGATTCCTGCGAATGACCCGGTTCATGAGATCGCCTCTATTCCTGTTTCTTTTCCTGACATTGTAGCAGACCCAAACGGGAAATTCAACCGAAAGCGGCCGGGAGACAATATTATCGGTCAAAGCGTCTGTCGATACGGGTTCATAGAAAAAGGCGGTATCCTGCGGGCATTGCAGGTACCGCCTTTTTCTGTTTGATTGGACGAAAGGATTTTACAGGAACAGATCGCGTTCCCCGGCGCGCATGCGCTCAATGTTCCGGCGGACGATTCTCTGCACATTCGGGTTTTCGATTTTGTTCAGCTCGTTCTCCAGCAGATGCCCTCCCATTTCGGTCAGCTCGGGGTCGCCGTAATCGAGCATGTACTCCAGCAGCGTCATCAATGCGTTTGGGGTACAGGTATTTTGGATGGTTCCGCTTTTCGCCAGCTGCATAAAGCGGTCGCCGGTGCGGCCCTGCCGATAGCAGGCGGTACAGTAGCTGGGGATGTATCCGTTTTCGATCAGGGTCTTGATCACCTCAAGCGGGCGGCGCTCATCCGAAAGCTGGAACTGCCCGGATACCGTCTCATGCGGGGAATCCTCCTCCTGCTTGTAGCCGCCGATTTCCGTGTTGGAACCGGCGCTGATCTGCGATACCCCGTAGTGCAGCACCTCGTCGCGCATCTGGGCCGATTCGCGCGTAGACATGATGATGCCAGTGTAGGGCACCGCAATCCGCAGAATGGCCACCAGATGCTTAAAGGTCTCGTCATCCACCAGATGCGGGAAATCCTTCAGGCTCATGCCCTCGGCCTGCTTTAAGCGCGGCATAGAGATCGTGTGGAAGCCCACGCCGAAGCGTTCTTCCAGGTGTGCGTTGTGCATCATCAGGCCGAGTACCTCGAACTTCGGGTCGTACAGGCCGAACAGCACGCCTGCGCCCACATCCTCGATCCCGGCTTCCATCGCGCGGTCAAACGCGGTCAGGTGATAGTCGTAATTGCTCTTTCGACAGTGGGGATGCATAGCTTCATAAGTAGGTTTGTGGTAAGTCTCCTGGAACAGAATGTAGGTGCCGATGCCCTTTTCGTGGAGCATGCGGTATTCCTCCACCGTGGTGGCGGCAATATTGACGTTGACGCGGCGGATGCTGCCGTTGTCAAGCTTCGTGTCGTAGATGGCGTCGAGCGCATCCAGAATGTACTGAATGTCGCAGTTGACGGGGTCCTCTCCGGCCTCAAGAGCAAGGCGCTTGTGGCCCATGCGTTCCAGCACGCGAACCTCCTGCTGAATTTCCTCGCGGGTCAGGCGGCGGCGCGGCATCTCGTTGCAGCGCTGAAAGCCGCAGTAAACGCAGTTGTTCACACAGTGATTCGAAACATACAGCGGTGCAAACAGCACCACGCGGTTGCCGTAGATTTTCTTCTTGATGTTCCCGGCAACACGGTAAATGCGCGCCAAAAGCTCCGGTTCGGTGATTTCAAGCAGCAGCGCGATATCCAGATAATCCAGCGTTTCTCCGTTTTCCGCACGCCGAACGGCGACTTCACGCTGTTCGGATGTACTGTTTTTTGCCTGCTCCAGTAATTGATAGATTAAGTCATGATCCAATTGCATCATGCTGCATCCTCCATTCTTTATGGTCGCCCCGGCTCACCGTCAGGCGGAATCCGGCCCGCTCCACGCGGCCCTGGATGCAGAAGCGGCATTCCGCCGCTTCGTCGCCGGTACAGATTTTGTTGTCGTACAGCAAATACTTTTTCCGAACATCGGTGGGGGAAAGGTTCGGCATCACCACGTTCGCCCCGGCCTTCAGGGCCTTTTCCCGCCCGAGCGGGTCAAGTGTGCCCACTGCTGTGGTGGCGGGCAGCAGTGCCGTAGGCAGCAGCACCCGCAGCATCGCGAGCAGCAAGAGCGTCTGCTCCACCGTGCCGGAGGGGAAAGTGCCGAACGGCGTGTCCTTCTGCGGAATAAACGGCCCGATCCCCACCATGTGGGGCTGTAGCTCCTGCAAAAACAGAAGGTCGTCCGCAAGGTATTCCGGCGTCTGGAACGGGGAGCCCACCATGAATCCCGCCCCTACCTGGTAGCCGATGTCGCGCAAATCCCAAAGACATCGCTTGCGGTTCTCGGGAGACATGACGGCGGGGTGCAGCTTGCGGTAATGCTCGTCGTTTGCGGTTTCGTGGCGCAGCAGATAGCGCTGTGCGCCCGCATTGTAAAAACGCTGGTACGATTCACGGCTGCGCTCGCCGATGGAAAGGGTTACGGCGCAGTCCGGGTGCGTACTGCGAATGGAATACACAATGCGTTCGATCCGCTCGTCGGTAAAGTATGGGTCTTCGCCGCCCTGCAGCACAAAGGTGCGGTAGCCAAGCTCCCAGCCCAGCGAGCAGCACTCCAGTATCTGGCGCTGGGTCAGGCGGTAGCGCTCGGCGTACGGGTTGCTGCGGCGGATACCGCAGTACAGGCAGTCGTTCTTGCAGAAGTTGGTAAATTCAATCAGGCCGCGGGTGTAAACCTCGTTGTCGTAAGAAAGGCGGCGAAGCCGGTCGGCTTCCCGCATCAGCTCTGCATAGTCGGCGCCTCCGCCGTCGCGGATGAATTCCGCAAGCTCCGCGCGGGTCATACGGGCAAGGTCACGCATAGCTTCCCTCCTTTTTGTGGGTTTCAGGGATCGGCTGAAGCACGCGGTCGAGAATACCGGTCACATAGGCGATCAGCACGCCGTAGTTTACGATCGGCACTTCGGCCTCCCGCGCCTGTTGGATGCGGCTGAGCATTTCGGCGCGGTTGATCATGCACGCGCCGCAGTGAACGACGAGCGCGTATTCCGGCAGCTGCTTGGTGTAGCCAAGTCCGGAAGAAAACTCAAAGTGCAGTTCCTTTCCGGTTTTCTGCCGCAGCCAGCGCGGGATTTTCACCTTGCCGATGTCGTCCTCCTGCCGATGGTGCGTGCAGGCTTCGGCAATCAGAACCCGGTCGCCGTCTTTCAGCGCGGCGATCGCCCGGGCGCCCGCGGCCAGCTCTGAAAGGTCGCCCTTGGCGCGGGCAAACAGAATAGAGAACGAGGTCAGCGGCATGTCCGGCGGCAAAAGCTCCGCCACGCGCGCAAACGCCTGCGAATCAGTGATCACCAATGCGGGCGGGGCCGCAAGCGCGGCAAGCGCCGCGGGGATTTCTTCCGGCTGCACCACCAGAGCGGGGGCAGGCAGCTCCAAAAGGGCGCGCAGCACCTGCTGTTGTGGCAAAATCAGCCGCCCCTTGGGCGCGGAGGAATCGATGGGAGTCACCAGCAGCACCAGCTCACCGGGCGAAACAAGGCCGTCCAGCAGGCCCGGTGCTTTTTGCTGCGGCTTTGCGTTCGATAACACCGCAATCAGCTGCTGCATTCCCTGTCCGGTTTGAGCAGAAACCGCAATTGCGCCCTCCGGCGCGGGAAGACACTCCAGATCGCTTTTGTTCCATACCAGAATCACCGGTAGGCCGCGCTGCCGAAGCTGCTGCAGAAAATCCTCTTCTTCGGCGGCAAGGCCGTTTTCGGCGTCCGCTACATACACGGCGATGTCGGTTCTGCCCAAAACCTCCAGCGATTTTTCACGCCGCAGCGCGCCCAGCTCGCCGGTGTCGTCGAGTCCGGCGGTGTCGATCAGCACACATGGCCCCAGCGGGAACAGCTCAATGCTTTTGTAGACCGGGTCGGTCGTTGTGCCGCGCTGGTCGGAAACAATGGCGATGTTCTGGCCGGTCAGCGCGTTGATCAAGCTGGACTTTCCGGCGTTTCGCCTGCCGAACAGCGCAATGTGCGTGCTCACGGAACGCGGGGCCTGATTTTGCTCCATTCAGGAAACCTCCTTTTTCGAAATCGAAGTCTTGACGGTCACGTGCTCCAGCCTGCCGAGGCGCCCGGTCAGGCTGTTGATCTCGTCGGTACTGCTGACCACTACCAGAGAAATCACGGCCATGTTCTCCTCCGGCATGGGGATTCCCATGCGGCCCTTGACGATGCCCTGAAAGGAAGAGATCACCTGATTGAATTCCTGCTGACACAAATTCGGCTGCTCTAAAATGGCGCTGATCACAGCGACTCGGTTCATAACGCATTCCTCCTGAAATAAATAAAAGCCCTTCCGAGAATTCGGAAAGGCTTTGGGGTCTGATCAAAACGCAGCAAAACAGACGGCCCGCTTGTAAAAGAGGACTATCGATCCGTTTCTTTCAGATCAGCAGTGCTTTTCCGTCAGATTCGTTTTTTGTGGGATTCGGTCCGGCAGATCTGCGAAGAAAATACTTGGCAGAAATGGCGGGTTAGGTCTCGTTATCATACAAATCTTCAATGAAAGAAGCGAGAAACGCTTTTTTAACGCTGTGGACAGCGGTGCGCAAAAATATGAAATGTTCGCGGGGTTCGTATGATAAGGCTCTCGTAGCGGCACATACCGCCGGCCGCTTCACGACAGTTATTAAGTTGCGAATTTTATCTGCAATTTAATTAGAGTATAAAAGGAATTGGCCAGATTGTCAACTAATTGACAGACAAAAACCACGCTGGATTTTTGTCTCTGCTTCCAAACTGTTCCGCGGATTTTGTCAGTTCCTTCTGCTTTTGCAGCATCTGTAAACGGTACTTGCAAAATACGGAAAAATTCTCTACAATAAGTCTAAAAGGAGGCGCTTTATGAATAAGACAAGGATTGCAATTGTAGGATACGGAAATATCGGCAAGTATGCGCTGGAGGCGGTTCTTGCCGCGCCGGATATGGAGCTGTCCGGGGTCGTCAGAAGAAACGCCGGGGAGCCGGTGCCAAAGGAACTGGCAGGCATCAAAGTGGCACAGGATGTAAGCGAGCTTGAGCCGGTGGATGTTGCGCTGCTGTGCGTACCGACGCGCAGTGTGCAGGAATATGCGCAAACATTTCTTGCAATGGGCATTCATACGGTAGACAGCTTCGATATTCATACTTCTATTCCCGAGCTGCGGGCGGTTTTGGGCCAAAAAGCGAAAGAAAGCGGCCGGGTGGCGGTTCTTGCCGCCGGGTGGGACCCGGGCAGTGATTCCGTGGTGCGTGCGCTGATGCAGGCCTGCGCGCCCAGAGGCATCACCTACACGAATTTCGGCCCCGGCATGAGCATGGGCCACACGGTTGCGGCCAAGGCGGTGAAGGGCGTAAAGGGCGCGCTTTCCATGACGATTCCGCTGGGCACGGGCGTACACAGACGAATGGTTTATGTGCAGCTGGAGGACGATGCAGATCTTGCGCAGGTCACCGCGGCGATCCGGAGCGACGATTATTTCGCCCATGATGAAACACATGTGATTCAGGTGCCCGATATCAGTGCCGTTATCGATAGGGGGCATGGCGTACGGATGGAGAGAAAGGGCGTATCCGGCGAAACGGACAACCAGCGGTTTGAGTTTCGTATGGAGATCAACAACCCTGCTCTGACATCGCAGATTATGGTTGCGTGCGCCAGAGCCGCAATGCGCCAGCAGCCCGGCGCTTATACCATGATCGAGATTCCGGTGGTTGATCTGCTGCCCGGCAGCCGAGAAAGTGCGATTGCCGCTTTGGTCTAAAAAGTCCGGAACCCAATCGCCGGGTGGCTGTTTTAGGGCTGGCCCGGTTCGGCACTCTCCCAGAATGGGGATCATATAAAGATAATATAGCTTTAAGCAAATACAGCGATTTCTTCCCCCGCCGCAGACGGGGGAAGAAATCGCTCACTTTATTAGTGACTTATTAATTTATAATGCCAATTCCCCTTCGGCACTCTCCCCAAAGCAGGGTCATATACTATCAGAAGGAGATGATCTTGAATAAGGGGGAGAATGCGATTGGGCCAATATAAGATTTGTGTATACGCGATCAGTAAAAACGAGGAAAAGTTTGTCGACCGCTGGATGGATTCCGTCAGCGAAGCCGATCTGGTGATTGTGGTCGATACCGGCTCCATAGACCGTACGGTCGAAAAGCTTCGGGAGCGCGGCGCGACGGTCTATGAAGAGAAAATTATTCCATGGCGGTTTGATGAGGCGCGAAACCGCGCGCTCAGCCATGTCCCTGACGACGTAGACATCTGTGTATCGATCGATCTGGATGAGATCCACGAACCCGGGTGGACAGCGGTTCTGGAATCCGCCTGGAGCCCGGAGTATACCCGCGCAAAATACCCGTATATCTGGAATCATCGTTCCGACGGTATGCCCGATCAAAAATACCAGAGAGAAAAGATTCACCGGCGGCATGATTTCCACTGGATTCGCCCTGTACATGAGATTTTGGAATACACCGGGGAAGGCGGAGAAAACGAGATATGGATCGAGGAGCTCGTTCTTCATCATTACCCGGATGTTTCAAAGCCCAGAAGCCAGTACCTGCCCTTGCTGGAGCTTTCAGTAAAGGAAGACCCGTCTGACGACAGGGCCACGTTCTGGCTTGGCCGAGAGTATCTGTATTACCAGAAATACGATTCTGCGATTGAAACGCTGAAACAGTATCTAAAGCTTCCGGCGGCAAGATGGGGCGAAGAGAGAAGCGCCGCCATGCGGTTTATCGCGCAGAGCTATGAAAAATTACAGGATGGCAAGGCGGCCATGACATGGCTGTTCCGCGCGATTGAGGAATGCCCGACGGTGCGCGAGCCGTATCTGGCTTTCGCCAGACTGGCCTATGAGGAAAAAAACTGGCCGCTGGTGTACACTATGGTGCGGTCGGCGCTTTCGATCACGCAAAAGAGCGGCAGCTACCTGATGGAGCCGGAATGCTGGGGAGCGGAGCTGTACGATCTGGGGGCGGTTTCCGCCTATTATCTGGGCCTGTATGGGAAGGCGGAGGACCACGCGGAAAAGGCCTGCAAAATGCGGCCTGCGGATGAACGCCTGAAATCCAATCTGGAACTGATCCGCCAAAGGGTACAGGAGCAGGCCGATTAGATTCCCTGAAAATCTTTTTGAAATGATTGCGTAGCCTGGTTGCGGGAATGCCTCAGGTGTGATATAAAGAAAGAAATGAAATCACTGTTCCGCGCGGACTGCCAAACGGGCGGGCCCGCTTTTCCCATAAAACAGATGCCGTCCATGTTGTTTCCGGGCAGCATCAGAGGCTTTTTGAAGAATGATCTGTAAGCATAACAGAACGGCAGGGCAGTGAAAAGGAGTGATTCAGGCATGAACAGCACGCAGCAGGTTACGGTCAAAATGATCGACTATTACGCCGGTGACCCAAAACGGATTCAGCATTTCATTAAGGTGTATCATTTTGCCAAACTCATTGGAGAAATGGAGCACATTGACCCCGATATGCAGGAAATTCTTGAGGTTGCGGCTCTGGTGCATGATATTGGGATCAAAAACAGCGAAGAAAAATACCACAGCAGCTCAGGAAAGTATCAGGAGCTTGAGGGCCCGCCGGAGGCCGAGGCGCTTTTAAAGCCGCTCGGTTATCCGGAGCCGTTTGTAGACCGTGTGTGCTGGCTGGTAGGCCATCATCATACTTACGGCAATATTCAGCAGATGGATCACCAGATTCTGGTGGAGGCGGATTTTCTGGTAAACGCCTATGAGGATGCGCTGAGCGAGCAGGCGATTCGCAACGTTCTGTCGACCCTGTTCCGCACGGAAACCGGGAAGCATTTGCTGAAAACAATGTTTTTGAAGGATGAATAACGTGTTTCCATAAAGCGCTGTGGCGGCCATATGGCCGCCACAGCGCTTTCAGAAAACTTAATCTACTGTGATAACGGAAACAGGACACCCTTCCTGTGCTTCAACGGCTGTTGCCTCTGCGCTCTCCGGAACATCCTCCTGATAAACCTCTGCTACGCCGTCGTCTGCCATGCGAAATACTTCTGGACAGGTTTCTGCACAGAGTCCGCAGGAAATACAACCCGATCTGTCAAGCATTGCCTTCATAAAGTACATCCTTTCTTTTGTGATATCACTTGAAATTCTTTCCTTTTCAGCCTCAATAAATACTAGGCTTCCTTTATTTTACTGCCAAGTTGTTAAATTTACCAGATACTCTGCAAATATTTTCTCTTTCTATGGAAAAATCATACGATAAAGGCTTTCTCTAAAACATAAAAGAAGAGTGCGTGAAGCTAAAATACATCATAATAACCTTACGGTGCAATCCAAAGCTTTAGGCGCCTGAGAGCGTTGAACCATCGGCCGAGTGATTCTGCTATTGATGATCTATGTCAATCTCTTCCTGCAAATTTGTGGTATAATAGCGATAATAGAAGTTCGCTCATCGCTTACGGGAAAGAGCAAGATTCAAAAACGGGATCGCAGTTCGAAAGAGTAAATCCATTCGCAGTACGACGAACAGGGCAGAATAAAGTAAGAGTGAGCATATAAGAAGAATGAAAACAGGAGGAATTTGTTCCAATGGAGCGGAAAAAAAGCTTGGGAGAACCCGAAGAATGGCCGTCGATCGAGATTTTTGATTACAGTACAGATGTCTGTGATATTTTCCTTTGGGATTTTTCATCCTCGCAGCGGCTGGATTCGCTGGCCGATATTGCTGAAAAACATGTGCGGTGGATCAATGTGGACGGCCCCTGCAGCGAAGAGCTATTGAATGAGATCGGGACTGTGTTTCATATTCATCCGCTGGTCATTCACAATCTGCGCAATCAATTTCAGCGCGCCAAGGTAGAGGAGTACGACGGGTTTCTTTCCGTCGTGACGAAAATGATTTATTTTACCGGCGACGCTCTGACGGTAGAGCACACCAATATTCTGCTTGGGCACAATTATGTCCTTACCTTTGGGGATACCAAAGGGGATGTGTTCGAGAGCATCCGCAGGCGCATTCAGGCCGATGCGCGTGTGCGCTCCATGGGGGCGGATCATTTGGTCTATCTGCTGCTGGATGCCATTGTTGACGGTTATTTCGATGTGCTCGAAACGATCGGCGGGCAGATCGACGATCTGGAAGACAGTATCATGGAACAAACCACAAAGCAGCATCTGCTGCAAATCCGCGCGATCAAGAAAAACCTGCTGCGGGTCAACCGGCATATCTGGCCGCTGCGCAACGTGGCCTCGCTGATGGACAAGGAATCGAGCGAGCTGATTCATCCCGAAACGGAGCCGTACCTGCGGGATGTTTACAATCATATCGTGCAGGCCATCGATTCTACCGAAACTTACCGCGATCTGCTGTCCGGCCTGGCCGATCTGCATTTTTCGAACATCAGCTACCGGATGAACGAAATCATGAAGGTGCTGACCATCATCTCCACCATCTTTATCCCGCTTACTTTTATTGTGGGAGTGTACGGGATGAATTTTAAATATATGCCCGAACTGAACCAGACGTGGGGATATCCTGTTGTTTGGGCAGTGATGGTCGCTGTCAGTATTGTGATGATCCTGTTTTTCAAGAAGAAAAAATGGTTTTAAATTTGAGTTGGTCGTGCTTTGCAGATGCCGTTCTTTCAGCTTGAAAAAAAGCCGGCTGGTATGAAAGTAAATCCAGAAAACTTCTTTCGCTTATCCGGCAATTTCCTCTTTGTGAGATGCGTATTATCAGTTTCAGATAAAAAAAAAGCCGCATGATCTTTTTGATCATGCGGCTTTTTTCTGGGGAGAGCAAGAGATGCATCTGAAAACAGAAACGCAGGTTCCGTGCGGCAAAGCGGAAACCTGCCGCTGCAAAAAGGCCCGGAGAATGGAATCGCCCCGCCAAAGACAAAGGTTCATATCGAGTGTCGTTGTAAGCGATTCTTTAGTCGGCAAATTTCACGTGAACGAACTTCATCATTCCCGCCTTGTCCATAACCGCCATCTGCGCGCGTATTTTCAAGCCATCGGTATAGGCGAGCCCCTTAAAGTACGGCTCAATGCTTACTTCACGAATCGCCGTGGACCAGCTTTGTATGGCTGTGGCATCGTTCACATAGAAGTACATCTGCGCGCCTTTGTTCCCGGTTTTCTGTACCATTTCATTGGACTTTTCCACGGCGGTTTTCGATTCCGCGTCAAAGTATACCTCGCCCCCGGGAAATCGGCGTGCCATGGAGGAGAAGATGGCTTTCAGCTGTTCTTCCTTGAAATAGTAGAAGACGCCGCCCGAAATAAACAGAATTCCGTTGTCCTTATCGAAGTGGATATCATCAAACCACGACTCATCAAAGAACGATTTGGGAATGCAGGTGCTTCGCTCTGTGTCGGGCAGCAGCGTTTTACGGTATGCAATCGAATCGGGCAGATCAAGGTTGTACCAATGTATGCTGCCGTTATCCACACGAGAAAACCCGGTATCCAGCCCTGCCCCTATGTTGACGATGGTGCCCTTTGGGTGCTTTTCCATAAAGCGGCGAACGGCATCATCCATTTTCCGCGCGCGAACGATATAGCAAAGTCCGCTGAAATCACCGAAGGTTTTTTCAATGCCGGAAAAATCAAATGAATGCTTCCGGATGATTTCCATGGCGTCTTTGTCCTGAAGAATGTTCCGGTATTTTGCGCTGTATTTGGCGCGGCCCCATAGGGGAATCAGCATGGTTCCCTGTACAGACTGCAAATCCAGAGGCGTGGGATGGCTCATAAACTCACTCCTTTAGGTATATTTATGTGTTAGAATAGACTAACTCAAGTATATCACAAGATGGAAAGAAAGACTACAAAAAACCGCATGAACTTTATATTCATACGGATTGAAAAGTCAGGTGATAAAAGATGCAGGCTTTCAGTGCAGATACAAAGTAAAACGCACCCACAAATGTGAGTGCGCTATTCGCACGCAGGTTCAACCTGCTGGCGGAGAAAAAGGGATTTGAACCCTTGCGCCGGTTACCCGACCTACTCCCTTAGCAGGGGAGCCCCTTCACCACTTGGGTATTTCTCCGAATCTATTTTATTGATAAGCTTGTCAGCTTTATTTACGAATGGCGGAGGGGAAGAGATTCGAACTCTTGGTCCCTTGCGAGATCACTAGTTTTCAAGACTAGCTCCTTAAACCACTCGGACACCCCTCCAACACAAGGTGCGAGAGTTATGATACCATAAGTTGTATGCTATGTCAATGGATTTTGCTCATTTTTCGTACAAAAAAATGATTGCTTCCAACATTTTGCCTTCAAAACAACATCATTCCTTCAGCAGCTGCCAGCGCTCCCGATAATCCGGCAAAATGGATTGTACCAGTGCATAAAAATCCCTGCTGTGGTTTTTATGGCGGATATGAGCCAGCTCGTGTACCACAACGTAATCCACAGCGCGCATCGGGTATTGCATCAGCCGCCAGGAAAAGCAAAGCCGGTTTTTGGGGCTGCAGCTGCCAAAGCGGGAAACGGCCCCCGTGATCGTAATGCCGGTGGGGTGCAGCTCCATCAGGCCGGAATAATAGGCGACCCGTTCCGGCAGGATTTCCTTTGCGCGGCGAATAAGCTGTTCGCGCTGTTCGTCGCTCGGCTCCGGGTGCTGCTCTATGCGGCTGCGCTGCCGTTCCAGAGCGGATTGAATCCAGCTTTCCCGCTGGGTGACGAACAGGTCGATTTCTCTCTGCGGGCAGCGCTTGGGGGCGCGCACCACTACGGCGGCATCACGCGTAATCTCCAGCGAAAGGGTCTTGCGGCTGGAGCGGATCAGGGTATATTCCGGTTTCATAAGGTATCCTTTCCTGTTTTGGGGCATTTAGTCAATCAGGTGATGCGCATACCATTTGTTGCCCTTCACCCGGAATAGGAAGATTCCGGACCGGACCGTCCATTCGAGGATCATCGCCACATAAATGCCGATGAGTCCCAAGCCGAACGGAATAGCCAGCAGCCAGCCGCCGGCAACACGCAGGGTCCACATGCAGCACAAAGAAACAACCGAGCTGAATTTGGCGTCGCCCGCCGCGCGGATGGAGGCGGGAATGATGAAGCTGAGTGACCACACGAAGGGCATGGCGATCGCGGTCACGATCACGATGCGCCGGATTTCGGGAATGATCTGCTCCGGCGGGTTGAAAACGCCGATCAGGCCGGGCAGCAGCGGCTGTACGACCAGCAGCATAATCAAATAGCATATGCTCGAGAGGATCACAAATGTCCGGATGAATTTGCGGGAATCGTCGACCTGCCGCCGTCCCATGCATTGGCCGATAATCGTCACCGCAACCTGGCTGATGGTGTTGCTGGGAATTTGCAACACCATAATGATCGACCAGACAATGGCGTTCGCCGTGATTGCCAGAGTGCCCAGAGCGACAATATAGGTCTGCGTCAGCAGCTTGCCGCCGTTAAAGAACACCTGTTCCGCCGCGAAGGGAAGGCCGATGTACATGATTCGTCTCAGAATATCCTTATTAAGACGTAAAGCGCCCCGGTACTCAAAATGGAGAGTATCGTCCAGGCGGGTGAGGAAGAGGAGGGAACAGGCCGCACCCAGACCGCGTGCGATATTCACCGCAACGGCCATCCCGACCACGCCCCAGTGGAATACAGAGATAAACAGAAGATTCAAAAGCACATAAGACACATTGGTGATCAAAGTCAGCGCCAGAGCGGGCCGGGTGCGCCCTACACCGCGCAGACAGCAGACGCAGCCCTGGTACAGGCCAAACGCGGGGTAAGAAAGAACACTGCCCAAAAGATAGAGACGTGAGTTTGAAAAAACGTCCGCGTCGGCGCTGCCGAACAGCAGCCACAAAATCGGGTCGCGGAACAGAATCAGGACGAGACCCAGGCCCAGTGCCAGAAGAGGAACCGCCGCTACCGTTTGTTCGGTCGAGCGCGACACCATCTCTTGATTGCGGCTGCCCTGATACTGCGCCACTACTACCGTGCCGCCGGTGGCTACCGCTACCAGAATCGTCGTCATCAGCAGATTCAGCGAATCCACCATGTTCACGGCGCTGATTGCCGCAACGCCCGCGGTGCTGATGAGGGCTGTGTTAAAAAAGTTGATGCCCAGAATAAAGGCCTGCTCCAAAAAGATGGGCAAAGCCAGCGCAAGAACCTGCTGGTAGTGGATGCTTTTTCCGGAGAGATACTTCTCCAGTAAGTAAGAGGTTCGCTGTTTTATGATGAGAAGCGTTTTGCTGTGCAACAAGATCACACCAATTCCTTTAAAGCTGTATTTGGGCAAGGGTACGAGGCCGTACCGGCGAAGAAAGCGCCGTTGTCCATTAGACTGGGATGCAAAGCGCCGACCAGATTTTTCAGAAACAAGGTGCTGAAATAACGAAAAATAAAAAATCTGTTAATGTGTATTACTATACAACGAAAACGGTGGTTTGTCACGGGATAACGGCCCCAAAAGAAAAAGAAAAATAGGGCGTTTTTCTGTCAATATTCCCTTTCCGAAATTTCTGAATGAAAATATCCTGCAATTGGCTGATAGCCTTTTGCAGAAACACGTGAAGAATTTCACAGGTTGCGAGAAACAGATGCTTCTTCCAGCCTGAAAAATCACGGCGGTTTGTGGGGAATGGTTTGGGAATGGATGGAATTTGTGTTATAATAACCTCGCGGCACAAACCGAAGCAAAGCTTCGGGTGTATGTGCCAGCAGACAGGCTGATCCTGCATTCACATCGCGAAAAAAATCCGCAAAGAAAACGGTCTGATCTGTCGCGAACGAAAGCCTTCTACGGTGCTAAACAAGTCCGCCCCAGCATAAGACACAGGTTAAGACATCCTAAGAAGAATAAATCTAGAAGAGAATCTTTTTTGAAAATAAAAGGAGTATCAAACCCATGGATGGAAAGCAAAGAAAAAATATAACGGTTGGGTCATTGGTAGACGTCGTCCAAAAGCAGGATCAGCCAACGGGACGGCTGACGCGGGGGCGGGTTGCACGCCTGCTTACAAAAAGCCCGAATCATCCGCATGGCATTAAGGTAATGCTGGAATCCGGTATTGTTGGCCGGGTACAGTATGTAATAGAAGAACAGGAGGAATCATAATGGAGCGCTTATTTGTATGTTACCCCAAATGCACCACCTGCCAAAAGGCCGAACGCTGGCTGAAAGAGCATGGGATTTCCGCCGAGGTGCGGAATATTAAAGAGCAGAATCCGTCGCAGGAGGAGCTGACGCAATGGTACCGTGCATCCGGGCTGCCGCTGCGAAAATTCTTTAACACCAGCGGCATAGCCTACCGGGAGCAGGAGCTTTCCAAAAAGCTGCCGGATATGAGTGAGGAACAGCAGCTGGCGCTTCTTTCCACCGACGGAATGCTGGTCAAGCGGCCGATTCTGACAGACGGGAAAACCGTGCTGGTTGGCTTCCGCGAGAAAGAATGGGAAGAGGCTCTGCTGAAATAAAGCAAAAAGAAAAAGATTCAAAACGGCGGAACTCTTCATCCACTCCCTTTTGAATCTTTTTTCGATTATAGGCTTTGCCGTTCGGCGTTTTTCTGGTTACGGGATTCAGGCTGCCCCAACCGGCGCGCTTTTGCAGATCCAGCTTTCTGCGCTGTGATTTGCTCATTTTGTCCCGCGGAATCATTTTTTCCATCAGCACTCATCCTTTCTGGTTTTAGTATACCACAAAGTAAGAGAAAAGTCATCTTCCGGCAGTGGAAAGTAAGGTCTGGCAAAATTCGGAACAGTGTGTTATGATATAATAACATGAGAATGATTATCAAAATTAATCAAAAAACAAAGAGGACGGAAAGGGGAATACAGCATGAGAAGAACCATTCGTAATACAGTTACCGGAAGTACACAATATGACGGCGCGGGGGTGCGTCTGGTACGCGTGATCAGCCGCCCGGACGTAGAGGATTTCGACCCGTTTCTGATGCTGGACGCATTCGATTCTACCGATTCGGCTGATTATGTGAAAGGGTTTCCGTGGCATCCGCACCGGGGGATCGAAACTGTCACTTATCTGATTGAGGGAACGATCGAGCACGGTGACAGCCTCGGCAATAAGGGCAGTATTGATAACGGCTGCTGTCAGTGGATGACGGCGGGCGGCGGCATTCTGCATCAGGAGATGCCGAAGGAAAGCCCCCGTATGCTCGGTGTCCAGCTTTGGCTGAACCTGCCGGCCAAAGATAAAATGACAGCCCCGAAATATCATGATATTCGTGCCGAGCAGGTACCTGCGGTGGAAACCGAGGCAGGCACCACCCGCGTGATTGCCGGCAGCTACCAGGGCACAGCAGGCCCCGGGCAGGGCGAATTTGTTCCGATGACGATGCTGGACGTTGCGCTGAACTCCGGCTGCGAATGGAATCTGACCGTTCCCGCTGCGGATACGGTGTTTGTGTATGTAGTGTGCGGAGAAGGCAGCTTTGCAGAGCAGGATGGAGAGATTCAGGAAAAGCATGCGGTTTTGTTCCGTGAGGGAGAAGAGCTGTCGGTCACAGCGGGCGCACAGGGCGTACGCTTTCTGCTGTTCAGCGGCCCTCCGCTGAAAGAACCGATTGCCTGGGGCGGTCCGATCGTGATGAATACCCGTCAGGAGCTGCAGCAGGCTTTTCTGGAGCTGGAACAAGGCACCTTCGTAAAAGACTGATTCCTTTTTCATAATCATAAAGAGAAAGCGGGAGCGTGCCCCTGAAAAGGGCTCGCTCCCGCTTTGTATGGTCGGATTTGTTTTGATAGGGGCAAATCCTTTCCCTGTTATCACTCGGTGCCGTTAGTTCAAAGTGTCGGCATAGTGCTTCATGGCCTGTGCCAGAAAAGCCGAAAGACCCTCGCCGTATTTATCGATATTTTCGGTAAAGCGTGAGTCGTCCACATACATTTGACCCAGTCCTGCGAAAGCTTCCGGCGAATAGTGATAGCCGAAATTGTCATTCAGAAAATGATAGAACTGTCCGACTTTCTCCAGCACCTCGGGGGAATCCGGCGGAAGCTGGCGGAACTGTGCAAGCGTGCGGAAGATGTCTTCCATCTGCTGCGCGATCTTCTCCTGCCCCTCTTTTCCCAGATCGGAAAGCGTGTCGTTGCTTTTCTGAACCGTTTCGTCGCCCCAGCGGCGCCGCGCTTCTTCTTCATAAGGATTCTTCGAGAAATCGAAGCCTTCAAATTTTTCTTTCGGTGTCATGGTGATTTCTCCTTTCCATGTTTTGTGTGTTTTGAGTAGGGTGTCCAGCATGGTGTCGATCCGACGGCGCTCGTGCACCAGGTAAGCTTTTTGTATCTGAAATGCCTGCTCCCGGTCAAATTCGGGGTTTTCCATCAGCTCGCGGATGACAGAAAGGGGAAAACCGCATTCCCTGAAGAACAGGATCTGCTGCAGACGATCCAGATTCTCTTCGGAATACTCTCGGTACCCGTTTTCGGGGTTCCGCTGCGGGCACAGCAAACCGATTGCATCGTAATGATGCAGCGTGCGCACGCTCAGGCCGGTCAGGCCCGCAACCTCGTTGGTGTTCATATGGGAATTCCTCCTTTCAAAGAGTATCATAAGCTATGACGCCGCGTCAGAGTCAATAGGTATTTTATCATTTTTTCAAATTTTTTATTAATGCGTGATGTATTTGTTCAAAGCGCCGTTCAATTTTCCCCCGTAGAAGTGGGGAAGGCTTGCTGTTTTCCCATTAATTGATATAAAAAAACAGTCCGGAGAAAACCGGACTGTTTTTTTAAAGGAATGCTTATTTTGCAGGGACAACAGCGCCCGCGTAGGTGTCTTCGATATACTTTTTGATGTCGTCGCTTCTCAGAACTTCTACCAGAGCCTTGATGCCCGGGTTGTTCTCATCGCCGTCACGTACCGCGATCACGTTCACGTAAGCGGTGGCAGCCAAAGAGGTATCAGCCTCAGCGGCAAGCGCATCGGCAACCTTCAGGCCGCCGGCGATGGCATAGTTGCCGTTGATGACAGCAAGGTCAACATCGGGCAGGGAACGGGCGGTCTGGGCCGCTTCGATTTCCTGAATCTTCAGGTTCTTCTTGTTCTCGGTGATGTCGTTCTTGGTGGCGGTGATGCCTGCGCCATCCTTGAGCTTAATGAGGCCCTGATCCTGCAGCAGCAGAAGCGCGCGGGCTTCGTTCGTGGTGTCGTTTGGAACCGAGATGGTCGCGCCGTCCTTCAGCGCATCCAAAGATTTGGTTTTGCCGGCATAGATGCCGAAGGGCTCATAGTGAATATCTCCTGCGGAAACAAGGTGAGTACCCTTTTCCTTGTTGAAGTCATTCAGATAGGTAATATGCTGGAAGTAGTTTGCGTCCAGCTCTTTGTTTTCCAGTGCAAGGTTCGGCTGCACATAGTCGTTGAATTCCTGAATGTCGAGCTGGTAGCCTTTGTCCTTAAGCAGCTCGTTGGCCTTCTTCAGAATATCCGCGTGGGGCGTGGGGGATGCACCGATCTTAATGGTCTGCAGCTCTGCTGTGGAAGAAGCGGGTTCCGAAGCCGTCGCCGCACTGCTGGCGGAGGAACCGTTGGAGCAGCCTGCCAGAGCAGAAACAGAAAGGGCCGCAACCAATAATAGAGAAAGAATTTTTTTCATTGTCAATATACCTCCATACAATTTTCACACCGATTTTATGTTTAAGACTTACGCTTATCACTTTTCCCGGCGGAGCGCATTCCAATTTCCTGGAAAATCTGCACCACAATGACCAGAAGGGCAACCGTGACGAGCATAATATCGGTTTGATAGCGATAGTAACCGTAATTGACCGCAATTGCGCCAAGTCCGCCGCCGCCGACAAAACCGGCTGTTGCGGAATACCCCAGAATCGTGGCAATGGCGATGGTCGCTCCGTTGATCAGGGAAGGAACCGCCTCCGGCAGCAGCACCTTAAAAATGATCTGCTGATCAGATGCGCCCATGGAATGAGCGGCCTCGATCACGCCCTTGTCGACCTCCATCAGGGAGGACTCCACCATACGCGCGATGAACGGCGCGGCTGAGAGTGTCAGCGGAACAATGGTCGCGGTGGAACCGAGGGAAGTACCCACGATCAGCCGGGTCAGCGGAATCACCATGACCATCAGAATCAGGAAGGGAATCGAACGTGTGATGTTGACGATCACGTCGAGCACCTTGTAAAGCGGAGCGTTGGGGCGAATTCCGTCCCTTGCGCTGATGACCAGCAGAATGCCGAGCGGCAGGCCGATCACATAGCCGAACAGAGCGGAAAACACGGTCATATATAAGGATTCCCCAATGCCGACCAGCAGCATCTGGATCGTGGTGTTATCCCACATAGCCGCTCACCTCCTCCACCGTCAACCCGCGTCGCTGCAGATAACGCAGCATATTTTCCCGCAGGGATTCCTGCTGAGGAACCTGAATGACAATCTGGCCGAATGCCTTGCCGTCAATATTTTTCGTATCCGCATAGATGATATTCACGGGGATTTTGAATTCCAGCACCATGTCCGCAATCACGGGTTCAAACGAAGAGTTGCCGTCGAATACGATCCGGTAGCAGGTAGCGCCGGCGTCCTGCGCCGAGAAGGGCTCGCTCTTGCGGCCGTCCGGGTAAACAAGCTTCTGTGCCGCGGCGGTTTTGGGACGGAAGAAGATTTCCTCCACGCTGCCGACCTCGGCAATATGGCTCTTGTCGATGATGGCCACCCGGTTGCAGATCTGCTCGATGACGCTCATCTCGTGCGTGATAATGATAATGGTGATGCCCAGCCGCTGATTGATGTCCTTGAGCAAAGACAGAATCGAAGCGGTTGTGGTGGGGTCCAGCGCACTGGTGGCTTCATCGCACAAAAGCACCTTCGGGTTCGGGGCCAGAGCACGGGCAATCGCCACGCGCTGCTTCTGCCCGCCCGAAAGCTGCGACGGGTACGATTTTGCGCGGTCGGAAAGGCCCACCAGCTCCAAAAGCTCTTTGGCTCGTGCCTTTGCGGTCTTTTTGTCCACCCCGGCAATTTCCAGCGGGAAGCAGATATTGCTTTCTGCGGTGCGCTGCATCAGCAGGTTGAACTGCTGAAAGATCATTCCCATGGAACGGCGTACCGTGCGAAGCTGCAGATCATTCAGCTTCGCGATGTCTTTGCCGTCGAACAACACGCGGCCGGCCGTGGGGCGCTCCAGCAGATTCATGCACCGCACCAGAGTGCTTTTTCCGGCGCCGCTCATGCCGATGATCCCGAATATATCCCCTTGCCGAATTTGCAGATTAATATCTTTTAAGGCGTGAACAGTGCCATTTTTGGTTTGGAATGTCTTTTCCAGCTCCTGAATCTCAATCAAAGTTTGAGATGCCACAAAATTCCCTCCTTTTCTACAATAACCCTCTTAGTATATACCAAAACGCTCGGATAGTAAATGGGGAGCATAGCGCCAGAAACGGGGTTTTGTAAAAAAAGAAATCCTTTTTCTCTGGGGAATACACTCATTATAGAGAGCGTCTTTCTATTTGTCAACGAAAAAACCCTATAAATCATATAGGGTTTATCTATTTAAAGGTATAGTTAAAATTTATTGCTCTCGTATTTTTGGCTGTGCGAGGAATAACTCCGCCGGATTCTGGCGGAAAGGCTGCGCTTTCCCTCCGCTTTCTCTTTCTGGCGGCACTTGGCCAGATAGTTAGTGGTTTCGTCGAGCACTTCGCCGCTGAGCAGGAACAGGGCGATCAGGTTCGGGAATGCCATCAGGCTGTTGAAAATATCGCTGATTCCCCAAACGAGATGCAGGTCGAGCGTACAGCCCGCAATTGCCGAGAGGGCAAACAGAATCCGGTAGGCGGGTACCGCCCGGTTGCCCACAAGGTAGCGCACCCCGCACTCGCCGTAATAAGACCACCCCAAAAGGGTCGCAAACGCAAACAGTGAGATGCACACAGAGATCAGCGCGCCTCCATAGTTCCCGAATACCGAAGAAAAGGCCGCGGCCGAGAGCGCTGCACCGTCTTTTCCGCTCGAAAGCGTGCCGCTGCATAAAATGACGAGCGCCGTTACCGTACACATGATAATCGTGTCCAGAAACACCTGAAAAATGCCCCACATCCCCTGCTCCACCGGCTCCTTCAGTGTGGTGCCGGAATGCGCCATGACCGAGCTGCCTAGCCCGGCCTCATTCGTGAACACGCCGCGCGAAACGCCGGTCTTCATCGCGTTCGCCATCGCCGCCCCGCCGATTCCTCCGGCCGCCTGCCGCAGGCCGAAAGCCTCCTCCATAATCTGCCGGAACACCTCTGGCAGTGCCTGACGGTGGCAGTACAGAACGATCCCCGCCGCAAGCAGGTAACTGATCGCCATAAAGGGAACCAGACGTTCCGCAACACGGGCGATCCGGCGAATGCCGCCAAAGGTCATGATTGCCAGCAGAACGGCCAGCACCAGCCCGGTAACGGGGAGGGCGACGCCGAAGGTGTCCTGCAGTGCACCGGCGATGGAATTCGACTGCGCCATGTTCCCCATCCCGAACGAGGCCAGCACGCAGCCGATGGAAAACAGCACAGCCAGCCCCTTGCTGTGAACGCCGCGCTCAAGGTAATACATCGCGCCGCCCAGCCAGGTGCCGTCTGAATTCTTGATCCGGTATTTCATGCCCAGCACGTTTTCAGAGAAGATCGTCATCATACCCAGAAGCGCCGAGACCCACATCCAGAAGATCGCGCCCGCGCCGCCGAGAGTCAAAGCGGTGGCGACCCCCACAATATTGCCGGTGCCGATCGAACCGGCCAGCGCGGTAGAAACCGCCTGAAAGGGGGAAATCCCGTCCCGACCACGTGAATTCTGGCTGAAAAGTTTACCGAAAGTATTTTTGAACCAGAGTTTACAATGTGTAAACTGGAAAAAGCCCGAACGGAAGGTGAAATTTGCCCCCGCCAGCAGAATGGCGGCCAGAACGGGCCAGCCCCACAGCAGAGGATGCAGAACATCGTTCAGCTGCTGAATCACCGCAGAAATTTTCAAAAGAAAGCGCCTCCTCCTACAACCTGTACTATCAGGTGTATTCCAGAGGCGCGCTTTTCATTCGCACGTATCGTCAAAAAACAACAGGCCCCCTTCGCCGTTGGCGAGAGAGACCTAAGATGTTTTCAACTGGTGTATTCCAAAGCCGTCCTTTTCATTTGCGTATACTGCCAATCAAGCAGAGGCCCCTATGCCGTTGGTGAGAGAAGTCCAATCTATTTTCAACTGGTGTATTCTAAAAGCGCGCTTTTTCACTCGCGCGTATTGTCAATCAAACAGCAGACCCCTACGCCGTAGGCGAGAGAAACTCTAAGTTGTTTTAACAGAGGCATTCCAAAAACGCTTTTCATTCGTGCATATCGTCAATTAATGGCAGTTTCCTCCGCCGTAGGAGAAGAGAACCTCAAAGCGCTTTTAACAGATGCGTCAGAAACACTTTTTCATTCGCTCTTACTGGTTGGGCTGTTTGCTTTCAAAGCAACTGATAAAAAGTTCTACCCCGCCGTAGGCGGGGTAGAACAAAAACGTCTTTGATTACAAGGACTCGATTTCGTCCAGCCACAAACGGGAGCTTGCGTCGCTTGGCATGCGGAAGTCGCCGCGGGGCGACAGCGTTACGGTACCCACCTTGGGGCCGTCCGGCAGGCAGGAGCGTTTGAACTGCTGAGCAAAGAAGCGGCGGTAGAAGATCAGCAGCCACTTTTTGATCGTTTCGTCGTCATAGGCGCCGGCAAATGCCATGCGCGCCATGCGGTAGATTTTTTTCGGGCGGAAGCCGAAGCGAAGCATGTAGAACAGGAAGAAGTCGTGCAGCTCATACGGCCCGACCAAATCCTCTGTTTTCTGAGAAATTTCGCCGTTGACCGGCGGCAAAAGCTCGGGACTGACGGGGGTATCGAGAATGTCGAGCAGCAGCTCGCGCACCCCGGGCTGGCTGTTTTCCGCCGCATGGCGAACCAGGTGGCGCACCAGCGTTTTGGGGATGGAGGCGTTCACGCCGTACATCGACATGTGGTCGCCGTTGTAGGTGGCCCAGCCGAGCGCAAGCTCCGACAGGTCGCCCGTGCCGATGACGATTCCCCCCGTCTGGTTGGCGAGGTCCATCAGTACCTGCGTGCGCTCGCGCGCCTGCGAATTCTCGTAGGTGACGTCGTGTATCTGCGGGTCGTGGCCGATGTCCTTAAAATGCTGTTCGACCGCGGCGGCGATGGAAATTTCGCGGAAGCTGACCCCCAGGCTCTCCGCAAGGCCGGAAGCGTTGTTTTTTGTCCGGCTGGTGGTGCCGAAGCCCGGCATCGAAACCGCTGTGATTCCCGTACGGGGAAGATGCAGGGAATCGAAGGCGCGTACCGTGACCAGCAGCGCCAAAGTGGAATCCAGCCCGCCGGAAAGACCGATCACGGCGGATTTTCCGCCGGTGTGGCGCAGGCGGGTCTTCAAGCCCTCGGCCTGCATCGTCAGAATCAGCTCGCAGCGGTCGTACAGATCGGAGGAATCGGACGGCACAAACGGCAGGCAGGGGAAGGTACGCCGAAGCTCCAGCGGAGCAGGGGTCAGATCAAACGGGATCGTCGTGCAGCAGCAGCCGCTCTGCCAGGTGGTCATGCGGCGGCGTTCCTGGATAAGGCGCTGCAGGTCGATGTCCGCGCAGGTCAGGCCGGTGGTAAACAGCGGCGCCTCCGCTAAAAGAGTGCCGTTCTCGGCAATCAGGTTATGTCCGGAAAATACCATGTCGGTTGAGGATTCCCCTTCGCCCGCGTCCGCGTAGGCATAGGCGGCAATCAGCCGGGCCGACTGCCCGGTGACGAGCGCGCGGCGGTAAGAGGGCTTGCCGATCACCTCGTCGCTTGCGGAGGGATTCAGAATGACTGTTGCCCCGCAGGAAGCCAGATTGGCCGAAGGTGGTGCCGGCATCCACAAATCCTCGCAGATTTCCACACCCAGCACCAGCTCGGGGATGGAAAGGCAGCGGAAAATCAAATCGCCGCCCATCGGCACAGCTTGTCCGCAGAACGGGACTTCGCGGGTCTCGGAAGCGGGGGAAAAGTGACGCGCTTCATAGAACTCCGAATAATTCGGAATGCTGCGCTTGGTGGCCAGCCCCAGAATCCGGCCCTGATGGACTACGGCGGCGGTGTTGTACAGCTCGGCGTTCAGCGCAACGGGAACGCCGATCACGGCGATGATGCGCATATCGCGCGTTTCACGCAGGATGCGTGATAAGGCCGCTTCCGCACCCGCGATCAGGGTGCTGTCGCGAAATAAGTCGCCGCAGGTGTAGCCCGTCAGGCACAGCTCGGGGAATACCACAACCCCCACCTGCTGCTGTTCTGCCTCGCGCATCAGGTCAATCACGGCGGATCCGTTGTGCTGGCAGTCCGCTACCCGAATCACCGGGGTAGCGGCGGCGATTCTGAAAAATCCGTCTTTCATAGGAATGTTCCTCCATTTGGAATGAATCGGCGCCGGTTTGCGCAGCCGGCGGATTACTTCCGTTTTTCTGATCTTAGTGAGTTTTTCGGCGCGCAGCCGGGCAGAGTCAGTTTGTCAGAGCCAGCATAAGGAGCTGCCGCCGGGCTTGCTGAACATATGAACAGGCCGCCGAAGCTTGCAGGGCGGCAAATGCTGCAAAGCAAGGAACCTGCCTAACATTTGCAGGCGCAGCTGCCCTATGAATACACGGCAATGGCGTAAGTAAAATTGAGAAATGATTTTACGGCCGCGTGATGCTTCAACGGTCAGAAGGGCGCGCTAATCGCGCGCCCTCTTTATCGAGTGGAATAATTTTCTTTTAGTGCAGGCGGACAAACGGTGACGTCCGGCATATGGCGGCGCAGGTTTTCCAGTGTGAACTGCTTGCTGCCGCAGTAATGGACGCCGCGGCGCACCCTGTTCAGATTGCTCAGACAGTTGGCGCCCTTTCTCTCCCGCAGGTGCATCTTCAGCACATAATAAAGACAGCACATGCCGGTCTTGCGGCAAAGAGCCCGATAAGCCTTTTCGTAATCAGAGTAAACGCCCACGCTTTCCAGCGTGGCGCGAACCATGGCCGTGGCACGGATAAAGTCGTTGATCTTGTCCGCATTGATCGTAGCCAAGGTGCTGGTACTCTGCTGATTATAATAATACAGCGCTTTGTCCACAACTACAACCTTATTTGCATGTGAAAATAATTTATTTGCTGTGGCCAGATCCTCAAACGCCATGGTGGGGAAGGTGATACCGTAATCGGTAAACAGGCTTCTTTTATAAATTTTGTTCCATACAAGGCTCTGAATCTGGGTGTCGTGCAGCAGCTTGTTCATGGCTACATCGCGGCTGAAAACGCCGTGGCAACGGAAGGGGTACTTGTACAATACATCCGAGCGGACAAAGTGGTAATAATAATAGCAGCAGGCAATGTCGGCGCCGTTTTCGGTAACTGCGCGGTACAGCTCCTCCAAAAAGTAGGGGGAAACATAGTCGTCGCTGTCTACAAAACAGAGGTATTCGCCCCGGGCGGCCTCCATTCCGCGGTTGCGCGCCATAGACATGCCGGCATTGGGCTGATCGATCACGACCATATTGACATAATTCCGCTCGAATTCGCGAAGAATAGCGAGAGAACCATCTTTTGAACCGTCGTTGACGGCGATGATTTCAAAATCCTGAAATGTTTGGTGAACCAGAGTGGAAAGACACTTGCCGACAAAAGGCTCCACATTGTAGACGGGAATTACCACGCTGATTTTGGGGTCTTTGAGTTTTGTTTGATTCGGCAAAGCTCATTTCTCCTTTCATTCGAAACTAGTATCCCGCTTTTTGCGCAGGTTGATACATGCCCGGGTGCAGGAGCAGGCAAAATGCTCTTTGCGGGGCTGTTATTGTCCCGATTCCGTTTGTCCGGAGGAGTCGGAAGATGCCGTATTCGGCTGAGAAGAAGCAGGCTGAGACGATGCGTGGGAAGAAGACGAAGCCTGTGAGGAGGAAGCCGCAGAGGAAGACGGTGCGCTCGACGCCGGCTTCGAAGAGGCAGCGGCAGAAGAGGAAGAGGCCGGGGTCGAAGAAGTGGTTCCTTCGGTCCCGGGACCTACCTTGTAGATGTTCGCAATGGCGCGGTAATAGCTGCTCGGCAGAGTTTCTGTTTTGACCACCTTGCCGTTCAGGTAGAAAATGCGTTTGGCAGACGCGCGGATACCGGCGTTGCCCTTGCGGTCAAGAACCTTCTCGCCTTTTTTCAGGGAGGAATCCACCACGAACTGATCCTCAGGCTGCGCGACAGTACCGGTCTGCTGCGAGACGACCTCGATATTATCATAATCGGGAGGCTGGTAGCCGTAAAGCGTTACCGTCACTTTTGTGCCGGTCATGCCGGCCACAATGTATACCGGGTATTCGGTAGGATTTTTAAATTGAAAATCCAAGTATGGATAGCTGACGGTTGCGTCGAGGCCAAGAGGGACGTAAGAGGACTGCCACATGTGATTGGCGCGGCTGGTGATCTCCATGTTGGAGCGGATGGCCGCCCCGTATAATGTGGAGGATACCTGGCATACGCCGCCGCCATACTCCAGCACTTTCTTTCCGCCGGAAATGGCCACGGCCTTGCGGTAGCCGTTTTCGGGAAGATTCGAGTCACCTGTGGCGTTGTTAAACGAGAATACGGCGCCGGGTTCGATCACCTTGCCGTTGATGGCTGCCGAGGCAACCTTCATGTTGTGGTTGCCGTCCGCGGTGTTGGTGGAAACGGTCGTGTAAGTGCCGAGCTTCTGCATATGGCTCTTCAGATGGGCCTGTGTCACATCAAAGGGAACCGTTTTAACGGGAATCTCAATCGTTCCCGTTCCGCTGCCGCCCACCAGGGCATTCACCTGAGAAAGCAGCGAGTCGCTTTCCACGGCAAGGCCGTCTTTTCCGTCCTTGTACTGGAACGTGGCCGTGGCGGTATCGAAAGAAGCAACCGTTGCGTTGACCGGCGAAACATTGACAGCCTGCTCAATTTCAGAAAGCTTCTGTTTTAACACCGCTTCGTCAGAAGTTGCCGTCAGACTGTAGGTTTTCGGGGTCGTTTTCAGCTCTTCGATCAGCTTCAGGCGTTCCTCGTTATTTCCCATGCGGGCATAGCCGTAGGCTTCGTCCAGAACCTCCTGCGTGTTGAAGCTGTATCCCAAATCCTGTGCGGTGAGGGTCCAGTTTTTATCGCCATAGGTCAGCTTGATGTCGATTTTCGGCAAAAGACCGGGTTCGGCGGCTTCCAGAGCCTTCTGGGCCTCTTCCTTGGTCTTTCCGCCCAGGTCGATTCCCTCTACCACCGTTCCGGTGTAGTAGGTATCCGCCTGTAAAAGATTGGCATCGTTCTTCGCCTTCTCCTGCTGCTGGTAGTAAGAGACGCCCGCAAATACAGCCGCGCCCAGAATGAGGACGCCGGCCGCCGCTGCCGCGATCTTCTTCCACCGGCCAGAGCCGTTTTTGCTGTGTTTCGGGGAAGAAGAATACAGATCCGTCAGGGAGTCTTCCTGGTGGAGATGAGTCAGCTGATTCATGCAAAATCCTTCCTTCCTGAAACAAAATTTGTCCTGCGCACTCCCGGGGGAAAGCCGAAAACGCGGCAAAACAATAACAATAAGGCTTTTCGCGAGTCTATTTTATCGCCTTTTCAAAGGAATGTAAAGTTACAGCTTTTACATAAGTTTCGAAAGGCCGTTTTTTCCGTAAAATATTTACATATCAAGGCTTGAAACTTAGTGGGAAATACTATATTGTATAGATACGCGGCCCTGCGGCAAGAAATGCAGACTTTTCCATTTCTGCACTGCCGGGCCGGGACTGTATTTTGAAAATATGCAGAACGGAACCGTTCCGTTCTCACAGGAGGAACCTTCAGGTGAAAATTCTTATTTTATCTGCGGCAACCGGAGGCGGCCATTTACGTGCATCCCATGCAATTGAGTCGTATCTTTTGGAGAACACCACAGATGTTGAAGTGAGAGTGGTGGATGCGCTGAAAACCATTCATCCGATCTTAGATAAAACAATTTGCGAGGGATATCATTTTTTGGCCACGAAAACCCCGAAAATGTTTGGTCTGCTGTACCAGAAATCCAACGAGGAAAATCCCCTGGCCCAGATGGTGCCAAAATTTAACAGCCTGTTCAGTCAGCGGCTGCTGCCCTTATTTGAGGAATACCAGCCCGATGTGATCATTGCAACACACCCCTTTGTAACGGAAATGGTTTCCCATTTAAAGGAAAAAGGGCAGGTCAGAGTACCGCTGATCTGCATCATGACGGACTACGGCCCGCATAAGGCGTGGATTTCGGACAATGTGGACGCCTATGTGGTGTCAAGCGAAGACATGGTGCCGGACATGGAGGCCATGGGCGTGCGCCGCGAAATCGTGTACCCATTCGGCATTCCGGTTTACAATGTGTTTTTCGACAAGACCGACAAGGCCGCGCTGCTGGAAGAACTTGGAATGAAGCGCGACCAGCTTACCATTCTGATCATGGCGGGAAGCTTCGGCGTTTCGAACATCCTCCAGATTTATGAGGATATTGTTTGTCTGGACCTGCCGTTCCAGATCATCGTCATCACCGGCCGGAACGAAAAGTTGTTCCAGGCCTTTGAGGATAAGATCGAAGAGTGCCGTCTGAGCCCTCAAATGTGCTGCAAGCACACCCGGCTGGTCTTTTTTACAAACGAAGTGGAAAAGTACATGCACGCGTCCGACCTGATCATCACAAAGCCCGGCGGCCTGACGGTGTCGGAGGCACTGGCCTGCAACGTTCCTCTGGCGGTGTTCGACGCGATCCCCGGTCAGGAGGAGGATAACGCCAATTTCCTGATGAGCCACGATATGGCGGTCAGGATCCGCAAGGGTGACGACTGCGCGGGCACGATCTCTGAACTGCTGAGCAACCGCGAAAAACTTGAGAAGATGCGGCAGTCCTGCCAGAGCTTCGATAAATCACAGTCATCCAAAAACATTCTGTCCCTGATTTACGAGCTGGTGGAAGAGCAAAAGGAAGATACCGCCGCATTCGGCAAATAGCACGCCGGCGTAAAAAGCCGGGAAGGATGATCCTTTATAAAACAGAATTGATTCAATTTGAAAAATGGGGCAGCGTAAAAGCTGCTCCATTTTTTGTTCGTTAAGGATGTTTTATTCCTGAAAAACGCCGCAGCGGATCAAGCGATGGGAATCCTCTGCCTGTATTTACCAACGAATTTATCTTTCATTCCGTTTCGGTTTGCGATGCTTCGGAATTTTGATATTCCAAGATATCTCCGGGCTGACAGTCCAAAGCCTTACAAATCCCTTCTAAGGTTGAAAAACGAATCGCCTTTGCCTTGCCATTTTTTAATATAGAAAGGTTTGCCAGCGTTATGCCGACTTTTTCAGCCAGTTCTGTCACACTCATTTTCCTTTTTGCGAGCATCACATCAATATTGATTATCATTGCCATGTGCTCACCTCAAATTGTAAAATCATTTTCAGATTTGATGATGATCGCTTCCTGCAGCAATCTTTGAAGAACAGCCACGAAGGTTGCAACGATAAGCGGCATGGAAGCCATGCCAAAGCCGATGATGACAAGACCGGGTGCATCCTCCATTTGTGCCACGAGATATACGGCCGGCATACCGGCCAAATAGAAAAGCGCAGTCATCAGCGCTCCCGCTATTTTCATATTTTTCAGCGTCTTGATGGATGCATCGGAAAACACTTTCCCATTGTCGATATAGTGCAGCAGTCTGATTGCCTGATACAGCGCAAAGAAAAAAATGATCATTGCCGCATACATACAAATCAGGAATGGAAGTTTGAAAAATGCCGCCGTCGGCACCAATACAGACATGGCGTTTGCAAATTTGGGCAGAAGAAAAACGCCGAAAATGAGCGAGGTAATTCCGATCAGGACGATGACGATTTTTAAAAAGATGGTTGTGACACGCTGCTTCATAAAATCACCCTCTGTTTTTTATTGGTAACTCGATTATAGCATTGATTTATCGTTTGTCAATAAATGAATATTGATATTAAGATAAAATTATCTGTATTGTAATATATGATCAAGTTTTGGATTACAGGGGGCAGTCCGTTTTTCGGCAAAGAAAAACAAGGTATCATTCCACATGGAAAATACCTTGTTTTCAAACATTCAATTTGGCGGTACAGGATGTGTTCCAGACTCTGTTTGATAAAGGGAAACGGAATCAAATCCTTTTTGTATCACACACCCGCGCCCAGAATCTTTTCCATATTCTCCAGCTGGTCGATATGGACGATCGTCACGACCTTGTCGCCGCCCTGCAACATAGTTTCGCCACGGGGAATCAGCAGGTCGGAGTTGCGGATGACCGCGACGAGCACGCATTCGGTGGGCAGCTCAATATCGCGCAGCAGCTTGCCCTGTACAGAAGAGCCGGGGCTTACGATGCGCTCGACCAGCGAATACTTGCCGCCGTGGAGCTTCAGCAGCGTCATCATGTCGCCCATCGACATTTCCTCCGCTACCAGGCGCGCCATCAGATCGGCCTGGTTCACGGCGGCGTCAACGCCCATTAAGGGGGTGAACAGCCATGCGTTTTTCGGGTTGTTTACACGGCCAATCACTCTGCGCACGCCGTATTCCAGGCGGGCCAGCGTGCCGACCACCAGATTGTTTTCGTCCGAGCCGGTCACGGCGGCCACAACGTCTGCCTGGCGGATACCGGCGGCCTCCAGTACCTTCGGCTCCGCGCCGTTGCCCTGCAGAATCGTATCGTGCGGCAGGGATCTTTTCAGAACCTCTATCCGGTTATCCTTTGCTTCAATAATTGTGACCTTGTGCCCGCGTTCAATCAGAAGCGATGCAAGGTAGCAGCCCACCTGGCCGCCGCCGACAATAATTACCTTCATGATTTTATCCCCCTCACATCGTTTTGCCGAGCAGTTTACGCAGCTGACCGCCGGAAGCGGAGGTTGCTGCGATATACACGACGTCGCCCTTTTGAAAAACCGTTCCGGTCGTCGGCAGCAGGGTCTTATTGTCGCGCTCGATCGCGATAACGTGAATATCGCCGACCACCGTCAGTTCATTCACCCGGTGCCCTGCCAGAAGGGTGGGCAGCTCCACGCGCACCAGCTCCGCCTCGCCGCTGCCAAAGCTGTAAACCTGGTTCAGAGTGGAGTACGAAAGCAAATCCGATGCACGCTTGATGCCCCATATGGTGGAGGAGAGGGTCTGTACGCCAAGACGCTTGTAAATCTCGGCCTTTTCGCGGTCGTACAGGCGCGCGACCACTTTCGGTACATGGTAAATCTCTTTGGCGATGCGGGCGATCACGGCGTTCGATTCGTCGCTGGAGGTAAAGGCCGCCAGCGCGTCGGTGCGCTCGATCTGCGCCTTCTGCAAAACATCTTTATCAAAGCCGATGCCTTCTACTGTTTTTCCCTGAAAGTGTTTGCCGAGCTGTTCAAACGCTGCCGGGTCAGAGTCAATGACGGTAACGGAGTGACCGGCTTTGCTCATGGCCTGCGCAAGGCCGGAGCCGTTGCGTCCGCACCCTACAATAATGATTTTCATCGAATAGCCTCCCTTTTTGCGTCTTTGGGCATGTTAGTATGGGGTTGGTCGTTATTATGATTCTTTCTGCGGTCCGACCAGCGCAGGAACCATTTGCGCGCCTCATCCAGCAACAACATGGCGAACGGGATGAACAGCAGCATTCCCAGGTGATTCAGCGGCAGGGGTGCCGTGTTGAACAGACTGTGCAGGAACGGCAGCGGCAGGAAAACAAGGCACGCAAGGAGCGTGAATTCCACCGCGATACCCACCAGAATCAGGCGGTTGCTGAACAAACCGATCTTGAATACAGACGTACGATCTGTACGGCAGGCGAATACCGCGCCCACCTGCGAAAGCACGATGGCGGCAAAGGTAATAGAAGTGGTCATCCGGTATGCGATCCCCTCGGAAGCCAGCGGAATCGCGGGCCAGCCCATCAGGAAGTTCAGGAAGAAGTATGCGGCGATACCGAAGATTGCTTCAAGCATACCGTACCACAGAAAAGCCCTGAAAATCAAGGGGCGATTGAGGAGAACATCTTTTCTGGAACGCGGGGGCGCATCCATCACGCCCGCCTCCGGCGCTTCAGAGCCAAGGCCCATGGCGGGCACCATATCGGTACCGAGGTCGATGGCCAGAACCTGCATGATCGTCAGGGGCAGCGGGATCAGTCCGCCGGAGAACAGGTACAAAACCATCGGCACGGCGCAGGACATGTTGCTGTTGAAAATATAAAGAACAAATTTGCGGATGTTGCTGTATACCGCGCGGCCTTCCTCGATCGCGTTGACGATGGAGGCAAAGTTGTCGTCGGTCAGAATCATGTCGGCGGCTTCCTTGGCCACGTCCGTTCCGGAGCGGCCCATCGCAACGCCGATATCCGCCTTCTTCAGCGCGGGGGAGTCGTTAACGCCGTCGCCGGTTACGGCAACGATCTGTTTCATATCCTGCAAGGCGCTGACGACCTGAAGCTTCTGCTCCGGGGCAACACGCGCGAAGATGACTTCATCCTTGAGCGCTTCCTCCAGGGCATTCTGGCTCATGTTTTCGAGCTCCAGACCGGTGATGATGCGGGGGTGGCTGCCGGAAACAATTCCGATGCGGCGGGCGATGCTTTCCGCGGTCAGGCCGTAGTCGCCGGTGATCATGATGATCCGGATGCCGGCCTTGTGGCATTTCTTCACGGCGGCGGCAACCTCCGGGCGGGGCGGGTCGACCATGGCGATCAGGCCGAGAAAGGTCAGATCCTGCTCGATCAGCTCGGGGGTGTATTCGCTCAGGCTGGTCGGCAGCGCGACTTCGCCGGCCAGCTCGCGGCAGGCCACTGCCAGGACGCGCAGACCTTTTTTGGCGTATTCGTCGTTCACCGTCATGATGTGGCGGCGTTCGTCGTCGCTCATGGCAGAAACCACTCCGTTTCTGCGCTGGCGGGTGCACAGGTCCAGCACCTCTTTCGGCGCGCCTTTTACATACGCCAGGCGGCTGCCGCTCAGGGGCTGGTGAATGGTGCTCATGCGCTTGCGGCCCGAGTCAAAGGGCAGCTCGCGCAGGCGGGGAATCGTGGTGGAAAGCTCATCCAGATTCAGTCCGTTCTTCTTTGCAACAACCAGCAAAGCGGCTTCCGTGGGGTCGCCGAGAACGGTATAATGGTTATTTTCTTCATTGGGGGGCAGCAGTCTGGCGTCGCAGCACAGCCCGGCGCCGGTCAGCAGCTGGCACAGGTCGCTGTTGTCCTTGTCGGCGGGTCGGCCGTTTTCTTCCAGAATCTGTCCGCCCTCAGCGTTGTAGCCGACCCCGGTCACTTCGAGGTTGCGGCCGTCGAGCCAGACATTGCTGACGGTCATTTCGTTCTGGGTCAGTGTTCCGGTTTTATCCGTGCAAATCACCGTGGTGCAGCCGAGCGTCTCGACAGCGGACAGGCGCTTGATCAGCGCGTTGCGCTTGGCCATGCGCTGCACGCCCATGGCGAGAGATAAAGTAACGGTGGGGAGAAGACCCTCTGGAATAAAGGCGACGATCATGCCCAGGGCGAAAATAAATGCCGCCACAGGCTCTGATTTTGCGAGGAAAATCGCCAGAATAAAGAACACTACGCCGATCGAAACGGCGATGGCGGAAACTTTTTTTGTCAGGTTGCCCATTTCTTTCTGCAGGGGGCTGGATTCGTCCTTAAGGCTCTGGGTCAAACCCGCGATACGGCCGAACTCGGTGTCCATTCCGGTAGAGCAGACGATTGCCTTGCCGGTACCGGAGGAAACCGTTGTTCCGGCGAAAATCAGGTTCGGCGACTCCACAGTGGAAATGTCGGTGCGAAGCACCTGATCGCGCGCCTTATGCACGGGGTTCGATTCGCCCGTCAGTGTGGACTGGTTGACGCGCAGGTCGTTGTCCTCGACAAGACGTGCGTCGGCAGAGATCATATCGCCCTCCGACAGCAGCATAATGTCGCCGGGGACGAGATCCTCCGCCAAAAGGCGAAGCTCCTCGCCGCCGCGCAGCACGCGGACGTAATCCGGCAGCAGCTTTTTCAGAGCTTCGGTCGCCTTGCCGGCGCGGAATTCCTGCCAGAAGCTGAATACGCCGTTAATGACGTTGACCATCCAGACGGCAATGGCCAGCTCCGGCATTCCCGCGATCAGCGCGACGATACCGGCGACCCAAAGCAGGATCGCCATCAGGTGTGTAAAGTTGGAAAGAAATTTCCAGATCAGCGGTTGACCTTTCTTTTCCTGAATCGTATTTTTGCCGTATTTTTTCAGGCGCACCTGCGCCTCTTCGGGGGAGATGCCCTGCTCTGCGGTGTCCAGCGCTCCGTATACTTCCGATACGGGCAGCTGCCGGATTTTACGCGGCAGATCGTTGACCGGCGGTGCAGCCGGCTGTTGAGTGGTCGTTTGTACGTTTGATTCTTTCATCGTTCTGCTCTCCGTTCCATAACATGTATAATTCCATTTGGATCCCGCCGGGTACAAAACGCGAGATGAAGGGGTTCGCCGCAGTCTGATTCTTCATAGGCACATTTTCTGTCGGGAGTCAGGCTGCCAAGCCGGTTTAAATTGTATCGAGCCGGCAGGTAAGTCGGATCCAGCGCCCAGGCGGACCGAAAATGCCGCATCGCTCCGAGGACGTCGTTTTCCTGCTCCAGAAGGATTCCCATTAAGTTGTGGGGCTGCGGTGCATGGGGAAAAGTACCCATGGCGTTTGAAATCAGCCGTTTGCATTCTTCGTATTTCTCTTCCTCAATCAGCAGCTTTGCATCTCTGCAAAGCTTGGTCAGTTCCTGTTGTTGAATGGGAGCTGCAGATTTCATACTGTATCACCTTGCCTGTCTGCCTTTCTCGATTTCCGTTCTTATTTTAGCGAAGAGCCTGTGAGTTGGGTGTGAAAAGACAGACATTGGTGTGAGAATCCTGTGAGAATTAGAACGGATTCGTTTGTTTCAGGGAATATTCGTTTTTTTGCGGCGTTTGCCGCCTTGTTTTTCGGGATTTTTCGGCGGCTCTCGTGTTTTCGGCAAACAAAAAAGACCCGATGCAGATATTGTTCCGCATCGGGTCTTTTTCATTAATAATAGAAAAGAATCCTTTTTCCAGTAAGATTTTTACATGGTAAAAACAGAAAAATTATTCGTCTACCAGCCGGTATCCTACGCCGATTTCCGTTACGATGTAGCGCGGCTTTGCCGGGTTTTTTTCAATTTTGCGGCGCAGTGCAGCCATCAGTGCGCGCAGGGCCTGGGTATCGCTGCCGTAGCCGACTCCCCATACCTCGCGAATGATATATTGGGTCGTCAGCACCTTGCCGCAGTTTTTGAACAGCAAAGCCAGCAGATTGTATTCCATGGGGGTCAGGTGAAGCTCTTCTCCCTGAAGATAGGTCAGACGCTTCTCGATATCGATTTTCAGTTCCCCCACCTGATACACCGCCTGGGGCTTTTCGCCGCTCTGCCTGCGCAGATGCCGGATGGCTACGCGGATACGCGCCAAAAGCTCGGTGGCGGAAAACGGTTTCGTCAGGTAATCGTCCGCGCCGGCGTCGAGCGCCGCCGCCTTTTCTCTGTCCTGATCCCGGGCGGAAACGACGATGATGGGCATGTCCGACCACTCGCGCACCCGTTTGATGATCTCCATGCCGTCGCAGTCCGGCAGGCCCAGATCCAGCAGCAAAAGCTCGATCGGCTCAGAAATCAAAAAGCTCATGGCGTTGTGCCCGGAGTTTGCGCTCAGGTACGAAAAACCGTCCTGCTCAAGCGCATAGCCGATAAAGCTTTGAATTTGCCTGTCGTCTTCCACGACCAGAATTTTATGAGTGGATTCACCCATGGTTTTCCTCCTCCAATGGTAGGCTGAATACAAATTCTGCACCGGGGCCGTCGGTGCGGTTGCGCGCCCAGATGGTTCCGCCGTGAGCCTTTACGATCGTATCGCAGATCGCGAGGCCCAGCCCGACCCCCTTGCGCGAATCGGATTCTTTTGCGTGAGAGGTATAGAACAGCTCGAAAATATGGGGAAGATCAGCTCCCCCGATCCCGCTGCCGCGATCCCGAACGGAAAAGACCGCGCTGCGGCTTTCCCTGTCCTCTTCGACAGAAACGCAGATTTCACCGGGCGGATCGGTATGCTTTACTGCATTTTCTAGCAAATTGATCAGCGCCTGGCTGATCAGCTTTGCGTCCATCGGAACAAGAAACAGCTCCTCCGGCGCGTGAACCTCAATGTCATATCCAAGATGGTGGCGCATAACGTAGCGTGCGGCGCCGCCCAGAATTTCTTCAGCGGCTTCCATTTGCTTGCTGATGGCGAGCATGCCGTCCTGCAGGCGTGTCAGGCTGAGGATGTTCTCTACCAGTGAATGCAGCCAGCCCGCGTCATGATGGATTCCTTCCATCAGCGAGTAGCGGGGGTCAGAGCTGTCAGTCATCCCGAGCAGCATTTCAGAGGTTCCCATCATTCCCGCCAAGGGCGTGCGGAGATCGTGGGAGATCGCGCGCAGCAGGTTGACCCGGTAGCGCTCCTGTACGGTTTCTTCATGCAGGCGAATCCGCTGCAGAGAGGCCCGAAAGCGGTCCATCGCAAGGGCGGTGCTTTCAATCATGGAGCGCAGAATCCGGACCTGCGCCGGAGACAGGCGCTGCGCCTTCTCTTTCGGCAGCCGGATCAGCCCCAGAATCGAATCCTTTGCGTAAATCGGCCAGTCGTAAAATACAGGGCCGGCGACAAAACCCGCGTCCAAATCAGAGAGGCGCTGTAAGATGTCTGATGCATCCTCGGTACGGCGCCGTACCGCTTGCCCCGGCAGGCATTGAATGTAGGAATCCTCCGGCTTGCCGTTCTCGTCAAAGCATAAACAGGCCGCGCCCGCGCATACCGATTTGCTGATGGTGTCGGCCGCCAGCTCCGCAATTTCGGGAAAGGTTTTCGCGTCTGTCAGCAGATTGGTCAAAGCGTAAAGGGCCCGCGATTCGAGTTCGCGCTCTTTTGCGCTGCGTTCGTTCCGTCTGGCATGAAACGTCACCGTGCTGGTCAGCAGGGCCGCAATGCTCATGATGAACAGGGTGATCATATAGCTGGGCGCGTTTACCGCAAAGCTGAAATATGGTTCGGTAAACAGAAAATTAAACAGAAAAGCCGCAAGCACAGATGCCAGAATGGCAAAGGCGTAGCTTGAAATCAGAAGTGGGGTCAATAAAACGGCCAGGAAGAAGACGATCACGATGTTGGCTTCCGGCAGTCCGAGGCCGCGCAGCAGGTATCCGATTCCCGCTGCTGACAGCAGCAGAGCAAGTACGATAACTAGATGCAGAAGTGCGGTTTTGATTTGGTTTTTATGCGCCATGGTGACTTTCATTCCTTCTCTGCGAACCCACAAAAAGAGTGCAGGCCGCTTTCTATCGGACGAATTTCCGGCAGTAACAGTCAAATGGAAATTTCGCCGTTTCTTCCTAGTGTATTTCCATCCTGACCGAAATGCAAGACAATTTATAAAATTATATTTGTGTTTTCAAAATGAATGAGAGCAGTTACATCACGCAGATATTGTGCACAGGTGGAAAATCCCAAATATATGCCGTCAAATGGTTTGAAATAGCTAACAAGTTGATTAGATGATTTCCAAAATAAAACACTTACAATTGCCAGTTTGTGACCATATAAATCAGCATAACGGAGAAAATGCAAATCATTATTGTATTATTGCTTTCCATTCGATAAAATGGATGAAAGAGTAGTGAGAAAGTGTTTTTATATCTGATTGATCATATGTTTAAAATTCAGGCGAAGCATACTTGAGGAGGTTATACCATGAAAAAAGGGATAGGAAAAAAAGTGCTTGCGGCCATTATGTGTCTGCTGGTTTCGCTGCAGATGCTGCCGTTTGTGGCGGGAGCAGAGGACGGCAAGGCCAATGAGATTGATTTAACAACGAAAGCTACTCCGACAGAAG
>NZ_CBYL010000010.1 GCF_000577335.1 Faecalispora jeddahensis | reverse complement strand
AACCTCCCGCCTCTAAGTTACACCTCTATCATAAAACAAAAACTAGTATTTGGCAAGAGATTTTTTGTTAAAATAAATCAGAAAAAATTATAACACTATTCAATATTTGTCGAATATGTCTTGATTTGCACCCTTTCAACAGAAATTGCGTTTCCTTTTCGAACATCTACAGAGAAAATTGCGCCCTCCATTCGACAGGGACCGTCGGCCACATCGAAGCGAACCGGCATGTGCGTGCGCAGCTTTTGGATCACAAGCTCGGGCTTTACGCCGAGCACGGAACGGATCGGGCCCGTCATGCCAAGATCGGATAGAAATGCGGTTCCCTGCGGCAGAAGCTGCTCATCGGCAGTCTGCACATGCGTATGCGTGCCGAATACCGCGGTCACCCGGCCATCCAGATAATACCCCATCGCGCCCTTTTCCCCGGTGGCCTCCGCATGAAAATCCACCAGGCGTATCGGCGGCAGGTCCGGATCGCTGAGAATCCGGTCCATGGCTGCAAAGGGGCAATCGAGGCTGTCCATGTAAGAGGTGCCCATCAGGTTGATCACCGCTATCTGCACGCGGCCAAGGTCTACCACGCACACACCGTGCCCGGGCACGCCGCTGGGAAAATTCGCGGGGCGCAGCAGGGTTTCGCACTGGTCGTACAGCTCGTAGCTTTCTTTGCGGCGAAAGCTGTGATTGCCGGTCGTGATCACATCCACCCCGCTGGAAAACAAAAATTCTGCCGAAGCAGGAGTGATGCCGTTGCCGTCCGCGGAGTTTTCACCGTTGACAATCACCAGATCGATCTGCCTTTCCTTTTTCAGGCGGGGCAGCTGTTCGCGCAGAAAACGACAGCCGATGCTGCCCACAACGTCGCCTATTGCCAGAATATTCATTCATTTCACTCTTTCTATCTGTTGAAAAGTATGGCGATTCTGCCGCTTCAAAGCTTCAGGAAGAACCGCCGGTTTGAATGTGTAAAAAAGATCTCTTGTATTCTATTTTACACCATCCGCAGAAAATAACACAAGGGGCAGCGAAGAAAATCCCGCTGCATATAATAAAGAGAGGGAACAAAACTGTTCCCTCTCCCTTTTTGCCGCAGGCCGGTTACTTCGCGTACTCGATTGCCCGGCTTTCGCGGATAATATTGACCTTGATCTGCCCGGGATACTCCAAGTCCTGCTCGATCTTGTCACAGATCTCGCGGGCCAGCAGCACCATGCGGTCATCGTTGACCACGTCGGGCTTTACCATAATGCGAATCTCTCGGCCGGCCTGAATCGCATAGCAACGCTCCACCCCGTTGAAGGAGGAGGCCACGGCTTCCAGTTTTTCCAGCCTCTTGATGTAGTTTTCCAGATTTTCGCGGCGGGCGCCGGGGCGCGCGGCGGAAATCGCGTCGGCCGCCTGTACCAGGCAGGCGATAATGGTTTTCGCCTCTACGTCGCCGTGATGGGCCTGAATCGCGTGGACAACTGCTTCGCTTTCTTTATACTTTCTCGCTACGTCTACGCCGATATCAACATGCGAGCCCTCGATTTCGTGGTCGAGCGCCTTGCCGATGTCGTGCAGCAAACCGGCTCTGCGCGCCAGTGTGGGGTCCAGCCCCAGCTCCGACGCCATGATGCCGCAGAGATACGCCACCTCAAGAGAGTGGTTCAGCACGTTCTGACCATAGCTGGTGCGGTAACGCAGCCGTCCCAGCAGCTTAATCAGTTCGGGATGGATTCCGTTCACGCCGGCTTCAATGACGGCGCGTTCGCCCTCCTGCTTGATGGTCGCATCCACCTCTCGGCGGGCTTTTTCAATGGTTTCTTCAATGCGGGCAGGATGAATCCGGCCGTCGGAAATCAAACGCTCCAAAGCGATGCGGGCAACCTCTCGGCGCACCGGCTCAAAGCAGGACAGCGTGATCGCTTCCGGCGTGTCGTCGATAATCAGGTCAACACCGGTCATCGTTTCAATGGCGCGGATATTGCGTCCCTCTCGGCCGATGATGCGGCCCTTCATATCGTCGTTGGGCAGCGGCACCACAGAAATGGTTGCCTCCGCCACATGGTCGGCGGCACAGCGCTGAATCGCCAGCGAGATGATCTCGCGGGCGTTATTTTCCGCTTCTTCTCTGGCCTGCTGTTCAAACTCCCGTATTTTAACGGCCTTTTCGTGCGTCAACTTGTCCTCAAGGCTTTTCAGCATATATTCCTTGGCCTGCTCTACGGTGAAGCCGGAAATGCGTTCCAGCATATCAAACTGGCTCTTTTTGACAGCCTCCGCTTCGGCAAGCCTTTCATCCGCTTTTTTGTTCTTGGTGTTGATCGCGTTCTCCTTCGACTCAAGCCCCTCTAGCTTTTTGTCTAAGGTTTCTTCCTTCTGCTGAATTCTGCGTTCCTGCCGCTGGACTTCTTTTCTGCGTTCGTTCAGTTCTCTCTCCGATTCCGTTCTTTGCCTGTGAATCTCGTCTTTACCCTCAAGAATCGTTTCCTTTTTCTTCGCTTCAGCCGCTTTGATGGCATCGCTTACGATGCGCTTGGCTTCCTGCTCGGCCGAACCAATCACGGACTCCGCGACTTTCTTTCTATGGCCTATCCCTGCGAAAAAAGCAACTATTCCAAAAATAACAGCGCAACCGAGCGCTATTATCAAACATAACCATAGGGGAACATTCAAATTACGGACACCTCCTTGCTGTGAATTTTTTCATATTTTTTAGTTCAAATTAATTTAGGCTGGGTGCGTCAATCCCATAGATGTGCCGTCAGGCGCATCTTATTTCTAATTGTATTACTTTTACAGCCCCTCTGTCAAGAAATTTGATGCGGGAGCCGGACAAAATCGTGAAATATCACGAAGTCGTTCCCTTGACAAGGCCGCCGCCGGGTGGTAGTATGGAGTCAGATATACAGAAAAGCGTTGAAAAGAAGATCCGATTCAGTGCTTTGCAGCAGAGAGCGCCCGTCGTCGGCTGAAAGCGGGTGCGGCAAAGAGAATTTGGATTACCGTCTTGGAGCGCGCGCCGAATAACCGCTCCCGGTTTAAGGCGTGACGGCCGGCACCGTTATCAGCCGCAAGGAGGGCAAAGCTGTTATGTTTTGCCGAACCGGGTGGAACCGCGGGATCACAAGTCTCGCCCCAGGAATTTGGGGCGGGGCTTTTTTTATATCCAAAATGAACCGATTCAGGAGGAAGCACCATGATTAAAATAGTACTGAGAGACGATGTCAAAGAATATGAATCCGGAATTACCGTTGCGGAAGTGGCCAAATCCCTTGGCGCGGGCCTTTACAAGGCTGCCTGTGCCGGGCGTGTAGACGGCAAGGTAGTTGATCTGCGCACCCCGCTCAGCGAGGACTGTTCCGTCGAAATCCTGACCTTTGAGCAGGAGGAGGGCAAGCAGGCCTATTGGCACACCACCTCTCACATTATGGCACAGGCCGTGAAACGCCTGTTCCCCGAAGCGAAATTCGCCATCGGCCCGTCGATCGAGCGCGGCTTTTATTATGACTTTGATCTGCCCCGCACCCTGACCCCCGAGGATCTGCCGAAAATTGAGGCGGAAATGAAGAAGATCATCAAAGAGAATCTGCCGATCGAGCGGTTCCTTCTTTCCCCTGCCGAAGCAAAGAAGCTGATGGAGGAGCAGGAGCAGCCCTACAAGGTAGAGCTAATTGAAGAACACGCGGGCAAGGGCGAGGATATTTCGTTCTACCGCCAGGGTGAATTCGTTGATCTGTGCGCAGGCCCTCACCTGCTTTCCACCGGCGGCATCAAGGCGGTCAAGCTGACTGCCGCAACCTCCGCCTACTGGCGCGGCGATTCCAAAAACAAGGCGCTGCAGCGCGTGTACGGCATTTCGTTCCCCAAGGCATCGGAGCTGGAGGAATACCTGGCGAAGGTGGAGGAAGCCAGAAAGCGCGACCATAATGTGCTGGGCCGCCAGCTCGAATACTTCACCACCGTCGATTATATCGGCCAGGGCCTGCCGATCATGCTGCCGAAGGGCGCGCGTGTTCTGCAAACCCTCCAGCGTTTTGTAGAGGATACCGAGAAAAAGCGCGGCTATCTGCTGACCAAAACTCCGCTGATGGCAAAGAGCGATCTGTATAAGATCTCCGGCCACTGGGATCACTACCGCGAAGGCATGTTCGTGATGGGTGACGAATCGAAGGACAAGGAAGTATTTGCCCTGCGCCCGATGACCTGCCCGTTCCAGTATCAGGTCTTTCTGAACCGCCAGCGCTCTTACCGCGACCTGCCGATGCGTCTGGGTGAAACCTCTACCCTGTTCCGTAACGAGGATTCCGGCGAGATGCACGGCCTGATCCGTGTACGCCAGTTCACCATTTCCGAAGGCCACCTGATCTGCACCCCCGAACAGCTGGAGGACGAATTCAGAGGCTGCGTGGAGCTGGCTAACTTCATGCTGAAAACACTCGGTCTGGATGAAGACGTCAGCTACCGCTTCTCACAGTGGGATCCGAATGACCGCGTGAAATATATCGGCACTCCCGAACAGTGGGATGAAGCTCAGGGCGTGATGGAACGCATTCTGAATCATCTGGGTCTGAAATATTCCATCGGTGTCGGCGAAGCTGCGTTCTACGGCCCGAAGCTCGACATTCAGATCCGCAACGTACACGGCAAGGAAGACACTCTCATCACCATCCAGATCGACCAGATGCTGGCCGAGAAATTCGGCATGGAATTCGTGGATAAGGACGGCGTGAAAAAGAATCCCTATATCATCCACCGCACTTCTCTCGGCTGCTACGAGCGCACCTTGGCCCTGCTGATTGAAAAATACGCCGGTGCCCTGCCCATGTGGCTGATGCCCGAGCAGGTTCGTGTGCTGCCAATCAGTGAGCGCCTGCACGATCAGGCCGATGAGATCAAGCGTCAGCTCGAAGAGGCCGGACTTGAAGTCACCTGCGACCACCGCAGCGAGAAGATCGGCTATAAGATCCGTGAGGCGCAGCTCGAAAAGATCCCCTATATGCTCGTCATTGGGGACAAGGAAATGGAAAACGGCGTTGTGGCTGTGCGCAGCCGCCGCGACGGTGACATCGGCACCATGCCTTTGTCGGATTTCATCGCAAAAGCGGTGGAAGAAGTTCGTACCAAGGCGAAATAATTAGTTTATTGGCAAAATTTGCCTTTTATTCCCTCGGCATTTCAGTGAAGCCTGGCAGGATTCCCGCCGGGCTTCACTTTTTTATTTCACGTTTTTTAAATTATGTAAACCAATAAATAATGCAGCTTTCCACCTGTCGTGTGAATAACTGATGGGGAAAACGGAGTAAAAGAGCCTGATTTCCCATGTTGTCCACGCTTGTTTGTGGAAAACTCTGTGGAAAGTGTGGAATAAAAAGGAAATCGTTCGTTTTCTTAAAAATATTATGTTAAGTAAAGCAAAAAGGAGTGAATATTTTCAAAAAATACCTTGAAATCAAAATGGGAATATGATAAAATTCAAGAGTTCTAGGACAAATTGAATCATCTATTTGCGGATGTAGTTTAGTGGCAGAACTTCAGCTTCCCAAGCTGACCGTGTGGGTTCGATTCCCATCATCCGCTCCAAAAAGACATAGCTTCCGTCAAGCCCACCGTATCATAGGGACAATTTACGAAAAGCAAGCTGAATACGGAAAAAATGATAATCCGAACCTCGTCCCTGCTGGAGATGAGTTCGGATTATCGTTTTACTTTTACTGTGAAACAGCAAAAAGGACGATGGCCCAAAGGCCTTCGTCCTTTTTGCTATAATTTCAGATAGATTACGGCAAGACTTGAGGATATAGTTTTATTCCATTGGGCTTCGGTTTTCCCAAGCCCCAATAATCGTAAGCGCATGGGTAAGCTCGCTTGGATCAATCGCCAGATCTTCCGAAATGTGATGGAGGGAATTTCCACACGACAGATGTGCAAATATTTCGCGTACCATTACACCGCCCTTCAGCTTGCCTGAAGGTATGAGCTGCATCGGCTGCTCTGCGAGAAATATCTCTGCGGGCAACCGAAGATAAAACGGGCTGTCGGCATCAATGCTTTCTTTATCCCGTATGATGATAATATATTCTATTGAGAAATTGGCAGAGACAATGAAATGACGCATGATTTTATACCAATCAAAGCCAACAGAGGAAATACAGAAGCATAGTTCTTTAGATGGTGTAACCGTTTGGTTCATACCCCCATAGTGGGTCTGCAGAAATTCCTGATTGAGTTCGGCCGTAACTGCGTTGCATAGGGCAGTTAAATCCAGTTTGCCTGTAATATCTGTGATAATCGTCTTGATTTCTTCTGCGTGTGTTATGATAAATTCGTGCGACAGGGTACAGTTTGGCTTTTGTAAGAGAAAGTCGGGTACATCAGAAATAGCATCGCTGTCAACAGAAGCAGAAGCGATCCATGCAGCGACCATTTTCAGCACAAGCTTCCGGGATTCCTCATGCTGCGTATTGGTATGCAGCCATTCCGCCGTAAGCAAAGTATCCCCTATGGTTTGAGGATTTGCGCCAATATACTGTGAGCAAGGGAACGCCTTGCCGTCGTTGCGAAGCATCCATATGGTATTCATTCGTTACCTCCTGCTCAGGAAAATATAAAATTAGACATGAGGCATACCAACTGCAATTCTTTTTGGTAGGTCATCAATCGCATCAAGACCTTTTTCATATAAAATCAAATCATCACCTAACTCTGTATGTATTGCCTCAAGTGATCTACAACTGTTTTCCGTATTGGATTCCCCGTAGACCAGCAATTTCGTGCATTTGTATAATGTAAGATTTCCTGAGTATATCTCGCAATCGAAAAGTTCATTCATGACGCTTAAATATTCTCTATAAGCGGTAAGGATGCTGTCCTCTCTGGCTACTATGTTTGCATTGTATTTGTTGAGTTGATTTGCTACCTCGAGACTGTTATATAATTCGCCGTGAGACTGCCCTGTGTATTTCTTTTTGATTCGACTATCTTGAGCGCCCTTTGCTTCGACGAAGTAAAGTATACCGGTGTTTTTGTCAAGGAAAAGCAAGTCCACCTGTGTATTGGTATAAATTTTATTGCCGCTCAGGCAAAGTTGGGGAAACCCGATCTCCATATCCAGCAGGATCATGCTGGAAGCCAGCTTGATATATGGTGAAAACTTACTGTAAAGCCCCGCGAGCTCAGTGCGTTCCCTGTTTACACCGCTTACGGTTTCAGACCATTGCTGGCATTCTTTTTTAATTTCTTCATAAGCAACCTGGTTAACGGGATAAAAAGGAGTTTTGTCTCTGTTTGCTTTCGGTATTCCGTTGATGTTCCCAATATATTCGCAAAGGCGCGCACCTTTGTAGTAAAAGTGAATACTGCCGTCAAACCGGAGCGCAGGAAACACCTCTCCCAATGCAATATCTTTTTTCAGAAACTCAAACCACGGCATTTTCTTTAATTGTTCAATTCCCAGATGTCTGTTATGCTCTGTTCTATAGAAATTTCGCTCAAATTTTCCCATGTTAACACCTCCCATATGTAATAATTTCTATAAAAATTTTACCATATTCCGCAAAAAAAGCAAAGATTAAAGTTATCTATAGCGCAGAGCAGTTATTTATCCGTTTATTTCACAGGCATATACCCAATAGCGCACCACACCTCATATGTAATCCGGCTTTACATGTCAATGAAAAATCGAGAAGATGTCCCATAATCTTCAAAGGTGTAACTAATTCCATTTTCCTGAACGGTTGCTCCTTTTAAGGTCTTGGTCATAACTTCCGTCACTTTATCAGATGACCATTTTGGATTTAAAGCACTTACAAACTTGATTGCACTCATAGGAATTCCTTTTGAACCGTTTGCAGAAATTAAAATAATGGATTTAACGTGACCACTTTCTTCAACAATTTTGCATTGAACACCATTTGGCCGCGGTGCGGCATCCGGACTGTCTTTGACATAAATCAAATATGAATTATCTGACATATTATTCGTAGGAACCAGTTGATATCCAACCGGCTGCATGACATTGGATAAATTGCTAAACAACTGCTTTTGTGTAATGTTTCCCGTGCTTGCGCTGGGAGCAGCAAAGGCAATCGTAAGAAGAATAATCGTAACAACAGCGGGTACTGCCTTGGCTTTTCCTTTTACAACACGGAAAATCAGCCAGCCGCAGGCTGCGAAGCCAGCGACAAACGCAATTCCTTTCATGCCAAGAATAGTTGCCAAACAGCCTAAAATTCCGATCAAAACCAAAACTGCGGCAATTTCTTTCCTCGATTTACCCTTTGGAGTATCTGCTTTTGATGATGCTGTAGCTGTGCCCGCTTGTAATATTGATTCTGACACAGTTGCTTGCGGGGTGTTCAGCAACTCTTTATTAACATTCATAATAAGCTCCTTGATCTTCAGTTAATGTGATTCCAGATGCTTTTGATATTCCACGCAGTGTGCTTCTTTCAGCAATTCCGCTAAAGTGAGAGGTGTTACGCGGTAAGAAAAAAGCCTGAATTGGCCTTTCAATCTAGATATGGGGTTAAAAAGCGTGTCAAAAAACAGTTTTTCGACTGACATGGGGTCTTGCTGTCCTAACCGCTTCATCAAATCTCCGATTTCGCGCAGGATACCCTCCTCTGGCGGCAGTTCGTCATGAAAGGCATTCAGACGGGTCCATTTTAACGTCATAACTGAGTTTTCCCCCAATTCCAACGTATCTAAGTACCCGTCATGAAGATAACCCAGATAAGCATATAATGTTCCGTTGCCGTCAAGTTCCTGATAAAAGAAACCATGCCGGGAAACACCGTCCACTTCCAGACAGACCAAATCACCGTTTTCAAACGGAAGAAGGCAGCACAAGTACAGTTTGGAGTCAAATAAGTCGTCTATATCTGGAACATGTATATTATCCGTTTCCGACAGCGGGTTAAACGACAGCATATCGTCGTCGATCCAAAAATCGGTTGCCCTAAGTTGTCCGTTCAATGGCAGCAAATGATATTCAATCGGATTGGTAAGGCCTTCATTGGTCGTTTTCTGCCAGAATTCTGCCAGATAAGAGGATGCTGTTTTGTCGTTCGCGGCTTGCTCCAACACCTGTGTAAAGGTGGCATAGGGAATCGCGCCAACCAGTTCGTCCGTATTGAAAAAAGCTTTTACGAGAAAAAAGCTGCCGGATGGCTGCTCCTTCATCAACCGTAGCGCCAGCCGATAAACCTCTATCGCCCGACTCATGAATTCCTTTTCCCGTTCTTCGGATGCTTCTGCTTCCAATTTCAGAAGCGCTTCCAGCTTTTCTTCCAAAGGGCGTGGCGCATCGTGAATCAGCTGATATTTTTCCGTCACGGTAAACACCCGGTTTTGACGAAAATATTCTGCCACCTCCAAAGATGGAATCCAGCCATAAATATCAAAGCTCATTTTAGTTTTCCCCTTTGTCTACAGCATATCGGACAACCATATAACTATCCGTTCCGATCACAGAATCATGTCGCACAGCATCCCATGAAAAGTCTGGCAGAGAAGAAAAAGGAGAAAGTATCACGGCCACCTCATCCAGCGTTTCATTTTCGCAGCAATGGACACAGACCGCAACGGATTTCACTGCATATCGGCGCAAATACTCCGCTAGCGTTTCCGCTTCACCTTCTGTGATCTTTCTTTCCGATGGACAGGTTTTTTCGTCCCTGCTCAGTGTTTTTTACTCCGATTGCTCAACGCGCTTAATAGCCATGTGATCGCTCCGCCGATTAAAATCAGCCACAGCGTCATAAGTAAACCGTGCAGCACGCTTTTGGAATCCCGATAGTTTGCCAAAAATAGCAGAAGAAAAATACCTCCCGCAATCAAAACCAAAATAACCCCATGTACTGGGCTGTCGGCATCAAGCACAGCCAGCCACAAAAACAAATCTGCAATACCGCCGATTACCCTCCAAAAGGTGAGCGCGGAGCATCCGTGGGTACGCTGTAACCATGGATTATAATACACACCGAATGACACGACACCAATCACGGATAAAATGGCAAGCCAACCTTCCAGCATTTTTACACCTCCCATCTTTCGCCGTCGCGCAGCATCAGGCAGTTTGGATGAAGCGATTCGAACTGGGAACGGTCGTCGGCGTCACAGTGGATGGGGATGAGCGCTTTCGGTTCCAGCCAGCGGATAAACTCCTGAATCGTGTTGCGATAGGCATGTCCGCTGCTATGCAGGCTAACCACATTCATCTTTCTATCTTCGCAAAAAGTCAGAAGCTTCTGTACAGCTGATGTCTGCCAATAGCCCTGCCACATGGAGTAAATCAGCAGATTTTTTTCAGAGACGGGGCGGCTGCCCAGATACTTTTTCAAGAACGGCAGCATGGAGGTTCGCACAAAAATCACCTTTTCCCCCGGAATCTTCGCCAAGCTTCCTGCGCTCAGAAGTTCTCGTCGTTCAAAATAGCGCTGAAAATAGGCATATGTACGCGGCGTTTTTTCTTTGCTGGTATAGTTTCCTACAAAGCGTAGGGCGTTTTCCTCACGCGGCGCACGAACCGCCGTTAAAAACAAATCCTCACACACCGTTCTGCCTGCAGCTTTCGCAGCCCGATGCATGGCGCAGATCCTTTCTTCATTTGTAGAGGAGCACAGGACGAACACGGTGCCGTCGTATTGCTTCATTAAAGCATAAGCCCACTGTTCTACCTCATATTCGTCCTGCAGAGCGTTTTTACCCTGTTTTTCTGCGCGAATATTGGTTCCTTCACTGATGAGAACATCCAGCTTTCCCGTCAAGCCAAGCAGTCGTCGGATTTCCACCGGAATATTCTCCACCGCCCGGTAGTCCCCGGTGTAGAGGATATTTTTTCCGTCTGCCTGAATCAGAAACATATAAGCGTCCACTGCGGAATGATCGACACCGATTGGGGTTACACGCATATCGTATAGCTGAATTGGCTGACAGTTTGTGAAATGAAAATTAATATTAGGGCGGGGGCTGTTGGTAAAATCAGCAATGACGTCTAAAATGCGATGTGTTTCTACCCCGGAAAAAATCGGAATCTCCGGCAGAATCCGTTCCACCAGTCCGCAGTGGTCGTTGTGATGATGACTGAGGAAAACCCAGTCAAATGCGGGGGTTCCATAAGTAAGCCCTTCTATCTCGATAGGGTCACTTGCCTCCTTTTCATCGAGAGGCGGCAGATTGGCACCCGCGTCAAAAAGGATTCGGGTTTTCTCTGTCCCGATTTCAATCAGGTTTCCCCCTATTTGTGTGGTTCCCCGGTGGATTTTGATATACATTCGCTTCGTCCTTTCTTGTTGACTGCACTTTATCTATATCTATATGAATTTCTCAACAGGATTTACAATGATTTTCCCTTTGTTTGCTCCAACCGGGATGCTTCCCGGTATACTAATGCGAAATCCGCACCAAAATAACCATGCAGCTCTTTCCAGAATCGTTCCGATGTCTGGCAGGCTTGCAGAAGCAAAAAGCCCTTTAAAATGATCATTGCCTGTAAACAATCCTTGCCGCGGTAATCGCCTGCTGCCAGATAGCCTTCAAAGCGTTGTTCCAATTCCGCACTGTCCAGTCCATCCAGAATATCGAGCAGACAGGCTTTAATCAGCGGGTTTGTTTCCCGCTCCAGAAAAGGTTCCAGCGCTAAAAAACCGTCTGCCCGCGCCACCGTAAGAAAGCGACTAAGCTTGCTCATGGTTTGCAAGCATTCGGTCTTTTCCTCATAACTACACAACAACCTTGCGGAAAGGTAGGCTAACTCTTTCATCAACAAGCTCCCTCCAATTTCTGAATTAAATGCACGGCTTCCCGTTTGAGCATGGTAACGTTGGTAATGAGCCGTCCATCCCGGCTTGCCACACCGAATTTTCGCTTGCGTTGCAATATCATATAATCCCCATAAGTTTGCGGGCGAGTGGTATAGCTTCGCGGGTGGGCTGTCAGATGATCCTCCAATATCTCGCCATACCGATCAAACAGAACCACCTGCCTATCCCGTATGGCGCTGATCCCTCCATAAAACGTAAACCAGCCTGCGGTGAGGTCAAAGCAGCCATCCAGATCAATTCTGTCGTAAACAAAGGGGAGGATTGGCTCATTTTTCCTATTTACCACCCCCCACTTTCCATGTTTGACCGCAAAATATCCATTTGAAGAAGGTTCACGCTTGGCATCCTCGTATTCAAACGGAATGACCGTCTGTCCCTGCGCATTGATATATCCATGCAAACCATTTTTCACAGCATGGCTTACCATATAATCTTCAAACAGCGTGTCCGTATAGTCAAATTGCAGAGGAACCACAATCTCGTTGGTCTCTCCGTCCATCAAGCCCCATTTCCCGTCAGATTCTATCGGCAGCAAATAGAGACCATGAAAATCATAATATAAATTAAGTTCGGATTCCGGGTAAACGTGGCTGCCGGAAATAAACCCTCCAACAGTTTTTTCGCTTAGTGTGTAAATACAACACCCTTTTTTATAATCCATACTAACTCCTTATAAAGGTTTCCAACCCATAAGTGTCCGGAATTTCGTAGCTGTAATGTCCGGGCTCACCCCACGGGTCCGCCGGTTCGTAGCGGATGCGGTAGCCGATTTTAAAAAGCTCGGCAAAGTCCCGCTGCCTTGTGCGGTCTGATAAAACCGGATAATGCTCTCGATACCAGCCTACGGGATATTCTCCGTCCATCTCTACCATTAATGTGCATAACCGTATGATTTTTTCAAGGTACAATTTGCGCGTCCTGTTTTGTGGAAACTGAGGTGCACGAAACTGCGCATCAATTAAAACGAACGCCTTTCTCTTTTGGGAGTAACGGATGTGTAGAACTCCCGCCTGCTTGAGCAGCAAAATATCCCGGGAAACGGTCTTTTCGCTGACCGGCAGTAAATCGGTGATTTCCCTAAAAGAAACCTCACTGCAATACCGGAATAGATGAAAGACGGAAAGAATGCGGGAGGTCTTGGTCAATTCCATGCGTTTTTCCTCCTTGCTGTTATAAGTTTATCATACCACATTTGCGGATAAAAGACATACGTATTGTCGATAATTATATCCTTCATTGCAACACCCTTACAAATATTGCTGAAGAAACTGAAGCTGCATTAGCTGTAACTCGGTGTATTCCTGACCGGCATATGCTTCAAGCTCACTCTCGTGAATATGATCATAGTCTGGCATACAACCGCATTCGATTTGTTCAAAGGGATATAGTAGATATTCATTTTCCCATGTAAACACATTTTTAGCATCGCAAAGGCGTCCTGCGTTCGCGGCCACCAAATAAAGTTTTTTCGGCTCGCTTTTTAGGCGAACGACCTGTCCGACCGAGAATTTCACTCCGGCGTCTTCCTCGTAATCCGAGGGCATACGATAATAACCGCCCCCGCCTCTTGATTCTAAACGGCTGATCAAAACACCGGTATAATCGAATCGGTACTCTATGTATTCGCTCTGCTGGCTGCAAAGCTGATACAAATCTGTTTCGGAGGGGATTGAAACATGGCTTTGGGGGAAGACGAGCTGCCGGCCCCAATCTTGGCACTTCTTAATCCAATTTTGGGTCTCTTTTTCATCACTGGGATTTGAAAATAGCACGTGTTTGGGATATTGTTCTTTGACCATAAACAAATAATTAACTTTGTCCCTGACAAAAACGTCGAATGATTTGTTTTGATCTGCGGTGAACTCTTCTTTCAGTCGTTCGATTTGACGGGTGAGTTCCTCCTGTCCCGCCTGAACGGCAAACTCCATCCGATCATATACTTCGCAGAAAAAAGATGTAGGGTCGCATCTCTCCCACATACAATCGTTGTATGCCCAAAGAAATACGGTGAATATTTTTGTGCTGTACGCTGCAAAAGGATTGTCCATCATTTGATATCCTCCAATAGCAAAAATCATTAGCTTTTGAAGGGAGTATACCACAGGCTGATTTTCACATTTAGACACACGTAATGTCGCGATACAGTTTGAAAAAGGCGACTGCTAAGGCAAATAGACCCCTATCCATTAACATCTTCCACATCCGGCAAAGTGCCGTCCGCAAAAAAGTGGGCGGCACTTTGCATTTTGTTTTTGTAGCCCCCCTTATGAAATCGGCTTAATAGTAAGGGGATATCTTTTCAACTAAAAATAATTTCGTCCAACACCCCTGTGAAATTGGCTTAATAGTAGAAGGTTTTTTACAGGGGTAAAATTTTGTCCGTGCAACCCATGCCCGAAATCGGCTTAGTAGTGAAAGCACCTTGTGAATTTCAAAAATAGTTCCGTACAGCAGTCATCTGGAGCGGGATAAATATGTAGAAGATAAAATTTTTCCGCTCACCTGTGCTACGAGATCGGCTTAATAGTGGGGGGATAAAAAATTTCGAAATTTTATGGCTCACCCCCTCTCCTGAACCGGCTAAATAGTAGAGGGACTTTTCAACACAAGGGGGATAAGAAAATGAAGCAAGAACCATTCGTCATGCTGCCAAGAAAAATCTTTGCATATCGGCTGCCGCCAATCGCTTTTGCCGTCTATTGCTACCTGCTGTGCTGCCATAACAAAACAAAGGGCTGCTATCCCAGCAGGCAGACCATCGCCAAAGCCTGCGGTATCTCTGACAGCTCCGTGGGCCGCGCGGTCAAGCAGTTGGAGAAGCATAGCCTCATTAAGGTGAATCATAACTTCGGCGACGGTCGCCAGCGGAACAATTCTTATGAGTTGCTCTCTCTGAACACCCCCTCGGTTCATAGTGAACCCTCTCCCTCTGTCACACAGCGATGGGATAAAACAAGAGAGAATAAAGAATGACCCAAGTAATAAGAAATTATTACAGAAAAGAAGAAATAGGAAAAACTCATGTATGCCTTTTGCTTTCTGAGAGTGCGTAAAAGGTCCTCACGTTGCCCTCTGTGTCGCCCCGTGTGCCGCTTTGACCGGTTGGGTGGCATCCCTGCACCGAATCAGAGCAAAATCGCAGTATGAGGGCTTTGTGCAGGGCGTGGGCAATAACCTCTCTCCCCACACCACTATTTCCTATGGCCAAAGGGATGAGCAGGATAAAGTCAGGTGACCGCAAGCGGCCCCTCTGACAGTCACAGCGTCCCGCAGTGCGGGGCGCGGAGCGGCTTTTTACGGTGGTCGGTTAAGGTGCTCTAAATCAAAACAGGTATTCCTCCGGGAAGTCCAAAAAGCAGAACGTCCAGCAATTCCGCAGTTTTCCCGGACATCCGTAACGGAAATTCAATTAAAAGGAGATTTGTACCATGAATGACAGCAACAAAGCAAAAGTAGGGATTCACATGAAGCCGGAGCTCACTGCCCGAGTGGATGCGGAGTATCCCCTGTATGACTACCCCAGCCGCAGTGCCTTTGTCTGTGCGGCAACCGAATTCTATCTCGGGTATCTTCACACCCAAAGCGATACGGATTACATGAACAAAACCACCCTCACGTTTCTGGAAAATCAGGTGACCAAGCTGGACGCCAAGCTCTGCCGCCAGCTGTTCCGCCTGTGCGTGGAGCTGTCCATGGTGGCTCATATCACTGCAGCCACTGTTCCCGGAGTCGATGAGGAAACGCTGAAACGTCTGCGCAATAAGTGCGTCAAGGATGTAAAAAACACCATCGGCAATATCCGGTACGACAGCATTTACGCTTACCAACACGCAATGACCGAGGAGGATGACGATGCGTAAGACAGAAAAAATAACGGTATCCCTGCCGGGCGATACCATCCGGCTGACCGATGAAACGTATGCGGTTTTCGGTTTTGCGAGCCGCTCCGAGCTCATCAATGCCGCCATCCGCGAGTACCTCACCCGTGATATGCTGCGGCAATTCACCGGTGAGCTGACCGAGATTTATCAAAAAATTGAACGCAGTGAAATCAAGGCGCTGGAGCAGCACCTCTCCAAGCTCTCCTATAAAATTGCCGTGGAGCTGGCACAAATCCAGATGCTGCTGGCAACCGCCATGGAGATTCCCTATGATATTGACCGCAGCCTGCGAGGAAGGGCTGTCAAGCAGGTGAACCAGCTGAAAGGATTCGTACCTCTCTCCAAAGCGGTGAAAGAGGCCGAAGAAATTGCGGGAATCGGAGAGATATCCGAAGATTACGTTTGACCACAAATCTTATGCCGCCCTTCTCCGGCGGCAGTACATACACCGGCATCTGTTCGGGGAAACAAAAAAGGAGAAATGCAGTATGAAAGAATTGAAGAACCACGGCGACTATGCCTCAAGCAACCCTCATACCTTATCCCCCTTTGGCTATCCCGTCCTCACCTTTGAGGATGCACAAACCATCATTTCTGAGGAAGGATTCTTCCGGGAACGGGAGATGGTTCTGGAGGGGAAGCCTTTCAAAATTCGTTCCTTCTTCCTGCCTGTGTCTTCTGAAAGCGCCACCAAGAAGCTGCTCCGCCTCATTGATACGGAGTTTCCGGAAAGGAACCGTTAATTTCTTCTTTGGAATAGACTTGTGCGAATCGTTGCGGTATGATGTGTAGTACCGTATTCGGTTTGCCGGAAAGGAGCTTACAGATGAAACAGGCAAACGAAAAATACACGATTTTATACGCAAGATTAAGTCAGGATGATGGCAGTCAGGGGGACTCCAACAGCATTCAGAACCAGCGGATGATGCTGGAAAAATACGCAAAGGACAATGGATTTGAGAATGTGAAATTCCTTTATGACGACGGCTACTCGGGCACGAACTTTCAAAGACCGGCTTTTCAGGAGATGCTTGCGCTGGTGGAAAACGGCGAGGTGGGTACTATTATCGTCAAGGACATGAGTCGGTTTGGGCGTGAGTATCTCATGGTCGGGCAGTACACGGAACTGATTTTCCCAAGCTACGGTGTGCGGTTTATCGCAATGAACGATGGCGTGGACAGCCTCTATGGAGACAATGAATTTACGCCGTTCAAAAATATCATCAACGAGTGGTATTCAAGAGACTGCAGCAAAAAGGGAAAAGCCGCCGCCAAAATTAAAGCGGAAAGTGGAGCGAGGGTTGGCTCCAGACCGCCCTTCGGGTATCAGAAAGACCCCGCCAATCCCAAGCGCAAAATCATTCCCGATGAAGAAACGGCGCCGATTGTTAAATACATTTTTTCTCTCTGCATGAGTGGAAAAGGTCCTACCCAGATTGCAGTGCAGCTTCGGGAGGAGCAAATTCCCATCCCAGCTTATTACTATTACAAGAAAAATGGAGTTAAGATTATCGGATTCGACCCTGTCAAACCCTACTACTGGTCATCCGCAACCGTAGGAAAGATACTGGAGGATGAGGTATACCTTGGGCACACCGTCAATCTCAAATTCACTACCCTGTCCTACAAAAACAAGAAGCGTGTCAAGCGTCCCGAGTCGGAAAGGATTCGGATTGAAAATACGCATGAACCACTGATAGACCAGACCACTTGGGATATTGTGCAGGACATCCGCAGACACAAACGCCGTCCGGCCAAAATGGCGGAGCAGAATATTTTTTCCGGGCTGCTTTACTGCAAGGATTGCGGAAAGGCGATGGTGCTCAGTCGGGCGCATACAATGGACGCCGTCAAAAACAACTTCCAATGCGCTACCTACAGGAAAAGAGGCAAGGAAACCTGTTCCGGACATTACATTCGGGAGAATCAGCTTGCCGCCATCCTGCTGGATGATCTGCGTAGGGTAACGCATTTTGCAAGAAAGAACGAACTGCTTTTTGCAGAGCATATCACGCAGAAAAACGGAGCTGAGATTCGCAGGGAGATCGCCAGGACAGAGCGGGAGCTGGAAGGGTTCAAGCGCAGGGACACCGAGCTGACTGCCTTATTCAAGCGGCTCTATGAAGATAACGTCCTTGGAAAAATCCCCAACGAGGTGTTTCGAAAGCTCAGTGGCGACTATCTGACAGAGCAAAAGGAAATCCAGACCGCCATCCCCAAAAGAGAAGCCGATCTGGAAAATCTGCGAGCATCGGTCACCAATGTCAGTGCTTTCATTGAAAAGGCAAGGCAATACACAGAGATCAATGAGCTCACCGCCGAAATCCTGCACCTATTCATTGAGAGAGTGGAAATCGGTGAACGAGAGGAAAAATGGTCTCACACCGCTCCGCAGGAAATCAGTATTTACTACCGGGATATTGGCTTGATGGATATGGATGCTGAAAAACCTGATGAACCCAAAGCGACAAGCAGCTCGCCAGAAGTCGCGTAAAATGGCAATCGACAGACAGCGGAACCCACTGTCTGCCGATACACGCCTCCCACTTCACCACAGTTTAGAAAATGTCCCTATGAAACCGTGGAGAAGGGGAAGGTATGTCTTTCTTTATGTAGAGACATATGATATTCTGGACTCAGAAGATTGCATCCTGTAGATAGAGGCGATTGTGATTTATTTGAGAGGTACGAATATGCTACAAGTTAAATTCTATGAAAATGTAGAAGACAGGCTACTGAAATTTGCGGTCATCGTTTCAAAGTATAATGGACAATGGGTGTTTTGTAAGCATAAAGATCGTGATACCTATGAATGCCCCGGTGGACATCGCGAACCAAATGAAAATATAGATGATACAGCAAAAAGAGAATTATGGGAGGAAACAGGAGCCGCTGATTTTGATTTGCGGCAAATCAGCGTTTATTCCGTATGTGATGATGAAAATGAAACGTACGGAATGCTGTATTACGCTGACATATATAAATTGGGGACTTTACCAGCTCTGGAAATTGAAAAAGTAGTATTGTTAAACGAATTACCCTGCGAATGGACATATCCTCTTATTCAGCCAAAACTAATTGAACAAATTGAAAGAACCATCTTGACGGAACGAACGTGACACGAGATAAAATTGTAATTTGTAGAATAGATATTAAAGAATTTCTGCATAGCCGAAAATCTTTTTTGCACTATTGCTCCAATGAAAAAACCGCATCAGACCTCCGTTTTTCGGTAGTTTGATACGGTTTTATTTATACTCATTTCATAGTAAGACATATTTAAAAATAATAAAAATGAAAAAGATACAAGTCAAAATGCAAGTCAAAAATCTACGTCCTTATCCATAACCGGAAGATAAGGGCTCTTTATGCCGGACGCTTTACCAATAATCAATTATTTGCGCCTCGCCTAAATAAATTTAAAAATTTGAATTACGCTCAAAAAAAAACCGTAACTCAATTTATTTAAACTATGGAGGATCGTTACATCAATTCAGTTAACCAAGCGAGCATAAATTATCAAATTAGTTGGCACAGGTCTTTGTCAACAACCAAACCAGGTGCACAATGATTCCCACGCCTGTAAATTAAAAGTCCTCACTGTTCCTCGGGGCCGGCCTTTTTATATGCCGGGAAATCGAGCCCAGAAAAAGTAGCAAAAGAGAACAAGAGGAGAAATCCACACCGGATACTATGGCTTTGCCGCACATACTCCGTTGTGCTACTCTCCCTCTTCCCTATATTCGCTGTGTATCTGCAAATCAACCGTCAATGTTCTTTCCTGTTTTACCCTTTTCAACAGCAGCTCGTGCATCACAAACATCAGAGCCAATATCACAAGCAGATACAGTGGCAGCAACGCCACACTGATATTATTTGCGATCACCCCAAACAGCGGCGGCATGAAACAAGTTCCTACATAAGCACTGGCCATTTGTGCGCCAATAATGGCCTGTGACCTATCAGCACCAAAGTTTGCAGGGGTGGCATGAATGATGCAGGGATAAATCGGCGCACAGCCAAGACCGATCAAAATCAGCCCGATCAGTGTGCCATTTTCGTTGAATGGCAGCAGTAAAGCAGTGATCCCAATTAAAATAATACACTCGCCCAAACGCACCATGCTTACATCATGAAGCTTCATCGTGAGAAAGCCGGATAATCCCCGACCAATGGTAATCCCGATAAAGAACAGGCCGGCAAAACCTGCTGCTGTTTCTGCCGAAACCCCTTTGTAAAGCACCAGATAGCTGCTTGCCCATAAACCGACTGTCTGCTCTATGGCACAGTAACAAAAGAATGTGAACATCACTTCCCTTGCACCGGGAATCCTCACAATCTGCTGCAAAGAGAGGGCCTTTTCCGTACCCTGACCGCTTTTATTTTCTTCCGCTGCAGCCCTGCCTTCCCAAAGGGGCAGACTAAACAGCAAAACAGCAGTGAGCACAATTTGCAGAACTGCAATGTATCGATAACCCATACTCCAACTTTGTCCGCCAGTCAAGGCATAACCCATAATGTATGGGCCTAAAGATGCACCAATACCCCACATACAATGAAGCCAGCTCATATGACGGCTTGCGTAGTGCAAAGCTACATAATTGTTCAGTGCTGCATCGACACTTCCGGCCCCCAGACCATATGGAATCGCCCATAAACACAAACTCCAAAAAGAATGACTGATAGAAAAACCAAACAATGCAGTTGCAGTCATTGCTACACTGATTGCAGCAATCTTTCCTGTTCCAAGTTTCCGAGTAAGCCTGTCGCTTTGCAAACTGGAAATAATTGTTCCAACCGCAATGATCATTGAAATGATGCCTGCATAAGAAACAGGGACGCCGAATCCGCCATACATTGACGGCCATGCTGAACCAAGCAAAAAATCAGGCAATCCCAGACTGATAAAGGCCAAATAGATAACGAACAGCAATAGATGAACCATATTGTATTCCTCCGCATTTTACGATATGATTATATCATCATTATCGATGGAGATGTATCAATATATCTCCTATTTTATATGAGAATACCTTCAATTTGGAGGGATATATGGTCTTATTAAAATGCAACCTGAAAACAAATAAGCAGGGCAGAGAGATAAATGACCACGGCTCTGCGCTTTTTCCGATTGCTTGTTATGATGAAGATCTTTCCTCTGACCCAGTTCCCTGGCATTGGCACGACGAATTGGAAGCAATCGTCATAACGGAAGGCTGTGCCATTATTTTTGCGGGTTCCGAACAATTCACTGTAAAACAGGGAGAGGGCTTTTTCATCAATGCGGGGATCCTCCACGCTGTGTATATGCAGAAACCAGTTGGGTGCCGTCTTCATTCCATTGTATTTCACCCCCGTTTGGTAGGGGGAAGTATCGACAGTATCTTTTGGCAGAACTACATTCAGCCTTTGCTGCAAAACGCAGCGCTGAAATGCAGCCATTTTGACCACTCTGCTCTCTGGCATCAGGAAATCATCTGCACCATTGAAACAGCATGGGAAAGTACCTTAACGGAGAACGCAGGATATGAATTACAAGTGCGAAACGCTTTGTCGCAATTGGTCTTTCTGCTCAACAGCAACTGTCCTTCTGTTCAAAGCCGCCCCTCTGACAAAGAGTTTCGGGATGCAGACAGAATGAAAACCATGCTTCAATACATACAAGAGCATTATTCGGAGGAATTGAATACATCGCGAATATCAAAAAGCATCATGGTAAGCAAAAGCGAGTGCTTGCGCTGTTTCCATCATATGATTGGGATTCCGCCGACTCAGTATGTAAAACAGCTGCGCATTCAAAAAGCCGCTGACCTGTTATTAACCACAAATAAAAAAGTGGGAGCGATCGGTGCAGAATGCGGTTTTCCGGACACCAGTTATTTTACAAAAACATTTCGTGAGATGATGGGTTACACCCCTGGCAAATATCGGAAACAAAAGACGCAAACCTAAAAACAGGATGCAGGTTATGACGGCCTTTTACCTTTCCTGCTCTTTGTCTCTTCCCTATAAATCGATTCTTACCTAAAAAACAGCCAACTGAATCGAAAGCAACCAGGCAGGAATTCCGTCTGCCACTTGTAAGAAGATTGCGGGCAGTATTGTAAAAGGCCGCAAGCGTGTGAAAATGATATAAAAAAAGCCCCGCACCGAAAACGATTCGGGGCGGGGATGTATCTTGTTAACTTTCTTCCTGCTGTTATTTCATAGACGGATATTCCACGGGATTTTCCTCAAAGAGAAGCTGTTTTCTCTTTTTGCTGCGCACGCGCCACAATTGAGCCAAAGACCAGAGCATCCACAGATGGAATGCGATATCGACCATATAATACGAAAAATCATCCAACGCTAAAAAAAGAACCACCAATGTATCCATCGCCACCAGAATCAGAGAGACAATAACAGGCCAAAGGCTGTTGTTTTTTCGGGCTCTCCAATACAGCAACAAATACACAGAAGCAAGAGCCACAGAAACCAAAACGCCGACAGCCATCGGAAAGGCAAACGGAACCTCTGCAATGGAAACCAGTTCGAGCACGATCTCCGGAACGATTGCGCTGAACGGGAACGTGACGGAAGCATCTATCAGAAAAAGAACCATATTGACATATGTAAGTACAGTGAAGGTTAGAAGTGAACCCATAGCGGATCGATCCTTTGCTGTCAGCGGATCCTGTGCCTCTACGGATTGCCGCAGCGTGTCCCGTATCTCCTCCTCAAGCGAAGTGCCGGCCGCCAGGTACCGGCCGTCCTGGATCATATCCACCGGATGATTTTTCAGATCGCATTTTAAAAACAGCTCGCTGTTTTCGATTTCTATGGGATAAAACATTCCAACCTTTTTTACCAAAACAGCCGTACCGCGCACCGGCTGATCGTCAATCCTAAATTTTCCTTTCCCCAAAAGAGTGCCGCCTTCAAAAATAATTTCATGTGTCCTGCCATTTACCAGGACATTCCACTGTTCCATCCCTTTTCCTCCATTTTTTGACTTCTGTAAAATTATATCAAAATGGGGGAAGGAGAACAAAGGGAATTACTGGCAGTACTCAGCCCTGGCCGGAAGATAAGGCTGCCGCTTTTTCGCGCTGCTGCATCTCCAGCTCCTCAATTTTTTGGTAGATCAACACCTGATTCTTGATAATCGTATTTAACTGAACATCGATCAATTCAAGCTCCTGCAGCAATTTGTCATCCATAACAATGACTCCTTTAAATCACATATCAGACTGCTCGTGACCCCATGAAAACAGCAGGGTCTTGATAATTTATTGCTCCTATGCCATTTACTGCTTCCTCCATTAATATGTGCTAAATTTGAAATAAATATTGGACAAACAAAAAAATATCCATCGTCTATCAGGCGCCACTTTTTTCAGTGCCGTTATCCTCCTCCTCGCCGATTCGTGCAGGAAAAGAGAGGACGGCACATCGAATTCTCATTATACTTTATGACAAGGAGAGAGAATGACATGGAATGGATCAACCGGTTAAACAAGACCATCCGTTATATGGAAAAGCATTTGACAGAGGAAATCGATTATGAGCAGCTCGCCCAAATCGCCTGCTGCTCACCGTATCACTTTCAGAGGATGTTCGCCTACATGGCGGAGGTTCCGCTGTCCGAATACATCCGCAGAAGACGAATGTCGCTGGCAGCGGTCGATCTGCAGGACAAGGAAGCAAAAATCATAGACATCGCGATGAAATACGGCTATACTTCCCCCACTGCGTTTAACCGGGCTTTTCAGAGCGTTCATGGAATCGCCCCTTCCTTGATCCGGGAGCGGGGCGCAGAGATCAAGTCATTCCCTCCGATCAGCTTTACCATCACGATCAAAGGAGTGGAAGAAATGAACTACCGAATTGAACAGAAAGAAGCGTTCCGCATTGTAGGGATCTCACAGCCGCTGTACAGTGAAATTGAGAAAAACTTTGAGATCGTACCGCAGATGTGGCAAAAGGCCGCCACAGACGGCACAGTACAGCGCCTGGCATCTATGATGGACAGCGAGCCGAAAGGCATCCTGGGAATCAGCGTATGCGGCTGCACAGAGGAGTGGAGATATTGGATTGCGGCCGCAAGCACGCAGGCAGCCGGCGACAGGCTGGAGGAATACACTGTACCATCGTTTACCTGGGCGATCTTTTCCGGCACAGGCCAATGCCCGCAGGCGATCCAGGATCTTGAACAGAGAATTATGACCGAGTGGCTCCCCACCTCGGGATACGAGTATGACAACGGGCCGGACGTTGAAGTGTATTTCAGCCCCGATCCGCAGAACGCTCAGTATGAGGTATGGATTCCCGTTGTGAAAAAATAAAGAACAGCGCCGCGGCCGTGCCGCAACAAAACAGAGAGGCCAACCCAAATGGGTTTGGCCTCTCTGTTTTCATTGTGCAGAAAGCAGTTCTTCTGCACTTTCTCATTATAGTTTATACTTTCGCACGGCCCGCTTGATACCATCCCGTTCAAATCCGTCTTCCTTAACGGAAATGCACTGAAAATGGAAGTGCTGCAATATTTTTTCGCTGGCAATATTATCGGCAACAACATCCGCGTAAAAAACGGCGGACGGGGATTTTTCCTTCATTTTCATCAGCAGCTGCTCCACCGCGCGAGTCGCAAGCCCTTTTCCCCAGAAAATCTTTTTCAGCTGGTAAAAAACTCCATACCGTTCTTCCGGCCCATCCATGCGGATACAGCCAACAACGCCCATTGCCTCGCCTTCCATCCGAATCACAAACACGTCAAAAGCAGACAGGGAATCAATTCTGCTGCGTATCTGCTCCAATGAACAGGGGGCCGGAATCGCAGTGTAACGGATGACATCGCTGTCTCCCCACAGGGCCAGCAACTCTTCCGCATGGTTTACAGAAACGGGCTCCCATTTGAAATCGTTCATAAAACCAGCCCCCTTTCACCAGATTCTTGAATGAAATGAAGCCTATTTCTTCGAAGTGGGCTCAAAGGCAGCAAGAGGGCTGCCATCCAGAATGGTCTGCACCTCTTCGTAGCCCTCTGGGAACGCATAGTTATACCGGGCGGGCAGCGCAAAGACATATTTGGAATTCTGGCCCAGCTCGCTGGGATTGACCGGCGCCGCTCCGATGGAGAATTCTCCGTTCTGAAGCTGGTTCCACTGATCCACCGTCAAAATCATGATCGGGATATCCTGACGCGGAACCTGGCTGGTCCACCGCGGATCACGGATGGTAATCTGCGGGCCCTTAAACACCCGCGCCTTGCTGGCGGTATTCTTGATGTCGGTCCCCTCCCACTCTTCGTTCAGGATGGTGTATCCCTCAAAATCCTGCGGCAGAGCAAAGGTAAAGCCATATTCCTTGTTGGTGTAAGTCAGCGCGTTCATCACTGCGGAAGACGAGCTCCCGGAATTCGCAGAGGCAGAGGACTCCAAAGCGGAGGAAATCCCCGCAGTGCTGTTCTGCTGAGAGCTGACCGGTTCGCTCCCCGCCTGAGATGCTGCCGGGGCCAGGGGAAAACGTCCCTGTGTCACCCAAAAGTATGCGATCGTCCCCACAACCAGAGCCAGCACAACGCAGATCAAGATCCAAAGCCTGCTCACTCTTATTGATTTTTTCATATACCTAGCCGACATGGCTTCACTCCCTTTGTAATCATGATTTTTGATGCTTTATTCCCCACACTCCGGCTGTTTTGAAACAGAGATCGCTCTGAAAACACTGCCAAAGTTTCTCCCCTAACCCTAGCAGGCCATCCCGTTATTGTCAACCATTTTGTAAAATTTTTCCGAGAAAAGGAAAGCTGAATCTCCATTGAACATAAGAAAAAAGGATGCCGCGGAAAATCCACAGCATCCTTTTGATTATGAAAAAACTTATTTCACTTCGACTTCTGCGCCAGCCTCGGTCAGCTTTGCTTTGATAGCCTCAGCGTCGTCCTTGGAAGCACCCTCTTTTACGTTCTTGGGAGCGCCGTCAACGAGCTCTTTCGCTTCCTTCAGGCCCAGGCCGGTGATCTCGCGAACAACCTTGATAACCTGGATCTTGTTGGCGCCGGCAGCCTTCAGCACAACGTCAAACTCGGTCTTCTCTTCAGCAGCCGGAGCAGCGGCAGCAGCCGGAGCAGCAGCAACAGCAACCGGAGCAGCAGCGGAAACGCCGAACTCCTCTTCCAGAGCCTTAACGAGCTCGGACAGCTCGAGAACGGTCAGAGCCTTAACATCTTCAATCAACTTAACAACTTTATCAGACATGATGAAACCTCCAAATCAAAATTTAAATAATTTTTAGAAATCAGGCATTCGCAGCCTGCTTCTCGGCGATCGCGTTGAGCGCGACGACGAGGCCTTTCATGGTTCCGTTCAGCACAGTGACGAAACCGGTGATGGGGGCATTCAGGCCGCCCAGAGCCTTCGCAACCAGAACCTCTTTCGAGGGCAGCTCCGCCAGCTCTTTGACCGCAGCAGCATCAACGGCGCCGCCGTCAACAAAACCCGCTTTGATCTCAAAAGTCTTGCTCTTATCTGCAAACGCAGACAGAATCTTTGCACCGGATACATAGTTATCATTGCTGTAAGCAATTGCGGTTGTGCCTTCCAGTACCTGATCCAGACCCTCGATCCCTGCGTCTTTCAGCGCACGGGACAACAGGGTGTTCTTTACCACGCGGTAGGTATCGCCAGCCTCACGCAGATCTTTTCTGAGCTTGGTGTCCTCCGCCACTGTGATGCCCTTATAGCTGACGATCACACCGACGCAAGCGGACTTGAGGCTTTCTTTCAGTTCCGCAACATACTGCTGCTTTTCCGCTAAAATCTTCTCACTTGGCAAATGTATTCACCTCCATCGATCCAAAGGAATCGTGCGTATTCCAATAAAAAAGCCTTTCCTGCAGGCGCAGGAAAGGCGTCACTTGACTAATCACTAGACAAATAAAGTGAACGGCTCTTTCCTCGGCAGGCCGAAACCGAAAGAACGGTTCCATTAAGCATACGCACCTGCTGTCTTTGGATAAAGAACAGCTTTACATACTATATCATTTTTAGGAAAGCTTGTCAAGAAAAAACCGTTCAGGCAAGTACGGCAGAAAATTACATTCCGCCAACCTTGCTTGGGTTGATTCTGACGCCGGGGCCCATGGTGGAAGCCACAACGCAGGATTTTACATACTGACCCTTGGAAGCGGCGGGCTTAGCCTTTACAATGGCGCCGAGCAGAGCGGAGAAGTTCTCCTGCAGCTTTTCAGTACCGAAAGAAACCTTGCCGATGGGGCAGTGAATGATGTTGGTTTTATCGAGACGGTACTCGATCTTACCGGCCTTGGCCTCTTTTACCGCTTTCGCGATATCGGGGGTAACGGTACCAGCCTTCGGGTTCGGCATCAGGCCGCGCGGGCCCAGAACCTTACCAAGACGGCCAACCAGACCCATCATGTCGGGTGTGGTGATCAGTACGTCAAAATCCATCCAGTTTTCAGCCTGGATCTTCTGAACCATGTCTTCCGCGCCGACAAACTCAGCACCGGCTTCCTCAGCCAGCTTCTGATTGTCGCCCTTGCAGATCGCCAGAACGCGAACCTGCTTGCCGGTGCCGTTCGGCAGAACGATCGCACCGCGAACCTGCTGGTCCGCATGGCGGCCGTCTACGCCCAGCTTTACATGGACTTCAACTGTTTCGTCAAACTTTGCGGTGCCGGTCTTTACGCACAGCTCCAGAGCTTCTTGGGGATCATACAGCTTTGCGCGGTCGACCAGTTTGGCACCGTCTACATATTTCTTACCGTGTTTCATTGGTTTTCCTCCCTATTGAGTGGTAAAATCGGATTATTCCTCCCACCCGGGTGATCAATCTACGACTTCAATGCCCATGCTGCGAGCGGTTCCCGCTACCATGCTCATGGCAGACTCTACGCTGGAAGCATTCAGATCGGGCATCTTCTGTTCCGCAATCTTCTTGACCTGCTCACGGGTAATCTTTGCAACTTTCGTTTTGTTCGGAACACCCGAACCACTCTCGATCCCGCAGGCCTTCTTGATGAGAATCGCGGCGGGCGGAGTTTTGGTAATGAACGAGAAAGAACGGTCTGCGTAAACCGTAATCACCACGGGGATGATCAGACCAACGTCGTTCTTTGTGCGCTCATTGAATTCCTTTGTAAATGCCATGATGTTGACACCATGCTGACCAAGAGCCGGACCTACCGGGGGAGCCGGGGTTGCCTTGCCAGCGGGTATCTGGAGCTTAATAAAGCCCGTTACCTTTTGAGCCATTTTGTTGCACCTCCAAAATTCGTGGTAGATGGCGGAACAGCAGCGATTGCGCCGTCCCTCCCACAGGGGCAAGCCCCTCATAATGAGCGGAAGTTCCGCTTATTATACCAATTGTTTACTCAGACACCAGCTCCGCCTGATCAAGCTCAAGCTCTACCGGGGTCTCACGTCCGAACATCGATACCGTGACACGAACACGGTTTTTGTCCAGATCCACTTCTTCGACTGTACCGACAAATCCTTCCAGCGGGCCGTCCACAATATGGACAGAGTCGCCCACCTGGTACGATACCTCTACGGTTTTCTTCTCCACACCCATGCGAGCCACTTCCTCATCGGTAAGCGGGATCGGCTTGGACGTAGGGCCTACAAAACCGGTACAGCCGCGGATATTGCGAACCACATACCAGGATTCATCGGTCAGGGCCATCTTCACCAAAACATAGCTGGGGTAAATCTTGCGCTCCACTTCACGTTTTTTCCCGTCCTTGATTTCTGTAATCATCTCGGTCGGAACGCGGATTTCCTGAATCAAATCCTGAAGCTGACGATTCTCCACCGTTTTTTCCAGGTTGGATGCCACTTTGTTCTCATACCCGGAATAGGTATGAATCACGTACCACCTGACGTCTTCCGGCATAGTTATTTCCTCCGCATACTCACTTCGCAATATTCATAAACAGTCCCAGCAGATTCATAAAAACGGTATCCAGGCCGAAAATGAACAGGCCGATAATCAGAATCATTGCCAGAACCACGCCGGTATTTTTAAACACCGACTTCGGGGTAGGCCAGACAATCTTCTTGAGTTCGCTTTTGCAGTCGCGGAAAAACTTTGCCGCGCCCTGGCCAAATCTGACGAGAGCGTTCGGTTTCTTCTCAGCCATCTGTTTTCTCCCTCCGACTTACTTCGTTTCCTTATGAACAGTATGCTTCTTGCAGAATCTGCAGTACTTATTCATCTCAAGCCTGTCCGGGTCGTTCTTCTTGTTCTTCATTGTGTCATAGTTACGCTGTTTGCACTCTGTGCAGGCTAATGTGACTTTTACTCTCATGACGGCACCTCCCGTTTCACGGAAAATTATTGGATCCGTAAAGGACCACGGCCTCCCTCTAAAAGGGCGCAAAAAAATAACCCCTTATTGAGGTATTATATATTGTAACATAGATTCATCCGGCGGTCAACTGTTTTTTTCACATACTGAAAAGCGGAGCGCGCCTGCCCGACCGCTCGGCCGGCGGCAGGGCACACCCGGTTTTGATGCTTATACATGATCATCCAGCGTTTGGAGCATTTCGCCGCTGTACTTCGGCTTCTTTTTCTTCTTTTCGGGCCGGACTTTCTTGCCTTTCAGCGCTTTGGCCTTGGCGTACACCTTGGAAAGATCCTCGCTGAAGTTTTTGCTCAGGTTCTCAAGCGCCTGCTGGTCGTTGATCCCGTTGAGCAGAACAATGGTAATGATCGAACGAACGTCCATATCGCCGTTCTTGTACATATCATTGAGAACATTGCACAGCTTTTTAAAAGGCTCGCTGTCCGGATGGGCTTTGGCGAGCTGCTCTACGCGGCCTACCACATGCTCGCGCGTAAAAGTAACGCTGCGCACGGCTTCGTAGGTTCCCTTCTCCTGCGCAAGCTCGGCGCGCAGCTCCGGGAAAATACCGGCCAGACGGTTGAAGAGGAACTGAGGATCAGTCGCCGCGTCCTCGTCCTTTTTCTTTTTCTTTTTCTGCTGGCGTACCAGCGCCTTGCGGTCGCTGCCGCCCAGTGTTTCCGCAAAATCCTCCGCAATGCTCGACGCATAGGCCGCACTGTCGGATTCGGGGTCAAACGCCCATGTGGAAAGCTTCTTCCACTGGTTGTCCGGCTTGCCGTCGGCTACCCCACAGGTGCGCAGATGAAACAGCCCTGCTTTGCGCTCATACAGCACACTGTATGCTGCATCCTCACCGAGATATATCGCAGCTTGTCCCTGTTCCTCCCGCACGTCCCCCTTTCTTTCGAATCCTTGCTCCAAAAGAACGGAACGCACCTTTTCGGCAATCAGGTCAAATGCTTTTTGTTCCAACTATCATCACTCCTGCTTATGATTCGCCCGGGCGCAGCCCGTGGATGGTTCTGCTTTGAAAATACATAGTTTAGTATACACTACTTTTCACAGATTGTCACTAGGGCATGTCTGTAAATTTCAGCGGGGATGCCAAACGCCGTTTTATCCGGGCGGATAGACGGAGCAGACCATACGTGATATGATAAATGATAATAAAACAGGAAATACCGCAGCACCGAAAACAGCCCGGAAGCCGCGCTGTAAAATGTGCGGTTCTGAAGGCCTGTGTTAGTTCCACATAACAAGCATCTGCAGAAAGTGAGGAAACTACATGAAAGAGCATATTTATTATCATTGGAAAAAAATATTGGGTGATGTTCTGATCGCCCTGCTGCTACTGCTGGCCACTAAAATACCGGATTTGGTGTTTGACCGGATGTTTTCTTACCCCAGCAGCGATATGGCCGTGATTTTTGCGGCCCAATATTTTTTAATCTGCCTCAGCTGGTTTGCTTTGCTCGCCTTTACCGCGTCGCGCATCCCCAAAATTCTGAGCGGCGAATACCGGGAATAAGCCGCTCCCGAATCCCGCGAATTTCGCATTGCGCCCGCACCCCACTTGTGCTATGATATATATTTGAAATATTGTATCTTACCGCAGTGCATGAACCGCGCTTCCGCCGGCGTATCATAATACCATACGCACCTATTCGGAGCGCCACGCGATTTTGCAAGGATACGGAGGGAATATCATGTCAAAAACAACTGTCGCCGTTCTGTTTGGCGGCTGCTCTACCGAGCATGAGGTCTCGCGTGTTTCGGCGGCCTCTGTGATTCAAAATATCCCGCAGGACAAATATGACGTCGTTCCAGTCGGAATTACCAGGGAAGGCCGATGGCTGCTGTTTTCCGGCGAGACTGCCGAGCTGCCCGACGGAAGCTGGGAACAAAATCCCGCAAACCGCCCCGCTTTCATTTCGCCCGACCGCACGGTTCACGGCATTCTGGCCCAGACCGAAACCGGCCTTGAAACCATCCCCGTGGATGTGGTGTTCCCGGTGCTGCACGGCAAAAACGGCGAGGATGGCACGCTGCAGGGTCTGCTGCAGATGGCGGGCATTCCGTTTGTCGGCTGCTCGTCGCTCGTTTCTGCGGTATGCATGGATAAGGCGATCACCAACAGCCTGCTTGAAACCGCCGGAATCCCCCAGGCGCATTACCTGTGGTTCTTTACCGATAACTACCTCACCGGCGCGGAGAAGATCCGGGGGAAGATCGAAGCGCGTCTTGGTTACCCCGTATTCGTAAAGCCCGCGAACTCCGGTTCTTCCGTTGGTGTCAGCAAGGTCACCCGCCCCGAAGATCTGGACGCCGCCATTCAGCGCGCGGCCCGCGAGGATATCAAGGTCGTCGTGGAGGAGGCCATCGTCGGGCAGGAGGTGGAGTGCGCCGTTCTGGGCCTTTCGCGGCCCGAAGCCTCGATCGTGGGTGAAATCGCCTCCGGCGCGGAATTCTATGATTATGACGACAAATATAAAAACGGTGCGGCAAAGCTGTTCATCCCAGCCCACATTCCGGAGGAAACCGCCGAAGAGGTGCGAGAAAACGCGCTGCGGGCTTACCGCATGCTCGGCTGCAGCGGTCTTGCGCGCGTAGACTTTTTCGTTCGCAAGAGTGACGGCGCCGTTCTGCTCAACGAGCTGAACACCCTGCCGGGCTTCACCAGCATCAGCATGTACCCGAAGCTCTGGGAGGCCTCCGGCCTTTCTTACCCCGAGCTGCTGGACCGCCTGATTCAGCTGGCGTTTGAGAAAGTGTATTTCTAACCGCGGTACTTCCGGTTTGCCGGAGGATACCGGAAGGAGAGGACGTTCCATGAGGGAAAATTATTGGATTAATATCGTCGGCCGGCAGAAGATTGACGATGACGTGGGTGAAGTAACGCTCACAACGCTCGGCTCTTACGTGACCAAGGGCGATACCCGCTTTATCGTCTATAAGGAATACGACCCGGACCGCAACAATGCGGCCACCACCTCTGTGCTGAAGGTAGACGGCGGCAATACCGTTACCCTGATGCGCGGCGGCGGAAACACCCGGCTGATCCTCGAAAAGGGGAAGCGCCACCAGTGTCAGTACGATACCGGCTTTGGCGCGCTGCTGGTCGGTGTGTTCACCAGCGAAGTGGATTCCCGCCTTCATGACAAGGGCGGCGAGCTGGCCGTGAATTATACGCTGGACATCAATGCGGATTTGTCCAGCATCAATGAAATCCTGATAACCATCAAGGAGGCAGAACAGAAAGATGTCGAAACTAGTACAGCAAGCCACTGATGAGCTGAGAGAAGCCATTCTGAACGCCGTGGGGCGCGCGGTTGCCGCAGAAGAACTGCCCGCAGAACCGATGCCCGCCTTTACGCTCGAAATCCCGGCCGACCGCGCCCACGGGGACTGGTCCGCCAACGCCGCGCTGGTCTCGGCCCGCGCGTTCCGTCTGCCCCCGCGCAAAATTGCCGAGCTGATCACAAAGCACCTGGTGCTTGACGGCACCTATTTCGACCGCTTTGAAATCGCCGGCCCGGGCTTTCTGAATTTCTTCTTCTCTTCCCGCTTTTATGTGGATGTGCTGAAGGACGTTACCGCGCTGGGCAGCGACTACGGCCGCAGCGATTACGGCAAGCGCAAGCGTGTGATGGTGGAATTTGTTTCCGCCAACCCCACCGGCCCCATGCACATGGGCAACGCCCGCGGCGGCGCGCTCGGCGACTGCCTTGCCGCTGTTCTGGACATGGCGGGCTTTGAGGTATGGCGCGAGTTCTACGTCAACGACGCCGGCAATCAGATTGAAAAATTCGGTTCCTCTCTTTCCGCACGGTACCAGCAGCTCTTTTTGGGCGAGGATGCCGTGGAATTCCCCGAAGACGGCTATCAGGGCGAGGATATTAAGGATAACGCGAAGTTATACGCAGATGCGTTCGGCGACAAGCTGATGCAGTGCGATGAAGAAACCCGCCGCAGCGAGCTGGTGGAATATGTACTGCCCCGCAACATTCAGAAGATGCAGGATGACCTGAAAAAATACCGGATCGAATATGACCAGTGGTTTTTGGAAAGCACGCTGCACAACAATGGCGAGCTGAAGGAAGCGCTCGATCTGCTGACCCAGCGCGGCTTCACGTATGAAAAGGATGGCGCACTGTGGTACCGCGCCACCGATTTCGGCGCGGAGAAGGATGAGGTGCTCGTCCGTCAGAACGGCAACCCCACCTATTTTGCGGCGGACATCGCGTACCACCGCAACAAGATTGAAAAGCGCGGCTACGACCTGTGCATCGACGTATGGGGCGCCGACCATCACGGTCATGTGGCCCGTTTGAAAGGTGCTCTCGACGCCATCGGCCTTTCGGGCAAGCAGCTCGACGTTGTGCTGATGCAGCTCGTCAAGCTCACCCGCGACGGTCAGGTCGTTCGCATGAGCAAGCGCACCGGCAAGGCGATTCAGCTGGCCGACCTGCTCGACGAGGTACCCGTAGACGCGGCGCGCTTCCTGTTTAATATGCGCGAGCCGAATTCGCAGATGGAATTCGATCTCGATCTGGCCGTGCAGCAGGATTCCCAGAATCCCGTATACTATGTGCAGTACGCCAACGCCAGAATCTGCAGCATCCTGCGGAATCTGGAGGGCGACGGCATCGCCCCGCGCGCCTGCACCGACAGCGAGCTGGCCCTGCTGACCGCACCCGAGGAGCTGGAGCTGATCCGGCATCTGTCGTCGTTCACGGAAGAGATCGTGCAGGCGGCCAAGGATTACGATCCGGCGCGCATCAACCGCTATGTGATCACACTGGCGACGCTGTTCCACAAATTCTACAACACCTGCCGCGTGCGCGGCGAGGAGGAAAGCCTGACGGCAGCACGTCTGGCTCTCTGCACGGCGGTTTCCACCGTGATTCGCAATGTGCTTTCCATGTTCAAAATTTCAGCGCCTGAATCGATGTAACGCTGAAAAACAAATATCTATTTTAAATTTTATTTTTATGGTGCGCTTTTTACCATAAAAGTTCGGATCAATTTCAGGAGGATGTCATCATGAATGTTCCTTGGAGGCTGCCCTTCCTTTTGGGCGGCCCTGCCGCGGAAGATTTTCACGTTTCTTCCGCCGGCGACGATCTGAGTGCAGAGCAATGGCTGCTTCAGAACGGTGAGCTTCTGCGGAAAAAGCAGGAGGAGTGGCTTGCTGCCGGAATCGGCGGTCTGTGTGCTCCCACCGCCTTTTCTCACGCCTTTTGCCCCGACCACCGCGAAGCTTTGCGCGAGCAGGTGCGCCTGCTGAACGCGGGGCTTCTGGAGATCACCCGCAGCGCCGCACAGCGTTTCGGGGTTCCGGTAGGCGCCCGGGTCGGCAGCAGCGGGCTGTTTGTGCCCCCTTATGGGCAGGCGGACTTTGATGACATTTACAACGGCTACCGCGATCAGATCCGCGTGTTGGAGCAAAGCGGCGCGGAGTTTGTGCTGATCGAGAACCAGTCCTCCATGGCAGATATGCGGGCGGCGGTACTCGCTTCGCGCACCTCCGATTTCCCGGTCTTTGTCACGCTTTCGGTGGACGAAAGCGGCAAAACGCTCACCGGCGGCTCACTTTTACCCGCCGTGATCACCCTGCAGGCCATGGGTGTGGAGGCCATCGGTCTCGGTGGCTCGATGTCTCCGCTCGAGATGCTCCCGCTGCTGAAGGAGGTAATGCCTCACGCATCGGTTCCGCTGTGCGCGATTCCCTCTTCCGACGGTCTCTCGCCAGAGGAGTTTGCAGACCAGGCACGGGCCCTACTGCGCGCCGGCGTTCCGGTGCTTGGCATCGGCGGTGACCAGACCCCCGAACATTGGCGCGCGCTGCACCAATGCGCGCAGGAGCCGTTTTCTTTTGAATCGGATTACGCCGACGCGGACTGCTACGCGTCTGCAACGGAGACCGAAGCCTTTTTCCTTGGCAGTGACATCACCCTGAGCGAACCGATCGAATGCTCCATCGCTCTGGAGGAGGATTTGATCGATCTGGACGACGAGCAGGTGAACGCCGCACTAATCGAACTGAACACGCTGGACGACGTGATGCTGCTCTCTCAATTCGGCTCTGTCACCCGCCTGCCACTGGCCGTGCACACAGACAGCCGCACAATTTTGGAGGCGGCTTTGCGCTACGTACAGGGGCGGCTGATCGTAGACACCAACTGTCAGATCGACCTGGAGCTGATTGAACGCACCGCCGCCAAATACGGCGCAATTGTATATTGATCAAAAGAGGCCGCGAAGAAAATCTTCGCGGCCTCTATCATTTGAAAAGGATGAACTTGTTCTTTGCTTTCTCAGGCGAACCGTACCGGATTCGGCCGGTTCTGATCCGTCATCGAACCTTTGGCGAAAATCAGCCGATGAACTCCTGAGTCCAATAGCTGCCATCAGAAACGTAGCCCACACCGATCTCGGTATAAGAGCTGTTCAGAATGTTGGCTTTGTGTCCGGGAGAATTCATCCAGCCTTCCATGACGGCTTCAGGAGTACGGTAGCCCATGGCGATGTTCTCGCCCGCGGTGCGGTAGGTAATCCCGAACTGCTTCATCATGTCAAACGGAGAACCGTAGGTGGGGCTGGTGTGTGAGAAGTAGTTTTTATCGTGCATATCCTGAGATTTTGCTCTTGCAACCTCAGACAGTTTCAGGTTCATGGTCAGGGGCTTCAGGCCTACCTTGGCACGCTCCTGATTGACCAGCTCAACAACGCGCTCCTCATAGGTCAGCGTGTCGGAGGGCTTTGCGGAAGAAACCGCGCTGGAGCTCGACTGGCTGGAGGAAGGTGTACTAGAGGCAGGTGTGCTGGAAGAGGGCTTGCTGGAAGCCGGAGTGCTCGAAGAAGGCGTGCTGGATGTGGACTGGCTGCTGGAAGAATCAGCAGGCTTGCTGGAGGACGGCTTGCTGCTGGAAGAAGAGCCGGAGTTGCCGCAGTTCTTCTGAGAAGTCAGGCTGTCGGGCACCGAAACACCGCAGCGCTCCAGCAGCTGACGGAAGCAGTTGGGCACGTTGACCGTGCTGCCGGCAGTAGTGGTTTTTGCAGCTTCTGCCTGCTTGCAGGAGACCTTATCCAAAACAGCGGAGAGATCCGGAATCGTGGAGGATGTCGGGCAGGTGCTGGTGGTCTGTGCCTTCACCGCAGTGTTGCTGCAGTTAGAGGAACCGGAGGAAGCCTTGGCCGCTGCGGTAGTCTTGGCGGCTGCGGTGCTTACTGTGGTCTGCGGGCAGGATGTGCTCTTTCCGGCAGATGCGAGCGCCTGGCTGACCGCCTTTTCTACTGCACTGGAAGGTGTGCTTGTATTCTTTGTAACCGTGCTGGTGGGGCAGGATTTTACTCCACCCGAGGTCGGTACGGCTTGCTGCTGGTAAGCAACCGCGGATACTGTAGCGGTGGAACCAATTGCAACCGCTAATACGGCGACGTATAACTTACGTAGTTTCATACTATGTACCTCCTTGAAAAAGCTTGTAATAAGTTGTCATAATTGTAACACTTTTGTAACTCATTGCAAGCTGTAAATTCTTCCAGCTTTCTTTCCGGAATTGCGCAGGCCCAAAAACAGCGCCCAAAAAGCGGCGTCAGGTGACCTGTATTTTACGGAATTTTATTTTGAAAAAACTGCCTGAAAGTGCCCCCAGAGCCAGCGAACCGGTGTTTTGGCTTGTAAATAATGTTAAAAGCTGTATCTTCTGGCATTTCGCTTTTCTCGGCCGTTTCTTTCCGCTATAATGAAAGAATCAACCGTAGGAGGGACTTTCGTTCATGCAGGAACCTTATTTTATATTTGATCTGGATTCAACCGTCACTCAGGAAGAACTGCTGCCGCTATTGGCACGGCAGATCGGAATGGAAGAAAAATCGACTGAGATTACCGAGCAGGCCAGACGCGGCCTGCTCCCCTTTGAAGAAAGCTTTCGGCTGCAGGTTGAACTGCTGCGCCAAATCCCTGTGGAGGACGCCCAAAAGATCGCCGGAGAGCTCGCTCTGAATGATCGCCTGGTGGCCTGGATCCGCTCTCATCGCGAACGCTGCTTTCTGGCAACAGAAAACCCTGACGTATGGACACAAACGCTGCTGCAGCGTCTTCAAATGGAAGGCCGCTGCTTTTCTTCCAAAACCATCACGAGAAACGGATACATAGACCGGATTTCCTATTATCTGAACAAAAAAGAGATTGTCGGCCATTTCCCCACTCCTCTTGTGGCCGTCGGCGACGGCGCCAGCGACGCCGAAATGCTGCATCTGGCCAGCGTAGGGATTGGCTTTGGCGGATCGCGTCCGATTGCGCCCGCCGCGCGCGACAACGCCGATTACTGTGTTTTTGACGAACAGCAGCTCTGCGCTCTGCTCGATCATTTGGCCTGCCCGCAGCCGATTGCGTCCGCAGCGGCTCCATCTTTTCTGCGGCCTTAAAAATTACGTGCGTTTTTGAAGTAAAATAAAAGAGTAGTAAGAAAACAGAGCCGTGTAGAAGAGGTAATTCTACACGGCTCTGTCCATTTTTTATGGTATCAACAGACCGACGGCCGTTATAGTCCGCACTGATAGATCCTTGCGCTTTCTCCCCAAGGATGGTACCCCTGCGCAATGTACTCAAACCCGTAATGCTCATAGTAGCCTACATGATCGGTGCAAAGATATAAATGCTTGTACCCCAATTCTGCGGCATCCGTTTTGATTTGCTCAATCAGCAAAGAGCCATAGGAATGACCGCGGTACTCTTCCTCAATATACAAGGCACATAACCATGGATACAGATCCATCCTGCTGATAAAATCATTTGGAATCATTCCCGCACAGCCAATCAGCTTTTCCCCATCATAGAGCAAATACCATTGTGGTAAGGGGGATTCTGAATTGAGACAGTTCAGAATGCAATCTTCATATACCATTTTGCTCTCTTCGCTTGCCCAATTCTTTTGAAAATAGGCGATGGCTGTCTGCGCATAATTCGACTCTTTTCTCACCGAAAGAATCGTCATATTGTTCTCCTTAAAATGCTTTTCGTTCTGGTTTTATTCGCTCTGTTCCTGCCCGGCCTTGGCTTTGTCCTGCTGCTCCTGCAGCTGGCGGCGGATTGCCTCGCGCTCGCGGGTCAGCTCGTGCAAAAGCTCCCCAAACGCCCAGGTGCGGTTTGTTTCGGTGACCACCGCCTTCATCGCCTGATTCCGCGGGTCGACCGAATGCAGGCGGTTGAGCACCTGATCCAGCCGGTTAGAGGTAAAGCCCGAAAACACCATCGCGCTGCGCTCGGGAACCTCTCCATCGTAGCTTTTCCCCTCAGGCGACGCAGACGCAAGTGCGCCGACGGTCTCGCCCAGCTGCTCCTGCGCCACATGCCGACAGGGAATCCCTGCCCGGGAAAATGCCTCAATCGCACTTTTCCCCAACTCTGTATCTTCTGTCAGGCGGTACAGTAAGACCACCTCTTGTGCTACTCTTGCTTTCATACTTCCTGTTTCGGCGCGGCAGGCGCGCCACTCCTTTCAGCCTGATTCGATTTCGGCCCCTGCTTTCTCTTCTGCAAATGATAAGAGATCCGGAGCAGGAGCGCATCCGGTATCGCCCGCACCAATACCTTCGCAGCTTTCATTGTACTGCCGGGTATGATCACCGGCTGGCGGGAGAACATCTGCTGAATCGCGATCATCGCCACGCGCTGGCTCGACATGCTGCGAACGCTGAAGTGCACATCCGCTACCTGGTCAAACTCCGTGTTCACCGGGCCGGGGCAGAGCGCCCCGATATACACATGGCTTCCCCGGCGGCGCAGCTCTTCCCCTATGGCCTGCGTCAGCCGCAGCACATACGCTTTGGACGCGTAATAGGAGGAAAGCAGCGGACCGGGCAAAAACGCCGCAGTCGACGCCACATTGAGGATATATCCCGAATCCCGATCGAGAAAATCGCGCAGGAACAGCTTTGTCAGGATATGCACCGCGCGAACATTGACATCCAGCAGTTCCAGCTCTCGATGCAGATCTGTTTCTACAAAGGAGCCAAAAAGGCCAAAGCCGGCATTGTTGATCAGAATATCAATATTCTCCCCTTTGGTCTGCTCGTACAGATCAAAGCAGGCTTGTTCCTGTCCCAAATCGGCACAGATGATCTTTACCTGTGAAGGAAGCTGATGCTGCAGCTCCTCCAACCGCTCTCTGCGGCGGGCTACCAGAATCAGATCATACCCCCGGCGGCTCAGAATTCTGGCCATATCGCGGCCGATTCCCGAGCTGGCGCCTGTAATCAACGCTTTCATCATTTCCACTCCTTCCGTCTTGGCGGGCGAATTGAATCATTTTCATTATATCATAAATTTGGAGCTAACTTCATAAAACACCACTCAAATAACCGGAATCACAAAGCGGATGATTTAATGTTCTCTCAGCCGCCCGGAGCTTCGCTTCGGCTTTGCGGTGTGATTTATTATATCATAAAATATAAAACATACTGATAATAATTCCACCCAGGTGCTCGGTACCAGCAAAACGATGATTCCACACTCTCTCAGCCGCTCAAAATTTTGTTTTCGGCCTGTGGTGTGAAATTATTATATCATAAATCATCAAGCAATCCTGCGAAACTTCTATCTAAATTCTTGCAGTCACTTAGCCAATGGTTCCGTGCCCCATTTGGCATAGAAAACCTTGCTTTTGCTTATATTATAAAGACACCATTATGAAAACGCTTTCCTTCGCGACAGGAAAGCTGTTTTCGCTATCGGCCGTCCCCGCAAAGCACATACAGGCTCAGCCTGCTGAGGTTATTATATAGCATATTTTTGCGTGCGCCAACCATTTTTATTGGAATACTTTTTTTAAAATCTTTTCACGGTTTTTTATTCCTTTCCAGCCTAAGGAGAAAAGAAAGAATTCAATTCCGAAAGAGATAAAATCAAAACCACGCGACCACGCGTTGAACGCGTGGTTTGCACAAGCCCTGAAAGGGCATAGTACTGGCACGCGTCTCAAGACGCACCGAAATACTGTCAATCGCATTACACGCCCTACGGCCCGTGAACGGGTAATATTCGTAAGCCTTAGGTTCTACGACAGTAAATGGAATTGTCAGTTTCTCCGCTTCGCTCCGAAAGAACGAAAACCGCTATAAGCGTTTCATTCCACCAGCAGAGCTGGTGGTTTTATGCGCTGAAGCTACAAAAAGAGCCGGATTTCAAATGAAATCCGGCTCTTTGATTCTATTGTACTAAAACGAATCCTGCTTAATTCTTTTTAACAAACGCATGCTGAATCGCCTTGATGATTTCCACTGCTACCAGCGGTACAAAGGCCAAACCGATCACGATCGACCACGCCTGCATATGCATAAAGTCTACATTGAAAACGTCGTTGAGGGACGGTACCAGCAGAACCACCAGCATCAAAGCCAGAGACGCCAGGAACGCACCATTCATGTACTTGTTGGTAAAGAAACCAACCTTGAACAGAGAATGGCTGGAACGGATGTTGAACGCGTGGATCAGCTGAGAGATTGCCAGTACGGCAAACGCCATGCTCTCGCCCAGTACGATATCGATTCCCTGTGCGTTCGGGGTGATCGGGGTGATAACGCGGCTGCCGAGATAGTATGCAACCAGCGTGATCGTACCGATAATCAAGCCCTGAACGATCGCCATAGCGCCTACACCGTGGGCAAAAATGCTCTCGGACTTGGAGCGCGGCTTACGGTTCATAACGTCGAACTCAACAGGCTCCATGCCCAGCGCAAGCGCCGGCAGGCTATCTGTTACGAGGTTGATCCACAGCAGCTGAACGGGCATCAGCGGGGATTCCTTCCACAGCAGCATCGCGACAAATACGGTCACGACCTCGCCAAGGTTACACGACAGCAGGAAGTGAACCGCTTTGCGGATATTGTCATAAATACCGCGGCCTTCTTTGACGGCCGTAACGATCGTAGAGAAGTTATCGTCAGTCAGGGTCATGGCGGCAGCGCCCTTCGCTACGTCGGTGCCGGTAATACCCATTGCGCAGCCGATATCCGCCGCTTTCAGGGCAGGGGCATCGTTTACGCCGTCGCCGGTCATGGCAACAACCTGGTCTTCATTCTGCCACGCCTTTACGATGCGGATCTTATCCGACGGAGTAACGCGGGCGTAGACCTTGTAATGCTTGATATTCTCGGACAGCTCTTCGTCGCTCATCGCCTGCAGCTGTGCGCCGGTGATGGCCTGATCGCCCTCGCGCAGGATTCCCAGATCCTTCGCAATCGCGGAAGCCGTCGCTACATGGTCGCCGGTGATCATGATTGTCTGGATGCCGGCGTCGTAGCACTCGGCGATGGAGGACTTTACTTCCTGTCTGGGCGGATCGATCATACCGACCAGGCCGACGAGGGACAAATCCTTTTCCAACTCTTCGGCAGTGTACTGCCGGGGCTCTTCATCGATCACCTTGCTGCCGATTGCCAGAACGCGCAGCGCTCCCTGTGCCATCTGTTCGTTGGCGTGGGTCGCCGCCTCAATATCGCCGGAGGTGCAGCGGCCGAACAGAATATCCGGAGCGCCCTTGACGATAACAATGATCTTGCCGTCGGTTTTTACGACGGTCGTCATCAGTTTACGGTCAGAGTCAAACGGAACCTCGCCGATTCTGGGTGCAGAGCAATCCAGTTCTGCGCGGTGAATATCGTTGCGCATGGCGCAGGCTACGATAGCGGTTTCGGTCGGGTCGCCCAGATGTTTCTCCGTGCCATCCTCCTCAATGCGCACAATACCATCTGTGCACAGAGTACCAAGGCGCAGCAGAGAAAGGGTCTCTTCAGAAAGATCGCCGTCCAGCGGAACAACGCCCTGCTTTTCGGTATACGCCTTCACCAGAGTCATACGGTTCTGGGTCAGGGTACCTGTTTTATCGGAGCAAATGACCGAGGTGCAGCCCAGGGTTTCAACCGCGGGCAGCTGACGGACAATCGCGTTTTTCTCAACCATGCGCTGCACGCCGAGAGCGAGCACGATGGTAACGATCGCCGGCAGACCTTCAGGGATTGCCGCAACGGCCAGCGAAACAGCCGTCATAAACATTTCAAGAATTCCGGCTACCGCATCTTCGCCGTCCAGCGGGCCGACAACGTCAACCAGACCGACAACGAATACGATCGCACAGATCACCAGAGTGAGGATACCAAGGTATTTACCAAGCTGTGCCAGCTTCTGCTGCAGCGGGGTCATGCCTTTCTCTTCTTCGTCCAGCAGAGCGGCGATCTTGCCCATTTCGGTTTCCATACCGGTGCCGATGACAAGCGCCTTCGCCGTACCATAAGAAACCGCGCAGCCGGAATGTACCATATTAAAGCGGTCGCCCAGAGGAGCGTCCTCTTTTATGTCGTCTGTCGCTGCTTTATCTGCGGGAACAGATTCACCGGTAAGAGCTGCTTCATCACACTTGAGGCTGGAGCTGCGGATCAAACGGCAGTCAGCGGGAACAAAGTCACCTGCCTCCAGTTCGATCACGTCGCCGGGAACCAGATGAGCAGAAGGAATGGACTGCATCTTACCATCACGGAGCACCTTAGCATTGGGGGCCGTCATGTTTTTCAGCGCTTCCAGAGCAGCTTCCGCCTTACTCTCCTGAACGACACCCATCACGCCGTTGAGCACGACGATCAGTACGATAACGATAGGCTCGATCCACTCAGCCTCGTGGCCGTTCATTGTGTTGTAAATACTCAAAACAACAGAGATGAGCGCCGCGATCATCAGGATGATAATCATAACATCCTTCATCTGATCCATAAAACGCTGGAAGAAAGTACGGGGCGGCTTTTCGTTCAGCTTATTTAGACCATATTTCTGCAGGCGGGAATCCGCTTCCGCAGTGGTCAGACCAAGCTTGAAGTCCGTTTTCAGGGTTTCCTGAATTTTTTCTAGAGCTTCAGCGTGCCAATTCATTCCTAGATGTCAACCTCCAATAATTTTGATTTTGACCGCAGTCAATCAGGTCAGCCGGTTCGTGCCTTCCCGGTAATTGCAGGACAGCATTACCCTTCCGTCAAAAAAAGCGGCCGTCTTTGTTTGAAAAATAACAGCGTTCTTCCCCCCGAAAAAAGTGTCAAATCAAACAAAAAGACGGGAGCGCCAGGCAGCAATCCCGAAAAAAAATGTGGCTGGAGCCCATATTGCACAGTCATTCCCCACAATATGAATCCAATTCCTGTTACAAAATCTATTATCTCTCATTAGACATTATTTGTCCAGTGCTTTTTTAAAAATTTCGTTCCATTTTTGAATTTTTTTCCCCTGCGTCCCGCATTTTTGAATCTTTCACCGTCTTTAAAGCATAAAAAGACGCACCGCAGATCGAAAAGAGGGGCTTTTCCGGTGCTTTTCCGAGGTAAACCGACACAAAAAAGAGATTTATTAGCAATACTTTGTTTAAAAAAAGACGTTCTAATGTTACTATTATAGTAGAGAAATTCGTTTCTGTCTAGAATTTTTATGCAAATACCAATTGGACATGTGTTTTTTTAATGTTCTTTTATCCAATCATTCACAAATCAACCGTTCATTTCACAAGGTCAGCTTCTCCTCTTTTCGCCTGCGCTGTGATTCCCCAAAAGAAAATGGAGAAAATTTCCGGGTGGGAAAATCCGATTCTTGCAAAGCGTCTTTTATCCCTATATAATAAGCGAAAGCAAAGCTTCGGACGTCTGAAAGAGCATGAAATCATCCGTCCGATTGATTCCGAAATCCGGCTGGAATTTTCATAAATTTGTCGGATCATTTATGATATAATAACCTCACACCGCAAAGCCGAAGCGAAACTTCGGGCGGCTGAGAGCGCATTGAATCATCAGCTTAGTACTTATGAGAGCTTAGACAGCATTTTCAGAAGCTTGTCTTATCATTTATGATATAATAACCTCACGGCATTAGCGAAAGCAAAGCTTTCGATGCCTGAGAGAGCATTGAATCATCAGTTTGGTGGTTTCAGAATCTGCGGTTTACGTGTTTGTCAGCTTGCTTGATGTTTCATGATATAATGAAAATACGATTTCTTTCAAAGCAGCCATCCTTTCCCGGCTAAGCCCGGGAAAACGAAACACCGTTTATTGTTAAGCGGCTTACAACAGCCTTGCGCAGAAAGGAACTTAACTATGCGCCAATGGAATATTGGAATTCTCGGTACCGGCGGCATCGCTGAAAAAATGGCCCTGACCCTGAGCCGTATGCCGGAGGTCCGCCTGCTCGCGGCGGCGGCGCGGGACGAGGAACGGGCCCGCGCGTTTGCACAGCGGCACGGCGTGCCGAAAGCCTACGGCTCTTATCTTGCTCTGGCCCAGGACCCGGACATCGACCTGATCTACATCGCCACCCCGAACAACTGCCACCGGGAACACGCCCTGCTTTGTCTGGAACACGGGAAGCATGTGCTGTGCGAAAAGCCCTTCACCATCAATGAGAGCGAAGCTCTGGAGGTATTCGCCAAGGCGACGGAGAAGAAACTCCTTGTCACCGAGGCGCTCTGGACGCGGTATATGCCGCTTTCCCTACAGCTTTGCGAATTGCTCCGGGACGGCGCCATCGGCGAGCCGTTTTTAATGCAGGCCAGCATGAGCGCGCTGGCACCCCTCCCCCGGCTGAAAGACCCTGCCCTTGGCGGCGGCGCGCTGCTCGACATCGGCGTATATCTGCTCACGATGGACGCGCTGGTATTCGGCACCGAGGTGGAAAGCGTTTCGACCAGCGTCATCCGTTCTGCCGACGGGATCGACATTCAAAACTGCCTGTCCCTGATTCATCCCGGGCAGAAGCTCGCGGTACTCAGCGGCACCATGCTGGCCGTCAGCGACCGCAGGGCGTATGTATACGGCAGCAAGGGCTTTCTGATCATCGACAACCTGAACAACCCCGAGCAGATCGAGGTGTTTGACGAAAAGCGCTGCTCTGTCGGCATTTACCGCCGCCCCGAGCAGATCAGCGGTATGGAATATGAAGTGCGCTCGTGCCTAAACGCCATTGAGCACGGACAGACTGAGTGCCCTGAAATGCCCCACGCGGAAACGCTCCGCATTTTGCGCCTGATGGATTCCATCCGGGCCGACTGGGGAATTTGCTACCCCTGCGAGCGGTAAAGCCGATCCACACCGTATTTTCTCATGTCTTTTTCCGCTTTTTTTCTTGACATCCTGCTGATGAGAGGGGTATAATAGCCGTATTCTAAATGCAAGTGAATTTCATTTGCGATTGATTTCAGCAGGAGGTACTTCATGAAAAAAAGGATGCTGGGGTTCGTAAGCGCAGCGCTTTGCGCCGCGCTGCTGGCTGGTTGTGCCAGCGGTACGGGCTCTGTAAGCTCTGCGGTTGAAAGCGCACCCGGTGCGGAAGAAGGCCAAAAGCTTTCGGTCTACACCAGCTTTTACACCATGCAGGATTTCGCCGAAAAAATCGGCGGAGATAAAGTGACAGTGACAAATCTGGTTCCCCCGGGGACGGAGCCGCACGACTGGGAGCCCCAGCCAAACGACATTGTCGGACTGGAAAATGCAAATATTTTTATTTATAACGGTGCGGGAATGGAGCATTGGGCGGACAGCGTGCTGGACTCCCTGCAGAATGACAAGCTTGTTGCGGTAGAGGCTTCTTCCGGGATTTCTCTGCTTGAGGGAGCGAGCGAGCATGAGGACGAGGAAAGTCCTGCCGGCGAAAGCGCCGAAGAGGAGGAATCCTCCACCGACCCGCACGTATGGCTCAGCCCGCTGAACGCAAAGAAAGAGATGGAGAACATCAAAAATGCGTTCGTGCAGGCCGACCCCGCCAATCAGGAAACCTACGAGGCGAACTACAGTAAATATTCGGCACAAGCTGATGAGCTGGACAGCCAGTTCCGCAAAATGACGGGTGAGCTGAAAAATAAGGATCTGATCGTTGCTCACCAGGCTTTCGGCTACCTTTGCAAGGAATACGGTCTGAATCAGGTCGCGATCGAAGGGCTTTCCGCCGATTCCGAGCCGGATGCCGCCAGAATGGCGGAGATCATCGAGTTCGCCAAGGAACACAAAATCACCACCATCTTTTTTGAAGAGCTGGTAAACCCGAAGGTGGCGCAGACCATCGCAAAAGCGACCGGCGCCAAAACCGCCGTGCTGGACCCCGTAGAGGGGCTCAGCGATGAAAACAAGGCCAAGGGGCTGGATTATTTCTCGATCATGGAGAAAAACCTCGAGGCGATCCGCGAGGCAAACGGCGGCTGATTTACCGCCGGGTCCGGCAGGAAGCCAATAGAAAAGAGCGAACAGAATGGACACGATTCTTGAAGTCAAACATCTCAGCTTTGCCTACGGCTCGCAGCCGATTCTATCCGATGTCAGCTTTTCATTGAAGCGCGGCGATTTCGCGGCGATCATCGGCGTAAACGGCGCGGGCAAGAGCACGCTGATGAAGCTGCTGTTAGCCGAGCTTTCTCCCCAGCAGGGGGAAATCACGCTGTTCGGACAGGCGCTTTCGCACTTCCGCGACTGGCCGAAGATCGGCTATGTACCGCAGAACGGTGCGGCGGCCAGCGAGAATTTCCCCGCCACCGCGGAGGAAATCGTGCGCGCGAACCTGTATTCCCAAACCGGGTTTCTGCGCCTTGGCGGAAAGCGCCAGCGCGAGCAGACCCGCCAGGCGCTGGAATCGGTGAATATGCTGCCGTACGCAAAGCGGATGCTCAGCGAGCTTTCGGGCGGGCAGCAACAACGGGTAATGCTGGCCAGAGTGCTGGCGGCAAGCCCGCGGATGATGCTTCTGGATGAGCCGACCACCGGGGTGGATGCCCAGACCGTGCAGTCTCTGTATGAGCTGCTGGGGAGTCTGAACCGCGAAACCGGCCTGACCATTATTATGATTACGCACGACATTGCCGGAGCGATGGATACCGTCAGCCGGGTGCTCTGCCTGGAGGACGGCTCTTTGGTCGAACTGAATCACGCCCAGCTGCTGGACGAGATGAAGCATCGGCACAAGCACCCCATTCCCCCAAAACAAACCAATCGAACGTATTCTGTTTAAGCGGCAACATGCCGCTCTTCCCGCTCTGGCCAGCTTGTCCGGTCAGGGCGGGCATCCTGCGTTTTTGAGACTTCCCCACTGAAAGGAATGGTTTTGGTGTCCATTTTGGACTATGAGTTTATGCAGCGGGCCTTTCTGGTCGGCATCCTGCTGGCGGCCACTGTCCCCTGCATCGGCATTGTTGTGGTGTTAAAGCGTCTTTCAATGATGGGCGACGCGCTGTCCCATACCAGCCTCGCTGGTGTTGCAGCCGGTCTGGTGCTGGGGATCAACCCGATCCTGGGCGCGGTTGCGGCGTGCATCGCCGCCGCGCTGAGCATTGAGGCCATCCGCAAAAAAATCCCCAAATACTCCGAGCTTTCCATCGCCATCATCCTGTCGGCCGGGGTCGGGCTGGCCGGTGTTTTATCGAGCTTTGTCAAAAGCGCCGCAAACTTCAACAGCTTTTTGTTCGGCAGCATCGTCGCCATCAGCGACTTTGAGCTGATCCTCGTCTGCTGCATCAGCGCGGCGGTGCTGGTATGCTTTCTGGTGCTGTACCGGGAGCTGTTTTTGATCACCCTGGATGAGCGCACCGCACGGCTGGCCGGTGTTCCGGTAAAGACCGTCAACTTTATTTTTACAATTCTGACCGCCGTTACCGTCTCGGTAGCGGCCCGCACTGTCGGTGCGCTGATCATCTCTTCCCTCATGGTAATCCCCGTCACCTGCGCGATGCAGATCGCCAGAAGCTACCGCAAAACGGTGCTTTGGTCGATCGTGTTTGCACTGCTGTTCACCGTTTCGGGCTTGTTTCTGTCGTACTATGCCCGGCTGCGGCCCGGCGCGACGATCGTTCTGATCGGCGTTGTCGTGCTGGTGGTCATTCTGCTCGCAAAAAGTCTGTTTGGAGCCAGGGGGCGCGCCGGCGCGTGACCCCACATAAGGAGAATCCAATGAAAACTGACATTTACATCATTTCCGGCTTTTTGGGTGCCGGAAAAACCACACTGATCGACCGTTTGCTGCGGGAGGTATTCGACCCGCGGGAAACCGTGGTGATTGAGAACGACTTTGGCGAGGTCAGCCTCGACACCTCGCTGATCCGCTCCGGCGGCTTTGCCGTCAAGGAGCTGAGCGCCGGGTGCATCTGCTGCAGCCTGACCGGCGATTTTCAGGCGGCGATTCTGGAGGTGCTGCGGGAATTTTCCCCAAAGCAGATTCTCATTGAGCCGTCCGGCGTCGGGAAGCTATCCGACATTGAGAGCGCCTGCCGCTCCGCAAAAATCGCGGATATGGCACAGATACGGCGCAAGATCACCGTGGCGGACGTTGTGCGCTGCCGCATGTACTTAGACAATTTTGGGGAATTTTATGAGGATCAGATCCGGCATGCGGACGCGATCCTGCTCAGCCGCACCGAACAGAACCCCGATAAGGTCAGCCGCGCCAAAACGCTTTTGACTGCTATGGCCCCCAAGGCGCAGCTTTTCGCCGGAGCCTGGAAATCCCTTGACCTCTCCGCGCTGCTTGGCGGCTCTGCCGCACACGCAGCGGATTGCCATGAAGAAGACTGCCACCACGACCATCCTCACGAGCATCACCACCACGACGGGGAATGCGACCATGACCATTCGGCCCATGAGGCCTTCGATACCGTTACGCTTTCTCTCTCCCGCACGGTCACCCGGCAGGAGCTGGAGGCGGCATTCCGCGCCGCCGAAGCAGACAGACCGGGCAGTATCCTGCGCGCCAAGGGCGTTGTCAGCACGCCGAAGGGCCCTGCCACGGTACAGTACCTGCCCGGCGAACTGAATCTGACTCCGTGTACTTTGCAGCCCGGCTCCCTGTGTCTGATCGGCAGCAACCTGCACGAACAGGAGCTCAAAAGGATCTTCGGGAAGGAGTGATCGCGTGGCAATTCCCGTTTATGTACTTACAGGCTTTCTGGAGTCCGGTAAAACGACCCTACTGAATCATCTCTTCCAGCAGGAACCGAAAATGCGCCGCCTGATCGTTCAGTTTGAGTCGGGGGTCGAGGAAATCTCGAACAAGACCGGCTGCGACGTGATGATCGTGCCCAAGCGCGTGCTGGAGGACTCCCCGGAAAAGGCCGCCATGAGCATCGGCCATTACGTAGCGGAAACCCCACCGGAGGAAATCTGGGTGGAATGGAACGGCGTAACGCCGCTTACGGAGCTGTACGCGCTGTTTTCGCATCCGAAGCTTTCCGGCTGCCGGATCCAACGAATGATCCATCTGGCAGACGCGCAAACACTCGACCAGCTATTGGGCCGAACCGGCTCCGCTTTGCCCGAACAGATTGCCGCGTGCGATTTTGCAGTGCTGCGGGGCGCTTTTACAGATGCCGAATTCCGCAAGGCGCGGCGGCTCCTGCGCGAGATCAACCCCGGCGTGCGCGTTGTAGACGACGATTCCCGTGAAGAAATTCTGGCGCGGGCTACCCGCAGAAAAACAAACCCCGCCGCGGTGTTTGCAATGTCGATTCTCGTCTTTGCCACACTGTATCTTTGCGCGGAGGCGATGTTCCAGCTGTCGCAGACCCGTGTCAACACGGTGATCAACATCTTTCTCGGCATCATGCTGCAGGCCATCCCCTTTCTGCTGATCGGCGTGCTGATTTCTTCGGCAATTCAAGTGCTGATCCCGCAGCAGGCCATTGAACGGCTCTTCCCGAAAAATCTGGCGGGCGGGATGCTGGTCGCCATTCTGGCGGGCTTCTGCCTGCCGGTGTGCGACTGCGCTTCCATCCCGATCTTCCGCAGTCTGGTGCGAAAGGGCGTACCGCTGCCCGCGGCAGTGACCTTTATGACCGCCACCCCGGTGATCAACCCCGTGGTAATGCTCTCGACCTATGCGGCCTTTAACGGAAACCTTTCGGTCATGCTGGGCCGGGTGGGCATGGGGATTCTCTCGGCGGTGCTGATCGGCTGCTGGTTCGCGCTGCGCCCCGGCAAGCTGCCCGCCCTTTCCGCCGGATACGACCGCATCATGTGCTCGTGCGGCTGCTACGGCGGGGCCGGGGACGCCTCCACCGCGGGAGAGAAGGTTTCGCTCTTGCTGCGGCATTCGCAGGCCGAGTTCTTCAGCGTGGCAAAATACCTGACCGTCGGCGCGTTTCTCGCCGCGATCTTCCAGGTGGCGGTAACGAATTCGCTGCTGCTGCAGACCCCTACGGATTTTGCCCTCTCTCTGCTGCTGATGATGGCACTGGCGTTTTTGCTGTCGCTCTGCTCTTCCTCCGACGCCGTTGTCGCGAAGAGCTTTGCGGCCCGCTTCCCGCTGGCGCCGGTGATGGGCTTTCTCGTATTCGGCCCGATGATGGATATCAAGAACGTTCTGATGCTGTCCGGCGGATTCTCCCGCCGTTTCGTGGCAAAACTGCTTTTTGTCTGCTTTGCCGTCTGCTTTGTGGTCGTATACACCACCGCACGCTTTTTTGTAGGAGGCTGATTGGCTATGGAAAAAAGAACACACAGCCCGCAGGCCCTGCTGGAGGCCGCCTGCTGCTTATCATTTGCCGCCATGATTCTCTACCTGGCAGTCACCGGCGGCTACTTGCAGTACGTCACGCCCAAGACGCTGCCGTACCTGTATTTTACCGTTGGCGTGATGGCAATATGGGGCATCTTTGGCCTGCTGCGCCGTACCCGCTCCGTGCAGAAAATGCGTGCGGCGCACTGTCTGACCCTTGCCATCCCGATTCTGCTTCTGCTGCTCCCGCACAGCGCGGTGACTTCCTCGTCGCTTCCCTCCGGCTATGTGGGGGCGACCAATCCCGGAACCACCACCCAGCAGGCACAGCAGCTCCCGAGCCAGTCGGAGGAGCCTGCCTACGGCGCCTTGACGGGACTGGACGAAGCGAACAAGACCATCACGGTGAGCGACAGCGAATTTTACCTGTGGATTTCCGCGCTGTATGAAAACCCGGACAAATATGACGGCTATCACATTCGCATGACCGGCTTTGTCTTCCGCGATTCCACGCAGATGAAGGACAACGAATTTGTTCCGGCCCGGCTGATGATGACCTGCTGTGTCGCGGATTTGACGCCGGTCGGCCTGTTGTGCCAGTACGATCAAACCGGCGAGCTGAAAGCCGACAGCTGGGTCACGGCGGAGGGAACCCTCCATTATGAGGATTACCAGGGCTCACCGGAGCCGCAGATCACCGTTACCGCAATTACACCGGCAAAAGAAGTGGCGGGGTATTTGTACCCCATGTAAGAAACCGGCGGACAAATTGGTTTGCTGATTGCAAAAATAAAAAAGAGCTGCTGCGAAACTTTCGTTTCGCAGCAGCTCTTTTTTTCATCGGGATAAATCTCATTTTGAGGGAACAGTTTCATCAGCCCACGATAATGCGGGCCTCCGGCATCACACAGCCCGGCTTGCCCATATGGCGGACAGAAACAGAAAGCCCGAACGACACCAGCCCCACACGGCCGATGAACATCGCTATGGAAAGTGCGATCAGAGAAGGATCGTCCAAAAGCGGAGTCAGGCTGGGACTGATACCGATGGTACTGCACGCTGCAACGGCCTCCTGCAAGGCGACCATCGCGCCGACATGCTTTTCGGAATTGCACAGAAGCACCACGCCGGCCGTGACCAGCACCGTCACCACGTTGCCGATAAAAATCGTCAGCGCACGGTATACCGCTGTGTGACTGATCATATGGTGGCGGATGACCGTTTCCTCGCGTCCGCGCAGCACACTGATCACCGTCGCGCCCAGCACAACCAAAGTGGTGGTACGGATACCGCCGCCGGTAGAGCAGGGCGCGGTTCCAATAAAGCTCAGCACCAGCGAGAACAGTGTGGTCACGTCCCGCTGCTGTGTCACATCTACCGCCGTAAAACCGGCAGTGCGCACGGTATTCGACTGAAACCACGCGGTAATGATTTTATCTCCCCAGTTCATGCCGCGCAGCGTATTGTCATATTCCAAAGACAAAAAGGCCAGCATGCCCAGGGCGAGCAGAACCAGCTCGCTGATCAGCACTACCGCGGAGTGAAAGCTCAGCGGCGAGGGCTTCTGCCCCTTGATGCGGCGGTATATTTTGTTGTAGTACACGTCGCTGATCACGACAAAACCGAGGCCGCCCACCAGCATCAGCGCATAGGTCGGAACCATCACAAGAGGATCGCCCGCGTATGGTATCAGGCTTCCATAAGGCTGCAGAAAGCCCATAATATCGAACCCGGCGTTGCAGTAAGCCGAAACGGCATGAAACACCGCCAGCCAAAGGCCGTAAGGCCCGAACTGCGGCACAAAGCGCAGCGCCATCAAAAGAGCGCCCGCGCCCTCCGCCACAAATGTGACGGTAAGAATCATGCGCAGCAACTGGGAAACATTCAGATTCTCCCCCTGCAGATTTTCACGCGCAGCAAGAGAAAGCTCACGCAGCCCCAGCTTCTGACGGAACAGAAGCGTAAAGCCCGTGGTAAAGGTGATGATCCCAAGCCCGCCAAGCTGAATCAGAAGCAAGATCACTACCTGGCCGAACGCACTCCAGTGCACCCAGGTATCAAACTTGCTCAGGCCCGTAACACACACCGCAGACACGGATGTGAACAGGGCATCCGGCAGACGCGTGCCCTGCCCGCTGCGGGAACAAATCGGCAGCGCTAAAACCAGCCCGCCGATTAAAATCAGAATCAAAAAGCTGATCACTACAAACCGAACCGGCGGGGTGGTTCTCATTTTTTTGCTCAGAACTGTGCCAAGGCCCATGGATTCCCTTACTCCCTCAAAATTTCAATCAGTATCCCGACTGGCCGAACATCTTCTGTGCCGTTCCGGATTTTTCAAGAATCGCCGCCAGTGGCAGCCCCAGTACCGCAAGCACAACCAGCTCGCCCGCGCCGACGGAAACCGCCGCCGCAAAAAATCCGGCCATTGTAAAGCCGGACGGCAAAAAGAAGGCCAGCTCTGCGCCGACAACCAGCGCGTTGCAGAGAATGGGTGACAAAGCGGACAAAACCGGAAGGCCGTGAAGGCGGAAGCGGCGCAGCTGATAAGAAACGGCCGCCGCCAGCAAAGTGGCGCCGGTGCCGCACACAATGTCCACCACGCCATACGGGCTGCCCAGATTCGAAAGCAGGCACCCGATCGCAAGACCGGGAATCGCCGCCGGCGTGAACACCGGCAGAATCGTGAGCGCTTCAGAAAGACGGAACTGAACCGGCCCGTAGGCAAGCCCCATGGCCGACGACAGGAACGTCAGCACCACATAAAGGGCGGCGATCATGGCGCCCTGCACTAAAAATGCGGTGCGCCGGGATACAGATGTTTTCATTTTTTTCATTCCTCCGTAGTTTTATTTTAAGTCAGGATCTTGCGACTGACTATGCCCTTTGGGCATGGAATATAGAATACTCCTTTTCTTCGAAAAATGCAATTCACTTTCCCTATTTTTATACTCGGATAACAGCGCTTTAAAATTGCTGAAAATGCAGGCCACCGAAAACTGCAAAGCGGCAAACGCCGCAAATGAAAAAGCATACGCATTCTATATAACTGAAATCCGCAGGTGAAGTCCCCCTGCAGGCACACAGCAGCGCAGCAACAAATTGGGAAGAAAGTTTTGCGATCGCGTGATGCTTCGCAGGCCTGAAGCGATATAGCTCTGTCAGTGAATCCGTTCGCCGAGGATATGGAGCAGTTTTTTCTGATTTTTATTTTCGCACACCGCGACCACCTGATCCCCCGCGTGGAGGACCGATCGGCCGTTGGGGATGATCATCTGCCCGCCGCGCATAACGGAAACGATCAGCGTGTTTTCCGGCAGCGAAACATCCATCAGGCGCACCCCGTGCAAAGAGGTATCGTCCGGCAGCACCATGCTGCAGATGCCCGCGCGGCCCTTGTTCAGGGTTGCCAGCAGATGCATTTCAGACAGGTCGACCTCCTGCTCGATCATATTGGTGATGATCTCTGTGCTGGACACGGCGATATCCGGCCCCATCGTCCGCAGAACCTCCAGATTGCGGGGATTGTTCGCGCGCACGATCACCTTTTTGGCCCCAAACTCCATTTTGGCGAGCTGGGCCGCCACCAGATTATCCTGGTCGCTGCCGGTCACCGCGATAAAGGCGTCCGCGTCCTTTGTGGAGGCATTTTCCAGAATGGAGAGCTCAGTGCCGTCACCGCAGGTTACCTCAACGCCCAGATCATTCGCAATCTTGACGCACTTGGCGTATTCCCTTTCAATCAGATGCACCTGATATTTGCGGTCGAGCATATTGCGGGCCACGTTATACCCGAGCTTGCCGCCCCCCATGATTACTATCTTCATTGTATTTCTCCCTTTATACCGATCTTCCATTTCATACCGTGCAGGAAACTGGTTCTCTCTCCCTCGTTCTTGGCATGGGAGCGAGAACTCTTTTTTCGTTTTGAATCATTGATTCAGTATTAATCGCTGACGTGCGCCTGCATCAGCTTTTCACCCGCCCGCAGCACAATATCGTTGCGGTAGTCGTATAGTTCGGATTCAAAATTGGAATGAATCACGCCGAACGGTACCCAGCCGTCTTCCATCGGAACGGCAGAAATGCTTTTTCCAATATATTGTTCGTCCACCTCTTTGACGCGAAAGGTGACCGAAGCCGTTTCAAACGTCATCTGCACCGGCTCCCAGGGCGAAGTGAGCACCGTGTTCATGGCGTCCGCCGCCAGGTTCGTCGGGCAGACGGTACGCAGCCCGAACCGGTGGAACACGCTTTCCCGCCGCGGATCTGAAATCCGGGCCACCACATTCCCTACCCCAAAAAAATTCTTGACGATCTGCGCGACCGTTATGTTCAGATTATCGTCCGGGGTGACGACCGCAACCGCATCGCAGTTTTCGACCCCCGCCGCCTGCAGCACACTCTGATCCATGGGCATGCCGGTCACCTTGACGCCGCTGAAGGTTTCGGACAAACGCAGCAGGTTTTCCTCCTGCCCGTCCACCACGGCTACGTCGTGGCCCTCCTTGTCAAGCTGTTCGGCCAGTGCGGAGCCAAGACGCCCGCAGCCCACCACCAAAATATTCAATGACTTTCCCTCCGGTTCTTTCGAATCAACAATCAACCAAAACAAATAACCGCCCCAAAGCAATACGCAAAACTGCGCCGCGCCCGGGGCTTTCCGCCTGATAACAGCACCATCATATCATCTTTGTCGTATTCTGTCCAGCATCTGTGGAGTTTTGTTTTTTTGCTGATTCGACGGGGCATTCCAGACCCGGAATAATTGCATTTTTCCCTTTCTTATTGTAATATATATGGTATGATTTGGTTTAAATTTGGCGAACACAGAAGAAGCGGAGGTCTTTTTCATGCAAGAAGAAAACCAGGCGGGTCTGCCGGCCACGGATTCCGGAGAGAAAATCCCGCCGGAAAACTATGTGTTTGCGCTGGATATCGGCACCCGCAGCGTCATCGGCATTGTGGGCCTGCCCCGGGGCGAGCGGCTTGAGGTTTGTGCCGTGGAAATCGCGGAGCACGAAAAGCGCGCGATGATCGACGGGCAGATCGAAGATATTGAGCAGGTGAGCCGTGTGGCAGGGCTGGTCAAAAGCCGGCTTGAGGCCCGGGTGGGCTACCCGTTAAAGCGGGTCTGTGTGGCGGCGGCCGGCCGCGCACTGCGCACCTGCGAGGTGCATTTTGAGCTGGATCTGCAAAGCCCGCAGGTGATCACTCCCGAAATCCTGTGCCGGCTTGAGGCCGGAGCAGTACAACAGGCGGAGCAGGAATTTTCGCCCCCTTTCGAAGAGGACAGCCGCTCCGTGTTTTATCTGGTGGGGTATTCCGTGTCGCGCTACCTGCTGGACAACTACCCCCTGGCAAGTCTGCTCGACCACCGCGGCCAGCAGCTTGCGGCGGACGTGATCGCGACATTCCTGCCGCGCGAGGTGGTGGACAGCCTGTACTCCGCCATGCAGAAGTGCGGCCTTGAGGTTGCAAGCCTGACACTGGAGCCGATCGCCGCCATGAACGCGGCGATTCCGCAGAGCCTTCGCCTTTTAAACCTCGCTTTGGTCGATATCGGCGCGGGAACCTCGGATATTGCCGTGTCAAAAGACGGCGGCGTGGTGGGCTACACGATGGCTACCATCGCGGGCGACGAGATCACCGAAGCGCTGATGCGGGAATACCTGGTGGATTTCCCCACTGCGGAGAAAATCAAGATGAAGCTGGGGCAGGAGGAAGACGTTTCGTTTCAGGATATTCTGGGTCTGGAACAGCAGGTTTCAATGGCGGAGCTGAAAGAAAAGGTTGCCCCCGTGCTGCGGCGTTTGGCGGAAGAAATCAGCCAGCAGATTCTGAAAGCGAACGGCGAAGCGCCAAGCGCCGTATTCCTGGTGGGCGGCGGCAGTAAGCTGCCGGGCCTGTGCGCCTGCGTGGCGGAGCTTTTGGAGCTTCCTCCTGCCCGCGTCGCGCTGGGCGGACGGAATTTTTCCACTTACCTGACCAAGGCCGATCCGTCGCTGACGACCCCCGAGTTTGCAACGCCGCTGGGGATCGCTGTTTCCTCCGCGCTGAATCTGATCAGCGACAGCTTTACGATCCTTCTCAACGGCGCAAGGGCCAAGCTGTTCCGCAGCAACAGCCTTTCAGTGCTGGACGTTCTTCTCATGAACGGCTGGCGGCACGATCAGATGATGGGGCGCTCCGGTAAAAGCCTGGTATTTGAGCTCGACGGAGAAAACAAAGTAATCTACGGCGGACACCCTACGCTGGCCAAAATACAGCTCAACGGAAAGGATGCGTCCCTCTCCGACACAGTGCGGGCGGGAGATTCCATTCTTTTTGAACCGGCGCAGAACGGCAGGGATGCCGCGCTCACGCTGGGCGAGGTGATCGACCTGCACTCTCCCGGAACGGTTTTTCTGGGCGGTGAAGAGATCGCCCTCGGTCTGCGCGCCATGGTCAACGGCCAGCCCGGCACGCCGGAGCAGGCCATCCACGCCCGCGACCGGGTGCGTACCCGGCCTGTCAGCACACTGGAGCAGTTGTTATCCTTTGCCGGTGTGCCGGAGGGAACGCCTTTCCTGGTGAACGGAGATGCGGTTCCCCCGCACACGCCGCTGCGGTCCGGCGACCGGATCGAACCCATAAAGTGGGAGAAATCCGAAACATCCTTACCGGAAGAAACGGAATCTCTGCCCGAGGAGCCGCAGTCCGTTTTTGCTCCTGCCGAGCCGGTGAAGCCGCAGACAACCGCAATGCAGCCGGATCTGGCGGATCTGCTCGCACAGGAGGCCATGCGCCTTGCGCAGAAAAAGGCGCCGGAACCACAGGTACCGAGTACTGTCGGGCTGTTGCCAGAACCGCCGCAGACCCATTCCGCCGAACACGCCGCGGAAGAAAACCCTGCCCCGCCGCAGGAGCAAGCGCCGCAGCCGACTACACCGCCCGTCCTTGTGATTCTAAATGGGCGTGCCGTTCGGCTGGACGGAAAAACAGACCGCTCCCCCTATTGCCTGATCGACACGCTGAATCTGGTGGATGTCGACCTTACTACGCCGCAGGGATCGATTGTTCTGCGCGTCAATGGGCACGAAGCCGGTTATCTGGAGCCGCTCAAAGACGGAGACGAGGTAGAAATCTATTGGGACGGTCAGATCAGGAATTCCTGAATACGCTGCTTTCCCGCCGCATGTTGCTGCGGCGGGAATTTTTGCGCCGATTCTTTCCGCACTTCAATTCACCAAGCTCAAAAGTGCCACATACCTATAAAAGAAGCGCTTATTTTTCGCGCTTCGATACATCTATCATTTTTCTCTATGATCTCTTATGATTTTTTATATTTCACCAAAAGCAATTTTCTATTGTAGTCCCCGGCGAATTCCGCTATAATAACCTCACGTCGCAAACCGAAGCAAAGCTTCGGGCGACTGAGAGAACATTGAATCATCAGCTTGGTGGTTTCTAAAACAAGCGGAACTGCTAAACGCTTGTTTCTGATTGGATGATATCATCATCTCACGCCGCGAACCGGAGCGAAACTTTCACATTGAATATTTCAGGCAGTTTTGGGGCCTGCATCGATATTTATGCTATAATCTGAATCATATGGCCAAGGGCCTATGCGGAACAGCCAAAAGGAGCGAATGACATGGATGACTTACTGCTGCAAATTATCGTTGTGTGTACCTGCACGTTTCTGGGGGGATTTATTGATTCCATCTCCGGCGGTGGCGGGCTGATCACACTTCCTGCATATCTTGCCATTGGCCTGCCCCCTCACCTTGCGATGGGAACAAACAAGCTGTCTTCCACAGCCGGTACACTCACGGCGACCATCCGCTACCTTCGGGGTGGAAAAATCCACCTGCGCACTGCAGGGATCGCGGGCGTGATGGCACTGTTCGGCGCGGTGCTTGGGGCGCGGCTGAACATGGTGCTGAACGAAGAATATCTGCGCTACCTGCTGCTTGGCGTCCTGCCTGTCATCGCCTTTATTACATTGAAAAAGAAGAAAAAAAATCACGGTGAAACAGATGAACACACTTTGCTCAATCCCTCGCTGCTGACGGCGCTGTCCATGGGCATCGGCTTTGTGATCGGTACCTACGACGGATTTTTCGGCCCCGGCACCGGTACGTTTTTGATCTTTCTGTTCACCGGGCTGACCCGTTTTGATTCCACCACAGCCTCTGGAAATGCGAAGGTGGTCAACCTGATGTCCAACATCTCTTCACTGTTAACCTTTGCGCTGGCCGGTAAGGTACTATTTGTTCTGGGTCTGCCGGGCGCGCTGTTCGGCATTCTGGGTAATTACATCGGCTCCGGATTGGCTCTGCGCTATAACACCAAGGTGATTCGACCAATGCTGATCGTTTCTTTGGTTCTTCTGTTCTGCAAGGTGGCATACGACATCGTTCTGCCCTCATAATTCTCCAAAGTAAGATCAATTGTATCCAAATAGGATAACTTTCTATAAAATATACAGAACGTAACACAAATAATACTTTTTAAGAAATTTATAGACTTACCAATACAAAAAACAGATACTGCCGGATGGCGGAGAAACCCGTGTACTCTGAGTCTTTTCTGAATACAGCCTGCGGGTTTCTTTGTTTTTCGCCCCGGCTCTGCAAAACCGGACAATCCATGTTACTGATCGGATAATTCCCGACGAAATATACATATTGTATTTCATATTTATCAAAATCAGCAGCTTCCCATCCTTTTACCTCATATTTTTCCGCTGCGTGTGGTTTCTTCGAACGATTTCGACCGAAAGCAGGCAGAGTCACACTCCCAAAGTAGGTGTTTTTTACGCTTTCCGCGCCGGAGCCACTCCGGTACGGTTCGCTGAATTTCAGCATAAGCCTTCAAAAAAGAGACGGAATTTATTACAGGAGGGAAAAACATGTCAAAAAAATACCATTTGTATCAGGTTGATGCCTTCACCGAACAGCGGTTTCGGGGGAATCCCGCCGGTGTTGTGCTGGACGCGGATGGTCTGACGGAATTTCAAATGCAGGAGATCGCAAGGGAGCTGAACAATTCGGAAACGGCCTTTGTTTTTTCCTCTGACTCCCCGGAGTATGACGTAGAGGTGCGCTTCTTCACACCGGTACGCGAGGTACCCATGTGCGGCCACGCCACGGTTGCGGCCCACTATGTGCGCGCGCTGGAACAGAACCTGCCGTCCGGGCGGATCATGCAGAAAATCGGCGCGGGAATCCTGCCCGTTGATATTATGCGCGAGAGCGACTCCATCCGTATTTCGATGACACAGGGGCTTTTCCGCCTGGGGCTTCCGTTTGATGAGGCGCAAAAGCAGGAGCTTTGTGCCGCGCTTCGCCTTTCCCCCGAGCAGCTGCGCGAGCGCTGGCCAATTCAGGAGGTTTCTACTGGGTTCGGCAAAATCATAGTTCCGATTCTGGATGAGGAGGTTCTCGACAATCTGGAGCCGGATTGGGACGCGCTCTGCCGCCTGAGCGAAAAAATCGGCTGCAACGGCTATTATGTATTCGCACCGGCGCCGCAAAACGCCGACTACCTGTACTGCGGCAGAATGTTTGCACCCATCAGCGGCGTGCGCGAGGACCCCGTTACCGGCAACGCAAACGGACCGCTGGGCGGGTATCTGGCCCACTACGGATTCCAGCAGCCGACAGACGGGCAGCTGCGTTTTTCCGTATTGCAGGGCAAGGCCATCGGCCGGGCCGGAATCATTACGGTAGAAGTCGACCTGCAAAACAAGGAGCCGGTGGAAATCCGGATTTCGGGAAGCGCCGTGATCGTGTTCCGCGCAGAACTGGAATTATAAGTAAGGGGAATCCGCCTGCGGCGGATTCCCCTTTTTCTTTGCTCTGACAGATAGAAAAATCAAAAACAGGCAAAAGCCAGAAAAATAGGCTATTTCTAATTGGTAAGTATTTCCACTTTACAGATAGAGGAAGCCCCAGTTTCGCTTTCCCTGTTGGTTTTTACCGTTTGACCCAGTAAAACTGCCGGAACCCCTTCTCTCCACAAGGGATTTGCTTTACATCAAATCGCCCCCTCTATTCAGACGAAAAGTGTTTTTCCCTGAAAAACGGAACAAAAAGGCGCCTCCGGAACCAGCCGGAGGCGTTTTCATTAATAGTATTTATTACGATAGTATTTATCGTTGAGCAGACGCTTTTTCTTCGTTGGGAACGGATGGCGGCGATAACGCTTGCGGCCCGGCCCACCCGGAGGCGGTCTGCGAAGAGTGCTGAGCAATACGATCACAACGATCAGAATCCCAAGGCCGATCAGTGCCCAGGAGAGAACCCCCCACCAGTTCATGGTTTTCGGCGTTTGAACCTCCACGCCTGAGGCGATCAGATTATCCACCTCGCTGACTGAACCGGCCGGCGGCAGAGAAATGCCAGAAGAAGAAACCTCTGAAACGCCCCAGAACTCCCCGATCTCACTGCTGGAAATCTCAGAGGAAGAAGCCTGCGACGACACGACCTTTTTCTTTGTCGTCGATTTGGAGGAAGTACTGCGGGACGACGTCGTCTTGGAGGACGCCGGAGAGGAAGACGAGCTTGCCGGTTTGCTGCTTACAGCGGAAGAAGATTCCTGAGCTGGCGGCGCGCTGCTGGCCGGAGCCGAAGAGCTTTGCTGCCCCGGCGTGCTGCCCGGTACGGAGCCCGTGTCACCCGGGTTTGTCTGAGACTGGCCTTGTCCACTTGTGGCCGGCTCCGTTGAGGTCGCCAGAACCGGTGTACAAATGAGGGAAAAGCCCAGTATCAGCGTCAGCATAGACACCATTACCTGTTTTCTTCTGAACATGCGCGATTCCTCCATCGATTATTCCTACACTGGTCCTGTATTCCAAAGCCTGCTGTCTTTTTTACACGAATCAGTATAGCAAAAATCGTCGTAAAAAGCAATCTTTGAACTTATTTGTAAGCTTTTTGTAACGGAATCTGTTCCAGGAGCTTCTGACCCTCTTCCACAGCCGTTACCACCACGTTTTCCGCGTTCTGAACCCATTGATCCAGCGCGGTAATATCCCATTCTCCGCCCGCTCCCAGAACATGGATGCTCAGGCTGGTTTTCTCTTCGCTCACCAGTACCTGAATCAGCGGCTGGCTCTGCCCAAAGCCGACCCGCGCGGTCTGGTAATCTACGGTAATAATTCCGCACACCAACATGATCAGGCAGAGCGTTGTAAAAAATGACGCCCAAAAGCAGCGCCTTTCTTTCACATCCTTCACGATTGCTTCTCCTTTTGATTTGAAATACCACTTGAAAAGACGTCATTTCTTCCCCTGCCGAAGAAGAGGAAGAAATGACCGGTTATACAATATAAGACAGAGGATTTACTTCAGCCCCAAAAGCGTTTTGGCAAGGGCCGCGCCGAACAGCTCGCCGGAATAAACCGCTTCGTCCAGCGTGTTGACCTCGGTACCGACTTCGACCAGCAAAGACCCCTTTGTCATATTCAGATTGTATTGACGCGGACAGAAATTGAGGGGCCGCGCCAATCCTGGGTACAAATCCGACAGCTGCTTCTGAACCCGCACGCCCAGGCGCAGATTATATTCCCAGTCCGGGAACCCGAGGGTACCGTCGTCGTCGCAGCCCGATAAAATCATGACCTGCGCCGCTTTTTTTCCGTTGATCACTGCCGTGGGCTTATACCGTGTTCCGTTCGAGGTCGTCATAGAATCGCGGTGAATATCCAGAGTGACCTGAATGCTGGGATACTGCTTCAAATTTTTGGCCATGGTCTGCTTCGAACGGTTGTAGGAGCCATTGTATGCCGGGGAATCGTGGATGGTCGTATCGTGCACCACGCCGATCCCCACCGCTTTCAGCTGTGCTGCGATCGCGTTGCCCACCATCACCACACTGCGGGTACCGTCTGTGCTTCTGCTTTCGGAACCGGCCGGAACCGAAGTGGCCTCCTGCAGCAAATAAGCCTCCGTCGTGTGCGTGTGATAAATCAGCACCTGCGGCTTGCTGTCTGTTTGTATTTTGACCGCAGGTTGTTTTTCTAATTCAGCTTTAATGTCAATTTTGTGATTTTGGTTGGTATTTTTTACAAAAATATTCCCATACTGTACGCCGGAGTTCTGAATCGCCAGCTCTTGAATCGGTGCGCCGGAGCCGCTGACCGCGGGCGCCTGGCTTTGTGCCGACGAGGTCTGCGAGCTGCTTTCCTGCGCTGAAGAAGAGGGAGAGGAGCTCTCAACCTCTGCCGGGTCGCGCACCGCTTCGGAGGATTCCTCCGGCTGGTTGTGCTCCGTTTCAGGATTTTGATCGATATCCTCTTCCGTAAGGCCTGTACGCAAAAGCGCCGTCGCGCCGTCGGGCATAATGAATCCGGCGGCAGCCAGCGCTGCCGCTTCTCTTTGGGCCAGCACCTGCGGCCCAAGGCGTGAGATAAAACAGGCGACGGAAATCACGGCAACCACCAGAGCCGCCGCATTGCGCAGCGGCGAGCTTCCGCCTCTTTTTTTCTTTTTGAAATTGATAATCTTCATATGCTTCTCCCCAAACAGACTCTATCTATTGGTATGCGTCAACGCTTGGGGATATACCTTTCGCTTACGGTGCGGTCAGCATTGTCAGATCCTCTACAGAAAGGCTTGGATTCAGCGCACGGTTGATTCCCATGGCCAGCATTTGGGCGGCTCTGGATACCAGCAGATCGATCTCTCTGGGCGTGACCACCATGCGCGCGCCGCGCGGCGTCAGCTTTTCTTCGCTCCGCTCTGTGCGGATGCGGTCGCCCCCAAACAAATCGAGCGCCAGTGTTTCCACATCCACCACGGTGGGAACACCGATGCCGATCACCGGCACGCCCATCGTGTGCTGGTCGATGCGCGGGCGCAGGTTTCCCACTCCCTCGCCGGGGGAAATACCGGTATCGCTCAGCTGCACGGTACAGCCAAGTCTGGCCAGACTGCGCGCGGCAAGTGCATCGATCACCACAACTGCGCTAGGATGCAGCTGCTTGCAGATTCCCTGCAAAAACTCCACCGTTTCAAGACCGGTATCGCCCAGCACGCCGGGAGTGATCACCGCTGCGCCGCGCAGGCCGGTCAGCCCTGTTACCCGCGCAAGTTCACCTTTAATATGCCGTGTGGCAAGCACCCGCGCCGTTGTCTGCGGGCCGAGCGCGTCCGGCGTAATCTGCCGGTTGCCAAGCCCCGCCACCAGCACAAGGCCCTCCTCCGGCAGCAGAGCCGAGATTTCCTTGCGCAAAAGCTCCTGACACTCATCCTCCAGATCTACCGTGTCTGAAATCGGGGGCATTTCAAGAGTAACATAATTTCCCATTTCCTTGTTCAGCTGCTTTGCTCCCTCTGGCCCCTCTACCCGGATGCGCGTAATTTTACAGCTGCCGTGCTGCTCCTCGGTCTGTGAAATATCCGGGAACGGATGCGTAATCGTTTCGGTGGCTTCAATCGCCAAATCCGTGCGAAAAATCATTGCATTTTCTCCTCTCTTGTGATATACTCATTAAGTTATTAAGGCTTTGCGAAAAGTAAGAAAAAATTCTTGCATTTTTTCTTTTTTTATGCTAAGATTTCTGTTACATGACAGATGCGACAAAGGAGGTGTGACTATGCCGAATATTAAATCAGCCAAGAAGCGCGTTAAGGTAATCGCGACTAAGACTCTTCAGAACAAAGCGATCAATTCTGCTTTGAAAACAGAGATTAAGAAGGCCAACCTTGCTCTTGAGGCTCAGGCTGAGGACAAGGCGGAGGCTGTTCGTATTGCGATAAAGAAGATTGACCAAGCTGCTGCTAAAGGAATCCTTCACAAAAAAACCGCCGCCAGAAGGAAGTCTGCCCTTGCCCGCAAGCTGAACACAACCAGTGCGTCCTGATGCAGGTTGTTTTCTAAATCTTTGTATTGAAAAGCAGAGCTTTGTGCTCTGCTTTTTTTACTTTCAGAATACCGTTTTTCACATTCGTCCGCTTCCCTTGTGATTCGAATCCATCACAAACCGTGAAGGATGATTGGATTTTTTCCTGCTTCGGCCGGGAAGAGAGTGGTATTTTTTACTTTTTCATTACAGATTGCGTGTGAATTGACTTTTGCGTGATTTTTGGGTATCATAAAGACAAACAGATGAATTGAATGAACACAGGGAAGCTTAATTTGTTTTTGGAGGCGTTTTGTAATGAGGAAAAACAATACGTTGGCACTGATCCTTGGAATTGTTTCCGCTGCCGTTGCGGTAGCTGCTATCGTCACGACCACGCTTCTGTTCCTTGAAAAGAAGAAAAAGGACGAAGAAGAGCTGGAGCATTATTTGGATTACTCCATCCAGTAAGTGAAAGCAAAAAATCGGGCAGGGTAACAGGAGCTTTTGTTCCCGTTCCTGCCCGTTTTGTTTTGTTACGACTTATCGCCCGGCTTTGCAATGAGCGCCGCAAGGTAACCGAAGAATACTGCGGCCGCGATTCCCGCAGCGCTGGAGGTAACGCCGCCCATCAGCGCGCCAAGCAGGCCATGCTCGCGCACCGCTTCTTCCGTCCCCTTGGCCATCGCGTAGCCAAACCCGGACAGCGGCACTGTGGCCCCGGCACCGGCGAACTGCACCAGCGGCTCGTACAAGCCAACCGCCGTTAAAATGACGCCGAGCGTGACAAACATCACCAAAATCCGGGCGGGGGTCAGCTTTGTTCTGTCGATCAATATCTGACCGACCACGCAGATCAGACCGCCTACCACAAAAGCCTTGATATATTCCATGGATTCAGATCCTTTCCGATTTTTCAAGGTCTATTGTTTCCGCCGCGCCCTGCAATTATGTATCGCGAAGCAGCCGAACAAGCCCTCTGCCGAAAGCAGCGTTTTCTTGCCGCCTTTTCTACGGAGAACAATCGATGCTGTTTTTCTGGCGGTATAATGATAACGGCGCGATAAAATTCACCGTAAGGAGTGATTCCACTGAAAAAAATGATTTTTTTTGACATAGACGGAACCCTGCTTGCCTCCGGCAAAGAGGGATATTTTGTGCCGGACGGAACACTGCAGGCCATTGAGCTTGCAAAGCAAAACGGGCACGGGGTGGCCATCTGCTCCGGTCGGCAGGAACCGTTCATCCGAAAGATGTTCGGGGACTTTTTTACAAGTTACATTGCGATGAACGGCACCCATGTGGTATACGAGGGAGAAACGATTCTGCAAAAATTCTTCCCACCCGAGCGCGTGCTTGAAATCATGGAGCATTTCGATTCATTCGGCGTTTCCTATAATTTTGTCGGCATGCGCCACGGCTGGGGCCGGAATTTAACCCCTGAAATGACCGCGCTTTTGAATCGGGTTTACAATCTGGGGGATTACATCGTCACCGACTGGGAACCGGAGCAGGTACAGGCCGGCGCTGTGGACTGCATCTTTACCGATCAGGGTCACTATGAGAGGTGCCGACCGGCGTTTACCGGTTCGATGGTGCTGAATCTGCACCCAGGCGGCCACTCGGGCGATCTGTCCTTCCCAAATCAAGACAAAGCCGAGGCCATCCGCTTTTTCTGCCAGCATACCGGAATTGAACTGAAAGATACGGTGGCCTTCGGCGACGGCACGAACGACGTGACCATGCTGAAAACCGTAGGGGTCGGCGTGGCCATGGAAAACGGTGTGCCCGAAGCCAAAGCCGTTGCCGATTATATAACGGATTCCATGCTCTGCGGCGGAATTGAAAAAGGCCTGCGGCATCTGGGCCTGATTTGACCAAAGTACGCGTCCCGCGAATCAAACGATTTTGCGGCTGCGCGGCTTTCCTGACGTCTGGGGAAGGAACACTGCTTTCAATTAACGCATAACATAGCGATCAGACGGATACGCCGCCTGCGCTGAGGGGGAAACGATATGCCAACCGCTCTTTTGCTTGTGTTTGAAGTCATCGGCACAGTGGCTTTCGCGATTTCGGGCGCCATTATTGCCATGCAGCACAAGCTGGATTATTTTGGGATTTTTTTGCTGTCCGTCACCACTTCGATCGGCGGCGGCGTTTTGCGCGATATCATTCTAGGGGTGTCTCCCCCCGTCGGACTGGTGAATCCCATTTACTTAATCGTTGCATCGATCACTACATTCCTTCTGCTGGCGCTCGGCCGCTTCCGCCGGTTTGTGAGCGGCGGAAGCCCCATTTACACCTGGAGCTACTATATCTCTGATGCCCTGGGCCTGGCGGTATTCACCGTAATCGGTGTGGACGCAGCGATTTCTGCCGGGTATGAAAAAGAAGCCTTCCTGTGCATCTTTGTCGCTATGCTCACCGGCGTGGGCGGCGGCATGATCCGCGACATACTGGTACAGCGGATTCCCGTGATCCTGCGGCGCGAAATTTATGCTCTGGCCTCTGTGGCGGGCGGACTGCTGTATTACTTAGCCCGGACACAGGTCCCGCAGTCTGTCGCCGTACTGCTCAGTGTACTCCTTACGGTGAGTATCCGGATGTTGAGCCTGTACTTCAATATACACATTCCTTCTATTGCGTCACAGGAAGACCAAGAGAAGCCGAACACATCCGAATAACATAAAAACAGCACCCTGAGCCGGTTCGTATCCCCGGCTCAGGGTGCTTTGTTCTGTATATGTTGTTATTTGCTCTGCAGGCGAACCTCAAGGCCGACGCTGCCGATCTCGGTATTGATCTTCGTGTTGGAATCCACCGGATAAGCACATACGCCCTCTTCGCTTTTAATGACCTTCGGCGGAAGAATATCGCAGGTGACATTCTTTTCCGACAAAGCGATCATTGCCTTGCCGCTGATGATATTGGAAATCTCACCGATCGCAGAGGTGACAAAGTCGTCTACCTCGTTCACTTCCATCCCACCGGTCATGATGCGCACCATTTCAAGCATCGTTTCTTTCGGGAACGTGTACAGAATATCCCCCGTTAAATCGCCGGTCACGCCGATGGAAATAGACAGGTTGCCGCAGGCATCCTCCCCGGGCGCAATGGCGCTTTCCGAAATCTTCTGCAGATCGAGCATCAGCTCGAACACCTCGCGGGTTGCTTCAAAAAAAGAAAGGTGCAGTGTGTTATTCATGAGCTTCCTGCTCCTTCCTTTTGGCAAAATTCGCGATCTTCTGATCCTCAGAGGCCACGTGGTTGATCAGCCAGGCCAACAGACGCCCCGCGAACTGCTGCATCAGCTGCTCCTGATAGCCATTTTCCTCATATTGGCGCGAAACGTCCAGCACATAGGCCACCATCTCCTGATGCAGCTTTCTGTGCGACGGCAGCTCAGGATACCCCAGCTCGCGCTGCAGGTTTTCCTCATCGCGAAAATGTGTAACCACATAATCCTTCATAAAATCCAAGGTCTGATTGACCCGTTCGGTCTTTTGCTCCCATGGAACCGGCTTTCTGACGATCTCAACAAAATCGGTCACACGCCGAAACAGCTCCTGATGCTGCTCGTCGATCAGCGGAACCCCAAGCATATATTTTTCTTTCCAGAGCATGGTAACTCCCCTTTCGCTCAACACATTCGCGGTAATTCGACTTTTTCCGCAGAATTTACTAGATTATACCATATTGTGTATCCAAAAGAAAACCCCGCCCGGGACGCCGAAACAATAAAATGTTCCGACATTCCGGGCGGGGAAGAGTTTATGCAAGAATTTTTTTCGACGCCATCTGTGCGGCCAGACTTGGAACGATCTTTTGCGGAGTCTTCTCTTCCGCTTTTTTCTGCGCCGGCGCTTTCATTGTGGGGTCCGGCAGAATCAAAGGCTTCTGCAAATCGCACGCATCGTTCCACTGCTGAACAGAAACAGAGGCTGCGGCCATGTACCACTTTTTCTGCGGCAGACGGTACGAGATCATCATGCGCAGCGTGTCGCCGTCCGCGTATACGGTGCTGCGGTACAGCCAGGTTTTATGCAGGATCACCGGGTTGTCGCTCGGGTAGAACGGCACACCCTTCGTAAAATGGATTCCGTCGGTGGATTTGGACAAGAACAGCGCGAAAGAATAATCCCTCTGCCGAATGCCTGTCTGGAGCAGATAATAAACGCTCTGATAGTGGATCATATCCTGATGCCACGGCAGGTATCCTTCCGGCAGCTCGATGGAGCATTGCTGCGGATCACTCCACGTCGCTCCGTCAACGCTTTCCGCATGCATCAGCCGTTTTTGAGCTGTGGTATACCAGAACTCATACTTTTTATCCTCATAGTTGACGGCAAGGCTGATCAGGCCCTTGTTGGATTTCTGCATCAACTGCGGCACGGACCAGTTCAGACCGTCTTTGCTGACGGTGCGGTAATAATAATCCGTGCTGGAGTCCGCACGATTCGTCTTTGGATTTCCTTTATTATAGCGGTACCACATCTCCATTTTATTGCCGCACATCACCAGGTGGGAATCGGAATAGTGCGCGCCGATCTTCACATCGGAGGGAACTCCTGTAATCGGGTTTTTCAGCCCGGCGGGCATTACCCAAGTTTTCCCGTCATTTGAGGTGACAATGCAGGGGTTTTCATAATCATCATTTCCAAAAGGGTACGGTGTAACAGACATCCAGTATTCATACCCGTTCCAGCGCTTGGGGAAATACAGAATTTTGGGATGCGTGGCCTGATTATATCCGTCATACGTGGGAACAGCGGCGAGATCGTACATTTTTTGAAGGGTCAAAAAAGACGTGCTGAAGCTTCCGCGATCCACCAGGGGCTTTTTTGCGGGCTTTGCGGCAAAGCGCTTCCCTATGCTTTGACCGGCCGGCTTTACCACGGTCTGCGGGGCTTCCTGCGCATTGGATACCTCGGTCACTCCCACTGATTTTTGATTCGGAGAACAGCCTGTCGTCATTGACACAAAAGTGCAAAATGCGACAAGTGTTACAGCCAAACAACGACGGATATTCGTCATATCTGAACACCTTCTTCCCGGTATTAACAAAGCTGCTTGTATAATATGACGATATATTACGGGAACAAAAATGAAAAGTCAATGAGAATAACGGAACTGTAATCATTCTGGCAAATCGCGGGTAAGCGACTGGAAAAGGATGGCGTTTCCCTATTTTATTCCAAAAAGCACATTTGGCGCCTTCACGTATCCTGCCCTTTTTGACGCGGATTTTTGGTTCTGCGCAAAGGAAAAAACAGGGCGCGTACCCTAAAAGCCGAAGCTTCTGAGGCACACACCCTGTTCGTTGATTTTACGGATGCGGAGTAATGCAAGAGTCACTGGCGCCGCAAAGGCGCTGCTGACCGCATTTTTTTATTTTTATTTCGCAGCGGCTCTCTTTTCCTTGATCGCAGCCTGAGCAGCAGCCAGGCGAGCGATCGGAACACGGAAGGGGGAGCAGGAAACATAGTCGAGACCGGTGCGGTGGCAGAATTCCACAGACGTGGGATCGCCGCCGTGCTCGCCGCAAATGCCGACATGCAGGTGCGGGTTTGCCGCGCGCCCTTTCTCGGTCGCCATTTCCACGAGCTTGCCAACGCCCTTCTGGTCGATATGGGCAAAGGGATCGGACTCGTAAATCTTATTCTCGTAGTAGTAATCGAGGAACTTACCGGCGTCATCACGGCTGAAGCCGAAGGTCATCTGGGTCAAATCGTTGGTACCGAAGCTGAAGAAGTCCGCTTCCTTCGCGATCTCGTCCGCGGTCAGAGCGGCACGGGGAATCTCGATCATGGTGCCGACCTCATACTTCATCGAAATGCCGGACTCCGCGATGAGCTTATCCGCGGTGGAGGTAACGACATCCTTTACGAACTTGAGCTCTTTGACCTCGCCGACGAGCGGGATCATGATCTCGGGAACGATGTTGATGTTCTTCTTGCGGGAAATATTGATCGCCGCGGTGATCACAGCGGTGGTCTGCATCTCTGCGATTTCCGGATAGGAAACCGTCAGGCGGCATCCGCGGTGGCCCATCATCGGGTTGAACTCGTGCAGGCTCGCGATAACCTCTTTGAGCTCTTCAACAGTCAGGCCAAGCTCCTCGGAAATCTCTTTGATATCCTCTTCCTTGGTGGGCAGGAACTCATGCAGAGGCGGGTCGATGAAGCGGATGACGACCGGCAGCTCTTCCATCACGTCGAAAATGCCCTCAAAGTCGCTCTGCTGGTAGGGCAGAAGCTTTGCCAGCGCCTTGCGGCGGGCATCCGTGGTTTTGGCAACGATCATCTCGCGCATCGCCTTGATGCGGTCGCCCTCAAAGAACATGTGCTCGGTACGGCACAGGCCGATGCCCTGCGCGCCGAACGCCTTGCCCTGAGCTGCGTCGTGGGGGGTATCGGCATTGGTGTAAACCTGCAGACGGCGTACCTGATCCGCCCAGTGCATATATTTGTCAAAGTCGCCGGAGATGGAGGCTTCCACGGTGGGCATCGCCTGGCCGTAGATGCTGCCGGTGCTGCCGTCGATGGAGATATAGTCGCCCTCGCGGATGGTCTGGCCGCCCAAGGTGAAGTATTTCTCTGCCTCGTGCATGGCGATCTCACCGCAGCCAGATACGCAGCAGGTTCCCATGCCGCGCGCAACAACCGCCGCGTGAGAGGTCATGCCGCCGCGAACGGTCAGAATGCCCTGTGCAACTGCCATACCCTCAATATCCTCAGGGGAGGTTTCCAGACGAACGAGAACAACTTTTTCGCCCTTGTCGCTCCACGCCTTGGCGTCTTCGGCGCTGAACACCACACGGCCGCAGGCCGCTCCGGGGGATGCTGCCAGGCCCTTGCCGATCGCCTGAGCCTTCTTCAGCTCGGCGGGATCAAACTGGGGATGCAGCAGCGAATCGAGCTGCTTGGGCTCTACGCGCAAAACCGCTTCTTCGGTGCTGATCTTGCCCTCTTCCACCAGGTCTACGGCGATTTTCAGAGCAGCGGCCGCGGTGCGCTTGCCGTTTCTGGTCTGCAGCATATACAGCTTGCCGTTTTCAATGGTGAACTCCATGTCCTGCATGTCGGTGTAGTGGTCTTCCAGACGCTGAGCAGTCTCTGCGAACTGGGTGTAAACCTCGGGCAGAGTGTCCTTCAGGTGGTCGATCGGCTCGGGAGTGCGGATACCGGCCACAACGTCTTCGCCCTGTGCGTTGATCAGGTACTCACCGAACAGCTTGCGCTCGCCGGTAGCAGGGTTGCGGGTGAACGCAACGCCGGTGCCGGAGGTATTGCCCATGTTGCCGAACACCATGGACTGCACGTTGACCGCGGTGCCCCAGTCATACGGAATTTCGTTGATGCGGCGGTATACGTTCGCACGGGGGTTGTCCCAGGAACGGAACACGGCCTTTACAGCTTCCATCAGCTGTACGCGGGGCTCAGTGGGGAAATCGGTTCCCTTTCTCTCGCGGTACAAAGCCTTAAAGCGAACGACCAGGTCCTTCATGTCCTCGGTGTCGAGCTCGGTGTCCTGCTTGACACCCTTCTCTTCCTTCTTCGCGTCGATCACGCGCTCAAAGTCGCTCTTTGGGATCTCCATCACAACGTCGGAGAACATCTGGATGAATCGGCGGTAGGAGTCGTAAGCAAAGCGGGGATTGCTGGTCAGTGCGGCCAGACCCTCCACCACGGTATCATTGAGACCCAGGTTGAGAATGGTATCCATCATGCCGGGCATGGAAGCACGGGCGCCGGAACGCACGGAAACCAACAGCGGGTTTTTGACATCGCCGAATTTTTTGCCGCAGATTTCTTCCATCTTGGCCAAATATTCAGAAATCTGCCCCTGAATTTCCTCATTGATCTGTCTTCCGTCATTATAATACTGGGTGCAGGCTTCCGTTGTAATCGTAAAACCCTGCGGTACGGGCATTCCCAGTACCGTCATTTCTGCCAGGTTGGCTCCTTTGCCGCCCAGCAGGTTTTTCATGCTGCCGTTTCCTTCCGAAAACAGGTACACATACTTATGACTCATTCTTCTACCTCCTATAATTTTAAGGAATCTATTGAACCAGTTATCCTTTGTTAGGATAAACGATTGGACATCTATTGTGGATTATATCAAAATCATCATTAAAAATCCATCCTATTTTACATATAATATAATAATTTTTTATGAAGATTCTTCCTTGTTTGATCGCTGGAAAAGCCCGAAATCATGGGATTAGTAATTCTTTCACAAATATTTCGTCACAGAATTATCAATAATTACAAGTTCCCCTCCATTACGCACTGTGCGGTCACACTTTTTCTGTAGGTTTCTCATTAAATGAGAAAAAAGTGATCGAATCTATTGCAGGTGAACAGAATGGTATGGTATAATTTGGAAACTAAATACCCAGATAAAGCTCGGTACAAGAACAAGAAAGAGCATTCCCCGCTCTTTCTGTAGTAATACGGGGCCACCGTCTTCATCCACAACGGATTCGGAAACCGTACAGTGAAATTCTGCAACCGGTCCCCACTTTTCGTGCCCCTGTTGGAGTACCGATTGCAGCAATATTTGCTTACAGTTGTTTTTCAAGACGCTTGTGACGTGAAAAAATTTTCGTTTCACTGCGTCCTTTTTTTATTTTCAGCGGGCAGAAAACACCCGACCCGCTGACCTACCTATCACAGAAGCAATTCATTCGCTGCAAATTGATTTTTATGAAAGGAGGCTCGCACAGCGGTATCTTACATACGGCGGCCTTTCAAATCTCTTTGATTCGCTGAACAGCAGCCTGTACGCCGCAAAAATTCCGGCAGATGGATTGTACTGAAATAAACAATAGAAAAATAAGAGGTGGAATCTACATGAAAAAAAGAATTTTAACAGCATTTTTAGCAACTGCCATGGCGGTAAGCGTTTCTACAACCGCATTCGCAGCAACGGCTGTACCGGGTTATGTCGGTGGATTTTTGGGTACGGACAGCGTCAAACAGACCAATTATGAATACGGTACTTTTTCAGCCTCTTCCGTAACCGCTCAGAAAACGGAGACTTTGCCGTTTGTGGAAGCGGTTCCTCAAATGACCGGTGAAGGCGACCTCATCTTTGTTGATGTTGTCAAGCAGAAGGAAATCTCTTACGCCGTCGTTCCTGTTGGAGCCGTTCTTTCGGTTGCTCCTGCTGCCGGATATCAGTTTGCAGGGTCTACCCACACAACCGTGAATTATTTCGCCAAGAACAGCGGCGGCGCTTTTGCAGAGGAACAGGATTATATTTCCCTGCAGAACGGCGGAACCTCTTACACGATTCCCGCCGCATCCGCCGGAAAACTAATCGCTATTCAGACCAGCGTGGTAAACTCTACGGGTGAAAACCCCGAAACCTTCTACGCTTATTTCTATGTAGATTCCTCCGCTCCCGTTTCGTCCTCTCAGGTGACCGGCACAACCCAGCCCACCACCACACCGGTTGTGGCCCCTGCTGCGACTGGTACCTACAAGAGCGATACCGGCAAGCACCTGAACATAAAAGCCAACGGCGTTTACCAGTTCAAGATTACTTCTCTCAACGGCAAGCAGCCCACCTTTAACGTGGCGGGCAGCTCTTTTAAAGTCACTTTTAACGGCAAGCGCGGCAACGACTATCTGTACCTGGTAAAGGCGGTCGGAAAAGCCGGCCAGTATGGCGGCGTATACATCAACGGCGAAAAGACTGCCAGCACCACCATTTCCATCGTAAAATAATGGTACTGTCAAAATGAAATATTAGAGGAATTTCATCTGCCCGAAACAGCGGAATTCCTCTCTGTGAAATCTGCACTTTGCTTTAAAAGAAGTAAAGTGCAGATTTTCTCTAAAAAGAGAATAGAAATCGTCTTTTTTCTAACGCAATAGAAACAATCTTTTAACAAAACAACAAAATAGGTCTTGAAAAATTTTGATGATATGCGATAATAATACCGTATGATTATTTGCGAAACTGACGGAGGATTCACTATGGAAAACTGTGCCATTATCCTTGCGGCGGGTGAGGGAAAGCGGATGAAGTCCCAAGGGCCCAAGGTATTGTGTCAGGTTTTGTTCAAGCCCATGCTCGAGTGGGTGATCGACGCTGTGGAAGGCGCCGGAGTTTCAAACGTATGCGTCGTAACCGGGCACCTGCACAGCGAAGTGGAATCCTTTTTGGATGGCTTAGCCAAAACAAAGCAGCGTACCGCTCCTTTTGAGCATGTGTTTCAGGCGGAGCAGAAAGGCACCGCGCACGCCGTTATGATGGCGGAGCAGTTCCTGCGCAGCCACAGCGGCGCAAACGTACTGATATTGAGCGGCGACGCGCCGTTTCTTGACCCCGAAACCATCCGCTCTGCTCTGGCGGAGCATATGGAAAAAGGACAGGCCGTTACGGTGATTTCCGCAGAGCCGACCGACCCGTTCGGGTACGGACGCATCGTGCGCGACAGCAAAACGGGTGCTTTACGTGCCATTGTAGAAGAAAAAGAAGCCGACGCGCCGACAAAGCGGATTCGGGAGATCAACTCGGGGGCTTACTGGTTCCGGGTAGACAGTCTGCTTTCGGTGCTGCACGATATCCAAAATAAGAACAGCACGGGCGAGTATTATCTGCCCGATGCGATACGGCTGCTCCTTTCGCGTGACCAGCGCGCCGGCGCATTTTTAACCGGTGACAGCAATGTCGTGCTGGGCGCGAATGACCGAAAACAGCTTTCTGAACTGAACTCGATCGCCAAACAGAATGTTTTACTGCGTTTGATGGCTGATGGAGTCGATATTCCCTGCCCGGACGGCATTCTCATCGGGCCCGACGTAACCGTGGGACCCGATACCAAAATTCTGCCCGGCAGCATTTTGACCGGCCGCACCTGCATCGGCGCGGGCTGCATCGTCGGCCCCAACGCTCTGCTGGAGGACACCACCGCCGGAGACCGCTGCGTGCTGCAAAATGTGCAGTGCCGCGGCATTACCCTGAAAGACGAACAAACGCCTGACCCATTCACCACTCTGCGCGCCTAAAGCGCGTACTGATACACTAACGTCTATAAACCGCCGCCGTTTGGCGGCCAAACTGTTTAGGGGGATTTTTTCAATGAATTTTCATGGTAAGGATATCAAGATTTTCGCGGCGAACGCAAGCCCGCAAGTCGCCCGGCAAATTGCAGATTGCCTTAGCCTGCCCATGGGGAAATCAGAGGTTTCTACCTTTAGCGACGGGGAAATTGCCATGTCGTTGTTTGAATCTGTTCGCGGCTCGGACTGTTTTATTGTGCAGTCGACCTGCGCGCCGGTAAACAACAACATCATGGAGCTGCTCATCATGATCGACGCGATGAAGCGTGCTTCGGCCGCCCGTATCACCGCGGTTATTCCGTACTTCGGCTATGCCCGCCAGGACCGTAAGGCCAAGGCCCGCGACCCGATTTCCGCAAAGCTGGTGGCTGATCTGATCACCACCGCCGGAGCCGACCGGATCCTTACCATGGATCTGCACGCACCTCAGATTCAGGGCTTCTTCAACATTCCCGTGGATCACCTGCTGGGCGCTCCGATTCTCTCTTCTTTCCTGAAAGACAGAGTGGGCAACAACAGCGATGATTATGTCGTGGTTTCCCCCGACCTCGGCTCTGTTACCCGTGCCCGCAATTTTGCCGCCCGCATCGGCAGCCCGCTGGCGATTATCGACAAGCGCCGCCAGAAAGCCAATGTGTCCGAAGTCATGAACATCATCGGCGACGTTCGCGGCAAAAAAGTCATTCTGGTAGACGACATGATCGATACTGCCGGCACTCTGTGCAACGCCGCCACCGCTCTGGTGGAAGTCGGCGGAGCGATCGAAGTGACCGCCTGCGCAACACACGGCGTGCTTTCCGGCCCTGCGGTGGAGCGCATCAAGAACAGCTGTATTTCGGAGCTGATCCTGCTGGATACCGTTCCGGTACCGGAAGAGAAGCGTCTGCCGAACTTTACGATTCTGCCGGTGGCTCCCCTGTTTGCAGAAGCCATCGAGCGCATTTACGAAGACAAGCCGGTTTCCCCCATGTTTGTGTGATTCTGCACAAACGGAATGCCGGATGCGGGGCAGGGGTACCTCTGCCCCATTTTTGATACAAAGCTGATTCAGGGCGGGACGGAATTTTTTCCGTCCCGCCGAGCCTGAATCTGCAGGCCGCTGAAACTGTAAGGCGGTAAACACGGCAGAGGCAGAAACATCCTTGTTTGGACGCGACTGACCTTTGCGGAGCGAAAACCGCCCTGCGGGCATACAGCGGCGCAGAAAGCAAAATGGTTTGATTATATTACGGTTGCACTACTTTTCGGCGGTCTGGCGGGGCGGAATCTTTCCGTCCCGCCATAAGCCTTTTCCAGAATTTCTTCCAGCAGAGGTGTCATCATGCTTAAATCGATCTTTTCCCGGCCCGCGGTCATTCCCGGCCCCGTACAGGCAATCATTGTCGGCCTTGGCAACCCCGGGCGGCAGTACGAGCAGACCCGGCATAACACCGGCTTTATGGTGCTGGATCGCCTGGCCGAAACGCTGGGCGTGAAAATCGACCGCCTGAAATTCAAAGGCCTGTGCGCAGAAGCGACGTTCGGCGGAAAAAAGGTGCTGCTTTTGAAGCCCTCCACCTTTATGAACCTGAGCGGACAAAGCGTGATCGAGGCCATGCGCTTTTATAAGCTTCCCCCTGAGCAGGTGATCATCGTATTCGACGATATTTCGCTCGCGCCGGGCCACCTGCGCATTCGCCGCAAGGGCAGCGACGGCGGGCAGAACGGAATGAAGAATATCATCTACCTTTCGGGCAGCGACGCGTTCCCGCGCGTGAAAATCGGCATCGGCGCCAAGCCGAACCCCGAGTGGAACTTGGCAGACTGGGTGCTTTCCACCTTTTCTGCGCAGGAGGCGAAAAACCTGAGCGAGGCTATTGACCACGCGATTCAGGCACTCGAACTGATGGTGCAGGGAAAAACCGATGAGGCCATGAACCGGTTTAATTCCTGAAACCGTTCGCTCCGCCGCAAAATCCGACCGACTTTTCCTGTTTGGTTTCGTATTCTGAATAAGGAAGCGAATCCGGATGATCTTTTTCCGTAATGCAAGGAGCTTTCCATGAAATTTCTCACCACCGCCGTCAGCGCGCTGAAGGAATTCTCCGCGCTGGATCAGGCTGTAAAATCCAAGTCGCTCCCGGCAGCCGTCACAGGGCTTTCGGGGATCCACAAGGCCAATATCATCTATTCGCTCTGCGCCCTGAACGGACGCAGAGCCTTTGTTGCTGCCTCCGAAGAATCGGAAGCGCAGCGCCTTTTCGACGACCTGACCGCCATGGGCATGCGCCCCGCACTGTATCCCCTGCGCGATTTCAACTTCCGCGATACACAGGGCAGCTCGCACGAATACGAGCATCAGCGCCTGCACGCCCTCTCGTGCTACCTGACCGGCGGCTGTGACTGCGTGATCTTCTGCATGGATGCCGCCCTCCAGTATACACTGCCGCCCGAAGAGCTGCGGCGGCGCACCGTTACGCTGCGCACCGCCCAGCAGATCACGCCGGATGCGGTCGTGAGCATTCTGGTCTCGTGCGGATATGAGCGCGCCGACCAGATCGAGGGTACCGGTCAGTTTGCGCTGCGCGGCGGCATTCTCGACTTTTTCACGCCCGACGCGGAGCATCCCGTGCGCGTGGAATTCTGGGGTGACGAGATCGACACGCTGTCGTTCTTTGACCGTGAAACGCAGCGCCGCACCTCCTCCATTGACGAGATCACGATCGCCCCTTCGGTAGAAGCACTGATCGAACATCCGGCCATACTGGCGGAAAAAATCCGACGCCACGCCGCGACCCTGCGCGGCAAAACAGCGGCCGCCGCCCGCGAGATTCTGGAGGCCGAGGCCGACAAGCTCTCTGCCGGGGCCATGCTGGGCTGCGCGGATAAATTTATTCCCTTTCTTTATGACAAGCCTGCCACCGTATTTGATTATGCGGACGAAAACACCCTGCTGTTTGTTTCAGAGCCGGTCAAAAACAAGGAAAAGGTCCGCACTTCGCTATGGCAGTGGGGCGAGGATCTAAAGGACTACCTTTCCCACGGCATTTTGTGCCGCGGGCTCGACACCTACAGCGAAGACTGGCAGTACGCGCTGGAGCAATTTATTTCTCTCGGCGCGATCTATCTGGATGCTTTTGCGCGCGGCAGCTACGAAACCCCGGTACGCGTGCTGGAAAATATGAACGTGCGCCAGAATTCGGTATGGAGCGGCAGCATGCAGCTTTTGACCGAGGACGTGCAGGCGATGCTACACAACCACTGGTGCTGCGTGGTTCTGGCCGGAAGTGAACGCGCGGCGCAGAACACCGCCGCCGACCTGCAGAATCAGGGCGTGAATGCCGTGTATCTTGCCGACCCGCAGCAGCTTTCGCCCGGGCAGGTCATCGTGACGGAAGGGGGCCTTTCCGCCGGTATGGAATACCCCGGCGCTCATTTTGGGCTCATCACCCACGGGCGTCTGCTCTCTCAGCGCAAACAGAGCCGCAGCAAGCGCTCGAAAAACAGCCAGGAGATCTACAGCCTTTCCGACCTGAATCCCGGCGACTATGTGGTGCATTCCGCACACGGTATCGGCGTGTTCGAGGGCATCCACAAAATCAGCATGCAGGGCATCGTCAAGGACTACCTCAAGCTGCGCTACGCCAAAAACGACACGCTGTATGTGCCGGTAACGCAGCTCGATCTGGTATCGAAATACATCGGCCCGCGGGAGGACGCACAGGTGCGCCTGCACCGTTTGGGCGGCTCCGACTGGCAGAAGACCAAGGCGCGTGTCCGCTCCGCCGTAAAAGACATGGCCAAGGAGCTGATCAAGCTCTACGCACAGCGTATGAACGCCAGGGGCCACGCATTCGCCGCGGATACGGAATGGCAGCACGACTTTGAATCCCACTTTGAATTTGAGGAGACAGAGGATCAGCTGCGCTGTATTGAAGAAATCAAGGTCGACATGGAACGGGAATCCCCCATGGACCGCCTGCTGTGCGGCGACGTGGGCTTCGGCAAAACGGAGGTGGCCCTGCGCGCCGCGTTCAAGTGCGTCAGCGACTCCAAACAGTGCGCCATGCTGGTACCCACTACAATCCTTGCGTGGCAGCATTACCAAACGATCATCAAGAGGATGGAGGGTTTCCCCGTACGGGTGGAGCTTCTGTCCCGCTTCCGCTCGCCCAAACAGCAAGAGGAAATTTTAAGCCGTCTCAAACGCGGCGAGGTGGATTTTGTGGTGGGCACACACCGGCTGGTTTCGAAGGATGTGCGCTTCCGCGATCTGGGGCTGGTCATCATCGACGAGGAGCAGCGCTTCGGCGTGGCCCAGAAAGAAAAGCTCAAAGAGCTTTGCAAGAACGTGGATGTGCTGACGCTCTCCGCGACTCCCATCCCCCGCACGCTGAATATGGCGCTTTCGGGCATCCGCGATATGTCTGTGATTGAGGAGGCCCCGCATGACCGCCACCCGGTGCAGACGTATGTGCTCGAGCACGACAACGGCATTCTGGCGGACGCCATCCGCCGTGAGCTGCGGCGCGGCGGCCAGGTGTATTACCTGCATAACGACATCGGCACCATCGACCGTGTCAGCGCCACACTGCAGGCCCTGATCCCCGAAGCGCGCATCGGCATCGGCCACGGCAAAATGAGCGAGAACGAGCTCTCCGAGGTCTGGCGCCGTCTGGTCGATCAGGAAATCGACGTACTGGTCTGCACCACGATCATTGAAACCGGCGTGGATGTGCCGAACGCGAACACACTCATTATCGACAATGCCGACCGCATGGGCCTTTCGCAACTGCACCAGCTGCGCGGGCGTGTGGGGCGTTCGTCGCGCCGCGCCTACGCTTACCTGACTTTTACCCGGAATAAGGTACTTTCTGAAATTGCACAGAAGCGCCTTTCGGCCATCCGCGAGTTCACCGAGTTCGGTTCCGGCTTTAAAATCGCAATGCGCGATCTTGAGATCCGCGGCGCGGGCAACATCCTCGGCGGTGAGCAGCACGGCCATATGGAAGCCGTCGGCTACGACCTGTATTTAAAGCTGCTCGGGGAAGCCGTGAGCCAGGAAAAGGGCGAAGCGCCGCCTCCGGGAGAATGTTTGGTGGATTTGCAGATCGAGGCGCATATTCCGGAGGAATATATCGAAAACTTAAACCAAAGGCTGGAAATCTACCGCCGCATCGCGGATATTCGCGGCGACGACGACGCAAGCGACGTGCTCGACGAGCTGATCGACCGTTTTGGCGAGCCGCCGATCTCTGTTCGCGGGTTGATCGATGTAGCGCTGCTGCGCAACACGGCGGCCTCTCTGGGCGTGTACGAGATCAAGCAGCAGGGCCCAACGCTGTTGCTGTTTGTGGAGCATGTGGATATGAAGCGCATTTCCTCCATGATCAGCGCACTGCGCTCGCGCGTGATGCTCAGTGCGGGCTCGAAGCCATATATCAGCGTCCGCGAGACCAAGGGAGCGTCTCCGCTCGAAACCCTGCGGGAAGCTCTTCGCGCCATGCAGGACACAAAGGACTGATGCTCCAGCTGGATGAGATTTCCATCAATGACTGGACAAAGGCTTTTTCTGCGTGTATAGTTTATAGTAATATCACTTTAAGATGCCCTAAAATGGAAGATTTTTCTTCTTTTCCCTGCTCGCAGCGGAGAAGGAAATCGCTTTTAAAGTGTTATTGATTACAGCCATGAATTTCAAGAAATCGGAGTGTGACGTATGAATTTTCTGAAAAGACTGACGGCATCTCTTCTTTGCGTTGCGATGCTGACAGGCATGACGGCCTGCTCGGGACCGGACAAGACCTGGGCAGCCAAAACAAATGAGAAAACCCTCCCCATCGGCGTATATATCTATTATGAATATCTGGCCTACCAGAACGCTTCCACCAAGGTGGAGGATTCCACAAAGCCGGTTCTGGAGCAGAAGATCGAAGATACCGACGCAACCCAGTGGATCAAGAAGAAAGCGCTGGATTACACCAAGCTGCTGTTCGTCATTGATAATAAGATGAAAGAGCTGAAGCTTTCGCTGACCGACGCGGAGACCAAAGAGATTGACAGCACGGCGACCAGCCAGTGGTCCTCTTACAAAGACACGCTGGAGGGCTACGGCATCTCGAAGGAATCCTTCTCGATGGCCACTGCGGAATTCAACACAAAATCTTCCAAGGTATTCGAGGCGATCTATGGAGCGAAAGGCTCCAAGGCTGTCAGCGATGCCGACCTGAAGACGTATTTTGAAAAGAATTATACCGATTTTTCCTATGTGATGATCCCGCTGTACAACCCCACCACGTATGCCGCGCTGGATGAAAAGACCGAGAAGGAGTACAAGCAGTTCCTCGACGATCAGGCCGCGGCTCTGAACAAGGGCAGCACCACCTTCGACGCGGTTTCCACCGCGGTGCAGAAGAAGCTGAGCCTCGACTACGCTCCCTCCCAGAACGTAACAACGCTGCTCAACGAGGAATCCGGCTATCCCACCGATCTGATTTCCCTGATTAACGGCATGAAGGCCGGCGAAGCCAAGACCATTACGCTTTCCACCGTGAGCGCCGCGTTGCTCGTCGTGAAAAACGACGTGACGAAAAAGACTGCAACACAGATTTCGAACGCGAGCACCCGTTCCGAAGTCCTGGGCAACATGAAGCATCAGGAATTCGAGGATGAGATGACGAAGCTTGCCGAGGAATCCAAGGATATCACTGTCAACGACAAGGCAATTGATTCGTACCAGCCCACCATGTTCGTTCAGAAAGACACCGGCAGCTCTTCCACCGCCGGCTGATTGATCGAAATAATAAAAACAGCAAAAGGCTTCCCTCCAATGAGGGAAGCCTTTTTTGAAAGCTTTTATCGGAATCGCATCTGCGGGGGACGCTAAAAGCACAAACTGCTTTTAAAAAAATCTGGGCATTAAAAAACTCCAGTAATTCAGAAGGGCTGTGACGGAATCGTCACAGCCCTCTTATGGCAAACTATAAAAATTCTACTTCGCTTTGCACCGCTACGATTTCAAACGCATTGGTCCGAATCTTATCACACCAACAAATACGTCGTACTGCAATACCTTCAGTTCTATTGGGAATCACTTTCCGTTAACTACATGCCCTGTAACAATTATTTCTGGAATAAAACCCTTTAAAGAAAGGTACCCTAAGGGAACATTGGAAACACATTACCCACTACTGAAAGGTTTTTCGGGAGCCAAATATGGAACACGGGAGCACTTCCACGTGATTCCCAGGGGCCATCCCGCCGGATCGGTTCCAAGCACTTGATAACCGAATTCGCGGTGACTGACGTTACCTGATATTTAGGACTCAACCCTTTCTGTTTGAATGATGCGCACGAACTTTGCATCCCAGGCAGTCTAAGCCCAACAGACCGACCGGCTGGTGCTGCGTTTCTTCTTGTACCATTGGACTCACCCCTTTCAAACGAATGTTGATCCCAGGCGTCACTTCCGTAAAGCCCCTTATGCAGCCATTTTTGTGGCGGCACCTGAAGCTTTTTATCAGAACAAAACCGCCGAAGCTGTTTTTTCTGATCCGCCTGCTACCAATATCCTTTCCCTTTGCAACTATATTATACCATTGATTCAGTAAATGTCAATAGTTTTTTCTATTTTTTCGTATAAATTATGTTGTTTTTATTTCAAAGAAATTTTTTATTGACTTCGCCATGGAACAACGGTACAATAATGATACCTTTTAACAGAATAAGGAGATGACAATATGAACGAAGAATTCGGCCCAGATGTTCTGACTCTGGTGGATGACGAAGGAAACGAGCATGAATTTGAAGTGCTGGACGTAATCGACAACGAAGACGGCTGCTTCTATGCTCTGCTACCCACCTTTGAAAACCCGCAGGACAGCGTGGAATCTGAAGGCACTTACTATATTTTCGAAGCAATCGAACAAGACGGCGAGCAGCAGCTGGCCGAAGTGGAGGACGAGGAACTGTTGGATAAGCTGGCAGAGCTCTTTGAAAGCCGCTTCGACGAACTGTATGACGAAGAGGAAGATATTTCTGACGAAAGCGACGAATAATTTCTTTAACAGAATTATTTTTCGTGATTTTCTGTTATACTAATGCTTGCAGGAACAAGAAAGTGTTCTTCCTGCCTGGTGCGTGGACCGATGCAAATTAACCCTACAATGTTTGAATCGGGAGCCCGGCTCCGGCGGCGGATTGCAGACCTCCCGGCCTTTGGTCGGAAGAAGGGAGCATGAAAGCGTTGGGAGGGCACCCACCTGCTGTTAAGTAGCAGGTTTTTTTCGCTCGTTACGGCCAGGCGGGCCATTTATAACAAGAATCAGCCCTTGCAGCATTTTTGCTGCAGGGGCGTTTTTGTTTTAGATACCGGATTCTGCGTGTTTTTCACTCCTTTTGGGACAGAATAAGCCGCAAAGGAGTGTCGGTATGAAACGAACCTTTCGCGTGCTGGGCGGCTTTCTGGCGGGCGTGGCAAACGGCCTTCTGGGTGCGGGCGGCGGCATGGTGATCGTGCCCATGCTGAGAAAATCGGGTCTGCCTGTCGTAAAAAGCCACGCAACCTCCGTAGCGGTGATTTTGCCGATCTGCGTGCTGAGCGCCGGGCTGTACTTATTTCGCGGCAGCGTGACGATCGGGCAGTCTCTGCCGTATCTGCCCTGGATGCTGGCCGGCTCTGTCATCGGCTCGTGGGCGCTGCCCCGGCTGAACAGAATGCTGCTGCGCCGCCTGTTCGGCGCGCTGATGCTGTGGGCCGCATGGAGGATGCTGTTCTGATGGAATGGATATGGATGGCCTTGGCCGGATTGATTTCGGGCATTCTGGGCTCTATGGGAATGGGCGGCGGCGGCGTGCTCATTATTTATTTGACACTAATTGCCGGACTGGATCAGCGTGCCGCACAGGGAATCAATCTGATTCTGTTTATCCCCTGCGCCGTGCTGGCCCTGTTTTCTTATGTGCGCAAGGGGCTGATCGATTTCCGCACCGCACTGTCGGCAGCGGCGGCGGGCCTTGTCGGCGCGCTGGGCGGCGTTTTTCTTTCGGGCTGGCTGGACGTTGTCTGGCTGCGGCGGATTTTCGGTGTGATGCTGCTTTTCATCGGCGTGCGGGAGTTGTTTGCAAAAAAGCCCCCGCCCAGGGAAGAAAAAGGAGAAGAAGAGAAAGAGAAATGCGGCAATCAAAGTGCTGAAAAATAGTCTCTCTTTTTTGTTGTCTCTATTGAATCATATTCAGCCGGAACCCCGGTTATGAAAAATCCCTCCCAGACTTGCTCCGGGAGGGATTTTACTGTTTTGGTTACAGGGCGTTCCGCACAGACATAATTGCCGTTCCGGGCGGAACGCCTTTTATGTTCATCCGCTTATCCGTTTTGAAACAAATCCTCCATCCCGACAAAGGCTTCGGCCGCCATGGTGAGCCCCAGCCGATAGCCATAAACCAGATTGCCGACTGCCGTGAGCTTGTTCAGTTCTTTCTGGGTCCCTATATAATTTTCAAACAGTCTTTTGTCCTCTTCGTTTAGCCTTGCAAGAAGGTGTTCCTCATTCAGGGACAGTACCCGCATGACCTCTTCGTATTCGGAATCGTACCGGAAAGAGCGTACCTCCGGCGATAGGTTGCCGTAGGCGAATTCTTCTAAAATGCTGGTCATACAATTCATCCTTTCCTTATCGTTTCCAACAGATCCCTTGAAAGGACTGACTGCGCATGTTATACTATTTACGCCGCATGTGCTTTCGGGCATCTGTTGGTTTGGGGGAAGTGGCGTCTTGCTTTGTCGGGTGAAGCGCCGCTTCCTTTCATTTTTGTTCAGGATTACTCAGTTTCGCATATACAACATCAATGCCTTCTCGGATAATCTCTGAACGTGACTTCCCGCTAACCTTACAACAATAGTCAAGCCTTTCCAGTTCTGCTGTTGTCATTTTTGTTTCCACTCGCATTTGTCTGGGGTTATCGGAATGGGGTCTGCCTGTTTTCGGACTCAATTGATCACCTCACTTTTTATCCGTATGTAAATTATATTATCGTACGGATAAAAAGTCAATAGGGTTATGATAATTTCTATATGGATCGTTTTCAACAGTGCCTTGAAAGGAATGACAGCGCATGTTATACTATTTACGCCGCATGTGCTTTCGGGCATCTGTTGCTTTGGGGGAAGTGGCGTCTTGCTTTGTCGAGTTGAGCGCCGCTTCCTTTCATTTTTTATTGAGAGCATCAATACCGTCACGTAATCCTTGTGGACGCGAAACGCCTTTTTGTTTGCAATACTCATCGAGTAAACGCAATTCTGCTTCGGTCAGGCGTACATCAACACGTAAGGTCTTGGGATTATCTGAAACCGGTCGCCCTCTTGCTTTTTTTGGCATGCCAGCCTCCTTTCTTTGCCAATAATATCCTCACAATTAAGTGCCGCCAAAAAGTCAAGTGTTAAATTTCCACCAATAAATATATTCAACGATCTGCGGTACGTCATTGTAAGCAGTTCTTCTAAAATGCTGGTCATACATCATCATGGTCTCTAACAGTGCCTTGAAAAGACTGACTGCGCATGTTATACTATTTACGCCACATGTGCTTTCGGGCATCTGTTGGCTGGAGGAAGTGGCGTAAATCCTTACCGACGGAGCGCCGCTTCCTTTCTATTTTTCTTTGAGCGATTTGATCCCGTCCCGAATGGCCTCAGGCCGTTTCTTTCCTGTTCGCTTGCAATAATCATCCAGTATTTTAGCATCATTTTCACTAATACGAATGTCCAGGCGAATTGGCTTTGGTTCATCGGTGGGCCGCCCCATTTTTTTAGTCGGCACACACCCCCTCCTTTCTACCGACAAAAGTATTGTATATTTTTTACCGACAAAAGTCAAGACTGTTTGAAAGCGAATGAAAACTTTTTAGCGGAATTTCTCCCGCATATAGATTCTGCTTATGCAGGCCTGCCCCTCGTGCCGGGGCGGGCACTTACTTTCGTGAAAGGACGAAAGTAAGCAAAGGCTCGCCAAAGGACACCTTTGGAATCCGTTTTGGGGAACAAGTTCTGGAATGCAACGCCAAAAGCTACTGAAAAGGCGCTCCAATGAAAATGCCCACTCTCCTATCAACAGCAAATCAAAAGTTTAGTTCTTTCGTCCGTCGGCGGTCATTTTCAGAGCGCTCTCGTTGGCTCGCAGTTTTGGGAATGCGGCTTCGCTGCATTTTTTTGTTGGCTCGAGAGCGCTTTTCATATCATTTGCAGACGTGAAAGCTTCCCTTACGCACTTGCTTCACGCGCAGGCTATGCCTGTGCGTGAAACAGAACCAGAGCGGGAGCTTCTCCCTGTTTCCAAAGGCAGCGCCTTTGGTCGTTGAGAGGGGGTTCCAAGGGGGAGAGGG